>CAYVNS010000005.1:0-105552 GCA_964453225.1 uncultured Rhodospirillaceae bacterium
TGTGACCCCTACCATGTCAAGGTAGTGCTCTCCCGCTGAGCTATGCGCCCACTTCAAGGTGGCGTTTTTAGGGTTTTGTCGCCCCTTCGGCAAGAGAAAAGTGGAAATGGGCTATTTACCTTCTTTCATCAGCTTCTTGGCCAGAAGGAAGTGCCCTAGCCATTCGTCCTGCAATTTCCAGTTTCCCCGCAAAATAAAGCTGGGATGAAAGGTGGGAATAACCTTAGCCGCAGGCGAAAAAGGGGCGCCTACAATCCTCCCCACCTTACCCAAAAGCCCGTTTTCCCCCGTCAAGGCCCAAAGCGGGGTGCGCCCCAACGCCAAGATAACCTTTGGCCTTTCGCGTTTAAGGGTCTCTTGCAGATGCCTAACGTCGGTAGAGAACTCGCCCCGGCAATAAGAACTTCCGAATTTTCCAAAACTTTCGTCCAGAGCAAAGCCGCCCTCTTTTGAGGCGCGACGCGACGCAAAAAAATGGTCGACTTTATTCCCCGGCGGTTGCGCGCGGAAAACATTTGCGATTAGGGTCGCCTCGCGGTCGATTCCCGCTTTGTGAAGCATCTGGCCAAGCAACTGCCCGCTGCGCCCGACGAAGGGCTTGCCCTGCCGCACTTCCTCGGCACCCGGCGCTTCGCCAACCAGCGCAAGCCCATTCCATGGTTTTTCGGGGTAAGCGTAATCGACGATCGCGCTCATACCTTGAAGGTCAACACCTGATAATAGCCGCCGAATATCTTCTTCCGGTTGGCAACGCGGTTGGCAAAACGCTTCGGCAGCCAGGCACCGATATCGTCATGCTTCCAGATATCCGGCGCGAAGGGTTCAAGAAAAGCTAAAAACGGCAGATAAACATAGCGCAACGGATGCCACCACTTCGGCTGCGAGAATTCAACGACCAAAATTTTTCCGCCCGGCTTCACAACGCGAAAAGCCTCGTCGAAGGCACGTTCGCGCGCGGGGCCCGGCAATTCATGCGGGAGGAAAAACAACATGCCGCGATCATACGAAGCGTCGGGCAACGACAATTTCGTCGCGTCCATATTGAGCAAACGCACTTTGTTTGGTTTCGGCAATTTACGGTTTAGATTCGCGAGCTGGGCCTTGACAACATCCACGACGTCGAGCGAACCGTCGCTTTTCGCGATTTTTTCATAGAGTTTTGGCGTGAGCGCGCCGTACGCGCAGGATAATTGGATTGTTTTTCCCGTCAGGTTTTCGCCGAAGGCCATTAAGGCCTCTTCACGAAGGCGCTTGTAATGAAACCAAAGAATAAGATCGATGAGCCATTCCCGCTCCCAGAACTTGATGGCCCACGGGCGCACATAGGCCCACCAATATGTTTTTTCAAGATAATCGGGGACGACGACGCCTTCCGATGTAATAATTCCATGATCGTCGGCTTGAACCGTTTCAGTGATATTGACCACGTGATTCCTCCCGAAAGATATGCTTGCCCTCTTCTTATATGAGTCGAACGAAAATGTCTCTAGTAGAGATTCGCGCCAAGCGCGGCGCGCACCCGCGCGATCACCTCATCCCAATCGCCTTTTATCCGTTGGCGAAAAAGCCGCATGGTGGGGTACCAAGGGCTGTCGTCCCGGTCCAAAAGCCATCGCCAATCCGGGGCGAAAGGAAGCAAAACCCATGTTTTTTTGCCCATGCCCCCGGCCAGGTGCGCCATGGCCGTATCGCAGGTAATCACAAGGTCGAGTTGCCCCGTCCATCTGGACGTCGCCAGAAAATCTGAAAATTTTGACGATAAATCAATGACTTTGTGTTGTTGGAGTGTTTCCGCTTCCCCTTCCGCCAACTCGCAGGTCAAATTATAAAACTGCGCTTTGGAATCCTGGAAGAGCGGCACAAAAGCGGAAAGCGGCAAGCTTCGAATCCGATCATTGCCATGATCCTTGTTTCCCCGCCAAACAACGCCGATTTTCGGGCTTTGTGTTTCCGCAAGCGTTGCTTCGGGCGGCGGCAAAGGCAGGTACGGAACCCGGGCCGGAATGGTTTCGAGGGTTGTGCCAAGACGTAACGGCAAATCGAAAATGGATGTCTGATAGTCGAAATCGTGCGGCTCCACCGGCACCTCCGTTATCACGGCATCGGCAAGGGCAGACTCTCTAAGAAGGGCTGCGACAGAGGCTGGCGCCAGAAAAACGACCGTTGCGCCCATCGCTTTCAGAGCGGGTGCAAAACGGCACATCATAAAGATATCGCCATACCCTTGCTCGCTAACAATCAGAATCTTTTTGCCCGCCAAAGCCTCGCCCCGCCAAACGGCACGCGGGCAAAGCAGTCGGCCCGGACGCGCCGGATTTTGAAACCGCGCCCTGTAATGCGCAAAGCCGCGTTTGAAATCGCCGCGCAAAAGCTCAAGCAGCGCCAGATCCCAGTGCTGGGGGCAATAATCCTTTTCCTCGGCTTCATCCGCCGTGGCCGCGCTCCCGCCGGCAAGCTCGATAGCTTTATGAAAGGCGGCCTCCGCTTTATCGAGATGCCCCAGATTCTGATAGGCCGTGCCCAGCATGTCCCACGCCTCGATGAAGTCCGGCTTCATTTGAAGAACGCGCTGAAGCGCGTCGATCTCTTCCTCCTCGCGATAGAGGCCCCCAAGCACTAGCGCATAGGCGACAAGCGCCGCAAAATTATCGGGCATCAGGCGAACGGCGTTTCTTGCGGCTGTTTCCGCACTCCCGAAATCCTTGGCCTTGAGCGCCACCTCGCCCAGCTTGAGCCATACCGCGCCTTCCCTTGGCTTTAGCCGCGACGCCTCTTTCAGGTGGTGAACGGCTTCAAAGAGTTGATCCTGCTTTTCCAGAATAAGGGCGAGCCCATAATGCGCTTCGGCAAAATCTGGCTGCAAACCCAAGGCGTCCCGAAAGGCTTGGGCGGCTTTGTCCGGCTCCCCCGCCTCCGCAAAAAGATTGCCAAGATATAGCCTGAAGAGCGGCGCTTTCGGATCGCAGGAGATCGCGCGGCCAAGCAAAAAGGTCGCTTCGGCATAATCCTTGCGCGCCGCCATAATAAGGCCAAGCAACGCCAAGGCGTCGGGCTGGCGCGGATCCTTTTCCAAAACAAGGCGATACAAGCGCTCGGCCTCGGCCAGATCGCCGCCGTTATGCTTAGCCGTTGCCTGCTCAAGAAGGGCTGTCATGCGAAGTCCGAATCGGTTCTCTTCGAATTAAACATAAAGCGGCGGCCTATACATCAGTTTTTGCAGGCTTGCCCGCCGTGCTTCTGGCCTGGGTTTTTCGCGCGGTCTATCGCGCCTAAAGCGCTGGCGGAGAAATTAAGGTTCGCCGCACCACAAATTCAAACGCTTTAAGCCCTTGATCAGATCCCCCTCCAAATCGCCAAAAGCGCAGGCAGAGGTCGTTTTGCGAGCGACAAGGACGTAATCGTGTTCCGGCGATGCTTTGGGCAGGGTTTGCATCGCAAGCGCGCGCAAGCGTCTTTTGGCGCGGTTGCGCACCACGGCATTGCCGATCTTGCTGCTGGCCGTCAGTCCATAGCGAATGGACGACGAAGGTTTTGGGGGGCCGATTTGAAGGATAAAGCCAGGGGCAACCCATCTTTTTCCGGTTGCGGCTATGGCAAGGAAGTCGGCGCGTTTACGCAATCCATCGAGCTTCTCTTTGGGCTGCATGGATATTCAAAAAGGCTTGAGGCGAAAAACGTTCTTTTTTAAAATTTCGATAGCGCCGGACACCGAGTTTGTGCGCGAGCCGCGAAATTTTAAAAAAGGGCATGTTACAGCCCAAGAGCGTTTGAACGCCTCAGGCCGAGAGCTTCTTGCGGCCCTGAGCGCGCCGACGCGCCAAAACCTTGCGGCCCCCGACCGTTGCCATACGGGCGCGGAAACCATGGCGACGTTTGCGAACCAGTTTGCTGGGTTGGTAAGTACGTTTCATTCGTTATCCCCTGAAAGAGGTGCTCTTATAGGTATTTACGGAAACGGAGTCAACCGCCAAAAGCCTCTTTAATCGATTGAAAGACAATGTTTTTCTTTCTATCCCCTGGTTTTAACCCTATTTCAACAGTGGCGCCTTTAGTATAAATATGCGACCATCGGCAGAATGCGATCGTTTCTCTCAACCGTGCCAATCGCTGAGAATAAACGTGAATCAGGCTCTGCTACCGCTGCTTTTTCCTCGCTTTGGGGTTTCGACCGTGCGCAATTCATATTACGAAATCGTCCTTCTTATCGAACGGGTCCATCGCCATTTCCTTGAGGTTATCAAGACCGAGCTGGATCGCGCCGGAACGCAGGACATCAACAATATTCAGGCTCTGATTTTGCATAATATCGGGGCGGATGAAATGACCGTCGGCGAACTGACGGCCCGCGGCTACTATTTGGGCTCGAACGTTTCTTATAACGTCAAGAAAATGGTTGAAAATCAGTATTTGCTTCAGGAGCGTTCGCCTCATGACCGGCGGTCGGTTCGCATCAAGCTGTCCCCCAAGGGCTTGGCTTTGCACAAAAACATCGGCCAAATTTTGGAAAAGCAGTCTCTTTCGCTGGCCGAAGCTAAAATTTCATCGGAAGAACTGGCGACCGCTTGCGAAGCTTTGCGCAAACTAGAGCGCTTCTGGACCGGAATGATCAATTATGCCGGCGGCTAAAGCAGCGCGCGGCATTCAGGCGGCGTTTAACGCAAGCCCTGCCGTCCGGCCCCAAGCTTCTTCCTGGCCCCTTTCCATCTCGCGCCTGACGCTTTCGCATTTCAGAAATTATGAAAAGGCGCAAATTCTTTCCGGCGCGGCGCCCGTGATTTTGACGGGGCAAAATGGCAGCGGCAAAACAAATATTCTTGAAGCCATCAGCCTGTTGGTTCCCGGACGCGGACTCCGCCATGCGGCGCTTGCGGCTCTGCAACGCCGCGCGGCACCGCACGATTGGGCCGTGGCGATCGACTTGCGCACGGAAAGCGGCCCCTTAAGCATCGGCACGGGGCGCGACAACGCCGTGAACGACTCCGACGGCGAGCGCCGCGTCGTGCATATCGACGGCAAGCCCGCGCGCAGCATCAGCCTGCTGGCCGAGCATATTGCCTTAGCCTGGCTGACCCCCGACATGGATCGCCTTTTAGGCGAGGGGGCGTCGGCAAGGCGCAAGCTTTTGGACCGGCTGACCTATAGTTTCGATCCGGCTCACGGCGGGCGCGTACGTGCGTATGAGAAAGCCATGCGCGAGCGTTTGCGCCTACTGCGTGAAGGAACCGGCGATGCTTCCTGGCTGTCGGCTTTGGAAAACGAAATGGCGCAACGGGCCGTTGCCATTGCGGCGGCGCGGCGCGACCTGGCGGCACGCTTGCAACACAAAATTAATGAAAGCGGCAATGCTTTTCCGCAAGCCGATGTTTCCGTCTCAGGCCCAGCCGAAGATATGTTGAAGACGTTGCCGGCGCTTTTGGTCGAAGACGCTTTACGCGCCGCCTTTGAGAAAGCCCGGGCGGAGGATGCTCAAACCGGCACTTGCGCCACTGGCGCCCATCGCAGCGATATGCGTGTCACGCATCGCCAGAAAACCTGCCCGGCCGAGCTTTGCTCGACGGGCGAGCAGAAAGCCCTGATGATCGCGATCACGCTGGCCTACGTGCGGCTTTTAACCAATGCGCGGCGCATGACCCCCTTATTCCTTCTGGACGACTGCGCGGCGCACTTGGACGATTACCGCCGCGACGCCTTATTCGATGAAGTTTTAGCGCTGGGATCGCAGGCTTGGTTCGCGGGAACGGATTCCGTTTTTTTCACCCGCCTATTCCCGCAAGCGCAGGAATTCCGCATCGAAAACGGCGTCATCCATTAATGCCGAGCGACGAATGATACGTCATCCCCGCGGACGCGAAGCTTTGTCTTTTTGCGCGGGCAGCGCCAGCGTCTTCATCTTGTACTCGCACAAATCCCTCGCAAGGCACTCAGGACAACGCGGCACGCGCGCCTGGCAAACGTACCGCCCGTGAAGGACTAGCCAATGATGCGCATGGCGCAGCCACTTTTTCGGAACGGCCTTCATAAGCTGCCGTTCGATCTCGTCCGGCGTATCGCCTTTGGCAAGGCCGAGGCGATTCGACACCCTTAAAACATGCCGATCCACGGCGACAACGGGCTGGCCGTAACACTGGTTCAAAACGACATTGGCGGATTTGCGCCCCACGCCGGGCAAGGCGATAAGCTCTTCCTGCGTCTGCGGCACCCTGCCTTTGTACGCATCGATCAGCACCTGCGACAGGGCGATAATGTTTTTCGCTTTCGCATTATAAAAGCCGACCGTCTTTATATATTTTTTTAACGCCGCTTCGCCCAGCTTGACCATTTGCTGCGGCGTTTTCACTTTCTTGAATAAAGGCGCTGTCGCCTTGTTCACCCCCTTATCCGTCGTCTGCGCCGACAAGGTGACGGCCACAAGGAAGGTATAGTCATTGACGGAATCCAATTCCGTCCGCGGCTCCGGATCTGCCTTGCTAAAACGCCGAAAAAGCTCGTCTATCTGCGCCGGAGTCATAGGGGCAGCTCTTTCCCCATCGCGCGTTGATACAGTTCCGCCACAGCCGCCCTTTCAGCCTCGTCGCATTTGTTCAGGAAGCTTAAACGAAACGCCGCGCTGATATCGCCAAAGATGTCGGCGTTCTCCGCCCACGTGATGACCGTACGCGGCGACATGACCGTCGAGAGGTCGCCCTGCATAAAGCTTTGCCGCGTCAGGTTCGCCAGCTGAACCATGCCGCGTAACGTCTCTTTCTTTTCCGGCGAGGCAAACGAGGGGACCTTGGCCGCCACAATCGCTTCTTCTTCTTCGGCGGGCAGGTAGTTGAGCGTCGCAACGATGTTCCAGCGATCAAGCTGTCCCTGATTCAGGGTGTGCGTGCCGTGATAAAGCCCCGTCGCGTCGCCAAGGCCGATCGTATTAGCCGTCGCGAGCAAACGAAAGGCCGGATGCGGGCGGATAACACGGTTTTGATCGAGAAGAGTCAGCTTGCCTTCGACTTCAAGGACGCGTTGAATGACGAACATCACGTCCGGGCGCCCCGCATCGTATTCGTCGAACACCAAGGCACAGGCATGCTGCAAGGCCCACGGCAAGAGGCCCTCGCGGAATTCCGTAACCTGTTTGCCTTCGCGCAAGACGATCGCGTCCTTGCCGATCAAATCGATGCGGCTGATGTGGCTGTCGAGATTAATGCGAATGCACGGCCAGTTCAGGCGCGCGGCCACCTGTTCGATGTGCGTCGATTTGCCCGTACCGTGATACCCCTGAATGAGCACGCGGCGGTTATACGCAAAGCCCGCGAGGATGGCGAGCGTCGTATCCGGATCGAAGCGATAGGCTTTGTCGACGTCCGGAACGTGCTCGGTCGCTTTCGAAAACGCCGGCACCTGCCAATCGGTATCGATGTCGAAAACCTCGCGCACGGAAAGCGTCGTGTCGGGAAGGCCTTGTTCGGTTTTATTTTGTTTTGATGAAGAAGACATAGTGTTGATGTACCATCCTTTGACTTTTCTAAGTCGTCACACCGGCGAAAGCCGGTGTCCAGAAAAACTTATTGTTGAAGGATCTCATTATACAAATCTCTCCATCCAGGATTAACTTTTTCGATAAGCTCTAGCTTCCACTCTTTTTTTATGCTCAACAAGCCGTCGGGCTAGATTGTTTGTATCTCCGAAGTGTTCCTATGCGCTTGCTTGCGACAATATAGAAATATCCAGACATTGGTTTTTCGCAAGATTTGATCTGGATTCCGGCTTCCGCCGAAATGACGAGAGCGGTTAGGCCAGCTTCTTCTTCAAAAGCGCGTTGAGCATCGCCGGATTGGCCTTGCCGCCTGTGCTTTTCATGACCTGGCCGACGAAGAAGCCGAATAGCTTTTCCTTGCCCGCTTTGTATTCCGCAACTTTATCCGCGTTCGCCGCCAGAATGGCATCGATGGCTTTTTCAATCGCGCCCGTGTCGGTGACTTGCCGCAGCCCCTTTTCCTCGACAATTTGCGCCGGCGGCTTTCCCGAAGCGAGCATTTCCTCGAACACTTCCTTGGCGATGCGGCCCGAAATCGTCTGATCGCTTATCAAGCCGACAAGCGCCCCCAGATTTTCCGCGCTTACGGGGCTTTCTTCGATGCCCTTGCCAAGCTTGTTCAAAGCGCCAAAAAGCTCCACCGTAACCCAGTTCGCGGCCAGTTTGCCGTCGCGGCCCTTGGCCGCTTTCTCGAAAAAGTCGGCCGAGGCTTTTTCCGCCACCAGCACCGACGCGTCATAGGGCTTTAAGCCGTAGTCGCTAATGAAGCGTGCTTTCTTTTCGTCCGGCAATTCGGGCAGTGTGGCCTTGATGCCCTCGACAAAGCATTGATCGAGCACCAGAGGCAAGAGGTCGGGATCGGGAAAATAGCGGTAGTCGTGCGCGTTTTCTTTCGAGCGCATGCTGCGCGTCTCGCCCTTGCCGGTATCCCAAAGGCGGGTTTCCTGCCTGATCTCGCCGCCGGATTCCAAAACCTCGACCTGGCGGCGCGCTTCGTATTCAATGGCCTGCTGCACGAATCGAATGGAATTCACATTCTTGATCTCGCAGCGCGTGCCGAATTCCTTTGTGCCCTTGCGCCGCATAGAAAGATTAACGTCGCAGCGCAAAGAGCCTTCCTCCATATTGCCGTCGCATGTTCCTAAGTAGCGCAGGATCGCGCGCAGCTTTTTCAAGTACGCCCCCGCTTCCTCGGCTGAGCGCATATCCGGCTCGGACACGATTTCCATCAACGCCACGCCGGAGCGGTTCAGGTCGACATACGTTTCATTCGGGCTTTGATCGTGCAGGCTTTTGCCGGCGTCCTGCTCCAGATGCAAGCGCGTGATGCCGACGGTGCGCGTCGACCCGTCGGCCAGATCGAGCAAAATTTCGCCTTTGCCGACGATGGGCTGCGTGTACTGGCTAATCTGATAGCCTTGCGGCAAATCGGCGTAGAAATAATTTTTGCGGTCGAAAACGGAGGTTAAATTGATCTCGGCCTTGAGTCCAAGCCCCGTGCGGACCGCCTGTTCAACGCATTTTTCATTGATCACCGGCAGCATGCCCGGAAAGCCTGCATCGACAAAGCTGACTTGCGCATTCGGCGCCGCGCCAAACTCGGTTGCCGCACCTGAAAAAAGCTTGGCCTTCGAGATAATCTGGGCGTGGACTTCCAGCCCGATCACCATTTCCCATTCGCCTGTTGTGCCTGTTACGTATGCCATCTTTTTATGCCGTAAATGGAGGTTTGTGCTTATAGTTGGCCGCTTTTTCCAAAGCGGCTGCGGCTGTAAACAGCGTCTCTTCGTCAAAAGCGCGCCCGATCAGCTGCATGCCCATGGGCAAGCCGTTTTGCGCAAGGCCAATCGGAAGGCAAAGCCCCGGCAAGCCCGCAAGATTAAGCGTTACCGTAAACACGTCCTCGAGATACATCTGAACAGGGTCTTCCTGCTTTTCGCCGATGGCAAAAGCGGTGCCCGGAGAGGCTGGCGTTAGAATAACATCGCATTTCTGAAAGGCCTTCACGAAATCGTCGCGGATCAGGCGGCGCACGCGCTGGGCTTTGCGATAGTAGGCATCGTAATAACCTGCGGAAAGCACATACGTGCCCATGAGAATGCGACGGCGAACTTCCTTCCCGAAACCTTCGAAGCGCGTCGACGCGTACATATCATCGAGGCTTTCGCCGGCCACACGAAGGCCATAGCGAACGCCATCGTAACGGGCCAAATTCGAAGACGCCTCCGCAGGCGCGATGATGTAATAAACGGGCAGCGCATATTTTGTATGGGGCAGCGTAATCTCGACAACCTCCGCGCCAGCCTCCCGCAGCATAGCCGCGCTTTTGTCCCATAAGGCGTTGATTTCAGGATTAACCGCGTCAAGACGATATTCCTTCGGCAACCCGACCTTCAGTCCTTTGACGGACTTGCCGAGCGCCGCAACATAGTCGGGCACGGCTTTATCGACGGATGTGGAATCCATCTTATCGAAACCAGCCATGACGCGCAGCATAAGCGCCGAATCCTCGACGGATCGGGTCATCGGCCCGGCTTGATCGAAGGAGGAGGCATACGCAATGATTCCCCAGCGCGAGCAACGCCCGTATGTGGGCTTGATGCCCACGATACCCGAAAGCGAGCAGGGCTGCCGAATGGAGCCGCCGGTATCCGTACCCGTCGCCCCCATGGCAAGCCGCGCTGCAACAGCCGCCGCCGAGCCACTGCTTGAACCGCCGGGAACGAGCTTGCGGGTCGCCTTAGCGGGGTCATTGCCCGACCAGGGGCTGATCGTGTTTCCCATGGCGCTGGTTATTCCGCTCGATCCCATAGCGAACTCGTCCAAATTCGCTTTGCCCAGCATAACGGCGCCGGCGGCGAACAGCTTTTGCGTTACCGTCGATTCATAAGGGGGAACAAAGTTGTTCAATATGCGGCTGGCGGCCGTCGTGCGAACGCCTTTGGTGCAATAAAGATCCTTGATGGCAAGAGGAATGCCCTCCAGCGCTCCCGCGTTTCCAGCCGCACGCCGCGCGTCCGAAGCCGCCGCCTGCGCATGCGCCACAACGGGCGTTTCCGTGATATAGGCATTCATGGCGCGTGCGGAAGGAGTCGCCATCGCGGCAAGGTGGGCGTCCGCCAGCTCAACGGCGCTGAATTTTTTTTCGGCGAGGCTTTTTAGGGCTTCGGCAATCGTCAGGTCGGTTAATTTTGTCATAAGTCACATTCCATCATCGTCAGGCCAGCGGAAGCTGGAGGCCCATTTGTTTCCTCTACTCGACGACCTTCGGCACGGTAAAGAAATCTGCCGTGCTCGCGGGCGCATTGGCAAGAACGTCGTCGGGATAGCCGCCGTCGGTCACGGCATCTTCCCTCCAGCGCAAATTAGCGTCGTTGACGCTGGCCAAAGGTTCGACGCCCGAGACATCGACCTCGTTCAGTTGTTCGACCCACGCAAGGATTTGGCCCAATTCCCCCGCCTCCTTGGCCCGTTCGTCGACGGGAATCTTCAGGCGGGCAAGTTCGGCTATGCGCGCAACGAGTTTTTGATCTATGGACATAAAGAGTTGGGGTTAAGGTTGATCGTTGATTTGAGAAAGTAAATCTATACCTGTCATAACTCAAGGGGTGGGATTAGACTATTATTAAAGAACCTCGAACTACAATCAGTGCATGGAATTTATCCTTCACCAAACTTAAGCGCTTTTTCATGTTGCTTCGCAATCTTTCCGAACTTCCGGCTCTTTTGGGTAAAAACCAGCGCGTGTTAGGGCTGGATTATGGCAGCAAAGTTATCGGCGTCGCGGTTTCCGATCCGTCCCTCAAGGTTGCCTCGCCTGTGGCATCTATCGCGCGGAAAAAATTTACCGCTGACGCCGCCGCGCTCGCCGAGCTCATCGAGCGTTACGATATTGGCGGCATTGTCGTGGGATGGCCGATAAATATGGATGGCACGGAAAGCCGAACCGCTCAAGCCGCGCGCGCTTTTATGCGTAATTTGGTTCAGAAAGAAATTATCGCGGATTTACCGGTCGTTTTTTGGGACGAACGCCTATCGACGGCAGCCGTGGAAAGGTTCTTGATTTCAGACAACATGAGTCGCGAAAGGCGCGATGCGGTCATCGACAAAATAGCCGCGGCTTACATCCTTCAAGGAGCCCTTGATTCTTTAAGCCAGGGCCGATAAAAAAAGCATGTTTTTCACAACCGTGGATTGATTCACTTATCTAACGATAAAAAGCAATATTATTACCCTAAAATCAGACAACATAGGTATTTTCCGCTGCTTGCAAATGGAGTTCCCGTGTGCTCTCCTGCAACCAGAGCGAGCACCCATCCTTTCTCATTTCATGAGGTTACAAAAATGTTCAACATCAAAACATCCCCTTTCTCTGCCGAAGAAAACAAGGAACTTAAGCCCAGATCACGCAGTACGCTTGTAAGCAGAAACGTTGTCGTATCCGGCAGGCGTACAAGCGTACGTCTGGAGCCTGAGATGTGGGACGGCTTACGCGAAGTTTGCCAGCGCGAGCGGTCTACACTGCATCAAATCTGTACAACCGTATCGTTGCAAAAGCAGGAAGAAACGTCACTGACCGCCGCTATCCGCGTATTCGTCATGCGTTACTTCCGCAATGCGTCTACGGAAGAAGGACATGCAAAAGCGGGACATGGGTATGGGCTTACTCTTGGCCTCAATATGAATGGCCCCGCAGGCTATGGCAGACCGCAAACAGCAACTTTGACCAAGACCAGTTTCGTTTAACCCGCATGCGCTTGCATGGCTAGGAAAAGATGGGGGCGCCACCATTCTTTTCTGAGGTCATAATTCCTTATTTTCGCCATAATTTGAGGGTCTTAGCGACACAAACCGTTGCATTCCTGCCACTTATCCCCACTTGTTATCCGCGCCTTTCGTTTTTTTCGGTATTCGTCCTTGATTCACAGCTTTCCGGCGACTACGTTCACGGTTATCAAATTCGATCCTGATCGAAACGATTCCTTCCTGATTCTTCCGGGAACTTATCTGTTTCGTTAGGGAAAGAGTAAAAGTATGCGTAGCCGGATGTGCCGACTGCGTTTGTCATCATTAATCCATCTCGGCAAGGGCGTTATCGCCACACCGCCAGAGGTTCCTGAAGGGGGAAAACGATGTTTAAAAAGCTATTATGCCTTATGGCGGCTCTTGTTCTCGTATCGGCTTGCGATACGACCGGCACAAACGAAGGTGAAGGCGGCGCCGGTGGCGCAGCTGGTGGTCTGAGAGGCGCGGCGCGTCCCGGAACGCAGGAAGACATGGTTGTCAACGTTGGCGACCGCGTATTCTTCGCTTTGGACAAGTCCGATCTCGGCACGGAAGCCCAGGCAACGCTTGATCGTCAAGCCGCTTGGCTGAAGAAGTATCCTTCGACCAAGATCACGCTCGAAGGTCATTGCGACGAACGTGGCACGCGCGAATACAACCTCGCGCTTGGCGAACGCCGCGCAACGGCTGCCAAGAATTACCTGGTTGCCGCGGGCATCTCGGCCGCGCGCGTCAACACGATCAGCTACGGCAAGGAACGCCCCGCTGTCGTCGGCAGCACCGACGAAGCATGGGCGCAGAACCGCCGCGCTGTGACGGTTGTCACCCAGTAATTAGTACTTTTTAAGACACTTAAAGCCCGCAGCGAAAGCTGCGGGCTTTTTTGTATGGATCAGGCAATTAATTTTCCGCCGAATAAAGCTCTTTTGCCACAGCATGCTTTATTCTGTGGATAAGACAAAAACGAGCTGAAAAGGGCATTCACAAACACACCCCCTATGCCTAGCATCCTTCCTCAAGAGTGATTCTCCGCCTTCGTGATGAGGGAGCATGGAATGACCATTGATCGTAAAGAGGCTCTTGATTTTTTTCATCGGACGAAAGATGGCGTTTTTGATGAGCAAAAAGGGAAGGCCACTGTCTTTGTTATTGGCCTCCCCGGTTCTGGGAAAACGTCTTGCTGTTTTGATCTTGCATACCGTGGGATTTTCGCTGGTGACCTTCCCTTCTATTTAAATTTTTCTGACAAGAAAGATGGATCTCTTGCCTGGAGTCGCAGGGGAGCCGCCCAATATGAAGCCGTGTTAACCACAATGGTTTATGCGCGGTTGCCTTTTGTCGTTTGTCTTTATTGCGCGGAAGATGTATTGCTTAAAAGGCGGGAACAACGCCTAGATGCGACGGCGTCGCCAGAAAGAAGGAAAAACCAGCTTGATCCCAGAAGAGTGATCATAGAAATTGACGAGTTCAACAAATTTTCTGCCTCTCTCGGATGTAAAGTAATTGATGTTTCAACACTTGGTATCAGTGAAACGGCTTCCGAGATTTTGTACTGGAAAAAGAATTACAAACCAACCAGACGCCCCGAACCTATAAGCCCTATTGATTACCGCAGAAGAGCCACCGCGCAGCGGATGGCTTATATAATACCCGCAAAAGCAGGGCTTCAATAGCGGGCTTCCCTGTTGGTGCACGTCTCCGTAATAAAGTAAAAAAGTGCGGTTTGCAGCCCTAAAGCGGGCTATTAGTGCTTCCGCTCAAATAAAAACCTCTCCCTATTGAACAAAACCCCTTTCCCGCGCTACAAAAGGGCTCTCATAATTAAGCTGGATTTTCCCGGAGTATTCAATGTCTGCCCGTACGACCACTCGCAAGCTCGAAAATGTCGATATCATGAAGCTTATCCCGCATCGCTATCCGATGCTGCTTATCGATAAGGTCATCGATATTGTCGCCGATGAAAGCTGCACCGGAATCAAGAACGTTTCCGCGAATGAGCCCTATTTTCAAGGCCACTTCCCGGAGCATCCGATTATGCCCGGCGTCCTGATTATCGAAGCCATGGCGCAAACGTCGGCGACGCTTGTTGTCTCTTCCATGGAAGGCGTAAGTTCCGAAACGCACATCGTCTATTTCATGACGATCGAGAGCGCGCGTTTTCGCAACCCCGTTTTTCCGGGAGACACGCTGCATATTAAAGTCAAAAAAGAACGCACGCGCGGCAACGTGTGGAAATTCCGCGGCGAAGCTTTTGTGGGGAATACGCTTTGCGCCGAGGCCGCCTATACGGCGATGCTGGTGCGCCGCGACGAAGCCTCCAAAGGAGCCTAAATGGCAACCCGCATTCACGCCACCGCCATTATCGACCCGGCCGCCCAGATCGGCCATGATATCGAGATCGGACCTTATTGCACCATAGGCCCGGATGTTCGGCTTGGCGACCGCGTGCGTCTTATCTCGCACGTCGTGATTGACGGGCGCACGAGCGTCGGCGCGGACACAACTGTTTACCCGTTCGCGGCCTTGGGCCTTCGTCCGCAAGATTTGAAATTCAGGAATGAACCGTCCACGCTTGAAATCGGCGCGAACAACCAAATCCGCGAATACGTAACCATGCATCCGGGAACCGAGGGCGGCGGCATGGTGACGCGCATCGGAAATAGCGGGCTTTTCATGATCGGCGTGCATATCGCGCACGACTGCCAAATCGGGAATAACGTCATCTTTTCAAATAACGCAACGCTTGGCGGGCATGTGAAGGTGGATGATTTTGCCCTTATCGGGGGGATGTCAGCCGTGCATCAGTTTGTGCGCATCGGGGCTTATGCGATTATCGGGGGGATGTCGGGCGTCGAAAAGGACGTTATTCCCTTTGGTCTTGTCAAAGGCGAGCGGGCGCATCTGGCGGGGCTTAATTTAATCGGACTCGAACGTAGGGGATTCAGCCGCGAGGACGTACGCGCGCTGCGCGCCGCCTATCGCATGCTATTCGCGCCCGAGGGCACGCTCGGAGAAAGAATGGATGAAACAGCCGCGCACTATAGAAACCAGGCGCAGGTGACGCGCATTATCGACTTTATCCGCAACAGCTCGGATCGCCCTATCTGTCAACCTAAAAGCGATGACGACTAATACAGATGGTATAAGTCATGCGCATTCTTCATATCATGGCGAGCAAGGCCTACGGAGGGGCCGAAACCTACTCGACCGATGTCATGCTGAGCCTGCATCGCGAAGGCATTGAGCAGTGCGTTGTGATGCCGGAAGATGCGCCGCGCTTTTATGAAATGAAGAAGGCCGGCCTCAAGATGATTCCGGGCCCTTTCCGGATACATTTCAAGCCTATGCAAAAACTTTTAACGCGCCTCGTCATTGCGCGCGAAAAACCGGATATTGTACAGTCGTGGATGCGCCGGGGCGCGTACCTGGCAGGAAAGTATCGCCGCCATAAAACCCCAGCCGTCTTGGGGTGGTTTGGCGGCTATTATAACCCTGAGAAATTTAAAAATTGCGCGCATCTTGTCGGCGTCACACAAGGGATCGTTGCGCATATGATTGAGCGCGGCGTGCCGGAACATAGCGCGCACTATATCCCGACTTTCCCGGACATCGCGCCGGATTTGCCGGTTGAAAGAGCGACCTTAACGACGCCCCAAGATGCCATGGTTCTGCTAACCCTGTCCCGATTGCATCCGAAAAAAGGCCTGGATACCCTTTTGAACGCGCTGAAAGCCTTGCCCGATTGCATTCTCTGGATGGCGGGAGACGGCCCTATAAAGCAGGAACTTGAAGCGCTTGCCGCCACGCTCGGCGTTCTTGAGCGCGTCCGCTTTTTGGGCTGGCGAACGGACCGAGCCGCGCTTTTGCGCGCCGCGAATATTTGCGTTTTGCCGTCGCGTTACGAGCCCTTCGGAACCGTTATCCTTGAGGCGTGGGCGTCCGGCGTGCCGCTTGTCGCCTGCGCCAGCGCAGGGCCTGCGGCGCATGTCGACAACGAGGTGAACGGCTTGCTGGCCCCCATCGACGATGTGGGCGCGCTTGTTGCCGCGCTTCGGCGACTACTGGATGACGAGGCGTTAAGGGGCCGCCTAATCGCCAACGGCGCAAAAACGTACGCCGATTGCTTCACGCGCGAGGCCGTGACGAAGCAATGGATTTCTTTCTACAAAGACATTCAGAAAGAACGCGAGACAAAAGGAAAGACAGCATGAGTAAAATCGCTTTTCAAGGCGCTCTCGGCGCGCACTCCGATGTCGCGTGCCGGCAAGTTTTTCCAGACGGCGAAACCATTCCCTGTTTCGGATTTGACGATGCCTTCTTCGCGGTGCGCGAGGGCGGGGCGGACATCGCGATGATTCCTGTCGAAAACTCCGTCGCGGGACGCATCGCGGACGTGCATCATCTGCTGCCTGACGGCGGCCTGCATATTATCGGCGAGCATTATCAGCCGATTCGGCATCACTTGCTCGCGCTTCGCGGGACAAAGCTCTCGGATATCAAGCGTGTCGAAAGCCATGTGCAAGCGCTGGCGCAATGCCGGAACTGGCTGCGCTCGAAAGGCTTGCAGCCCGTCATTCACGTGGACACGGCGGGCGCGGCGGAGGAAGTAAGCAAGCGCGGCGACAAAACGGTGGCGGCGATTGCCTCGGAACTGGCGGGCAAAATTTATGGATTGGAAAGTTTGGCGACCGACATCGCCGATGGGCCGAAGAATACGACCCGCTTTCTTATTCTTTCACGCGAAGCCCAGGAAGCCCAGCCGGACAGCGACTGCATAACGACGCTCGTTTTCCGCGTGCGCAGCGTCCCGGCGGCCCTTTATAAAGCGCTGGGCGGCTTTGCAACAAACGGCGTCAATATTACGAAACTGGAAAGCTATCTTGTCGACGGGAATTTTACGGCCGCCCAATTTTATGTCGATGTCGAAGGCCATCCGCAGCAAACGCCGCTGCGCCTTGCGCTGGAGGAATTGAATTTCTTTGCGCAGGAGGTGCGGATTTTGGGCGTTTACCCTGCCAATCCTTTCCGGCGTCAGATCGCATGATCTATTGACAGGCGCTGATGCGCGCCTCCAGCTCCAGCTCGTAGGCGCGGCGCTCGTGAAGCTCGATCAGGGCTTTTTTTACCTTCTCGGCCATATTCTCGTTTTCCTGCACATGGCGCATCGCAAAATCAGGCCTAGCGACAGGCGCGATCCGGCAAGGAACGGCAACGGGAATCTCGACTTCGACGGGGGTCAGTACGGGCATCTGCGGCGCGCAAGAGGCGAGGCAAAATAAAAGCAAAAGTCGTTTCATTTGTTATTTCTTAAATAAGCATTCAACAGTTCATCCGCCGCCTTGCAGACATCGCCTTTGACCTTTGTCCGGCGCAGTTTATCGGCGGCGGCATAAAAGACTTGCGCCGTTTCATGCGCCTTCTTCGCTTCGGTTTGCGCGTTCTCCCGATGCTTTATGGTTTCGGCCTTTATTTCTTCAATCGCCTTGTTTTGCCGCGCGGCCTTCACTGAAAAGTCGTCGTTCGCCATGCGGCAAGCCACGCTATAGGTTTGCGCTTCGGCCAGTTTTGTTTTGAGCCGCGCCGTCGACAGCAAAAGCCCGATCAACGCGAGGCTTAAAGCTAAAATAGCCGCGCCTCCCGCGCCAAGCATCACTTTATGGATGGGGTTCATTGTCTCTCCTTTTGCGTTGCCCGCGGCACAAGCCTTCGCCCCAAGCAGCGGCGCCGCCGCCGGCCAGCAGATATCCCAGCCCTTCGCCGTAAGTGCTTGGCTCGAAAGCCTGTTTTAATATGACGACGTGATAAACGGATAAGGCAATCAGCGCGACAGCGCCGACGCACAAAAGCACAAGATGCGCTTCGACTGATCGGTTATCGGAATCGATCAGGCTTAGGATAAACTTTCGCATGCGTGTTCAGGGCCCAATAATGCCGGCCAGCTCTTTTATGTTTTTGACGTTTACGAACAGCGCGGCAATGGCGATTAAAAGCGCCCAGCCTAAAATACGCCCACTGGCGGATAAGGCCGATGTCCATGCCGCCTTTTTCAAAACGCGCAGCCCCCTCAAGAGATCGCGAATATCGCGGATGTCGTCCGCCGCCTGCGGATCGTTTAAGCCTATAGCCTTCAAGGCGTCCGACGCGCCGCGGCGCGCAATGGCCCCAAGGTATTCCGCCTGCTTGTGGGAAACCATTTCCCATAAGGGCGTCCCGGCGTACTTTTCGATGACGTGGTCCAGTTCGTCCGGGCTCATAAGGTTTTATTCCATAAACGGCTCTCGGCCGCGCGTCGGCGCGCAAGGCCGCCGAAGACTTCGCCGTTCGCGCGGTTCCATCGCATAAGCTGCACGGGAACCTGTTCGTACCAACCCCTGTTCAAAAGCTTTAGCAACGTGGAGGATTCGAAGTTCCCGACGCCGACGTTATAGGCAAAGCACACCAGCGCCGAAAACTGGTTTTCCGACAAAGGAACGGTCACAAGTCGCGCAACCGCGCGCTCGAAAAGGCGTAAATCTTCATCCAACAGCCGCTCGGCGATGGGCGCCGTAATTCTTTGGCCTTCATAGACCGTTCGTGTATGCCCATAGCCGATTGTCCATATTTTTCCCGGGCACAAATAGGGGGTTATATGCAGCTCCTCGAATTCCTTTATGAGATTCTTTCCATCCTGATTGACGCATCGCGCAAAAGGAGGATGCTCGGAGACATCTGTCACTATTATATTCCTTTGTTTTTAGGCTTAATACTTAACGACCCGCACGCGCCACGCACCGGAAGAAAGAGTCACTTCCGCGCCCGTCAAATTGGTTAAACGAACGACAACCGAGTGCGCGGCGCTGACATAGGCAGAAGCTTCGACGCCCTGTAGGTCAAACGGCGCGGAGACAAGGCAAAAATCGCCCAAAGCCGCCCCTGTTGCCGTTATGGATGGCGATGTCGCGCCCGAGCCATGTGAAATAATTCCCGGATCCCACGTTATTGACGTATCGATTTTTGGCGTGGTTAGAAGCGCCCAGGCCGATCCCGTGTAGTACATCACGCGATTATCGTTCTGCGTCCATGCCGTCCATCCGGCCATGGGCTGCTTGATCGACCAGCCCGCATAATAGCCCGTAAGGTATCCCGCAAATCCCGCCCACGCCCCCGTTGGGGCGGGGCCGATAATGTAGCTATCGCCCGTTGAAGGCGTTGCGGGCGGCTCATTAGTCGCCGTGTTGATGACGGACGTTTTCGCAAGAAAATCCAGATCGTTTAGCGCGTCGTTGTGCGTAACTTCTTTTTGTGCTTGCGACGACGCAATATAAGAAAGTGTCAACTTTGGCGTTGTTGTCATAAATAGTTCCTCGTTTTAAATTTGAGCCGTCGCCGCGTTACCGGCACCATAGCGCGCGCTGATCTGGCAGATTTTCACGGTGAAACGCGATGGTATGGCGCTTCCCCAATCGGCCGTTTGTTCTTCGGCGGTGTAAAGGACGCTGGGTGACGCTAACCCTTTAAAGGCTCGCTTCACGGCGGAGCCGTCCATAATGTCCATGTCGTAGCGCTCTTGCGTTTCATCGAGCGGCACGTCGATATAATCGCACCACTCGGCGTGCAGCCGCGCCCGCCGCGTCCAGCGGATCGTCAAATCGCCGCTGGTGCCTAGACTGCGCGTGCCTTTGATATTTACCGGGGCCAAGGGGCACAGCGTTTTCATGTTATAGGTAAAAGCATAATCCTGCGCCGATCCGAGCGTTTGCCCGGGACTTAACAGGCGAAAGGCATAACCCTTGCTGCGATCGCTTAAGGCATTTGGTACAAAGCTTAAAGCGCCGGTTTTCAAGAGAACGAAACGCTCGCCCAGACCATGCGTTGTCACGGCCTCTTCCGTTCCGCGCCTGCCGCGCAGCAGATGGCTTAGGGTATAGAGCCCCGGCCCCTTAAGCTCCGCCTTTTGAAACTGAAGGATCTCGTCGCCCAAAAGAGCCGCGTTCGCGCCGTTCAAAAGGTCGGCGAGGCTGCAACTGGATAAACTTCCGCTCCCAACCTGCACATCGACCGTGTGCGCCTTATCGAGGTAACCGGAGGGGCCGTCGCCAAGAACCGTGGTGGCGATTCCGGCTGTTGCCGCTAACGCGATATTTGCAAAAGGCGCATAATTCACGCCGTCGCCGGACCGGTAGATGGAAGCGCCCTTCCAGTTGACCGGCGCGCTTGCCGCCACATAAACGCCCGGCTGATCGTCCGGCGTTTGCAATAACGGCAGGTCGAGAAGATACAGCGCGACACTTGCCGGCAACTCGCCGGCGGCGACCAGACCCTCCCCGCCGTCCGCAAAGGCCGCGCTGTTCAGCCCTTCCGCATGACTGTAAAAGCCTTCGATGTCGACTAGCCCCCCGCTTTGGCGGACGGACGCGATGCGCAGGAGCTCGCCGTTGCCCAGATCCACGACATCCGCCGGTTCAAGGCAAAGCCATGTCCGTGAGACGCTAAGCTTGATCAAATCGCGCTCAGCCCAGGCCGTATAAAGCCGCGTTTCCGCGATCCGCTTAGCGGTGCCGGGATCGCAGACTACAGGCAGAGCCATTTTCAGTACAGCGCGGGCGGTCGTTGCCGAGCGCCGCGCCCGTTGCGTATTCACCTCGAAATTGCGCAAGGGATCGATAACATCGACATCAACTTCCCGCGGCAGATCCATTTCCTGCGCGCGAAGGACAAGCATCGAAGGCGGCTGTTCCTTCTCCTCGAACGCGGCGCGCGCCTCGCAAGCTGCAAGCGAGGCCACCGCACCGCCGCCGCGTACAACGGCCTTGAGCTGCCCTTCCGTTTCAACCAGATCGAAGGGTTTAAAGTACTGCAAAGGCTCGATGGCGCTGCGCGCGCTCATGACGTCCTGCAATACGTAGCCCTGAATGAGGGTATCCGAAAGCGCCGTTACATCGACGTCGCCTTCGCTATATCCTGCGCGCGTAAGTATATCGCTTAAGATGGCGGCGACGCTGCCTTCGGCATTGCGCGTCACGACGGCGAGCTGCCCGATATTGTACTGCAAGCCCGTAATGCCCAGAAAAAGGAACCGCGCATGATCCAGCTTTAGCGCGCCAAAGCTCGCCGAAAGCCCCGCCGCATTCGCCACGGGTGCGCCGCTGACGGTTAAGGTAAAACACCCGTCGGAAAGCAGGATCTCGGATAGAAGGTATTCAGTCCCAAACGCAGGCTTCTGAAGAACCAACAAGCGATCGCCAAAGGAAACAGGAAAGAACGTCGTGTTGGTCCCAGTGTTAGGCGAAAAGACTTGCCAAGACCTTGTGATCGTCGCCGATGCGGACGCCGGCACGAAAGACATCAAGGCGTAATTCAAAACATTGCCGTAGGCCAGCGTCCACTCCTCATTGCCCGTCTGGATAAAGCGCGCAGTTTTGCCGCTCTCGTTGCCAAGAGAAAGCGGCGCAAGAGAATATATATCCTCCGCCGCAACCCCATCGCCGCGCCACCCGATCGTTCGGGCTTGCAAAACGTTCGCGCTTGTTAGCGAAAAGGCCAACAAACCGTCCGCGTAGGGCAGAAACTGCGCGCCGTAGAAAAGGGTCGTGGTCGAACCGCTGCCGATGCCCCAAAGAGCGGTAAAGCCTAAATCAATAACATTCATCCCGGCGCGCGCGAAAACACGCAAGCCCCGGACGTTTTCTGAAATATCGTCGATAACAAAATGTTGCGCATCGATCCACGCCACCTTTTTCGGTTGGGACGACGCGGAAAGCGACGCGCCGCAAAGGGCGCCGAAGGTCTCGGTCTTGATATCGTAAAGCGCGAAAATGTGCGTCGGCGCGCCGGACTTTTTAAGGTAAAGCGCTACAAATCTTCCGTCGGGCGAGAGCGCCCACGAAAAGTCCGTCGGCGATGACGGAAGCGCAAAGGTCGCGCTCGCCTTTCTGGAAAGTTCGGCGGGATGGCTTCCCGCCACATTATATGCGGCCGCGACAAAAGCGCCCAGGCCTGCGCTGACGCAAAACCCGCCGACCAAAATTTTTCGCACCGCCTGGCCGCTCTTTTCCAGCACGATCGGCAAGGCCGTTCCGCTGCAAAGGCCATGTTCGAGAACGGCGATGGTGGCGTCGACGCTGCCAAGCCATAAAGGGTCATGCGTCGCCGTCGTGGCCGCAATTTCAAAGGTCAGGTTCGGCAAGCGGTTGCCGAATTTTGAAAGCTGCAAATTATCGAAAACGACATACGCCAACCGGCGATAGGCGGGCACGCTGTCCGCGCCGAGAATCGATTGCATCAAGCTGTCGGGCGTCTGGTTTTCATCGCCCGTGTAAATTTGTACGCCGTCGAAAAGCCCGGCTGTCCAGACGCCCTCCTGATAGATAATGGTGCTGTCCGCCCAGATCGTATGGATGCCGGCAATCGGCCCTGCGCAAATGCCGATCGCGCAATGCACGCTGTAGGTATAGGCGTGGGTCGTGACGACGGGGGAAAGAGCGCCGCCCTTTCCGCCGACGGTCTCCGTATGCTGCGTTTCGATAAGCTCGGTCGACCAGATGACGTTGCCGGCGACGCGCGCATTGCCATAAACAATGGGAATGCCCGCGCCGTAGCGCGAGTCCTGAACCGAAAGATTTTCAAGCTTAGGCCCGGTAACGGTCGTGCCGAGACCCAGCTTGGCATCGACAAGCCCCCCAAGACCGCCGGCAAGGCCGCCGAAAAGAGCGCCGCCGACTCCGGGCAGCAGCATATTGCCCACCGACGCCCCGATGGATTGAAGGATGACCGATGCCATGATTTTGCCTTATGCCATTCGCTGAATGAACGGCCTCGCGCGGGTTACGAGCGGTTGCGCGGAGGCGGATCAGGCGCGGCGCAGAGCGAGTGAAGTCTAGCCGCTTCGATGTGTTCATTGATTGGTTAGTATTACGTCTCAATCCGGTAGATGCCGGTCAGCCGCCGCTTCCAGTAGGGTCCGATTTGCGTTTCCACCACTTTGCCCGCGGGCGCGAAGCTGTGGATCATCGTCGTTTCGCTTGTGGCCAAAGCCACGTGTTGAGGTTGATTGTCGTAGCGGAAAAGCAAAAGGTCACCCGCTTCGATGCCCTCCACGCGAGAACCGCCATGCTCGCGAATGGCGGCCACAAGGCTTTTGCCGTCCGGGCGGCACCCGTAGTCCGCTTGGTCCCGCACGGGGATGCCGATGGCGTTGATGGCGACGATCACAAGGCCGATGCAATCAAGCCCATAGCCGGGGGCGCGCCCCTGATGATGAAAGGGCGTGCCCAGGCAACGGCGGGCCGCCGCGATCATGATGTCGGCATTGTTTATCATGTGGGATACTTCAAAATGTTTCCGACGCCCGGCACGTAAGGAAAGCCGCCGAAATGCGCTCCATTTGAGAAATTTCTTTTACACGTTGCAAAGCGTTTGTCGCATCCCGCAGTGACGGTATAGGCGTCGCCGACCTCGATGCCGCGCGGCATCGGAAGCCAGAGCCTGAACTGCTGCGCATCCCCGTCCCACGTCTTGACCTCGGTGCTATGCCCGGCGTTCGCGCCGCCGGTCCATGTCAAAAGCCCATAGGCGTAACGCCCGGTTTCTTCCGTTCGGGCCGCGTCCACAAACGTCGCCCTATCGAGGACAAGCGTCACGCTTCCCGAAACGGTCAAGGCCGCCAGATCAACCCCGCATCTTTCGTCGCCGAGATCGAACCGGCACTCGGGCGTGTAGGTTTCGCCGATGGGCCGCTGCAACAAATCATGCAAGCCCCGCACTTCGGCAATGTAATGGTGATCGCCGCGGGTGACCTGCCCAAGCCAACCGCGGCGCAGATGCACCGTGCCTTGCGAAAGATCGGCCCAGTTACACGCATAAACATCGATGCGCGCAAAATCGTACAGGCCTGCCTCAATGTCCGCTTCGGAAATTTCTTCGCTGTCCAGGATTCCTGTTACTTCAAGATTGTCGACCGCCAGCCCCGCTCGGCTTTCGATGGCGCTGGGCGTCAGGGCGCCTTCGGCGGCGTAGGCGGTCCCGTCGACGATCAATGTTTGATCGTGCGTCGTAAACCCTTTTATAACGCCGTCGGCGCGCGTGATTTTAATTAGATACGCCAACGTGGTCAGCTCGCCGTTAAGGTGAGACTGCAAGGCCGAAGATACGTTTTTCATTATAGTCTGATTTCGACCAGCGGCACTTCCGCTGCGTAGGTGGCAAAATTTTCCGCCGTCAAAGGCAGATAATCGGTATCGAAGCGCACGGGCACATCGAATAGATAGCCGGCCGTAATGGCTTGACCTTCGGCGGGAGGGTCGGCAAAAGTCAAAAGGCCCGTCGCGGCATTCACGCTCCATCCTTCGTCGAGCGCGGCACCGTCGATTCCCACAAGAACACTGCCTTCAAGGGGCTTCGCTATTGTGCGCTCGTGCGTAACGCCGCCGCTGCTGTAACTCTTCTTGAGCTGGAACGCCACGGTCATGCCGTCGCCCAAACCGATGGCCTGATCGGAACACGAAGGCACCGACACATTATCGGCGGCGCTCGAATAATCGCTCCAATCCCGCAAACGAAAGCCTCGCGCGCGCCCCGCACGGGCATGGAAAAAGACCTGAAGCGCAGCCGCATCGGCGGCAGACCTCACGCCGGCCCGCGCGTCGTAGACGCGCCGCGCCTGCGCCCAATTCTGGTTGCGCCGCTCAAAGCCGCTGTCGATGACGATAATTTCCGTCGAAAAATTAGGGCCGCCCTTCGAGCCGAATCCGACGCGAAGAGGCAGTTCGATTTCATCGAATGCCATGAGTCTCTCTTTGTAAAGTTTAAAGCTACGGCCCGCGCTTATTTTTGCGGTTCGTGCGTGGCGTCGGCTTTTTTATAATTAAAGGCCGTACCGCTGGGGCACAGAATGCCGTCAATTTTCCAAGCGCCGCCCTGCTTAAGAAGCCTATAGGTAACGCGGTCGTCCGGAATAATTTGATCTTCCGAGATAAGCGCGATAGTAACCGCTGTTTTTGTTTTGCCTTGTGTTGCATAAAGATAAGCGCCTTCTTCTTTCCGGCAAGTGACGGGATTGGCGTCAAAGCCGCATATCCGGCCGCTCCTGAAATGCCCGTCGCATAAATCCTTTGGCAGGCCCTTTTCATAAGCGATGACGGACGCCCGCAGGTTTTTCGTTACCAGCGGCGCGTAATTCACGTCGTGCTTCGGATTCCTGTTCGGATCGGCAAACAGGTAATCAAGGAAGCCGCGATCGAAATCCGCCTTCCACAGTATTTTGCTTAGCGCGCGTTCCGCCTCGCTGCGCGGCCCCCGAAAGTGCTCGTTTGCGGCCGAGAGCGGCGCCGCGAAAAACAGAAAAGCCAAGCCAAGAATCAGCCCCAGGCGCGTCGTAAGATGCATCTTCGTTTCCCGTCTCTAGACCGCGATCATCTCAAATAGAAGCGCGAGCGCTTTTAGTTGAGACGTGAATCGATGTCTTCACATATAGTTAGAACGGGATTTTTCAAAAATTCAGATTTACTGTCAAAAAAACCCGCTCTGGCAAGCCGCAAACGGTGCATCTTGAGCGCCAGAGGGTTAAAATTTAATTACAGCGCTCCCTTACCTTAGCCTCAGCCCCAAGGAGTACCTTTCGGTCGCGCGCGCCGCCTCCTGCTCGCCGCTTTGGTACCCGTTGCTGCGGCCATCTCTTTCTGTCTGAGTCGCCGAATAGGAGGCCGAGAATGAAATCCCTAAATCGGCCGCGTCGGTAAAACCTAAATCGTCGAAGGCGGACTCCGTTACTTTTTTTGTATAAGTCCTTTTGGTTTTGATCAGCGGGTGACGCCCCAGCGCATTCACGCCGCCAAGCTTAGCCCGCAACTTGCACAGCTCACCCCGCAAAATCGACATCTCGCTTTGCGCACGGCGGCGCGTTTCGGTCGATAACTGATCGATGGAATAGTTTTTTCTGCTCATGTCTCTCTTAGGCGCTTTGCGTCACTATCGTAAAGCGAACGGCCGCATGCTGCGTGAGGCCGTCCGCGTCGAGGGCGAAATCCGCGCTATGAAATTCGCAATATAAAAAGACCTGCCCGGCCAAGCTCAATTCCGCGCGGTGCAGCGCCTCATAAAGCGCCTGGAAAATTGCGCGCGTTTCCTTGCCGCCACGGTACCGGGACCAGATATTAAGCGTAACAATTTGCTCAAACCCCGTCTCGTCCTTTGCGTCATAGGGCGCGACATGCGCCGGGCCGTAAACGACATAAGGAAAAATCGCGCCTGGCGGCACATGGTCGTAAAGCCGCGGGCTCTCGCCCAAAAGGGCCTTGACTTGGGCGCTCGTTGCCAACGCATCGAAAATCGCTTGCTGCACGTCGAAAAGGGCATTTGTCATAGGGCAACGCCTTCCTCGGCAAGCACCGTCGCATAACGACCGCGCTCGCCGTCATCGAACACCGCGCGTATATTAAAAACGCGGCTCACATATAAAACCCGCATATCCGCGGTTAAGGCAAAATCCTTGGGCCAGCGCATGATTATTTTATGTGTTACGCGGCCTTCGTGATGCCCGGCGCTAAAAGCCTCCCGCCCGGACAGGGGCAATAAACTCGCCCAAACGGTCGCCACCGTGGCCCACGCGAGGGCATAGCCCCCCGCCCCATCGGGCATGGGCTGTTCCGCTTGCACGTGGATTTGTTTGCGAAGCTGGCCTATTTTCATTTTTAGGGTCCCCAAAAGCGAACGCGATACGGCTCAAGCAAGGCCAGAGCTACTTGCGGGACACCTGCGCCCGGCTCAAGATCGCCGCGATGCTCGTACCAGTGCGCCACAAGCTGCCGGATGGCCATTTTTATGGGCTCGGGCACCGCCTCCGCGCTGTCTCCGTATCCGGCCGCATATGTTACGACCAACCCGTTCGTGACGCGCGACGCCTCCGGCCAAACGCTGCCTGAGCGCAAAGCCAACCGACCGGGCTCGCTCGACGTGTCGACAAAATAATTTTCCGAAGGCCATGTGCGGGCTTCGTCGTCCGCGTCAAAATACTGGACGCTTGCGACGCTTTGCAAAGTCGGTCTCGGCAAGCATAGATACGCGCGCGCCTGCCCGGGCCTTGCGCCGCAAGAACCGGCGCATTCGATTGAAGCCGCGGCGGAAAACTGATCCATCGATAAGCGCCACGACTGCGTTATAAAAGCGCGGTTCGTGAACTTTTCCGCCCATTGCCGCGCCGCCGTGATCAGCGCCGCGATCAGCGCGTCATCCGCGTCGGTGTCTACGCGCGCCTGCGCCTTGGCTTCGGCCAGCGTCACCGGCTCGATGGACGGCGGCGTGACAAGAGAGAATGAGAACATGTGAGGTCGGGGGTCTGGGGTTGGGGCTAAGGTCGGGGGCCGGGAATCGCGGGATAAAACCCTCGAACCCAGCCCCCGACCCCATCCCTTGCCTTACATCGTCGGCGCGCGATGCGGGTAACCGGCGACGATATTCGCACCGCTTAGGGTGCCTGTCGTCGCGCCGGTGGTCGTCAGGACGACGGCGATATACCGCTTGCCGCCGATATAGCCGATTTGCTGAATCGTGTTGGCTCCGGCGCCGCTGTTGACCGCCGTCAGATTCGACGGCCCGTCGATATCTGTTCCGTAAACGCACGTCGTAAAGGCGACGTTGTCGTCGGAATGCACAACGGTCGGCGTGTGAGTGCCGTCGGTGTAGGCGCCGAAGGAAACCGTAATAACGGCCCCGTCGAAGCCGCGCAGATCAACGGCCGTGCCAGTGGCCGTGCCGTTGACCCGCGCAGCCGGCGCGAGGGATTGCGAAACGAGTTGACTGCGTAAAAGATCGCGTATTGCCATTTGGATGTTCTCCTTGAGATTGGGAATTTGGGGCTCGGGACTAGGGGCTAGGGATTAATTCCAAACCCCTAGCCCCTGACCCCTTTTTTTACGATGCCGAGAAGCTAAGCAGCTTGATGGCTTCGAAATTGACGACATCGCCGCCCGTGCGCTTGGTGCAGCGGAACTTGACGAAGGGCGCGCTCGTGTAAGGGTCGCGCAAGATGCGCATGCCGATGCGATCCACGATCGTATAGCCTTCCTTGAAGTTGCCGAAAGCAACCGAGAAGCTGCCCGAGGCGACAGCCGGCATATCCTCGCCCAGAACCACGGGGAAGCCCAGCAACGTGGCGGGCTGTCCCTGCTGCAAACCGGGTTGCCACACATAGGCCTGGGTCGAGTTCTCCTTGAACTTGCGCACCATGTCGGCAACGGCGCGCGGCATGATCCACACCGCTTCGGGGTGATAGCCGACGCGCAGCTGATGCATCAGATCGAAGAGACAATCGGCCGGATTGCTGGAGGCGAAGGCAGCGTTAGCGCCTGTGGGCACATATTGCAACACACCCCAGGCGCGGGCCGCATCGCCGGTTGCCTGCGCCGTATAGCTGGTAAAGCCGCGCGGCATGCCGATGCCGTCGCCGACGACGAACGCGTTGTTTTCCGCACGCGCGAATTTGGCGGCCACCTTATTGATAAGCCACTCTTCCACGTTCACCAAAGCGTCGTCGAGCAATTTCTGGGTCGCCTTGGGCTGCGCGTAAAGCTCGTGCACGGGAATGCGCAGCCGCCCGATGCCATTATCGGCGGTGTCGGTCGGCGTGCCCAGCTCGGAAATCCACTGAGCCACCGGCTCGGTCGTATCGCGCAGCATTTCAACCGCTTCGCTCGAAATGCTCATGACCGACGCAATCTGGCGCATGGGGGTGGTGTCGAACTGGCGCGAGACGATGCGATCCGACAACTCGGAAGGTATCATGTACCCGCCCTCGGCGTTGTTGATGACTTCCAGCGCCTTGCTTTCAAAGGACGCCAGCCCGCTGTCGAAGCCCTTGGCGACGTAGGTCAAAAAAGCCTGCTTGTGCGCGCTGTCCGCCACAGACCCCACGCCGGCCCTATGGGGACGCAGCATGGACGTCTTAAGGTTTGTGATATCGTCTTGGAGGCCGTTAATGCTTTTGTCCATGCGGCCAAGCTGCTCGTCATAAAGCACATCCGCGCCGCCCCGGCGTTCGATCTCTTGCAAACGATGGTCGTTAATGCTTTTGTATTCTTCAAATGCCCGCGCCAGCGTTTCGGTGGCCGAGCGCACTTCACTCATATCGATCATAAAACTTTCTCCTTTTGTTAAAAATGATAACCCGGTCTCACCGCCCCGCAAGCATCCTCGCGGCCCGGCGCAGCCTTTCGGCGGCCTCCGACAAATCGTCGTCCTTCCCGCGTGTTTTGGGTCTTTGCTTGCGCGGTTCTTCCTTGACTTCGCTGACGCGCGCGGCTTCGTTCGCCGGGAACGTGACGAGCGATATTTCAAACAAATCGACGTCCGTCAGAACGCGCGCCTTGCGCTTGGCGTCGACCTGGCTCTTCACGACCCGGTAACCGATGGAAAGCCCCGTCAGCGCGCCGAGCTTGAGAAGTTCATACGCTTCCGCGCCTTTTTGCGTGCGCAAAGCAAGCCGCCCTTCGACAAGAAGGCCGTTGCCGTCTTCACGAACGCTTTGCCAAATGCCGATAGGCTGCGTCGGATCGTGCATCCATAAAAGCGCCGGCGTGCGATTTTGCCGACTCCATTTGGCAAGCGTGCGCGCGAAAGCGCCCGCGGCCACGATTTCGTTTTGTTGGTCAAGCTCGCCAAAAACGCTGGCATAGCCCGAAAAAACCCCGTCGCCGCCAAGGGCCTTGACCCTCAGCGCACAGGACATGTGTTTGACGTCCATGATTTTCCTTTAGTTGTTTAGAATCTTGAGCGCGCCACGCCGCGCAGCCGGGTTATTCCAGCTCAGCAAAAGCTATAATTTTCGTTATTCCGCAAAGATTTTTATGGTCCAGCGCCATGACAAAGCGCGTGTCGTCAAACGCCCATGCCGGGCTTTAGCTCGACGGCACAATTACAAAACTTCGCAATTCATTGATCCAGGGCCGCGCGATTTATTGCACAGATAAACCGTTTGTTTTTTCAGCCTCCGCCTTTTGTGAAAACAGCAGAACGGCTAGAAGAAAGTACCGTTTCATTTTGTTCTCACTTAGGGTTTAGTGCGACTCCAGTATATTTGAAATCCTTGCGGCAACGCTCTCAAAACGAGACATTCTTTTTTCCAATTCTTCTTCAGTCAAAGAGAACTTCTTTCCCCAAACAAGAGCTATTATGGCCATAATTGTCTTTATGTTAATTTCTTCCGCCGGAATTTTAGTTACGGCTTTTTCTATTGCCTCGGCTTCAGCTTCATATTCGGTTTTAGGAGCTCCCAACCGAATAAGTCCCTCTATATCTTCGGAGATCAATACCGCGTTTATATCATAATTATTAAATGGCATGTGTATTCCCCTTTATTTCCGCCATAGAGTTATAATCTTCTTGACGCCAGCTTCTGCTTCTTCAAGGACGACTGTAACGCCGTTTTCCCCATTGTATATCTCTTGTGGTTTTCCATATTTCCCTGATTGTTCAATAACATTATCAGATCGCAGTGCTGTGTCCATCGCCTGTTGTATATCTTTATTTGATATTCCTCTCTCTGCCGCTCTTTTTGTAGCGTGATTGGTAAGTGCAATAGAATCTGATAAATATTCCTCTTGTTCCGCCGATAACTGTTCGCCAACAGCATTTATTACTGTTCGAAAGACCCTTCCCCCAAAGAATCCGGTTATTGCGCTTTCAAGGGGATAGACAGGTTTTATAGCATCCAAAGGGTTCTCTCCTTCCCCTCCCCCGCACCACTGCCCGCCTTCAGGGCAGCCGGCAGGAATACGTGATTGATCGGGGCTGTATTTGGGCCGAAGAGCGCGCTTGGCCCCTTCGCTTTTATCTTTCCGGGTGTCGATCCTGTCGCCGTCCGTTATCGGTCCATAACCCGCTGCATCGCGCTTTTCGTTCAGGGTCAGGAAATCCGCAGCCTGCATTTTGCTCCATTGCGATTGGCGCTTGTCCGTCAGGGCGCTAATGCTGTCGGGGTCGAAATCAAGCTCGGGTTTGTCGCGGAACATGGGGCACAGCCAGTGATCGATCCCCGCCGTTACACGCGCGATTAGCGGCAAAACCGTTTCCTCGTAAAAGGCAAGGCGCGCCTGTTCGACGTTCGCGTAAGTCTGCGCATCTGGAATGCCGACAAGCTGCGCCGGCACGCCGAACGCCAAAGCAATATCCCGCGCGGCGTTGTTCCGCCCGGAAAGCCAGTCCATATCCTTGGGGCTGAGGCTCATCTCGCGCCATTCCAGCCCGCCCTCCAAAATCAAAGGCCGCCCGGCATTGCGGTCGCCCTGATAAAGCTGCCCCATCTCTTCGCGCAGCCGCTGGAGTTGATCGTCGGTCAGCGTCGCGGGGCCGTCTTTCGGCGCATAAACAAGCGCGCCGGAAGGGCGCGCGCCCTGGTTAAGCAGCGCCTGATTCCACGCGCCCGACGCGTTATGCTGGTCGATGGATTGCAACGCCGCCTCCATGGGCGCAAGGCCGTACCAGTCGTCGAGCGGATGGTATTGCTTCAAGTGCAAAATGTTCGACGCGCCCGTCAGAGGGTCGGCGGGCCATGTCGTCACCTGGCCGTTCACGGTATATTGATAGCCCTGCGGCAAGCCGGTCGCGCCCGGAATAACCTTCATGCGGTCGGGGCGAAGGACATAAAGTTCGGTCGGCGCGGCGGCGCCGTTGGGGCGTATCGCCTCGATATACGCGTTGCCGAAAATCTGCAAATTCGCATAGACATTTTCCATAAACGCCACGCCGTCCTGCATCGGGTTGGGATGCGCCAGCACGTCGAGCAATGGATGCGTATCAAGCTCGGCCCCCCCCTCGCCGTAAAGAAGCCAGGGCACCGCCGCCGAAGCGGTCGCGATCTGCATGACGCAGCGATAGGCGATGACGTTCTTGCGAAATCCCTCCTCGGCGAGGCTCGTCATGCGCCGCGGCGTCCATTGAGGCTGGCCCACATGGCTCCATGCGATCATCGGCCCGGCGGCGCTGTTTTTCGTTTGCGGCGGACGCACCCATTGCGCCACGAGATCGGAAAATCGCATGCTGTAATTCCCTTAGAAGTGATCGGAATTCCTTTTTTTTTCGCGCATCATGCTCCCGCGAAAGCGGGGTTAATAATCATAAGGCCCTAATTTTCGGCTCGCCTCTTGAAACTTCCGACAATTCCGTCAACGCCCACACAAGGGCGTCGACGCGATCCGGGGATTTGTCCATGCGGCTTCGCTCCTTAAAGCGGCACATCTGATCCTCAAGCAGAGGCAAGGCGCCGACATGCCGTACGCGCTTTTGCTCATAGAGCGCCGCAATGGGCAACGCGCGCTCTACCTTGTTGCGCAAGGCCCGCACCGGCTTGAACAAAACCTGCGGCGCTTTTTGCCTTAGGATGCGCTCCACCAGTTCGCCGCCCGCATTGACCTCGGCCACAATGATCTGAGCGCGCATATCGTTATAAAGCATGATCGCCCGCTCGGCCCAGGCGTCCGGCGCATAGCGCCCGGACCAGTCCGAGAGCACGTACAGCAACCCGTCGATCCCGCGCGCGGCGGCAATAATGCCGGTTTCATCCGAATGTTCGCCGTGCGACATCGCGGGGTCGATAGCCACGACCAGGCGCGTCAGTTCCGGCACGCTTTGCACGCGCAAAGTGTCGATCTGCGCGCGATTCCATAAAGCGCCCTCAACGTCCTCTAAAAGCTCGGCATCCAACTCTTGCCGCCCCAGCCGCGTCCCGCCATAGCGTTCCGTTAGCTGCTGCATGACGTAAGGCGACAGATTTTCGGCGTTGTCGAACGTACGGCCTTTCGTCAAAAAAACGTCCTCGTTTTGCCGTTTAAACAGATCTCTCAGCATGTCCGTATTCCTTGGCGTTGTCGTTACGATCACCCGCGGATCGTCCCCCAGCCGCAAGCCGAACCACAGTTGATCGAAAGCGTCGCGTTTTTCCCAAGCCCCCAGCTCGTCGCACCAAACGCGATGATGTTGCGGCCCGCGAAGGCGCTCCGGCTGATCGGCGGAGAACAGCTTGATGCGGCTGCCGTTCGTCAGCCTCAATTCCCCGACCGACCGGTTCCATTTCTCGATGCAGGCGGGCGGCAAGGTGCGCAAAAGGCCGCTTTCGCCCTCAACGCAGGTATCCCGCGCGTCGGCATAAGTAGGGGCGATGACGCCGACACGCACGCCCGGATTCCAAAGCACATAAGCGGCGATGTCCTCAGCGCCTGTTCGGGTCTTGCCCCAACCGCGGCCCGCCAGGACGAGCCAAATCCGCCAGTTACCCGGAGGCGTCAGCTGCTGGGGCCGCGCCAGCCGGATCCACCGCGCCCGGTTCACGAACGCCTGCAAGTTTGAGAGCGGCAAACGCCGCAAGAAATCCCCTTGCTTCGGCAAGAGCGGTCTCGCGCTCTTCGGCTTCTCTTGTCCTGGCTTCTTCATCTTCCTTTGGCGCTAGGCGTTCGAGCAAAATTTTGGCGGCGTTCAAGCGCGCGGTGTCGCTTTCGGCGGACAGCATGATCTCGCGCAAAGTCTCCAGAGCCATTTCGGCTTGAAGCGGTTCGTGTTGGAACGTCATAAAAATGAGCGGAAAAAAGTTTGGGCTTACTTGAGCGGGAGCGGTTTAACAGACTCCGTCATCTCCTTTGGTTTTTCCTTATGAATTGGAAAAGCTTGGAGGAGGAAGTCCGGACGCAGTGCGCCGTGGGACTGTCAATACCGCACCCCCCTGTTCCTGTCAAGGGAAATATCACACTTTTTTTAGGAAAGTGGGGTGTGTCCTAATTTTGACAAAAAACATGGTTAAGAACACAATGACAAAGTGATTCGTTTTTCAGATGAGTTCTTTCTTGCTTGGCGATCAGGATGATCGCCGCCCAAACCTAGGACAGGTATGCCTCTTGGGAAAGAGCGAAGGGGAATACCATGGTTGAGTCAGTCGGCAATTCAACAAGCCTTGTGCCGGGCAGCCGTGCGTCGCAGCTGCGGCCCGCGCGTCTGCGCGGCGATGTCCTCACGGCCGTTCAACAATCGGAAACGCGGGCGTCGGATTCTCTGAAAGCGGTTCGCGTTTTTGCCGTTCCTCAGGCCTCCGGCCCCGCCTCCACCGCGCCGAAGCTTCCGCGCGGCAGCTTGATCGATGTTTTGGCGTAGCTTTAGCGCGCAACGCACGCGGCGACGGCATAGCCGCATTGATCCTGCTCGGTGAACAGCAACGTCCCCGACGGCCCCAAATAATTCACCGCCTTAACGAAGCCGTCCTTCATCACGATATTCACCGTGCAATAGTTCTTGCTAAAAGAGCCTCTTGAAAAACCGTAGGCGGAGCGCTTCGGCTTCAGGGTATTCCAGTCCGTCGTGCTTTGCCCGTCGGTCGAGTGGTATTGCCAAACATCCGTTGCACCTTCGGTCGCTTTTTTCTTCGCCGGGCCCATGCAGGCCAGAACGTCTTCCTTTGACATGCCGATCATATGCGTCTTGGCGGCCGCAGCCGTGTCGTCGCGGCTCAAATAGCCGCACGCCGAAAGCGGCGCGATCAGAAATAACCATACGCTCAAACGAAGGCATGTCTTGCAATACATGCCCTATTGTTGCCTCGCGGCGCGGAAGCTGTAAAGGGCTTTAATTCTATAACTTGTACCAGCCCACAAGTTTCTCGAGTCCCTCCTGCAAAAGCGACACCTCGCGCAGCAACGGCGCGCCATCGTGGCAAACGACCTCGATGACGGTCGCGCTGTACGCAAGGCCCAGCGCCGATACGGCCTTTTTCCAGCGCGCATAAGCCGCCTCTTCGGACTCCGAACGCTCGTGTTCCATGCGGAAAAAATCCCGCGCGTTGCGCATGCCGCTATAGCTGCCGGTCACGTGGGCCGCGATCGCCGCCGCGTGGTAATCGGCCTTGAATTTCAGTCCCGCCTCGATCTGGGTCGCGCTCAGCACCCGCTGAAGCCCGAGAACGTCGAGAATATGCTCTTCCGTCGCCTTTGCGGCGAGAACGCCGGGCCGGTCGGTTTTTTCGAAGCATCGTCCCGAATGTTGCCAGCGTTCAAGCGGGCCGTAATCGCTTCCCGAACAGGGTTTTTTTAATCTTTTATCGGTTGAAACCATGCGGCGATAACGGGAAGCCATGAACATCCTCCATAACGGGTTTAGAGGACGAATGATTTATCCCATTACCAAAAACACGTCAAGGGTTTTTTCCCATCGCCTTGGCCTGATCGAGGCACGCCGCGCGTCCGGCTCTGAAATCGCCCTCGCGCCACCATTTTTCAGTCAATTTCAGAAGGCTCCCCATGACCGGCCCCGGTGGAATGCCGACCCCCAAAAGGTCTTTTCCCGTCAGGGGAAATATGGGATTTTCCCACGCGTCGACCGTTTTCAAAGCCTCCGCAATCTCTTTTCCCGTCAGCAGCAAGCCTGCGCGAACCTGTTCCTGGCCATAGTCATACATCAACGAGCGAAGCCGTTCCGGCCCCGCGTCACGGCTTAAAAGCGCCGGCAGTTCCGCCAGGGCTTCGAGCATCTCAATGTCCTTGTTCGAAAGCTTCAAGCGCAGTGCCGCCGCGATAGCGGCCTTACGGTCTTGCGGCAACAGAGCGGCAAGGCGCGTTAGAGACAACGGCAAAACATGGTGTTTCTTTTCCGCTGCCCGCAAGCCTTCAAGGCGCGAAAAATCGCCCATCTCCGGCAAAACGTAAGCGGAGACGCCGTTTTCCTTCATAAGCAAAAGAGCGGGCGCCGGGTTAGCGGCGGCCAGCAGTTTAAGCAGTTCCCGCGCCACGCGCTCAATCGAAAGTCTTGGGATAAGCGGGGCGAGCTCCCGGCATGCGGCCAAAGCTTCGGGGTCCGCCTCGCCCCTGCCGAGGCACGCATAAAAACGGAAAAAGCGCAGGATCCGAAGAACGTCCTCCAGAATGCGCTGCTTGGCGTCGCCGATAAAGCGCACGCGCCCCTCGCGCGCATCCTTGCCGCCGTTGAAATAGTCGTAAAGCGCCGCGTCGGCATCCACATAAAGCGCATTCATCGTGAAATCGCGCCGGGCCGCATCGGCTTGCCAATCATCCGTGAATTCCACCCGTGCATGCCGGCCATCGGTTTCGACGTCGCGGCGCAGCGTCGTTATTTCATACCCCACGCGATCAAGAACGGCGGTGACCGTGCCATGGGTTATGCCTGTCGGCACAACCTTGATGCCTTTTTCTTCGAGCTTTTCCGTCACCTTTTCCGGCGGAAAGGGCGTGGCCAGATCAATGTCACCGGCTTCGCATCCCAGCAAAACGTCCCGCACGCATCCGCCGACTGCGCGCGCCTGCCCGTCCAGAGCTTGCATGATCCGCAAGACGGAAGGCGTCAATATGCTCTTTTGCAGCGTCTTATCCAAAAGGGGCACGGCAAGTCTCCCATAGCAACCCCGGCATTGTGGCAAGCCCGAACCGGGAATGCCAACGAAAAAAGCCGGGGCTTGCGGCCCCGGCTTTGTAACCTAAAAAAACGATGGTCCTTACGCGTTCTTCTCGTAATCGGTCTTTTCCGTGATGCGGGCTTTCTTGCCGCGCAGCGCGCGCAGGAAGTAAAGCTTGGCCCGGCGCACGGCGCCGCGGCGCACGCGCTCGACCGAGTCGATGCGCGGGCTGTATAGCGGAAACACGCGTTCGACGCCTTCGCCGTAGCTGATCTTGCGAACGGTAAAGGAGGAATTCAAGCCGGCATTGCGGCGCGCGATGCAAACGCCCTCATAAGCCTGAATGCGTTCACGCGAGCCTTCGACGACCTTCACGTTCACGATAACCGTGTCGCCAATGGTAAAATCGGCGAGCTTGGCGGTCGTTTTCAGCTTTTCGACCTGCTGCGCTTCGATCTTCTGTAACAAATTCATGACTGTCTCCCTTTTTCCTTCTAACTAGTACCAATGAAAGCCGATACGCAGTTTGACATCCTCGCTCTGCGCGGGCGCTTTTTCCTGTTGATGCGCCCTCTTTTCCCTAACTCGCTTCCCGCACCGCCCGTGACTATGACGGTTAGTTTGCGGATCCTTTCGAACCTTGCCTCAACAAATATCTCTCATACAAGTCCGGGCGGCGTTCTTTCGTTATCTTTTCCGCCTCCGCCTGCCGCCATGCTCGAACCTTTTCATGATGCCCGGAGAGCAAAACCTCGGGCACCGTTGCGCCGTTCCATTCGGGCGGGCGCGTAAAATGCGGGTATTCCAAAAGCCCCGCCTCGAAACTTTCCTCATCCGTCGCGGCCTCATTGCCCAAGACGCCGGGCAAAAGACGCACGCAAGCTTCGATCAACGCCATCGCCGCAATCTCGCCTCCCGCGAGGACAAAATCGCCAAGGCTGACTTCTTCAAGCCCTTGCGCATCGATCACGCGTTGATCCACCCCTTCGTACCGCCCGCAAACCAGCAGCAACGACGGCTCTGCCGCCAACTCCTTCACGAGCGCCTGATCCATCACGCGCCCGCGCGGGGACAGATAGATTTTTCGCGCCGCTTTGCCAAACTTCGCGTCAGCGCCCTTGATGGCGGCGTCCAGAACATCCGGCCGCATGACCATGCCCGAGCCGCCACCGTAAGGCGTGTCGTCGACAGAGGCGTGCTTATCGCTCGCAAACGAGCGAATGTCCAGTGTTTCAAGCGACCAAAGCCCCTCTTTTAGCGCTTTTCCGGGCAACGACACCCCCAAAGGCCCCGGGAACATATCCGGAAAAAGGGTTAAAATGACCGTGTGCCAGCTCATGCCCATCCCTCCGGCACCGCGATGTGCACAAGGCCGGCCCCGGGATCGACCTTCGGCACGAAGGCGTCTTTGAAGGGCAGCATGAAGCTGTCTTTTGAGGATTTGCCGATTTCCAAAAACGGCCCCGCGCCATAATCAAACACGCCTCGCACCGCGCCGTAATCCTTGCCGTTATCATCGACCGCACGGAGGCCGATAAGATCGGCCTCGTAGTATTCGTTTTTGCGCGTTTCGGGCAAAAGATCGTGCGCGATATAAATTTTATCGCCGCGAAGCTGATCCGCCGCGCCCTTGTCCGCAACCCCTTCCACATGGACGAGGAACACCTCGCGCATGGCGGACTTTGGCGTAATGTTGAACGTGCGCCCGCCTTGCTCGTCCAGGAGCGGCGCATAAGTGAAAATTGCCTTGGGATCCTCGGTAAAGCTGCGCAAACGCGCCAGTCCGCGAACGCCATGAGCGCCCGCGAACTGGCCTACGCAGATTTTTCGCGCGGTTGTCATAAGCAAGCCTTATGCCGCCGGCGTCTCCGCCGCCGCGGGAACCGCTGCGGCTTCGGCCGCGGCCTTGGCGGCTTCGGCTTCCGCCTTCAGGCGCTCTTGCGTCTTGGCGCGCGGCGCCGATTTCTTGGGCGACTCGCGGTACTCGACCTTCGGGGCAAGACCGGCCGCATGCAACACGCGCCCGACCCGCTCACTCGGCTGAGCGCCGACCTTGAGCCAATACTTAATGCGTTCCTCATTCAGCACAACCCGCTTGGGGTCTTCCTTGGCCAACATGGGATTGTAGGTGCCCACCTTTTCAAGGAAACGCCCGTCGCGGGGACTGCGGCTGTCCGCGACAACGATTTGGTAAAAAGGACGCTTCTTCGCCCCGTGACGGCTCATACGCAAAACCAACATTTTATTTTCTCTCTCTTTCTCTCTGGTTGTTAAAACGAAAACTCACTTATGCCTATATTTTCCCGCCGAACTTCGACGCCAACGAACGCATGAACCCGGATTTTCCCATTTTCCGGATTTGCTTCATGACTTTCTGCATCTCAAGAAACTGCTTGATGAGCCGATTGACATCGGCCACGTCGACCCCCGCGCCCGCAGCGATGCGCCGCTTGCGCGACGCTTGCAGCAGGCTTGCGTCGCGGCGCTCGGCCGTCGTCATCGACTGAATGATCGCCTCTTGCCTTTTCACGGCCTTGTCGCCGATGTTGACGTTTTTCAGTTGTTCCTTGAACCGGCCCATGCCGGGAAGCAAATTGATCATGCTGCCGACGCCGCCCATGCGGCGCATGTTTTCCAGCTGCTTGAGAAGATCGTTGAAATCGAAGCGGCCGCCCGACATCAGCTTTTCCGTCATGGCCTCGGCCTGCTGCATGTCGACGGCCGCGGCCGCTTTTTCGACAAGGGAAACAACGTCCCCCATGCCGAGAATGCGTCCCGCCAAACGGTCGGGATGATAGGCCTCAAGAGCGTCCGCCTTTTCGCCGACGCCTAAAAACTTGATGGGCTTGCCGGTCACGGCGCGCATGGAAAGGGCCGCGCCGCCGCGCGCATCGCCGTCGATGCGCGTCAAAACAATGCCCGTGATCCCAACCTGTTCTTCAAAATGCCGCGCGGTGTTAACGGCGTCCTGCCCCGTCATGGCGTCCACAACCAAAAGGCTTTCGTGCGGCTGGCAGGCATCGCGCACCTCGGCCGCTTCGGCCATGAGTGCTTCGTCGATGGCCAAGCGTCCTGCCGTGTCGAGGATTACGACATCGAAGCCCTCTTTGCGCGCCGTTTCCAAAGCGCGGCGCGCGATGTCCACGGGCTGTTGTCCCGGCGCAATCGGCAGAACGGCGCCCTCGATCTGCTGCCCGAGAACCGCCAGCTGTTCCTGGGCGGCCGGGCGCTGCACGTCCAGCGAGGCCATAAGAACTTTTTTGCCGTTCTTTTCCGTCAGAAACTTGGCCAGCTTGGCCGATGTCGTCGTCTTGCCGGATCCCTGCAAGCCCAGCATCATAATCACGACCGGCGGCGTTACGTTGAGCGCCAGCGGCTCCGGCGACGTCCCAAGAAGCTCGACAAGCATGTCATGAACGATCTTGATGACTTGCTGGCCCGGCGTGACGGAGCGCAAAACGTCCTGCCCGATGGCGCGCTCTTTTAGCTTGGCGGTAAAATCCTTGACGACTTCAAGCGCCACGTCGGCTTCGAGCAGCGCGATGCGCACTTCGCGCAAGGCCTCGGTCACGTCGGCTTCGGTTAAAACCCCGCGTCCCGTAAGCCGGTCGAAAATACCGGATAATCTGTTGCTCAGGCTTTCAAACATAAATGAATGATAATCTCCAAACAGTATCGGGCCTGTGCCCGCAACGCGGGGACAGGCCTTTACGCCCAAGGGCGTACCCACAAAGCAGCCCCGTTCTGCTGTAATCCCAAATCGTCATGCCACGAAGGGCATCCCATTTGGTTCAAAAGCCAACCGAACCGCCGCCGTATGGCAGGGATGAGGCTCGTTACCAAGAAACGCCCTTAATGTCAATTTTCCAAGGCGTACCCAGCGATATTTAACCAAAGTCTTTATTGTTTCATTACATAAGTATGTTCAGGCCCGGGAAATGTCCTTGCCCTCACATCGTTAGCATAGGTTTTCGCCGCTTCTTCAATGATCGGCCCCAGATCGGCAAATTTCTTGGAAAAACGCGGGGATTTTAGCGTCAGCCCCAGAACATCGTTAATAACGAGAATTTGCCCGTCGCATGCTTTCGAAGCGCCAATGCCGATGGTGGGCGCCGAACTGATTTGGGTCAATTCACGGGCAACGGGCTCGATGGTTCCCTCGATGACGATGGAAAAAGCGCCGGCTTCCGCCACGCTCTGCACGTCGGCCCTTAGCCGCTCCGCGCTGTTTTCATCTTTTCCCTGAATTTTGAAACCGCCCCAGTCGTCAACGGACTGCGGCAGCAGCCCGATATGCCCCATAACCGGCACGCCGTGTTCCACAAGGTACCGGATTGTCGGCGCCATGTTGACGCCGCCCTCAAGCTTCACGGCGGCGCATCCCGTTTCCTTCAGGGCGCGTGCGCAATTCTCCAGCGCCTGCTCCGGCGCTTTCTCATAGGTGCCGAACGGCATGTCCAAAACGATCAGCGCATGTTCAGTGCTGCGAACCACCGCCGCCCCATGCGCGACCATCATATCAAGCGTGACGGAGCGCGTGCTGTCAAAGCCATAAAGAACGTTGCCGAGACTGTCGCCCACCAAAAGAAGATCGACGTGCTTATCCAAAAGGCGCGCGATGTCGACCGTATAGGCCGTCAGGCAAACAATGGGGGTCGGACCTTTAACAATGTCCTTTGGAGCAAGGCGCGTCATGATTCCTCCTCGAAGATCAAAGCTGAAGAACTTTTTCTAGACTCAAACAGGCGAAAGATCAAAAGATCAGCATGCTGCATAGCAAGATACGGGAAGCGGCGCGGTGACGGCAAACGGCACGCGGAGCTTCGTGCGCAGACCGATGGGCGCGCAAATTTGCAGGCTTGCCTCGACCATCAACACCCCCCCGAAATAAGGCAGCAGGCGCGAGAGAATGCGTTCGGTCTTATCCGCCAGCGCCAGATTGATCCGCGCGGCGCTGGGCGGCGCGAACAAAACGCCCTGCATGCGCTCGATTAAGAACCCCTGATTTTTCAAAAGCTTTCTGACTTGCGCGGTCGAAAAGGGCTGGCCGCACCCGAAGGGCGTGCGATCGTTGCGCGCCCAAACGCCCTTGCGGTTCGGCACAATCAAAAGCAAGCGCCCGTTGCCCTTCATGACGCGCGCCATTTCCCGTAAAAGCAGAGCCGGCTCTGCAAGCCCCTCCAAAGCGTGCAGCGCCACAACGCGGTCGACGCTGGAATCGCCCAAAGGCAACGCGTAGGGGGAAACAAGGCATGAGGCATTAGGGCCTTCGGCGGGGCAGTGAAGGACTCCCTGCGCCGCCGGCATAAGCGCATAGACGGTCGCCTGCCGTGCCAGGCTTTCTCGAAGCGGCGGCGCGTAGCCCAGCGCTGCAATCCGCTCCCCCCGAAGGGTGGGCCAAAATTCGGCCAGCCGGGCGCACAATAGCCTTTGCACCGCAAAACCAAGCGGTGAACTATAAAAATCGCGCAAATCCGTTATATCGGTCAACATGAAAGACGGTTCCTTGCGCCGGCGTTAACGGTCTTTTAGCACAAATCGACGACATTTGCAGTCATGACTTTCGACATCGACCTCTTGCCCGCCTTCACGGACAACTACATTTTCCTCGTGAGCGATCCCGCGCTTGGGCTTGCCATGGTCGTCGATCCGGGCGATGGCGATGTGGTTATGCGCTATTTGAAAAAGCATGAGCTTTATCTCGCGCTGATTTTGAACACGCACCATCATAGCGATTGCGTGGCCGGCAACGAAAAATTGCAGCAGGAATACGGCGCGCCGGTCATCGGCCCCGAAAAGGAAAAAAGCCTTATCCCCGGTCTTTCGCGCTCCGTCGGGCATGGCGACGTTGTGTCGTTTTCCACCTTGCGCGGCAAGGTCATGGAAACGCACGGCCACACAGACGGGCATATTTCTTATTACTTCCCTCAGCTCAAGGCGCTGTTTTGCGGCGACGCCTTGTTCTCCCTGGGCTGCGGACGCCTCTTTGAGGGCAACTCGATTGAGATGTGGGAGTCTTTGAAACTGCTGCGTACCCTGCCCGACGATACGAAAATCTATTGCAATCATGAGAACAGCGAAATCAACGCGCAGTTCGCGCTGAAGCTCGACAAAGACAACGAGGGACTAAAAAAGCGCGCGGAAGAAATCGCCGCCTTGCGCAAGCAGGGCAAGCCGACCGTTCCGTCCATCTTGGGCGATGAGAAGTTATGCAATCCCTTCCTGCGCACAGACAACAATGGCCTTCGCCTCGCCTTGGCGAAGGGGGGGATTGCCGCGCAAGACGCGGATCCTGCGGCGGTGTTCGGCCTCATTCGGTCCGCCAAGGATCATTTCGGCCAGCAAAAAATATAGCCCTTTCTTTCCGACACGCACAAAAACGCTTCTTTTCCTTGACAAAAGCGCGGCGCTTTTGATTTAATCTTTCCTTGATCGAAAGCCATCGATCCGCGGGATTTGACAGGAGCAGCTTGCTGCCGCGTTACCAACAGCTAAAGCGCCACAGATAAGGACAGCTTTTTCAGCTTCCGCACTGTGGTCCCTGGTGGGCGATCACGTATGGCGGGGGCTTTTTTATTTCCACATCCTCATACCTCGTCCGCGCCGGTCTCACCGGCTCTTTGGTTTTTTGTGTTCCGCGCTTGCGGGGGAAGATGGAAGGGAGAAATACGATGCCGTCGCTCAATGCGTTATTAAATCCAAACAGAATAGACGGGCCTTATAAAAATAGCGTGGCCTTGGCGGCCACGGCCGTTCCAAACCCGCTTCAGCGACTAAAAGCAATGACCGCGTTTAACGCCTCGCGTCTCGAGGTTGCTCTTCCTGAAGGCCTGGTGCGTTACCGCCCTGTGGTTCATTATTTCAGCGATAACGGCGGCTACGACGATACCGCAAGTTCCGAAATTTGCCGCAGCCTTCATAACGCCAAGTCTCTGCTGCATACGCTTGCGCCCTGCCGGGGCGTCGGCATCCATTATCACAACATTCCTTCCCAGGACGTAAATGCGGCTGCCTTCGATCTCGCCCAGAACGCGCGCGACGATGAACGGGGCTTTGGGAACATATTCTTTATGAACTGCGCGCCCCGCAAGGATCAACGCGGAAAGGAAACGCTTAACGGGGGCGAAAAAGTATACGCCGGCATTTTGCCGAACGGGGGCATTATCGCGGGCACCGGCCCGGCTGTTTTTGTTCACTTTAAGGATTTGGTCGAAGCCGGAGAGCTGAATCTTTATCTGGTCAACGTCGCAACGAACGGTTCGCAATTTCGCTCGCGCGACTACTTTCCTTGGCTTTCCGTCATCATCGCCCATTACATTAATCGACCTTGCGTCAACGCCCGCTGGCGGCCCGGCCTGGCCGTTCAAGAAAGGGACGCACTCCTTCTGGGCGTCAAGGCAATGAATGACGGCGTGACGCTGACCGCCGATGACATTCCGTCCGTGCCGAACGGGGGGTGCGTCGCGGTTCGCGTTGATACGCACGGAAACATAAAGCTCGCCGTCCGGCACGCAAATATCGTGCGCGCTCTAAAGCCTTTCGGAAAGGAGGTCGTCGTTTTTGGCAATGAGCGTGTATTACGCGCCACGCTGACAAACCATAGTTTCGATCTTGAGGATGGAAAGACAGCGATCAGCGGCGGCTCCTCGGGCAAATGGGTCGGCGCAAACGGAAGAGAGCTTCCACCCCTCGCCGAAATCTTCACGGTGGATAGAAGGGCTCAGGATCGGCTCGGCATGACCGACGAAAACTTGAAGCGGGGCGTCGATATTCACTTTATTCCGTCAGCACTGTTCGAGGAATCCAAAAAACAACTCGCGGCGATGGGAAAAACATGCACGGAGGCGCGCTTGGCCGAGTCTTTGGTTTCTTCCGGCTTGGTCCACGGCTTGAACTTCGGAAATTTAATTTCGGCCTTGAGTTCGAAAAATCTTCCCTCGTATGTACCGACAAGGGCCCCCAACTTAAGGCGCAATAATCTTGCGCCACTGCCTGCTTTAGAAATAGGAAAGTCGTCATCCTGACATGGGAAAGCCTTGTTGCCTCATAACCTCTTGCCCCGCCTGCGTCTTTCCGTTTGGTGTTGAATTCGCCTATCGCCTGCCCCATATTATCGGGAAAGCAACTTTGATCGGAGCATCAAGCACATGAACAATCCTTTCTTCCGTTCCGGCGTCGCGGGGCTGGATCGCGTGACTTTCGACGCGGGCCTTCGCGCGCACATGCAGCGCGTCTTCACCTACATGGCCGGGGGCATTGCGCTCACGGGCCTTCTGGCATGGGTAACGGCAAACACGTTTCTTGCGCAAGTCATCTACGGCTCGGCGCTTCGCTGGGTCGTTATGCTTGCGCCGCTCGGCTTCATGATGGTGATGAGCTTCCGCATGAACACCATAAGCCTGTCGGGTCTTCGAACGCTGTTCTGGGTTTTCTGCGGAACGATGGGCCTTTCCATGGGCGCCATTTTCCTGTTTTACACGAACGCCAGCATCGCGCGCGCGTTCTTCATCACCGGGGCAACCTTCGGGGCCATGAGCCTTTGGGGATACACGACGAAAAAAGACCTCTCAAGCATGGGCGCGTTCCTGCTGATGGGCGTTTTCGGCATCCTGATCGCTTCGCTTGTGAATATCTTTCTGATGTCGACCCAGCTTCAATGGGTCGTCTCGGTCGTAGGCGTCGCCGTTTTCACGGGGCTCACCGCGTGGGACGTTCAACGCATCAAGCAAACGTACGCCGAATCCTATGGCATGGAAGCTAATGAGAAGATTGCGGTCTTCAACGCGCTCTCGCTCTATCTCAACTTCATCAACGCCTTTCAGTTTCTGTTGCAGCTGACGGGCGTCCGCCGCGATTAATATTAGCCTGCTTTAAATCCCGCCCCTCATCGGGCGGGATTTTTTTACGCCCTTCCCGCCTCGTTCGTCGGCATGGGAACGGGCCGCTTGTTCGGATCGTTGAGATACGTATTCAACGTCACGATACAGGTATCCACGCGGGGAATCGGCAAAGGCTTCTTGGCGGCTTCTTCGGCCATGAAGTGCGCCATGGCGCCGGCGCCTTCGCTGTGAAAGGCGCGGCGGCCCAGATTGTTTAAGGGATACCAAAGGGCCCGATCCTCGGCGCGCAGCCAAAGAAACTGCGCGGGCGCCAAAACGCCGCCGTTATCCCTCGCCCACTTCAAGGCGCCTAAAACGGCGGTCGTGCGCCAAGCGTACCGATCCATGACTTGCGCCAGCCTTCCGCCAATTTTCGGATCTTTCAGGATCGACCGTATCTCGGCCAGCAGTTCAGCCGTTGGGCGAAACCCGCTTTCCGGCGACCAGCATAAGGCCAGCTTGCCCAAAAAATCGTCGCTCTGCTCGCGCTTTTGCGCCCCCTTCAAGGCGAAGGCAGCCAGCAACGCTTGCATATAAACCGGCGTCGAGAAAATCCCGTTCCATCTCGGCCCTAGCTGCCGGATAAACGCGCGGCGCGCCGTTTCACGGTCGGGGATACCATTCACAAGCGGAATGCGATTCCAAGTTATCCATTCTTCGGGTGAAAGGGCTTCGGCGAAAATGGGCAGTTTGTCGGGCACCGGATCGCCTAAAATGCGCCCCGACTTGGACGGATTGAACTTAAGGATGGGCGAAATGACGGGCCACATCTTGGCCTGTACTTCAATCAGGCTTTCGAGGGTATGCCGCGTCGAGAATTTATTACGCGGCGAAAGCAAAATCGCATAAGAGCCGATGGCCAGCAGGACAAGCGCAATCGGCCAGCGGAAAAAAACCATGGCCTCGGCGCCGATCAGCGAGATCGACGTTAAGGAAAGGCGAAAATACAAGCCCACCTCGTCGCGCGGCAACTGGCTTAAAAAGGCGTTGCCAAAACAGGCGTTCGTCGCGCTGATGGCTTCGGGCGACGGCGGCGCGTTGCTGGCCTTCGCGACGACCAGCCAGTGAAGGCAGGCGTCGTATTGATGCGAAAACAGATTGACGATCCATAATTCCGCATAACGCACCCATCGAAAAAAATACGTCAGGATAACGTCGCCCGTCATGCGCCAAAGGAACCACGACAGCGCGGCCAGAAGGGCCATCACCAGAAAGAGAGAGATAGTAGGTTCGCCTTGATTATTCGCACTCATAAATCAACCGCGTCTTTCTTTTTTTCATGAGCCTGCAATTCTGCCCCAAAGCCGCCGTTGGCGCAACTCCCGGGAAGAAACGAGGCCTGTTTAAGCTCTGAGCTTTCGGATCAAATCGTCCAGCTGATCCAAATCGGTATAGTGGATCGTCAAAGACCCGCCCTTGCCCTTGGTCGCGATCTTGATCTTCAGGCCGACAATGCGCTCCAGCTCCCGTTCGAGCGCGATAATATCGGCGGCCGCCTTGTCGCCGGTTCTTTTCTTATGAATTTCGGGATTATCCTGCGCCCGCTTGGCCAGCGTCTCGGCCTGCCGAACGTTCAGGCCCTTTTTGACGATCTCGCGCGCCAAAGCAACGGGGTTCGGGGCGGGCACAAGCGCGCGCGCATGGCCGGTTGTGAGCTTGCCTTGTGCGATCAGATCGCGCACCTCTTCGGGAAGCACCAGAAGCCTCAGCATATTCGTAATATGCGGACGGCTTTTGCCGACGATTTTCCCCAGCGCATCCTGCGTATGACCAAATTCCTCAATCAGCCGTTTATAGCCCTCGGCTTCCTCGATGGGCGACAAGTCCTCGCGCTGGACGTTTTCGATGATGCCGAACTCCATCGCCTCGCGGTCGGTCAACTCGCGCACCAACACCGGCACATCATGTAAGCCCGCTATTTGCGCCGCGCGCCACCGGCGCTCCCCGGCCACGATTTCATAGCTGTCGCGCCCGCCGGGCAACGGACGAACGAGAAGCGGCTCCAGTATGCCGCGCTCGCGAACCGAGGCGGCGAGCTCCTTCAGGGCGTCGTCGTTAAAATGGCGGCGCGGTTGAAAAAGCCCCGACTTAAGCCAGGCGACGGGCATCCGCTGCAAGCCGCCTCCCTTGGCGGACGGCGCGCCCGCCTCCGGAGCGCGCGGCGGCTGGTAGGAGGCGTCCGCGTCCCCAAAAAGAGCCGAAAGGCCGCGCCCAAGAGGGGAAGGCTTTGTCGTTGCGCTCGTCATTTTTTAAATTCCTTTTTTAGAATATTCTAAATTGATTTTATCAACCTGCGGCCTTCGCCTGCGCCTCTTCCGTGGCGCTTTCTTCCTCGGTCTCGTCGAGTCCGAATTCCCTTTTCAAAAGCTCGCTCGCCAGCTGCATGTACGCGCGCGACCCGTGGCATTTAAGGTCGTAGAGCAAAACGGGTTTGCCGTGCGAGGGGGCCTCGGAAACGCGCACATTACGGGGAATAACGGTGGCATAAACCTTATCCCCGAAAAACGCGCGCACATCGCTGGCCACGGCGTCCGACAGGCTGTTGCGCCGGTCGTACATGGTCAGAACGACTCCCTGAACGTCAAGCCCGGGGTTGAACCGCGCGCGAACCGCTTCGACGGTTTGCAAAAGGCTGGAAACGCCTTCAAGCGCATAAAATTCAGGCTGCAGGGGAATGATGATCGCGTGCGACGCGATCAGCGCGTTGAGCGTAATCAGGTTCAAGGACGGCGGGCAATCGATAAAAATAATGTCGTAGTCCTTGGCGCTGCGATCAAGCGCTTCCTTCATGCGGTACTCGCGCCGTTCCGCCGTCACCAGCTGAATCTCGGCGCCCGCCAGATCGGTTGACGATGTAATCACAAAAAGATTCGGAATGATCGTCGGCTTGACCACATCCTCGACGGACATGCCATCGAACATCATCTCATAGCATCCCGTACCGCGGTCGGCTCGTTGTAGCCCAAGGCCCGTCGAGGCGTTTCCCTGAGGGTCGGCATCCACAACAAGAACGCGCCGGCCTACGGCGGCTAGAGCGGTAGCAAGATTCACGGTTGTTGTTGTTTTGCCAACCCCGCCTTTTTGGTTGACGACAGAAATAATGCGACAGCTTTCGTTCATTTGGACTATCGACCGTTCTTGTATGCAAGGTTTTTCAGGATCAAAACCCTGCCGCTTTCGTCAGTAAGGCTCGGATGGATGTCGAGATCGAATTTCCAATATTTCCGCGCTTCTGTCAATTCCTCGGATGCGCGTTTACCTTTTAGAAATATATGTACAGTGTCATTCTTTTTCAAGTGGTTAGCGTATTCCAGCAATTTGGGAAGCGCCGTTAAAGCCCGGGCCGTGATAACGTCCGTTTTCAGGTTCCGTGTGTCTTCGACACGGCTGTTTTGAACAACGACATTCAGCTTTAGTTCCTTAACAACGGCATTTAGAAAATCGGCTTTTTTCCGCGTGCTCTCGATGGCGTAAATTTTTAAATCCCTTTTCTGCTCTTCCGCCAGCATTGCCAAAACAAGCCCCGGGAAACCGGCCCCAGCCCCCATATCGGCCAAAGTCCGGGCGTTTTGAGGGATATGCTTCATCAGTTGAGCGCTATCAAGGAAATGCCTGCCCCATATTTCCGGTGCTGTACTTCGGGCAATGAGGTTAAATTTTTCGTTCCATGAAATAAGCATTTTTTCGTAATGGCTTAGCCTGTGGATCGTTTCACAAGAAACATTAATAAAGTTTAAGAAGTTTTTTTGCGCCGTTTTCATGATCTCAGCGCCTCGTTTCTCGCTTTACGTAACGTAGCAACGATATGACAGCCGCAGGAGTCATGCCCGGAATCCGCGCTGCCGCGCCAAGCGTGGCGGGCTTAACCTCTCCTAACTTTTGACGTATCTCCGTCGAAAGACTTCCAATAGCATTCAAATCGATGTTCGTGGGAAGAACAAGGCTTTCGTCTTTTTGAAAGGCCCGAATATCCCTATCCTGCCGTTCCAGATATCCCGCGTATTTGGCGTCAATTTCCAGTTGTTCGGCTATGGCGGCGCTTATAGCCCCCAATTCGGGCCAAATGGCCGCAAGTCGGGGTAAATCGACTCCCGGATACGCCATAAGCTCTAAAGCCGTTCGTACAATGCCGTCTGCATTAATTTTAAGCCCGCAGAAAGCAAGTTTATTGGGTGACGCCGATAAAGAGCCCATAAGATTTTTAGCCTCCTGAAGGCCTTTTATCTTTTCAGAAAAGGCTTTTGCCCTTACTTTTCCAACGCATCCTATGTCGATGCCTTTTGGGGTCAGCCTTTGATCGGCGTTATCGGCCCTAAGGGTCAGCCTGTATTCAGCCCTCGACGTAAACATCCGATAGGGTTCGGTAACCCCGCGCATAATCAAGTCGTCGATCATAACGCCAATGTAGGCGTCGGCGCGGCTTAGCGTAAACGGGGCCTTTTCTTGTATCAAAAGGGCCGCGTTTAGTCCCGCCACAAGCCCCTGCGCGGCCGCCTCTTCATATCCCGTGGTGCCGTTTATCTGCCCCGCAAAGAAAAGCCCCTTCATGCGCTTTGTCTCAAGCGTGGGCCTTAACTCGCGGGGATCGCAGAAATCATATTCAATGGCATAGCCAAAACGCAGGATGTTGACCTTTTCGAGGCCTTCAATCGAATGAATAAAGGCGTCCTGGACATCGCGCGGCAAAGACGTGGAAATGCCGTTTGGATAAACGGTATCGTCATCCAGGCCTTCCGGTTCAAGAAATATCTGATGCCGTTCCTTGTCGGCAAAGCGCACGGTCTTGTCTTCAATAGACGGGCAATAACGTGGGCCAATGCCTTGTATTTGCCCCGAATACAAAGGGGCGCGATGCAAATTTGCGCGAATGATATCGAGTGTTTTAGGCGTCGTGTGCGTGATGCCGCAGGCAATTTGACGATTTTGCAAAACCTTCGTCATGGTTGAGAACGGCTCGGGCTTTTCGTCCCCCGGCTGCATTTTCATCGCTTTCCAATCGATGGTTTTTCCATCGAGGCGCGCGGGCGTTCCCGTTTTCAATCGATCTAAGGAAAAACCCATGCGTTCAAGCGCGGGGCTGATTCCGTTGCTCGGCGGCTCGTCTGCGCGCCCTCCCGGCGTTTTATCCTCGCCCAGATGAAGCAAACCGCGAAGAAAAGTACCGGTCGTTATAATGACCGCCGAAGCATGAACGCAGTCTCCCGATGCCGTTACAACGCCTCTTATTTTTTCACCCGCCCAGATCAAATCCTCAACGGCGTCGGCGCGAATAACCAAATTCGGCTGTTCAAAAAGCATGCGCTGCATCGCCTGCCGATAAAGCTTACGATCCGCTTGCGCGCGCAGCCCTCGAATGGCAGGCCCGTGACTGCGATTGAGAATGCGAAATTGTATGCCTGCGGCATCCGCGACGCGGCCCATAAGACCGTCCAAGGCATCGATTTCACGAACAAGATGGCCCTTGCCCAGGCCGCCGATGGCGGGGTTGCATGACATTTCCCCAATAGTATCAATACGATGCGTTAAAAGAAGCGTCTTTGCGCCGAGGCGCGCCGAGGCAGCCGCCGCCTCGCAGCCCGCATGTCCGGCACCAACAACGATGACATCAAACGCTTCCATATCGGACAAATAGAGGTGTTTTTCCTTAAAAGCAACGGGAAGCCGTAAAGCCAAAGGAAAGGTGTTATTAAGAATATCGTTATAATTGCGGGATATACTAATACTGAATTTTATGAATATATTTTAAGCATAGATAAAATGGCGCGACTTTTAACGCTGGACGATTTACAAAAGCATATTGAACAGGCTCGGCACGCGCTGTCGCTTGAGCGGGAAACCCTTTTATCTCTCGCCCCCCTTCCCGATGACTTTAGCCGCGATTCGTATGGCTTTTCTTACATGCGCGCCGAGCGTATCGGGATGCGCGCGATAGCGGAAAGCCTCGACGGCGTTTCATGGCTTCCGATGCAGCTCGATCCGAATATCGAGATCCTGCCCGAAAGCAAGCAAATCATCAAAAAATGGCTCAGCTCATCGCCGGAAAAACAGCCGGACAGCGCGGCCTTCGGAAACGATTTCGTGCATGCCCTCACGCGGGTCGCGCTTGTGGAAGGCTGGGACAGCCCAGAGTTCAGATCCGCCGTTGGGCGCGTTGGTGACTTGTTTCGCGATCTCTCCTGTCTTCTCGGCCTCATCTACTATGGCATCTGGATGACGGAAAACGGGTTTGGCGGCGTCGCCATCACGAATCCTTACGATCTCGAGGGTACGACAAAAGAAATAGCTTCCTTGTCGCATTCGCCGGAAATCATGAATTATTTGTATAAGCGCCAGAGGCTCTTTGCCGAGACGAATGGCGAAAAGCGGAAAAAGAAATCACCCCCCCTGCACCTCGTCACGGATCCGGCAAGCCCGCCCGATCGACCGCACTAATACTAAACGACCAATGAAAGCCTCGACGCCGATTGACTTCACTCGCTCTGCGCTTTGCCTATCGCTTGCGAGGCTTCTTTGCCTATTCAAGCGGTTCTCCCGTCCGGCGAGCGACTGCCTCCGCGCAACCGCTCGTGAGCCAGGCCTGTCCTTTTCATTGGCGCGTTGGTCTAAAACCAAAAATTCTGGGATCCTGTCTTTATTCGCTCCCAAATTGTGATAAGCTGCAAAAGCCTTTATATTTATTGTCTTTCATGCCCATAAAAAAACACACGCTCCGACAGGGAAATCGCCGTAAGGGAGTCCCCGACCGCCGACGCGGATCCGACGCCGCCCCCGATTTCCGCGAACTACTCGATTCCGCCGTGCAGGGCATTCTGATCCACCGCAATTTCAAGCCGCTGTACGCGAACACTTCTTTTGCCGAGCTCTTCGGCTATAGCCATGCCGCCGACATTCTCGCGATGCCTCTTTTGCGCGATCTGGTGCCAAACGATGTCTGGCCAAGGCTCGAGGAAGAATACGACAAGCTTATGCGCGGAACAAAAAAAGCCGTGATCGGCCGCTCGCGCGCCCTGCGTAAAAACGGGCAGGAGATATGGCTTGCCGTAACTATGCGCGTCGTAGATTGGCCGGGCGGCCCCGCGATCATGCTAACCGCGGTCGACGTAACCCGACAGGCGGAGTTTGAATACAATCTTTTGAAAAACGAACAAAAGCTTCGTTCGATTTTGGAAATTCTTCCTTACCCTATTTACATTGCGCGCCGCAGCGACGGTCACATCATGTTCGTGAACCGGAAAAGCTGCCTGTTGTTTCAGCAAAGCGCCGGGCAGTTCCTGCGCAAAAAATCAACCGACCTGTTCGTCGACGAACAGGACAAAAGCAATCTGGACAGCTTGTTTAAAAAGCTGTCGGACGTCAGGGACATCGACGTGCGCATGAAAACGTCCCACGGCCGCATCTTTATCGCGGAATTGGCGGCCATCCTTGTCGATTACAACGGAACGCCGTCCATGCTCGTCGCCCTGAACGATGTTTCGCAGCGCAAGGAGCTCGAAGCCGAGCTTTTCCGGCAAGCCTCGACGGACGAGCTGACGGGCATCAGCAACCGCCGGCATTTCGAGAATATGGCCGAACAGGAAATCCGCCGCGCCCGGCGTTTTGCGCGTGATTTAACCGTCATGATGATCGACATCGATTTTTTCAAATTGATCAACGACACCTACGGACACGCGGCCGGCGATATCATCATTAAAGGCATCGTCAAGCGCGCTCTGGAGAGCCTGCGCCAGTCCGATTCCATTGGACGCATGGGGGGCGAAGAATTTGCGGTGATCCTTCCTGAAACGAGCCTGGCGGCGGCCCTTGATGTCGCCGAGCGCTTACGCAAGCATATCAAGGAAAAACCCTATATCGCGGGCCACGCCGCCATCACATGCACGGTCAGCATCGGAATCGCCCAGCTTTCCGCGCTAGACAGCGGTTTTGACGATATGCTGAAACGAGCGGACAAGGCGCTTTATCGCGCCAAGGAAAACGGCCGCGACCGTATCGAGGCCGCACCTCAGGAAACGGGAAACGTTCCCGGCGCGTAAAGCACGCCGAAACAACTGGTCACGTCTTTCCGCACGAGGTACGCGCTCGCGTGCCGATCTGCGGGATCCGATTTGTTTCATATAAAGTCGAATAACAAACCGGATTCCAGATAAATCGGCGGCTTAGTCTGAATTCGCGTTGGTTGAGCCAGACGATGAGCTGCGACGGGCAATCGTCGTTCGTTGAACGGTCGGCCCGCCGTTTTCGTTGCCGCTGCTGCTTCCCATGCTGTCGAAGAAGTCGGCGTTTGTCTTGGCGTATTTCAACTTATCCAAAAGGAATTCCATCGCGTCCACGACGCCCATGGGCATCAAAACGCGGCGCAAGACCCACATCTTCGAAATGGTCGCCTTATCGACAAGCAGTTCTTCCTTGCGCGTGCCCGATTTGGTGATGTCGATCGACGGGAAAGTGCGGCGATCGGACAGCTTGCGATCCAGAATGATTTCCGAATTGCCGGTGCCCTTGAATTCTTCAAAAATCACTTCGTCCATGCGGCTTCCCGTATCGATCAGGGCCGTCGCGATGATGGTCAGGGAGCCGCCCTCTTCGATGTTCCGGGCCGCGCCGAAAAAGCGCTTGGGGCGCTGAAGGGCGTTGGCGTCCACGCCGCCGGTCAAAACCTTGCCGGATGAAGGAACGACCGTGTTGTACGCGCGCGCGAGGCGCGTAATGCTATCAAGCAGGATAACGACATCGCGTTTGTGCTCAACCAGCCTCTTCGCCTTTTCGATAACCATTTCCGCAACCTGCACATGGCGCGTCGCCGGCTCGTCGAACGTGGAACTAATCACCTCGCCCTTAACCGAGCGCGCCATGTCCGTGACTTCCTCGGGCCGTTCATCGATGAGAAGAACGATCAAGTAAACTTCGGGATGATTGGTCGTAATGGCATGCGCGATATTCTGCATCATCACGGTTTTACCGGTGCGCGGCGGCGCGACAATCAAGCCACGCTGGCCTTTGCCCAGCGGGCAGATAAGATCGATAATCCGGGCCGTGTATTCTTTCTTCGTCGGGTCCGGCATCTCCAGCTTCAAATGCTTGGTCGGATAAAGGGCGGTCAAATTATCGAAGCCGATGCGATGGCGCGCTTTTTCCGGGTCTTGAAAATTAATTTTATTAACCTTCAAGAGCGCGAAATAGCGTTCCCCTTCTTTGGGCGACCGTATTTCTCCCTCAATGGTATCGCCGGTGCGAAGATTGAATTTACGCACCTGGGAGGGTGAAACATAAATATCATCGGGCCCCGGCAAATAATTCGCTTCCGGCGAACGGAGAAACCCGAATCCATCAGGCAGAACTTCCAATACGCCTTCGCCGCTGATCGTCTGATTGGGTTGTTCGCCAACGATCTTAAGAATGGCGAATAACATGTCCTGTTTGCGCATGACGCTGGCGCCGTCGACGCCTTGCTTTTCGGCCAGCGCAAGAAGTGCGGCCGGCGATAGGGCCTTCAAATCACGTAAATTTGTCGATGTCATTTTATCCTTCATTTACCGGAAATTAAGGCGTGGTTTGTCCGACATAGCAGACTGAATTTCGCCTATTGGGGGTGGGATTCTATTTTTATTTTCGAATACGCGCGATCCAAATCCCGCGCTTGAACACTTACTTATCTATATGAAAAAAAACAAAAAGTCAATAAGTTCTCCTGTAAACCCCTTAACCATGCCGACTTTTTTTGACATACAAATCAAAGAATTCAAATTCAAAACTTCTTTTCCCCATGCCCTTTCTTTCTTAAATAATATAATTAATAGGTAGTAGTAGGTAGTTGTATAGGGGAAAAAGGGGGATTAAATAAAAGCAGCCTTCATACAAGAAAGCCCCCCAAAATTAATTCTTCCTCTTTCTGAATATTAATATTTGTTTCTGTCGATATTCTTCCATTAATCCTTTATTAACTAGATGTCGAAAAACATGTGAATAACGGGGACAAAATGAGCATAAACTTATCCTGATTATTAACAAACCGTTAATGGAAATAATCCATAGGTGTATTAATTAACGAATAACCAACCAATGACCGGGACTATTAAAAAATCAAAAGCGTAAAATTCAAAAATATCCACATATGTATCAAAGAATACCCGTCTTCTCGCTAACCTGTTTCGTGATAATACAACCGATCTCATAGGAAGCCGCCACTCATGTCCTATCATCTTCATCTTGTTTCCGATTCAACGGGCGAAACCATAGAATCCTTGACGCGCGCCTGTGTGGTTCAATTCGAAGATATCGAGGTAAATAAACATAAATGGAATCTTATCCGTTCGCCCCGGCTTCTTCAGACGGTCTTAAACGGCATAAAAGAAAGCCCCGGCCTTGTTCTCTACACCTTTGTCGACGAAGATCTTCGCGGAACGCTCGAACGCTTTTGCGCCGACAACGATATCCCATGCGTTGCGGTATTAAGGCCGGTCCTTCGAAGTCTCTGCGCGCTTTTCGGCAAAATGCCCTCGCATGACCCCGGAAGGCAGCATGCGCTCGACGATGACTATTTCGCACGTATAAACGCCATGGATTACGCCATGGCGCAGGATGACGGCCACGGCCAGGAGCGTTTACACGATGCCGATGTAATCGTTCTCGGCGTTTCCCGCACTTCGAAAACGCCGACATGTATTTATCTGGCGCGCAGCGGTATACGAGCGGCCAATATTCCGATCATTCGCGGCCATGGTTTGCCGGATCTCTCCGTTTACAAAAAAGCCCTTATTATCGGGCTGACAAAGGATGCGCAAAGCCTGATTGCGATAAGACGGAACCGAATGTCGCTTTTAAACGAAAACCGCGAGACGGAATACACGCAACCCGAATGCGTTCGTGCCGAACTCCAAGAAGCCCGGCATCTCTTCGCTCGCCTGCAATGCCCAACCATCGACGTTTCACGTAAGTCGGTCGAAGAAACGGCAGCCGAGATCATGACCCTTTTGTCGAAAAAGAGGGAAAAGGAGGAAACAGGATTCTTAAAAAGGCAACCTGAATCTTCCGGCAAAAACGCTCTTTATTGAAGTTTTTGCGCATATTAATGTTGGCATGCACACGAATATATATTAAGAAGTCCTTAATCATTCGTCGTTTTCTAAAATTCCATGACGGTTCACCGCTCTTCATCTTCCGTGGGGTCCTTTGCCATAGCCGCCTTTTCATGGCGCGGCTTGTCCCATCGATTCTCTTTCGTTCTATTCTCGGCGCTCGCATTTCTTTTGCTGATCCTGTCACACGCGCAAAACGCGGCCCTTACGTCGTTTCGCACGCACACCATCGACACCCTGGCGCCCGTTCTCGATGTGATCGCGCGCCCTATGACTGCCTTTCAAAACATGGGCGAAGCCTTTCGCGACCTCTCCGCGCTTCACGACGACAACAAGCGCCTGCGCGCCGAAAACGCGCGGATGATCGAATGGCAGAACGCGGTTGTGGCGCTTGAAAAAGAGAACCGTGAATTGCGCGGGCTGTTGAAATTTAAAACCGAGCCGAATGTTTCCTACGTTTCCGCGCGCGTCATCGCCGACACCGGCGGCGCGTATGATCGCGGCCTTATCATTACGGCTGGCAAGGAAGATGGCGTGCGCCCGGGCATGGCGGCCATGACGGGCGAGGGGCTTGTCGGGCGCGTCGTCGAAGCAGGGGACAGATCCTCGCGCGTGATGCTTATTTCCGATTTAAACTCCCGCGTTCCGGTTATGCTCGCGGAAACCGGTGATCGCGCCATTCTGGCGGGGGACAACACGGCAAAGCCTAAAATGCTTTTTCTCGCACGCGACGCGGCCGTGCCGGACGGCGCGCGCGTCATGACGTCGGGCCACGGCGGCGTTTTTCCGCCCAACCTGTCGGTCGGCGTCTTGCGCGAAAATTCCCGCGGCGGTTATACCGTTATTCCAAGCGCTGATTTAGGACGCATCACGTACGTCCGTCTGGTCGACTTTGAAACGAAAAGCGGCCTCCCCGCCGCCGAGAGCAAAGCGCGTACCGAAAACAAAAAAAGATAATGGAAACCATCTGGCAACGCATTGACACAGGGCTAAGAGCCTCCATGCCGATGGCGGTCGCGCTCGTTATGACCCTTCTCAGCGTGGTCGAGTGGCCGTTTCCCCACTTGGGCGACATCATGCCGCCGCTGGGGTTTATTGCCTTGTTCTATTGGTCCGCGCATAGGCCGGATCTCTTTCCGCCCGCCGTGGCCTTTCTCGTCGGCTTGCTCAACGACGTTGTCAGCGGCTTGCCGCTTGGCGTTTCCGCGTTTCTCTTTACGGTCGCCAATCAGCTTCTCTGGCGGCAACGGCGGTTTTTCGCGGGCCTTTCCTTCATGATGCTCTGGTCGGGCTTTGCGCTCTCGTCCTTCATTCTGATGGTCGCCCAATGGAGCATCGTCGGCGTCGTGAACTGGCAGGCGCCGCCATTTTTGCCCATTTTTGTTCAAACGCTTCTTGGCGTGGCTCTCTTCCCCCTGCCCTGTTGGGCCATGATCCAGCTGCAGCGCCGCCTGCTGAGCATGCCCTGATGGCCGGCGAAACGGAAAAGTCACGCCTGTTTACGCGGCGCGCGGTCCTGATCGGAGGCGCGCAAGCCTCCCTTTTTTCTCTGCTGGCGGGACGCCTATATTATCTGCAAGTGATCGAGGGGCGCGCGTATCGGCGCATGGCCGAAGAAAACCGCATCAACCTGCGCATGGTCGCGCCGCCCAGAGGGCGCATTCTGGATCGCTTCGGCGAGCCGCTCGCGCAAAACGCGCAGATTTTCCGCGTCGTGCTTCTGCCTGAACAGATACGGGATTTGGGCGACACGCTTCGCAAATTAAGCGTCTTTATCACTATCAGCGACGCGGATCGCAAACGCATCGAGCGCGAGATGAAAAACAACCGCGGTTTTAATGCCGTGGTCGTACACGATAACCTGACGCGCGACGAAATGGACAAGATCGCCGTCCATACGCCGGATCTGCCGGGGGTCGATGTCGATGCGGGCGAGGTCCGATCCTACCCGTATGGCGAAACCACCTCGCATCTTCTCGGCTACGTCGGCACGGTTTCGCAAGCCGAACTGGAAAAGGCCGAGAGCGAAGACAGCGAGATTCTTGGCGTTCCGGGCTTTCGAATCGGCAAGAACGGTATCGAAAAGCAGTATGAAAGGCACATGCGCGGCATCGCCGGGGACGTCGAAATGGAAGTCAACGCGCACGGGCACGTCGTGCGCGAACTGATGCGGCACGAACCGCAGGCGGGAGAAGAATTGACGCTGGGCATCGATATCGGCTTGCAGCAATTCGTTCAGCAAAGGCTCGCGCGCGAAGAAGGCGCGGCGGCTCTTGTGCTCGATATCCAGACCGGCGAGGTCTTGGCGCTTGCCTCGCAGCCGGGGTTCGATCCCAATCTCTTCACCTTCGGCATCAGCCAAAGCGATTGGAACGGGCTGAACAACGATATCCGCTCACCCCTGATGAACAAGGCCGTCACGGGGGTTTATGCGCCCGGCTCGACCTTCAAGCCGATAACCGCGCTGGCGGCGCTCGAAGCCGATATTGTCTCGCCGGAAGATAAAACATTCTGTCCGGGCTATTACGAACTCGGCGGGCATACGTTTCACTGCTGGAAAAAAGGCGGCCACGGGCACGTCAATATGCTTGAAGCTATGGCGGGCTCCTGCGATACGTATTTTTACGATCTGGGGCGCAAGGTCGGCATTGATCGAATCCACGCCATGGCCAAGCGCTTCGGCATGGGCCAAAAGCTCGGCATCGACTTGCCGCATGAAAGACCCGGCTTCATCCCTTCCCGCACATGGAAACAAACCGTGCGCCGTAAAAGCTGGATGCAGGGCGAAACGCTGGTGGCCGCGATCGGCCAGGGCTACACGCTTGTTTCCCCCTTGCAGCTGGCCATCATGGCGGCGCGCCTCGGCAGCAACGGGCTTGCGGTCAAGCCCCGCATCGCGCGCAAGATCGGCAACAAGGAGCTTCCGCCGGAAAGCTGGGCGTCCATGGGCCTTAATCCCCGCAACCTTGCCGTGGTGCGGCAAGGATTAGCGATGGTCGTTAACTCGCCGCTCGGAACTGCGTATGGCGCGCGCATCATGAAGCACGGCATGGAAATGGCGGGCAAAACGGGGTCGGCGCAAGTGCGCCGCATCAGCGAGGCGGAACACAAGGAAGGCGTCATCCGAAACGAAGCATTGCCTTGGAAAGAGCGCGATCACGCGCTGTTTGCGGGTTATGCGCCGCTCGACAATCCGCGTTTTGCCATCGGCCTTATCGTCGAACACGGCGGAAGCGGCGCGCACGACGCTGCGCCTATCGCGCGCGACGTGCTCGAAGAATGCCAGTCTCGCATGGGATCTTATACGAAATAACCAATGAAAGCATCGACGCCGTTGGGCGTCACTCGCGCTGCGCCTCGCCACCCCGGCGGTTTTATTCGACTTCCTCTTCTTCTGGAAGCTCATAAGCGGCGCACAACGAGCCGCCGCCCGGCATGGGCATGCGGCCCGTGCAGTTGGTCGGCTCCCAGCCCCTATGGCGCATGCATTCCGTCACAACAAGGCTTGGCTGCTGAACGCAAACGCCGTCTTCGTCGGGAGTTACGGTTACGGCCGTCGCGGCAAGGCGCTGCTTATCGGGTTGGAAACGAACGACATCGTCGTGCGAGGCATTAAGCGGATAAATGCCGCAGCTGCATTGTCCCAGATCGAAGGTCAGCTTTTGCTGCAATTTATCCTGTGGCAGCAACATATTCGGCTCGCTGATCGGGCGCCAAAAACGCGCGATGGGCGGGGTGGAACAAGCGGCGACAAGGGCGCAAACAGCGGAAAGGACGACCAGTGAGCGGCGCATAGAAGGACTCCTAAAAAAGGGACCGAATCAGTCCTCGCGATTTTAGATAGAGGACGGTTAAGAATTTCCCAACGTCGCATTAACGCCCGGCGTTGGCTATAAAAGCCCAAGTTCCTTAAAACTCGCGATGCCTTCGCGGCTGACGATAATATGGTCATGAACCACAAGCCCAAGCGGGCGGCAGGCCTCGATGATGCTGCGCGTCATGGCAATGTCCTCTTTGCTAGGCGTCGGGTCGCCGCTGGGGTGGTTGTGCGCCAAAACAAGGGCGCCGGCTCCAAGCTCCAAGGCTCTTTTCACGATCTCGCGCGGATAGGCGGGCGTATGGTCAATGGTGCCGCGCTGCTGAACCTCTTCGGATAAAAGATGATTTTTGCGGTCCAGAAACAGCAACCGGAACTGCTCGATGGTTTCATGCGCCATGTTCAGGCGGCAATAGTCAACGATCCGCTGCCATTTATCCAAAAGAGCCCCGCCGATAATCTCTTTCTTTTGAGCGCGCAGAGCAATGGCGCCCGCTGCGCGCAAGATCGCCGCCGCGTTTTCGCTTAAGCCGCACCCCCGCAACCTCTCCGGCGGCGCGTTGAGAACGGTCCAAAGATTTTTGAACTCCGCCAAGAGCTGCTTGGCCAGCGGTTTTATGTCGCGCCTTGGGATGGCGGCGAAAAGAAGAAGCTCCAAAAGCTCGTAATCCTGCAAGGAGTCGGCCCCCGCCTCCAAAAAGCGTTCTCTCAAACGCCGCCGGTGGCCGACGTAATGCGGCTTTTCCTTCTCGTTCTTTAGCGCAGCCGGGCTCATGCCTTAAGCTGATAGCTCATTCAGCCTTTCATCGGCAAGCAAAAGGAGCGCCAGATCGGCCGTTCCCGCCACGCGGCCTTCGGCCAAAAGGGCGTCATAATATTCCAACTTGGCGGCGTTCTGCGCGGCCCACTTATCCAGCGTCAGCGCCTTTTTGGCCGCAATGCCGGCGGTCAGGCGGCGCAGATGCATCGCCAGTTTTTCCCGGGCCAGCGCCGACGCCTCGTTCTGCCAAGGCGTTTGGCCGTTCGGCGCCATCCGGCAAAGCCAACCGATCTCAAGCCGCTTGTCCAGCCCATAGAACAGAGCCGCCAGGGCGGCGATGTCCGCCTTGTTCTTTGCGCCCATGCCTATGACGTCGATCGCCTCGACAAGCGAAGGAAGAATCATGATGCTTGTCGCCAAGGCCTCGGGTACGCCGCCGCCTTGCGCTTCCTTGATGGCCACTTCAAGCGAGGCGTCGGGGATCATCTTCCGGCCCAGATGTTCCAGGCCCTTGCGGTAAAAATCGACCGCCGAACCAAGGTTCATCGGGGTTTCGGCCTGAGCCGTCAGGCTTTTCATGGCCCGGCCCAACGCGTTGAAAATCGCCGCGTAAAGGCGCGTCTGCACGTCCGCCGCGACCTTGGTGTCCAGGGCCTCGATTTGCGCCCACAGTTTCGGCAACGCAAACGCGTCGCGCGCAAGCAGATAGGCGCGCACGACCCCGTCAACCTCGCCGCGTTCCGCCATGGGCAGGATGACCTGAATGCCCGCATGGTTGATGATATCGTTGGTCACAACCGTTGCGGCAATCTCGCGGCGCAACTGATGCTTCCCGATATCGTTTGCATACGAACGCCGCAAGGCTTCCGGGAAATACCCGTCGATTTCGGCCTTCAGGGCCGGATCGTCCGGCAGCTGGGACTCAAGGATTTTCTCGTACAGCCACAGCTTCGCATACCCCATCAGAACGGCCATTTCGGGGCGCGTCATGCCCTTGCCCACGTTCTGACGCTCGGCGATCTCGGCGTCCAGGGGCAAAAATTCGACCGTGCGGTTCAAAAGCCCCGACTTTTCCAGCACGCGCATGCAGCGCACATGCGCCTGGAAAAGCTCGGTCGACTGCGCCTCGGAAACGGACAGCATCAGCGTTTGCAGATAGTTGTCGCGCAAAACGGTGTGGCCGATCTCGTCCGTCATGCTTGCCAACAACTTGTTGCGCTGGGCAAGGTTCAGGCGCTTTTGGTCCACGGCGCGGCGAAGCAGGATCTTGAGATTGACCTCGTGATCCGAGGTATCCACGCCCGCGGAGTTGTCGATCGCATCGGTGTTCAGGCGCCCGCCGTTTTGGGCGAATTCAATGCGCCCGCGCTGCGACATGCCAAGGTTCGCGCCTTCGCCGATCACCTTGGCCCGCAGTTCCGCGCCGTTGACGCGCAGCGGATCGTTCGTGCGATCGCTCACGTCGTCGTGCGTTTCGACGGCGGCCTTCACATAGGTGCCGATGCCACCGAAATAAAGCAGCTCCACGTCGGCCTTCAAAAGCGCGCGGATCAATTCCGCGGGCGGCAAAAAATCCGCCGTAATATCGAAAGCCTTTTTCATTTCCGGCGAGATTTTGATGGTTTTTTCGCTGCGCGCGAAAACGCCGCCGCCTTTGGAGATAAGCCGGCGGTCATAATCGGCCCAACTGCTGCGCGCCAAATTGAAAAGCCGCTTTCTTTCGGCGAAGCCCTTGGCCGCGTTCGGATCGGGATCGCAGAAAATATGCCGATGATCGAACGCGCCCAGAAGCCGCATGTGCGGCGACAGCAAAGCGCCGTTGCCGAACACGTCGCCCGACATGTCGCCGACGCCGATGGCGGTGAACGCCTGCTTCTGGATATCCTTGCCCATTTCGCGGAAGTGGCGTTTGACGGCCTCCCAGGCGCCGCGCGCCGTGATGCCCATGTCTTTGTGATCGTAGCCAGCCGAGCCGCCCGACGCAAAAGCGTCGTCAAGCCAAAAGCCATAATCGCGCGCCAGGCCGTTGGCGATGTCCGAAAACTTGGCTGTTCCCTTATCCGCCGCGACGACCAAATAAGGATCGTCCGGGTCGTGGCGCACAACGTCCGTCGGCGGCACAACCTTGCCGTTCTTATAATTGTCCGTGATGTCCAGCAAGCCGCGGATCATCGTCTTGTAGCAAGCGATGCCCTCGGCCTGAATTTTATCGGCTTCCGTCGCCGGATGCTTGACGATGAACCCGCCCTTCGAGCCGACCGGCACGATGACGGTATTCTTGACCATCTGCGCCTTCATAAGGCTCAAAATCTCGTTGCGGAAATCGTCGCGCCGATCCGACCAGCGCACGCCGCCGCGCGCGACCTTGCCGCCGCGCAAATGAATGGCTTCCATGCGCGGGCTGTAAACGAAAACCTCGAACAGCGGCTTGGGAAGCGGCATGTAATCGACGAGGCGGCTGTCGTACTTGATCGAAAGCCACGCTTTGGGGGCGCCGTCTTCGTCCTTTTGGAAATAATTGGTCCGCAGCGAAGCCTGAACGAGATTGAGATAGCGCCGAACGATGCGTTCCTCTTCCAAAGCCTTGATCGCGCCGAAGGATTCCAGCAAGCCCTTTTCGATCAGCGCCATCTTTGAAAGGCGGTTGCCGTTGAACCGGGGATCGTGCCGCACGTGGAAAAGGGCATAAAGCCGCTCGGCCACGTTCGGGTAAGTCAAAAGGGCGGCGGCCATCATTTCATGGCTGTAGGGAATGCGCAGTTGGCGCAGGTACCGCGCAAAGCTGCGCAAAACGACAATGGCGCCCCAGTTCAATCCGGCGCGAAGCGTTAAGGCGTTGAAGGAATCGTTTTCAACGTCGCCGTTCCAGACCTTTGTCAAAGCCTCTTCAAACAAGGGCTTGATCACATCGAAAGGCGCGCCCAAAGGCAGCGTGGGTTTGCCGACGAACTCGTGAATAAAGACGGAACCCGAATCCTTCACCTTAATTTCATAAGGGCCGCTCATGTAATCGATCTTAAGCCCCATGTTCTCGATCAACGGAAGGCTTTCCGAAAGCAAAACCGGCTTGCCGGGCTGCAAAAGCTTCAGGCGCAGGCTGCCGTTCGCCTTGCCGCGCTCGACCTCATCCAGCCGCGCGATAAAGCGCGGGCACAAGCGGCCGCTCTCCAGATTATGAATGTCGCGCACGGCGTCCGCGGGCGCGACGGACTCGCGGTACGTTTCGGGAAAAGCGTCTTCATAAAGCCGCAAAAGGCTCAAGGCCGCCGCCTCGCCGTAAGCTTCGACAAGGCTGTCGCGCAAGCGCCCCGACCAGGAACGGCATAAGTCGCGCACATCGGCCTCAAGCTTGGCCAAATCGGGCCGCAGCGAGTCGGGCGTAAGGCGAATGGCGATGGACGCGCGGGCCAGCCGGTTGTTGTCGATCTGGGCCTGCCAGGCCAACGCTTTGCCGTTATAGGCCTTTTCAAGCAGCTTTTGAATGCGGCGGCGGAGGCTCGACGTGTAAAGTTCGCGCGGCACATACACCAAAAAGGTCACGAAATGATCGAACGGATCGCGGCGCAGGAACAGCGCGACGCGCGTGCAGCCCTGCAGCTGCAAAATGCCAAGCGCGTTTTTCGACAGTTCCTTTTCGCTGATTTGGAAAAGCTCGTCGCGCGGGTAGGTGTTCAGGATGTGAAGGAAGTTCCGGCCATTATGGCTGCGCGGCAAAAAGTTGGCCTTGGCCAGGATGCGATTGATCTTGCCGCGAATGAGCGGAATATCGCGGGTCATCTGCGCATAGGCTTTCGAGGTGAACAGGCCGACGAAAAGCCGCTCGCCGATCATCAACCCCTTGTCGTTGAAACGGCGCACGAAGACGGCGTCCATCGGCAGAACGCGATGCACGCGCGTAAATTCCTGGGTCTTTAAAACGCAAACAAGCTGATGCTCATGATGATATTTCAAAAGCGTGGGCGAGGCCATTTTGCCCATATCGCGGATGCCGCCGAACAAGCGGATCTCATCGTCGCGCAAAATCCCCAGGCCCCGTTTTGGGGTGATGCGGATGGCGGAAAGGTTATCCCCTTTCAGGTTAAGCTCGATCTCGCGATACCCAAGAAATGTAAAAGTGTCGTCGGCCATCCAGCGCAAAAAAGCACGCGCTTCGTCGGCTTCTTCCGACGCCCGGTCGCAGCCGGAATCCGCGATGGATGCGCCGGTTTCCTTCAGGCGCTCAAGCATCGGCGCCCAGTCGGAAACGGCGGCGTAAACATCCCTCAAGGTCGCCAAAACTTCGTCTTCCAGGAACTTCAGCTGCGTTTTTTCAAGGCAGCGGTCGATCTGGATGTGCATAAACGATTCCGCGCGCCCTTCCTTGGCTTCGGCAACGGTGCCTTCCACGCCCAAAACCTTCCCGGCGGCATCGCGGCGCATGGCGACGACCGGATGAATGGCAATGTGAACCGAAAAGCCAAGGTTTTGCAAAACGCCCGTGACGGACTCGACCAGAAACGGCGCGTCGTCGCAAATGATCTCGATGACCGTATGATCGACGGTCCATCCGTCGGTTTCAGGCGTCGGATTGAAAACGCGCACAATGACCTCGTCCTCGCGGCGCTTGGAAGCGCCCGCCCAGATCGACGCGACGATGCGCGCGCGCTCATCGGCGGAAAAGAAAGCCAGGTCGGCGGGCAGCACATACGAATAAAAAGCGGTGACGAAATCGCGTGGCGGCGTCGGAAATATATTTTTAGAGGAACGCGGCGCGGAACCAGATTTGAGTGACAAGGAAGAGGAATGAGCCTTGGTACGCGACATTTAAAAATCTCCAGAACAAGGGTAATTTTGGGGGCAACATAGACACGCCCGCGCGCAAAGGTCAATGAAAAGCCGCCCCCCGCGCGAGGGGGAAAATTCACCATAAATGTGTTGTCTTCATGGCTTTAAGGGCTGGAAAATAGCGTTAAAGGAGACTCTTTAAATCAACCTGCGGCCTTGGGCCATAATGGCTAATGACTTCCGATGCCGCCAAAGCGCCCAACCGGCCGCATTCGGGCAATTCCTTGCCGCGCACAAACCCATAAAGAAAGCCCGCCGCAAAAAGATCCCCTGCCCCCGTCGAGTCAACGACGCAGGTCGGTTTTGCGGGCACCTCGAAAAGATCCCCGCCGCGCGCGATAAGGGCCCCCTTTTCGCTGCGCGTGACTACGGCAATCGGGGCGTCCGCGCGCATGGCTTCAATGGCGGCGTTCAAATCCTTCGTCTCGTAAAGGGCCAAGGCCTCGTTTTCGTTGGCGAAAACAATATCCATGTCGCCCCGGATCAAAGCCAGAAAAGCCGCCCGATGCCGATGGATGCAAAAAACATCCGAAAGCGTCACGGCGGTTCGCCGCCGGGCGGCGTGCGCCAGCTTGGCGGCCCTCAGGAGCGCTTCCTGCGCCGAAGGCTTGTCGAAAAGATAGCCTTCCAGATAGGTGATGCGGGCCTCGCGCACAAGGCCGGCATCAAGGTCGTCCGGGCCGAAATCGGTCGCGGCGCCGAGGTGGGTGAGCATGCTCCGCTGCTTATCCGGCGTCACGAACACAAGGCAATGGCCGGTGCGCAAAGCCGTTGACGGCGGCGATGAAAAAAGAATGTTTTGTGCGCGCAAATCGTGCGAGAAAAAAGCCCCAAAATCGTCGCCGCCCACTTTTCCTTGATAAGCGCACGCGGCTCCGAGCATCGCCGCCCCCGCCATGGTATTGGCAACGGAACCGCCCGAGGAAAGCTCCACAGCCTTGCCGGCCTTTTCGTAAAGAGCCAGCGAGGTCGCTTCGTCAACGAGCGTCATGCCGCCCTTGACGATGCCGTTTTGCGCGAGAAAGTCATCCCCGGCCGTTATGATGATGTCCACAAGGGCATTGCCGATGGCGCAAAGATCATGCATGGGAAACGGCGGTTAAGGATGATAAAGACAGGCGCGGGGCAAGAAGACAAGAATGTGTCGCCCTTTGTATTTCAAAGAGGAGTTAATTTCAAAGCTCTTTCTTGATCATCCACAGAAAGAAACAACATACCCCCTTATCCGCTTGCCTTTTTCGTTAAACATGTGTTAACGATCAGCCTCTCATATGCACTTCATTCCGTAGGAGAAACGAATGTTTGGTCCCCGTGAAAAAATGAAAAACGACCCTCAAGACGCACCCGCGGAAGACACCGCCACAACCTCTCTCCAACCCTCCATTGGCCTGCCGCGCGCGGCCATGCCGTCAGCCAGGCGCCTGCCCGAAGTGGGCCGCCGCTCTTCTTCCAGCAGCGCCGATGGGCGCAAGCTGATCGTCGGCGACGGGCTGTCGCTGTCGGGCGAAATTACATCGTGCGATATTCTTGTCGTCGCGGGCAAGGTGGAAGCCAAGCTTACCGACGGAAAGCTGCTTGAAATCAATGAAACCGGGCAATTCCGCGGAAGCGTTGAAATCGAAAACGCCGATATTGCAGGCCGTTACGACGGCCAACTGGTCGTTCACGGACGATTGACCGTTCGCTCAACCGGCCGCATCAGCGGCATGGTGAAGTACGGCGAACTGGAAGTCAGCGCCGGCGGGCAAATCATCGGCGAAATGCAGGTTACGGGCGGAGGCGTTGGTAACACGCAGATGGCCGGCGCGGGTGGCTTCAAGAGCGCGGCGAAATTCACCGCTCTCCTGGATGACGAGAGCACAACGGCGGATGATCGCAAAAGCGCTTGATTAATATCAACGAACTACTGATGGGCCTATAGCGACGTTTGCTGAACCGAATAACTCATTGGTTGTTTGGTATAATGTGACCCTTAACAGTTGAAAAACACCCCGGCAGTCACAACCGGGGTTTTTTTTATTCAGGCCGTGCGCATACATAAGCTCGGCAATATTATGACTATCGTTGTGTGCACTGCAAAAAGCTAGTGACAAAATATTAAGAATGGTTTATTAGTTAACCTTAATGAAGGTCTGGTTTCTCCAGCTTCTCTCTCCTTATTCGCGCCTACGGAGGCAAGATGTCCAAGTCCTATACCAACCCATTCTACGAGGCAGATATGTCCAAAATGTTTGATGTTTCCAAAATGTTCGACGTTTCGAAAATGCAGGATATGACCAAAATTCTTGGCGACTTCCGTATGCCCCAAGTTGACATGGAAGCGGCGTATGCGCTGCAACGAAAAAACATGGAAGCCTTCACGGCCGTGTCGCAGGCAGCGTATGAGAATATGCAATCGCTGTGGCACCGCCAGACGGAAACCATCCGTCAAATGATGGAAGACTTGATGCAAACGTTCCAGGCAATGACTTCCGCGCCGACCCCGGAAGACAAAGCCATGAAGCACGCCGAAGCCAGCAAAGCCGCCATGGATCGCTATATCGCGACCTTGCGCGATACGACCGAGACTTTCGCCAAGTGCAACAATCAGGCGCTTGAGACGGTCAGCGCGCGCATGAATGATAGCCTGAACGAAATGTACACGATGGTGCGCAATATTACCGATCGCGCCGCCTAAGGGGTCTTTTCCATCTTGCGCTCTGCACGATTTTATCTACTCACGGGCATGATGCTTATCGGCATCATGTCCGTTTCTGCATGCGGCAAAAAACCGCCGCAAGTAGAGCCGCCTACGGAAGTGGGGAAAAGCTTTCCGCACGTCTATCCCGACCCGGCGACGAACGAATAGACCGCGCCGCTCTGCCTAAAAGCGCGTCGTGCGCGTTTGGTATTATGTCCGCGCCACGCGTCTTTTTTTGTCTTTTTTGATATGCACAACGACATTCACGCGCGCCAGCGCTTTCTTTGAAAGCGCCTTCGGCAGGGAAACAAGGCGCACGGACGACGCCGGAAGATCGGACAAGCACCGCGTGTCCTCGTCGAAAACATGGTGATGATGGCCCGTATTGGTGTCGAAATAGACCAACCCATTATCAAGGGCAATCTGGCGCAATAAGCCGGCATCCGTGAAATTCTTCAACGAGTTATAAAGGGTCGCGAGCGATATGGGCGCGCGCATTTTGTGGGCGGCGGCGCGGTACTCTTCGGCGGTCACATGCTTAAAGCGCCCGCTAAACAGCCATTTTGCAAGCGCCAGGCGTTGCCGCGTCGGCCGAAGGCCGGCGGCTTGCAAAAGAGCCGAAGAAGAAACATAATTTCGGCGGGCGTTTTTCAAATCGGAGATCACGCATTTATTATGCTTTAAGGCAGAGCGGAAAATCAAGTGGCGCGTCTTATTCAAATTCCCTGGGGTAAACTCATCGGCTTTTTGGTCGGCCTTTCTTTCGGAGGGCCGATGGGCGCTTTCCTCGGCCTTATTCTCGGCCAGATGTACGACGAACGGAAAGATACCGCGCAGCGCTCAACCCTTTGGGGCCGCTCCGGCGCCTTTTCCGCGAACGTCGAACAGGATACGTTCACCATGGGCGTCATCATTCTCGGCGCAAAGATGGCGAAATGCGACGGGCGCGTGACGCCGGAAGAAATCGAAGCATTCAAGCGTGTCTTTCGCGTTGCGCCGGCGCAAGTCGAGGCGGTCGGCGCGCTTTTCGACAAAGCGCGGCGCAGTGCGACCGGCTTCGAGCCTTACGCCATAAGCCTTGCGCGTTTGTTTCGTTCACGGCCCGCGGTGCTTGAACAAATTCTCGGCGGGCTTTTCATCATCGCGGCGGCGGATCGGACGGGCCTGACGCCCGCTGAAATGGCGTTTCTTCAAAAGGTCTCAACTCTTTTCGGCTTCGGCCCCCACGATTTTAACCGTATTGCCGCCCGGGCGGGCGTCCATGTGCGCGGAAAAGAAAGCGCTTGCGCGCCGCTTAAAGAAGCGTATGTCCTTCTCGGCGTTTCAGAGAACGCGACGAACGACCAGATCAAGAAAGCCTATCGCACGCTTATCCGCGAACACCATCCGGACAAGCTTATGGCGAAAGGCATGCCGCCGGCATTTGTGGCGACGGCAACGGAAAAAATGAAGCGCTTTAACGCCGCCTATGATGCGGTCTGCAAGGCCAAAGGAATTAAATGAGTTTTATTCCTACCCCTAATGTAAACGAAAGAGACCCGCGCATCGCCGTGGAGTACGTGGTGCTGCATTATACGGGCATGCAAGACACGGCGGCCGCGCTTGGCCGATTATGCGACCCGGAATCGAACGTCAGTGTTCACTACCTGATCGACGTCAAGGGCACGGTTCTGAAAATGGCGGACGAGTCCAGGCGCGCCTGGCACGCGGGCGAAAGCTTTTGGCGCGGCCAGAAAGACATGAACAGCGCCTCGATCGGCATCGAGCTTGTCAATCCCGGCCATGCGCACGGCTACAGCCCCTTTCCAAGCGAGCAAATGCTGGCCTTGAAAACGCTTCTGCGCAGCATCGTCGCCCGGCATAACCTGTCCCCTGCCCTCGCGCTGCTGGGCCATAGCGACATTGCGCCCCGGCGTAAACAGGATCCGGGCGAACTTTTCCCGTGGGAGGATTTTGCGCGGGAAGGCTTCGGCTTGTGGCCGGCGCCGTCGCCCGAGGATGTCGCGCCGATGGACGCAAAGGAAATCGCCGAAAAGCTTTCGGCCATTGGCTATGAAACGGATTCCTTGCCCGATTCTCTCAAAGCGTTTCAGCGCCGTTACAACCCCGGGACTCTGACGGGCGAAGCCGATCCGCAAACGGCGGCAAAAATGAGGGCCCTGCTGCGCGCGTTAACCGCGCAGCGCCTGAAGGCGCTCGAATGGCCCCCCGCCCGGAAAGCCGAGGGAACGCCGGGCCGCGAAAGACGGGAAGCCAAAAGCTAAACCAGCTATACGCCGTTGGTTTTTTCAGCGCCCTCGGCAAGAAGGGCGATTTTACGCGCGCCTCGTCCAAGGCCCCTTCTCAAAACAGCAAGAAGACCGTGCTTGTCCACCCACGCCGCGTACTGGACATAAACCGGATCAAAGGACAGATGCCGTTCTTCCGTTTTCGCGCGCAGATAATAAACGCCGTTCAGCAACAAAAGCAGAAAGCAATGGCGAAGCGCGTCGCCGAGGCTGCCGCTGGCGACGAAAGGCACCGAAATAAGCCACCAAACGATGTTTTTTGATACATAAGCCGGGTGTTTGGTCCACCGATAAGGTCCGTTCGTTATGATCCCGCGATGCGTCAGGTTGGAAAACCGCATGCCGAAAGCCGCCGTCGAAAAGGCATAGAGAGCCACCAGGGCCAGAATGGCGGATCCCCAAAGCGCAAAAAGCACGGGCCGTCCCTGAAGCCAGACATCCCATGACGCGCTGCCGTAATTTAATATGTGTTCGCCGAAATAAGTCCAAAGCGGCTCATAGCAAATCAGCGCAACAAACCAGCCGAGAAACGTCGGTTCCGTCGATCGGATATGCGTATCCATAAGGCGCAACGAAAACAAATAGCCGGCGGTCGCAAAACTTACGTCCAGAATATAAAGCAAATTGTAACTCAGGGTGTAATAGGCCTTGAATCCATGAAGATTAAAAAAGTCGGTTTCAAGGAAGGCCGTTAGCCAAAGACACATATACGAAAACATCCACGGCAGAAAAAAGCCCTTGACCGCCCACCCCATCAAATGTTGTCGCACACGCGCTTTATCCACGCCCTTCCCTTTCAGCAAAACAAACCGGCCCATATGCCAAAGGCCGTCTTCGGGGTCGCTCATGCGCGAATCCACATAGCGAATATAAGGAAGGGCCAACAGCAGCCACACAGGCAGGATGATTTTCAAAAAGAAATAATACCGCTCGAAGAAAGAACGCCGGTAGTCGAAAAACAGCCAGTAGAAAAAAGCCACAAAAGCCAGGCTTCCCAGTAAGCCCGCAAACTTCGTCAGCGTCCGTGGCCACGAGGGCAAAGGACGCGGCCCTTGGCACAGGCGCCGGTGAACCTTTTGCATCACGATATCGGGAAGAAAAACGCCCAAGGCCGTCAGCAAAAGGATGAACAACACAAGATTGGAGATGTAAATGGTGGGGCGGATAACGTAAAACAACTGAACAAAGAAAAGCGCAGCCGCAAAAACAAAAAGGCCGAAGAAAACCGTAAACGAAGAACACACGGATGCCGGAAGCCCGTTCCTCTCGGCCGAGAACGCTTCCTTTTTTCCAAACAACCCGATTTTTATCATGAGTGTCGAACCGTTTCGTTGAAGTGATCCCCGGCCCCAAGCCATAAGCGCCATTTCTCTTTTGTCGCGGCGATGCCGAACATCGCGGCATGGATACAGGCGCCGGTCAACAGCATGAAAAACCCGGCGTAAATCACGTCGCTCAGGAAATGCGCTCCCATGGCAAGGCGAACAAAACCGAAAACCGCCCCCCCCATCATGCCCGCCCAGAAAACGCGGCGCGACAAGCGACGCGGCGCAACGTAAGCAAAGGAGGGCAAAAAGAATCCAAAAGCCCCGTCTCCCGAAACGAAAGAACCGTTCGAACGCGCTTTATGAAATTGAGGCGTCAATGCGGAAGAAAAAGCAGCGGTGCCCCCAAAGTCCACGATCTCCCTTGGCCGCGAGCGTCCCCAATGATCCTTAAAGCCCACATTGGCCACAAGGCCGGGCCCGATAAGAAGAACAAGAAGCAAAAAAACACCGCTCTTTGCCGAGAAGCGGGCTTTGTCATGCCGCCGCCACGCCCAAAGAGCCAACAGCGCAAGCAAAACGGCCAAGATCCGCGGCCCCACCACGGCGAATTTATGCAAAAAGATGAAAAGGCCGTGATTGGCTAGAACAAACCCCTGCCCCGCGTTGAAAAAAAGGTGCGAGGCGAACAAATCCGCTTGCGGCCATAAAACGGGCGCCGCCATCATGGCGGCAAAAAGGAAAAAGAAAAGAAACATAAGGAAAAGCCGAGGCTGGGCCAAAAGACAACCGCATTTTGGCAAGGCTTTTGTGAAATACAAGCGTAATATTGAAACTCTTATTTTAACGTTGGCGGCGGAAAATAGGGCATGCCGACACAGCCGCCGAAAGTTTCGATAAGGGCAAGCGTAAAATCGTCGTTCGGCACGTTTGTTCCTATCACAAGATAGCGATACCGCGCGCCCATCGTCGCAAAGGCGGAGCACGTCAGTTTGTCGGGCACCCAAATGCTAAAGAAGGCATTCGTGTACGTCGTGCAAGCCGGGCCGCCCTCCTGCCCGCGCATCTTTCCGGCCAGGCAAACATAGGCGCCTTCGGGCGAGGCCGCGCCGAAAACGTCAACGGCGTTCTGCCCAAAGGCGCAAAAAGACCCGGCGCAAGAAAGCCAAAGGGCGGCAAGAAAGACAGAAACGCTTTTCATTACGGCTCCGCGAAAAATCACATGCCTCCCATCACATGATCAAGAGTTTAATATTGACTTAATTGCCGAAAAGACTCTTTGGCCCATCCCCGGCGGCGGCGCCCTCATAACGCCTGAAAGGCGCCATGCGGGCAGGCGAAGTAACCCCTTGTCAAAAGAGGGAAAAGCTTCCTGATCTCAAACAATTAAGAGTTGATAAATCATTTTATGGAAAATATAGTCTGAGCATAAAAGGGAAGATGCCGTAAACCGGCGGTTCTATGACTTATGCATAAGATTCAGCCGCGCCGCGGCTTCGCTGGAGTTTATTAGATGCGAAGAAAATCACGGTTCTTGGTTTCCGTTTTCACCGGCATTTTATCCCTTGCTGCCGCGTATCCTGTCCTTGCGGCGCCGGCCATCGAGGTTGCGAACAATCAGGATGACAAGCTCTACAACGCCATCGTGATGTTGTTTAAAATTCTCGATGGCCCTCAATACAACGGCGACGCGGCGCCTACCGACACCTACAACACGAACTGCATTTTAGCGCGCGGCCTTTTAGGCACAGCCGATAAATCGATACCGGCAAGTTGCCGAAAAGGTTATCTGGGCGGCTCTAGTGTGGGCGGCTCCAGCGTCGGCGGTTCCAGTGCCGGCGGCTCCAGTGCCGGCGGCGGCGGCTCCAGCGCGGGCGGTTCTAGCGCAGGCGGTGGCGGCTCTAGCGCCGGCGGTTCCAGCGCAGGCGGTGGTGGTTCTAGCGCGGGCGGCGGCGGTGGTTCTAGCGCAGGCGGCGGTGGAGGCGGTTCTAGTGCCGGCGGCGGCGGTTCCAGTGTGGGCGGCGGCTCCAGCGTGGGCGGCGGTTCCAGTGTGGGCGGTGGCTCCAGCGTGGGCGGCGGCTCCAGTGTGGGCAGCGGTGGAGGTGAGGGCGGTGAAGGTGGAGAAGAGCCGGGCGATCAAGGCACCGGCCTTGATGGCTCATCGGGCCCGGGCGGAAACGAGGGCAAGTGGGATTTCATCTTTACGGGAATGCAGGGCAAAAAGGTCGCCATTACGCGGACGCTGCCCCCGCCGGATTTCAAGGCGCTGATCGAAAATTATAAAGCCCATTGCGAAACCGGGTTCATGGATGACGAAGGGCCGGAAGGCACCATTAACAAAATTTTGGGCTGCGCCGGGCAAAAGCTGCCGCGCCATGACCGCTCGATCGAATCGGTTTTGGGGCCGATGCAGTATGTCGCGCCGCCGGGCATGAGTTCTCCGAAAGACCTGGTGGGCGATCCTGGCGGGTATGAAGAGATCTACGCGGCGGCGGGCTTCTGCCGGAATCTGGCGCAGAACAGCGCGTCGCTTATGCCGGAAACGAATGCAGCCTCGCCGGCCGCCTTCACGGCCATCGCCAATGTCGCGTTCCAGGAATCGTACGACAGCAAAGCGGAAGGGCTTTGCTGGCATTTTCTGGAGCAACGCATTGCCTACCCTGCGGGGTCGGTCGTTTCAGATCGCCGTGCCACGCAGGTCGCGCGCTGTCAGGCCGACTTTCTGAAAAACATCATAACCGAGGGCGATCTAGGCACCTGCGAAGCCATCGGCCGCAGCACGCATATGGCTGAAGCGGACATGGCCTTCAGGGCCTATTCGGGGCCGTATATTTTGTTTTTGGAAAAACTCGGTAAAATCCAGGCGCAAATTCTTTTCGGCATTGCGCTAAGCGCCGCCGCTCCCTTTGAAATGGGCATTGCGAACGAGAGGGCCGCATTGGGCGCGGCGCTGTCGACGAATCATGGCGCGCTCGGGACAACAAGCCCCATGCGCACCAAGCAAACCAGCAAATAAAAGTATTTCCAAAAAAAGCGTTGAGCTTACGCAGGCCCCCTCCTAATATGGGCCCCGATCAGGTGCGCTTGAGCCACATCAATAAAGCGCGCCATCTTTGTCGGGGTTCGATGACTTATCCGTCCCATATCCCTTTCAGCCCGGGAAAAGATTTTGCGTCTTTGCAGATCTTTCAGGATGTCGCCGCCGATAGTCTTCGCGACCTTATGTCCTCGGCGCATACAGCCCAATTCCAAAAAAGCGCGGTTATTTTGGCGCAAGGCGCGCCGGTGTCGCGCACGTATATAGTGCTTGAAGGGTGGTGTGGCGCGTCACGCGGGAATGTGGAAGGGCAGGAATCCCTTTTGCAGCTTTTTCGCCACGGCGACGTTCTCGACTCGGGGCATGAGGCGCCAAGCGACATCAGCTCCGTGAATTTGCTCGCGCTTACCCCCGTTCGCCTTTTGGGCCTGGCCCCGGGCGTTCTGCGCATCGCCATGGAGCGTTCCCACGCCCTTACGGCAAACCTTCTAAGGACTGCCGCGCGCGCCAGCCATGAGCTGCGCGATCATATCGAGCAACTGACCCTGCACACGGCCGAACAACGAGTCGGGCGCTTTTTGCTTCAAATGCTTTTTCAAAATGGCGCCGAGGGAAAGGGGCTCGTCCTGCCGTTCGATAAAGCGCACATCGCGGCTTATCTGAACATCAAGCCCGAAACCTTTTCGCGCGAGCTCCAGCGGTTTCGCAAACGAGGGTTCGTTATCGAACGCAATCATATTACGCTTCCGTTCCGGGAAGCTTTATGCGCCTATTGCGACAAAGTCCTTATGCAAGCGTGCCCCCATGCGGCGGAAGGACTTTGCCGGCTCGCCGTCCTTAAAGAAACGCCTTCCACTTAATCCCAGCTTCACACAAAGGCCATGCACGAAAAACTTTTCCGCCTCATACGCAAAATGTTGCCGTTTTTCATTGTCCGCCTTCTTTTGCGCCTTTGTTGCCGCGCCGAAGTCAAAGGCCTCGATAACTATCGCGCGGCGGGGCAGGGGGCGCTGATCATCGCCAACCATGTCTCGAAACTCGACGCCGTCATTCTCTCCGCCCTCCTGCCGGGACGCGTCCTTTTCGCAACGCCGCGCGAATTGGCGCACCGCTGGTGGCTGAAACCTTATTGGCACCTAGGGGACGCCTATTCTCTGGATCAGGCAAACGCGCTCACCGCCAAGAAAATGGTCGACGCCCTGAAACAAGGGCGCTCCTGCATGATCTTCCCGGAAGGCCGCCAGACGACAACGGGCGGGCTTATGAAAACGTATGACAGCCCCGGCTTAATCGCCGACCTTGCGGGCGCGCCCATCCTGCCGATCAGGATCGATGGCCCCCAGTTCAGCGTGTTCTCCTCCGCTTTGGGATTGCGCAAAAGGCTTTTTCCCAAAATAACGCTGACGATACTCCCTGCGTGCCGCATCGACTTGCCGAAAGACGTCAAAGGCCACAAGCGCCGCCTTCTGGCAGGCACGAAAATCTATGACATCATGGAGCGCATGCTCATCGAAGGCGCGGCCTCTTCGACCCTTCTCCGCCAGTTGCTTGACACGCGCGCGATCCGGGGCGGCGGCAAGACGATCCTCGAAGACGCCGCGCGCAAGCCCGTCTCCCATGATCGTTTTATCGCAAGTTTTTTTGCGCTCGCCCGCGCGCTCGCCCGCACGGCAAACAAGGGTTCCCGAAACATCGGCCTCATGATGCCGAACGGCATTCCAAACGCGACGGCGCTTTTCGCCATTCAGGCGCTGGATCGCGTCACGGCCATGATCAATTTCACCTCCGGCCCTTTGCGCGTCGTGCAAGCCTGCCAGATGGCGCAAATCCAAACCGTCCTTTCGCTCCGGGCCTTCGTCGAGGCGCAGTCTTTAACGCCCGTGACGGAAGCCTTGCGCAAAGAGAAGATCGACGTCCTCTATCTGGAAGACCTTTGGCCGAAGATCAACGGGCTCGATCGCCTCATCGGCTTTTTCAAAGCCCGTCTGCCCACCGCCTTTGCCGCCTGCGGCCTGCCGCGCGAGACAAAGGCGCCCGCGCTTTTGCTCTTCACGTCGGGCACGGAAGGCAAGCCCAAAGGGGTGATGCTCAGCCATCAAAACATCATCGCCAATGGCCAGCAAACGGCCACGCGCCTGGGCTTTACCGCGCGCGACAGCGCGTTTGCCTGCCTGCCGATGTTCCATTCCTTCGGTTTGACGCTTGGCTTTTTCATGCCCCTTTTCTACGGCACGCGCGCCTTTTTATACCCGTCGCCCCTGCGGTATCACGACATACCCGAGCTTGTGTACGAAACCGGCGCGACGCTTCTGCTCGGCACCGACACGTTTCTCGCGAATTATGAAAAGAACGCGTCGCCGCACGATTTTTATTTTCTCCGGTTCGCCATCGGCGGCGCAGAAAAACTGAAAGCCGAAACGCGCCGCGCGTGGGCCGAGAAATTCGGCGTGCGCCTTTTCGAAGGCTATGGCACGACCGAGGCCTCGCCGGTCATCGGCGTGAATTCGCCCATGCACTACAAGGCCGGCTCCATCGGGCGCGCGGTTGCCGGCATGGACGTCAGGCTGCAGGCGGTCGAAGGCATCAAAAACGGGGCCGAGCTTGTCGTGCGCGGACTCAACGTCATGCTCGGCTATATCAGGGCCGAAGCGCCGGGCGTCATCCAGCCGCCGGAAGGCGGCTGGTACAACACGGGCGATGTCGTTTCGATGGACGAGGAGGGGTTCATAACGATCCTTGGCCGGACCAAGCGCTTTGCCAAAGTCGGCGGCGAAATGGTCGCCCTGGGCGCGGTGGAAACCGTGGCCTGCGCGCTTTGGCCGAACGCGCGCCACGTGGCCGTCAGCGTTCCGCATGAGCGCAAGGGCGAAATGGTGGTTCTGCTAACCGAATCCGATCAAACCGCGATAGAGCCCATGGCCGAGCAATACCGCGCCCATGGCCTAACGGAGCTGTCCCTGCCGCGTAAGATCCTGCTGGTCGAAAGCATCCCATTGCTGGGTTCGGGAAAAACAGATTATGTCAAAGCCCGCGACATGGCCCTGGCAAGCCTTCAAAAGTAAGGCTGAAGAGGCGCTTTTCCTAAGAAAAAGCCCAATAAAAGAGGAAATTTGAAGAAAAAACCCGCTGTTTATTTGACTCCTTCCCCCCGTTGCGCTTATAAGCACGCTTCTTCTCGAAAAAGCGGTTAAGGCCATGGGGGCCGCAACCCGTTTCCATAAAACGGAAAACTATCGGGACAACTGGAAATGATGGACCAACCATGACGAAACGCCTTGAATCCAAGCATAAAATCGACCGCCGCCTCGGCGCAAACCTCTGGGGCCGCGCCAAAAGCCCCCTGAACAAACGCGATTACCGCCCCGGCCAGCACGGCCAGCATCGCACGAAGACGTCCGATTACGGCGTTCAATTACACGCCAAGCAAAAGCTTCGCGGCTACTACGGCAATATCGGCGAGCGCCAGTTCCGCCGCTATTATCAGGAAGCGATGCGCCGCAAGGGCAACAACGGCGAAATTCTCATCCAGCTGCTCGAACGCCGCCTCGACGCGATTGTCTACCGCATGAAATTCGCGGCCACCGTCTTCGCGTCGCGCCAGCTGATCAACCACGGCCATATTTTGGTGAACGGCAAGCGCGTCAACATTTCCTCCTATCGGGTGAAGGAAGGCGATACCGTCGAAGTGCGCGGCGCCGCCAAGCAGTTCGTGCCCGTTCTCGCGGCGGCCGAATTGGTGGAACGCGACGTGCCCGATTACATGACCGTCGATTCCAAGGAGATGAAAGGCACTTTCATTCGCACGCCGGCGCTCGAGGATGTGCCGTATCCCGTGCAGATGGAGCCTAATCTCGTTATCGAATACTATTCCCGCTAAATCAGATCTCGTCCGTCGGGCTGCAAAACGCGCTTTTCTGCGCTTCCGGTGCTCACGTACCCGTAAGTACGCTGCGCGCCGGTTTTCGAAAATCGCGTTTTTCGCCTCGACATCCGAGATATTGACTCCTTAGATTTTTGTCCATCGGGTAAGGGGCAGGCGTAGAGAATGCGTCACCCTTACGACTTGTCCTCCGAAGCCTTGGCGCAGGAGGAAGGCGGGGGCTCCATTTTCTTTTTCTCCCCCAGCTCTATATTTTCCCACCCATCGGGCCCCAAAGCTTCAAGGGGGCGAAAACGCGTCTTGTAAAGCATCTTCTTCGCGGCGGCGATCCAATAGCCAAGGTACACATAAGGAAGGCCGCGTTCCCGGGCGTCGTCGACCAACGCAAGGATCAACGCGGTTCCAAGGCCGCGCTTTTGCTCGCGCGGGTCGAAAAAGCTGTAAACGGCGGAAACGCCGTCCGCCACATGATCGGCGATCATGCACCCCTTGAGCCGCGCATGGTCATCAAAAAGGCAATGCAGATAGGTCGCGGCGCAGCCTTCCTCAAGCATGGCCGTGAAATCGTTCGCGTTCATCAGGGCCATGTCGCTGTCGGCGTGGCGCGCCCGCTGATACGCGGAAAAAAGGGAAAAAAGCTCTTCCGTGAAGACCGGCGGCCGGATGTCCGCGCGCAAATCCCGGTTCGCGGCGATCAGGCGGCGCTGCGAGCGGGACGGCGAAAAGCCGGAGACGGGAATCCGCACGGGCACGCACGCCGTGCAGTCGGCGCAAGCCGGGCGGTAAAGAATGGTCTGGCTGCGGCGAAACCCCGCGCGGCATAGCGCGCTGTTCAACCCCACGGCCTCGCTTTCGCCGGCAAGGTGCGTGAAAAGCTTGCGCTCGATCCGCCCGGCCAGATAGGGGCAAGGCCGCGGCCCGGAAAGATAGAATGGCAGGCTTTGCACATTTTGCGGCGGCAAGATCGACATGCCGCAAGAATAGCGCAGTCGTTCTTCAAAGGAAACGCTCGTCATGCCCGAAGAGGCAAACTCAGGAAGAAGCGGCTAAAAAATTCGTAATGGCGTTCGAGACGGCCTGCGACGGCGTGGTGTCGATGCGCGGATGGCGAAAGGGCACCCAGCGGAAACGCTCATACCAAAGGGTTCCCTGATGCGGGGGCAGGGCGTAATTATATGACGCAATAGGCCTGTAACTTTCCTGCTCCACGCGAAGGGAAGACAGATTGCAAGCTTCCGAGGCATAGAGGCGCAACAAGCCTTGCTTGACAAGCTTCTCGTGCGGCGAAAGCGTTAAAACGCGCGTCGTATTGTCCGTGGAAACAAAGGCCTGCGAATGCTTGCGGCCGCCGAAATAGTTGTACTCGGCGAATTCAAGAACGCTCACGCGCGGTTTAAGCTTATACCCAATGGCATTCAAAGCGTCGTGATCGGGGTTGCCGCCTTCATACGCGGGAACCCACACCTGATCGGGGCGAAGCTGCGCAAGAGCGGCCTGAACGTCGTCGAAAACCTGCGGCAATTCGCGCCACAAGGAGCGTGCCGGACGCGAGCTCCAACCGACCGGCTGAAGCCCCAGCGCCGTTGCCGCTTCCTCGGCCTCGGCCAGACGCCGCGAAACGAAGGCGTCATGGCGCTTGCGCTGCCACGGCCACAAAGCGCTTTGCGCCAAGCACCCGTTGGTCAGGTAAAGCGCGCAAACCGCGGCGCCGTCGGCGCGGGCGGCGGCGATGGAGGCGGCCGACGCCACAACCTCATCGTCGGGATGCGCAACGAGAACAAGAATTCGTTTGCCAAACATTAGCTTTCGGGCTCAAACGCGGACAGGAAGGAAAGCCAAGCCTAACAGCTTCGGCGGCAGCGGCAAGTTTTTTTAAACTTCCATCAGCGTCGGCCCGTATGTCCACAACAGGAATCCGCGCACCTTTTTGCCCGGATAAACGGCTGAAAGAAGCGCGCGGTAGTCGCCCAGCTGTTTGTTGTAAGCCGCGGGTATATCTTTTGCCTCTGAGGGCGGCGGCCTGTTGGTCTTGTAATCGACGACCCAGACTTCCTCCCCCGCAAGGCACAAACGATCGACTTGCCGAAAGGCAGGCGCGCCGCCAAGCCGCCCCACAAGCGGCGCTTCGGCAAGGCTGTCCGGCCCGAAAAGCGCTATAAAACGCTCGTCGCTCAATAATTTTCCAACCTCGTGGGCGATCTCCTCTTGCGCTTCTGCCGTCAACGCATGGCGCGCCTGCGCCAAAAAGCGCCGGGCGGCGCCGGGGCGCTTGGCGGGCGCGATATCCGGCAGGCTTTGCAGCAGGCGATGAATGATCCGGCCGCGCGCATAGGCGCTGTCCGGCGTCGACGACGCGTCATAAGCCGTCGAAGACGCGGAAAGGCCCTCAGCCGCTTCCGCCGGGCGCAAAGCCCAGGGCGGCAAGGGCGGCGCGCAAGACGCCGTTTTTTCCGTGGCGGTCAAAGGAACGGCCGACGGGCAAGGATCGGCAAAGACAATCGCCGCCTTAACCCCGCTTCCTTCCGTTTCCCAATAGTCCTGATGCAAACCGGCAAGCGCTTTTTGGGCAAGCGCATACCAACTAGGTTCTTTGATGTCTTCGGGTTTTCCCTTTGCCCAGCCGCAAATATAAAGGCGGTTTACGGCGCGGGTCATGGCCACATAAAGAAGGCGGCGATATTCTTCCAGCTGCTTGGCCACGGCCTTTTCCCGCAGGGCTTTCGGAAAGCCAAAGTCATGCGCGGACAAAAAGAAAGGCAAGCCGTCCTCGCTCCACTGCAAGCGCGGCAACTCCTGCGCTCGGGGCAAGCCCGCGCCGTCCGGCAGGAAAACGATAGGCGCTTCAAGCCCCTTGGCGGCATGCACGGTCATAATCCGCACCTGCCCGTCGCCTGCGGGATCTCCCTTGTCCAGCTCGCGCTTGATCTCGGCGTCGGCCGCCATCACCCAATGAAGGAAATTTTGCAAGGAAGGCGCATGGCTGCGCCCGAAATCCTGCGCGGCGTTTAAAAGCTCATCGATGGGGTCAAGGCATTCAAAGCCCAGCCGCGCCCAAAGGGCCTTGCGGCCGCTGGTCGCGTTGGCGGGGCAGGGGGCGTTTAGAATCTGCGATAGAAAATCGAAAGGCGTCGTCTGGTCGGCGCTTTTCAGTTTGAGGGAAAGATAGTCGTCGATTTGTTGGTAGTTTCCCGAACGCCGCAGGCTTTGCCACAAAGTGCCTTCGCGCCGGATGGCCAAGGCCATCAAGTCCTCGTCCCCAAGGCCCATCAGCGGCGAGCGCAACAAGGCGGCCAGATTAAGGTCGTCTTCCGGCAGCAACACGAACCGCACCATCGCCAGCAGATCCATCACGGGCAGCTGTTGAACGAGGCGCATGCGGTCGACGCCGGTCACGGGAATGCTGCGGGCCTTCAGAAGGCGCACCATCAGCGCGGCAAAAGAGCCCCGCCGGCGCAGCAGAATCATCACGTCGCCGGGGCGGAAGGGACGGTCGTAGCCCGGCAGAACAATCTTTTGCTTCCACCAGTGAAGGATAGTGTCGGCAATGCGCTCGGCCAGTTCGAATTCCGGATCGCGCTCCTCTTCGTAGCCAAGCGGCAAAACCCAGTCGCAAATCTCCCGCGTCCTCGATGTTTCTTGCGTGAACGCGGGCCACACCTCGACGCGGCCGTACTTCTCGTCCTTCGTGCGCGCCGCCGCATGCCGCACGGTCTCGATCGACACGCCCTGCCGCGCTTCGGGAAGCGCAAAAACGGCGTCGACGGCCTTTAAAACGGCGGGGGCCGAGCGAAAAGACGTATGCATTGGCACGGACTCCAGCTTTTTGTCCGCGTCCTTCAGGCGCCGCGCATAGGCGGCCTGCTGGGAAAGAAACGCGGCGGGGTTGGCGCCTTGAAAGCTGAAAATGGATTGCTTCTCGTCGCCCACGATAAAGACCGTCCGGTCCACGCCGTCCTTGGCCGTTTGCCCGGAAAAGAACTCCTCCGACAAGGCGTTGACGATGGCCCACTGCGGATCGCTCGTGTCCTGCGCCTCGTCGATCAGGATATGATCGATGCCGTTGTCCAGCTTGTAAAGAACCCACGAGCAAAGGCCCTCGCGCCGCAGAAGCTTCTCCGTCGTCCAAATAAGGTCGTCATAATCCAAAACGCCGCGTTCGGCCTTGCGCGCCGCAAGTTCCCCCGCGAAGAGAAGCGCAAAATCAAGCGCGGCCTCGGTTATTTCCGCCGTTTCCAGCGCCCCAAGGCGCGCGAGGAAGCCCAGCAGCCGCGTGCCTTCGCGTTCGGTCAAAAGGTCGATGTCCGGATGGGCTTTACGCAAAGCGGCGCTTGCAACGTACCCCTCGGAAAAAAGAGCCTGTTCCTTCGTCAGAAAAAGATACAGATAATCGTCAAAGCGCGCCGGGCGCTCTTCGTCGGGCAAGGCCAGGAACTCGGCCAGGGCTTTGCCGCGCGAAGCGTAGCGCGGGCTTCCCTCGCAAAGCCAAAGCGCCACTTTTCGCACATCCATTTCAGGAATCGCGCGCATCGCCTCGGCGCGAAGGCCGTCGGCGGTCTCTTTGTCGCCGGTCCCCAACGCCCGCCGGACTTCTTTTTTCAATTCCGCGAGGCTGCCGGCGGTTTCAGCGGCCCTTTCGATCTTCCCCCGCGCCTTGACGATTTCTTTCAGCATGTCGCCAAACCGGCTTTCGCCCTGCGCCGCGATCAAAAGCGCCAAAGCTTTGCCGAGCGCGCCACAAGGCTCGGCTTCCGCGCGGCGTAGCAAATCGTCCAAAATCGCGTGGCACAGAACGTCCAGCTCCATCGGTTCGATAACCGCGAATTGCGGCGACAGCCCCGCCTCAATAGGAAAGCGTGACAAAATTTCCTGACAGAACGAATGGATCGTCTGCATGCGAAGCCCGCCGGGGCAGGCCAGGACTTGCATAAAGAGGCGCGGCGCCAGCGCCATCTGCGCGCCGAAGGCCGGGGCGGCCTGCAAATCCTCGATGTCCTTGCGCAGCGCCGGTTCGTCGCAAATAGCCCATGTGCCCAAGACGCCCATCACCCGGTTGGCCATTTCGGCAGCCGCCGCGCGCGTGTACGTCAGGCATAAAATCTTTTCCGGCTTCACGCCGGAAAGCAAAAGCCGTACGACGCGCGACGTTAAAACCTTCGTTTTTCCGGTTCCGGCCGACGCGTTCACCCAAGCCGACGCCGTCGGAGCCGACGCCCGGCGCTGGGCGTCGTTCGGGTCGGCAGTGTCGCGGGGCGCTGTTGGATTAACGGCGGGCATCAGGACGATATGTAGGCCTCCAGATCCTCATCGGGAATATTGTAGTTGCCGACGACGTTTTGCACATCGTCGTTGTCCTCAAGCGAATCGACAAGCTTCAGCAAGCCCTTTGCGGCGTCGCCCGACACGGCGGTCTCCGTCGTCGGGTTCCACGAAAGCTTGGCGCTCTCCGGCTCGCCGAATTTGGCCTCCAGCGCGTCGCGCACGCCGCCGAAATCCTCCACCGGGCAGGTCACGACATGCGAGATCGCGTCGCTCTCGACGTTGTCGCCGCCCGCGTCGATCACGGCCTCCAGCATGGCGTCGGCCGATGCGGCGGCGGCGGGATAAACAATTTCGCCGACGCGCGAGAACATGAAGGCGACCGACCCGCTTTCGCCCATCGAGCCGCCGTTTTTCGAAAAGATCATGCGCAATTCGGCGGCGGTGCGGTTGCGGTTGTCCGTCAGCGCCTCGACGATCAAGGCGACGCCGCCGGGGCCATAGCCCTCGTACCGAACTTCCTCGTAATTCGCGCCCTCGTTGGAGCCGGGCTGCCCCGCTTTGATCGCGCGCTCAATGCGCTCGCGCGGCAGATTGTTTTTGCGCGCCTCCAGAATCGCGGCGCGCAGGCGCGGGTTATGGGCGGGGTCGGGCATGCCTTGCTTGGCCGAGACCATAATTTCGCGCGCCAGTTTACCGAAGATCTTGGCGCGCTTGGCTTCCGTCTTGCTTTTTTGGTGCATGACGTTTTTTGCATGGGAATGACCGGCCATAATGTTCCGTCCAGATTAAAGTCAACAAGGAATTTATGCGTTGTTAGCATAAAACAGGGATCGGGGGCTAGGGGCTAGGACGAGCCGGGAAAACCACCCCCTTGATGGCTCGAAGCGGGGAAACGATCCGTTCAATCGTTTCCCCGCGAGAGGGTTTGGGTGGGGGTGATCTTGATGCAGCACCGAGCACTCAGGAAGAAAGAAAAAACCCTCCCCCTTGATGGGGGAGGGTTTGGGTGGGGGTGATTCATCAGCTCGAAAACATCCTTCAATCCGCGAAAGGGTCTTTCATCAAAATGGTGTCGTCGCGTTCGGGGCTTGTCGACAGCAGGATCACCGGCGCCTCAATCATCTCCTCGATGCGGCGAATGTACTTCAGCGCGGCGGCGGGCAGTTCGCCCCAGCTTCGTGTGCCGCGCGTGCTGCTGTTCCAACCTTCGCAGGTATCGTAAATCGGCTCGATGGACGCCTGGGCCTGCTCTCCCGAAGGCATGTAATCGATCACCTTCCCGTTCAGACGGTAAGCGCGGCATATTTTCAGCTCCTTGAAGATATCAAGGATATCCAGTTTTGTCAGCGCAATGCCGTCGATGCCGCCGGTTTTCACCGCCTGGCGCACGGCAACGGCGTCGAACCAACCGCACCGGCGCTTGCGGCCCGTCGTCGTGCCGAATTCGTTGCCCCGCTGGCCCAGCGTTTCGCCGATGTCGCCGGCCTCCTCGGTCGGAAAGGGGCCCGCGCCCACGCGCGTCGTGTAGGCTTTGCAAATGCCGACCACGCGCCCGACCGTCTTGGCCCCCACGCCGGAGCCGATGGCGGCCGTGGCCGCAACGGTGTTGCTGGAGGTTACGAAAGGATACGTTCCATGATCGACGTCCAGAAGAGTGCCCTGCGCGCCCTCGAAAAGAATGCGTTTTCCGGCTTTGCGCGCGGCGTCCAGCCGCGCCCAGACGATGCCGATGTAGGGCTGGATGTGCGGCGCGATCGCCATAAGCTCCGCATAAAGCGCCTGCGAATCGAAAGCCTCCGCGCCAAGCCCCTTCAGCAAGGCGTTATGGTGCGCCAGCAAGGAATCCAGCTTCGCGCGCAAAATGTCGGGCTCGGCCAAATCGCAAAGCCGGATCGCGCGCCGCGCGATTTTATCTTCATAGGCCGGGCCGATGCCGCGGCCCGTCGTGCCGATCTTGTTCGCGCCTTTGGCGGCTTCTCGGGCGCGGTCCACCGCGCCGTGAACGGGAAGAATAACGGGGCAGTTCTCCGCGACGATCAACGTCTCCGGCGAAATCGACACGCCCTTTTCCTGAAGCGCCGCGATTTCCTTCAAAAGATGCCAGGGATCGACGACCACGCCGTTTCCGATAATGGAAAGCTTTCCCGGCCGCACGACGCCCGAGGGAAGAAGATTCAGCTTATACGTCACCCCGTCGATAACAAGCGTATGGCCGGCATTATGCCCGCCCTGAAAGCGCACGACCACGTCCGCGCGATAAGACAGCCAATCGACGATCTTGCCTTTGCCTTCGTCGCCCCATTGGGCGCCTACAATCGCTACATTTTGCATTTATTTAACGGAAGTTGAAACGCTGCGAGGCAAGGCTTCCCGCAAGCGCCATTCTTTTTCCGCCTTGCAGCTCTTTTTAGCGGATCGAATCGCTCAGGAAAAGGAAAAGTTTTGCTCTACTTATTTGTAATACCAACGGCCCTAATAATCCTGACATAAGCACCGTTGGTATCCGAGGCGACTGCCGAGGCCGCCGCTTATGCGGCGGAAGGCCCTATGAATTCTTCAAATACTCGTCATGAGTCAATTCATAGGGCCCTTGGTATAAGACCAGCGATTCACCGTCCAGATGGAAGCAAAGGATGCTTCCATCTGGACGGATCGCGGGCTAGCCGACGGCGGCGCGGCGGGGCACGTACCGTTCTTCCACTTCGTCCGCAGCCTGCCAAACGAACTTAACCCTGTTCTGCACGCCGGTCAGAAGATCGTAGGCGATGCGGTCGCTGGCCCGCGCTAAAGCTTCGACCGGAAGGCCGTCGCCCCACACCGTCACCTTGTCGCCGACGGCGGCATTGGCGCAAGGCCGCAAGTCGATGGCCGCCATGTCCATGGCCACGCGGCCGATAACCGGGCAAAGCTCGCCGTCGATTACAACCGAGGCCTTTTCCTGAACGAGGCGCGGATAGCCGTCGCCATAACCCATGGCCGCAATGCCCACAGGCATGTCTTCCGGGCACTTATAGCAAGCGCCATAGCCGATATCGTCGCCGCGCTTGAATTTTTGGATGGCGATGATTTCCGTCAGGAAGGTCATCACCGGCTTCAGGCCCAAAGACTCGGCGGAAACGCCGGCCAGAGGCGACGCGCCGTAAAGAGCCAAGCCGGGGCGCACCCAATCATAGTGCGCTTCCGGGAAAGCAAAGAGCGCCGCCGAATTGCAAAAGCTTTTCTCGCCCGGATGCTTGTCCGCAAACGCGCGGAAGGTATTGATCTGGTATTGGTTCATCGGCTGTTCTGGCTCGTCGGCGCAGGCGAAATGCGACATGATGCCGACCGGCTCGATAATGGAAGGGCTTTCGGATAAAACCCGCATGGCTTTATCGGCTTCTTCCGGCGGGAAGCCCAGCCGCCCCATGCCCGTGTTAATTTTAAGCCAGGCACGCAGCTTGACGGACGTATTTTGCTTCAGCCAATCCAGCTGATGGAGGCTATGAAAAACAACGGAAAACCCCTGTTCGGAGGCAAGGGAAAGCTCTTCGGGGGCAAAAACGCCCTCGATAAGGGTAATCGGCGCCTCAACCTTCGCCTGCCTAAGCGCAAGGGCCTCGTCGATCGAGGCGACGCCAAGGGCATCCACGTAATTGCTAAGTCTTTGGGAAACCGAACGAATGCCATGTCCATAAGCATTCGCCTTGACCATCGCCATAATCTTGGAGCGTGGGGTTTTTTTCCGAAGAACCTCTAAATTATGAAGAAGGTTTGCCGTCGAAAGCGTGCAAAGCGTCTTGCGTCCCATTAATCCGAAACCCTTATAAAAAGAACGGCTAATAGCCGAACCCGCTTTTAGATATAGGCCTTTTTGAAGTCGGGTGCATAGCAAGAAACACGTCATTGTTTAAACTGTGGATAAAATGTACATATTGAAAATAAAACGGTCAATACTATCACGATCTGATAAGAATTCTATCAGATATTGAGGCGAAAAGGGTCTTTTGTTTTATGTCTTTTTTTAGCGGGTGCGTCAAAATCCATCGGCCCTAGCCGACACGCGCGTCGCTTGGCTTTAAAATGCCGCCAATCCGAACCCCGTCGATCGTCAACGCAAGCCCCGTGTCGTCGCTTGTCTTGATGAAGGCGCCGCAAACCGTGGCAGGGCCTTCGGCTGGGGATTTGCGCTCCATGGGCGGCGTTTTCCGCGTGAACCGCCAGATCGCCACGTCCTTTTTCATGCCGACAATGCTGTCGTAATCCCCGCACATTCCCGCATCGGACATATAGGCGGTGCCTTTGGGCAGAACAACCTCATCGGCCGTCGGCACATGCGTATGGCTGCCGATCACGGCGCTCACGCGGCCATCGAAAACATTGGCGACGGCCATTTTTTCCGAGGTTGCCTCGGCATGAAAATCGACAAAAATGGGAAGGCGGCCCGAAAGCTTGTGCGCGGCCAAAACCTTCTCCAACGCCGGAAAGGGATCATCGATGACGGGATCGACGAACAAGCGCCCCATAAGGCTCACGATAAGAAGCGCGCGCCCGTCCGGCAGGCGAAGATGATAAAAACCCTTGCCGGGGGTTCCGTCGGGATAATTCAGCGGGCGAACGATGCGCGGCTCGTTGCCGATGGCGGTGATCATTTCGCGCTGATCCCACGCGTGATTGCCCAGCGTCAGGCAATCGATTCCCGCGGCAAAAAGCTCGCCCGCGACCTTCATCGTCAGGCCCGAGCCGGCCGCGGCGTTTTCCGCATTGGCAATGACGACGTCCGGCTTCAGGCGCTTTTTCAGCTCCGGCAACTGCTGCTGCACGCCTTCGCGTCCAGCGCGGCCGAAAATGTCGCCAAGGAAAAGAATTTTCACTGAACTCTCCCATAGGCAGGGGGGCACTGCCCGTCGCCGAACAAGGCGGTGATGCCGCAAGGCGAGGCAAACAGGCTTTCCGCGTCGTTTTTGTCGTTCTTGGCCATGGCGAAAACGTGCGTCCGCGCGGCGTTGTCCCCATACAGGGATTGAAGATACAAACGATACCGCTCGGCGCGCTCGGCGGCGGTCAGGCCCTGCAAAAGCGCGGCGCAATCGGACTCGGGAAACAAATCGGGCCCCTTGGCGTTGAGATAGAAAATGGCGCGCTCGGCGTAATCGATTTTGGCGGCGTTCGCGCCGCGCTGCCGCACATAGCCGGTCAGGTTATCAAGGCCGAAAGGATAAGCGTTGTAGCCGGGGCAATCGGCGTTTTCGGGAACGCCAAAGCCCCTGCGGCCGCCGCGAAACCGGTTGGGCGTAAGATACAAATAATTGCCGGCGGACGCCACGACATAGCGCACGTTGATGCCCTGTTTCGCAAGGACATCCTCGGCAATCGTAAACGCTGCATAGCGCTGCACGAAATTGCCGCCCGCGCCGAAGCCCGCGATGACAACCGTGTTCAAATCGGGGTAGGCGGTTTTGTCCGATAGATACATCGACAACAAGTCGATAACGGCAAAAGAACTCACGCTGCGCCGCCCCGAAACGGGCATGGATTCGTCGCCTTTGTGCCAGCCTGAAATTTGCCAGGCCGCGAAAGCCTTGCCTTTTTCCGGCAACTGATCGGCAAAGCGCACAATATCCGAAGGCAATAAAAATTGCGGCGCGATGATCAGGATCGACGCGTTTTGTTCGCCCGCCAAAGCCGAAAGCGTGGCCACGGCCGCGTTCGCGTCGCGCATCTCGTCATGGATCACGATAATCGCGCGCGTCACGCCGGAATGAACGCCCTCCAGCCGCGCGCTGGCCGCCAAGGGAACAAGCTGGGGAAGCGTATTCTTCGCCGCGCCCAAAGGAAGGACGGGAAAAAAGGCCGCCGCCGGCGCGGCATCGGCGGCCAAAGCCGCGCCGCTATAAAACAACAGGCATGTCAAAAGCGAAAGAAAGCGCATAAATAAAGATCATAAGGGTATTTTCCTCTTAAGCAAGAACGGAAGCGAATTGCCATGGAAGGCGATTTTGCGTAAAGTTGCCTACTTTGCCGCTCATAACGAACGCCCTATGTCCGACCGTCTTCTTGAAATAACCGCATTTCTCAATACGCATCGATGGGGCGGCGCTTCAAGCGAAACGCTTGCGGCGGATTTTTCCCCGCGCCGCTATGTGCGGCTGAGAAAAACGTCCGGCGAGACAGCCATATTGATGGATGCCGGGGACGATCAAAAAACGCCTGAATTCGTGGCCGTGGCCGCGCTTTTGCGAAAGGCGCAGGTGCATGCGCCGGACATTTATGCCGCCGAAGCGGACAAAGGCCTTGTCCTGATGCAGGACTTCGGCACAAGCAACGTCGGCGCGCGGCTCGATAACGGCGCGCCGTCGCGCCCCTATTACCTTCGGGCGGCCGAGGTGCTCGCGCGCCTTCATCGCAACCTGAACGAAGCCGACCTCGCGGCCGCAAACCTGCCGGTTTACGATGCCGCGCTGTTCATCGTGCAGGCCGAGCTTTTCCTCGACGCCTACCTGCCGTTCGCGGAAAAGCGGGTGGCGGCGGAAAACGAAAGGCAGGATTTCCGCGCCGCGTGGCAAGAAACGCTCAAGCCGGTCAGCGCCCTGCCGCAAAGCCTCATGCTGCGCGATTTCATGCCCGACAATCTCATGGACATCGACTCCGGCGGCCTCGGCGTCCTTGATTTTCAGGATGCGGGCAAAGGCCCCGTCGCGTACGACCTTGCCTCTTTGTGCGAAGAAGTGCGGCGCAACGGAGGGTTTGCGCTTCTTCCCGACGTCGTCGCCTATTACCGCGAAATGACGGAAAGCCAAATCCCCCAGTATGACATGATGCAAGCCTGCGCGGTTCTGTCGGCGCAGCGCCATATGCGCGTTTTGGGCATCCTGGCGCGCATGGCCGAGGGGGGGCGCCCCGAAAAGCTCGCTTTCGTGCCGCGCATCCGCCACCATCTTTTGCATGTTCTGAAAGAACCGTGCCTTCGGCCCCTAAGGGCTTGGGCCTCCGCTTACGCGAGCGCCGGTTTATGACGGGCGCGCTGTCCAGGACGGCGATGGTTCTTGCGGCGGGGCAGGGCCTGCGCATGCGGCCCCTGTCGCTTGCGACGCCCAAACCCCTTTTGACAGTGGGGGGCCGAAGCATGCTCGATCTCCAGCTCGACAAGCTCGTTGCCGCGGGGATCACGCGCGCGGTCGTCAACGTGTGGCATCTGGCCGATCTCATCGCCGACCATCTCAAAACGCGCTGCGATATCGAGATCGTCATCTCCCGCGAACAGGAATTGCTTGAAACGGGCGGCGGCATCGCCAACGCCTTGCGCTATTTCGACGCGCCTTTTTTCGCGCTGAACGCCGACTTGCCCTGGACGGACGGGGCCGAGCCAAGCCTCGCGCGCATGCGCCGCGCGTGGAATCCCGATCGCATGGACGCGCTTTTGCTCGTTATGCGCACCGCAGCCGCGCGCGGCTTTTCGCCGCGCGGGGACTTCCTGATGGACAGCGAAGGCCGGCTCACGCGAAAAGGCAAGCCGCCGCCAAGGCCCTACGTCATGCTTTCGGCGCAAATTCTGAAGCCGCAGCTCTTCGCGCATCCGCCGGCCAAGGCCTTTTCCAACAGCCTCATCTGGGACGACGCCGAAGCCAAAGGCCGCCTTTACGGCCTCGAACATCAAGGCGCTTGCTATCACGTGGGCACGCCCGAGGACCTCAAGGCCGCCAACGACCTTTTGGCGTCCGGCAAGGGATGGGCACTATGACCGCGGGCAGGAAAAACGTCTTCACCATTCCGCCGGACAAGCCTTTTCTCAAAACGCTGGCGGCCGAGCTCTGGCGGCAGGCGGACGGCGACGCCTTCAAGCTGTCGAACGTGCGCCTTTTTCTTCCGACGCGCCGTGCGTGCCGGCATTTGGGCATGGTCTTCGCCAAGCGGGCGGAAGGCAGGGCGACGCTTTTGCCGCGCCTGCGCGCGCTCGGCGACATCGATGAAGACGAGTTGATCTTCGCCGACGCCGAAAGCGACGACTTCCCGCCGGCGCTCGCGCCGATGCGCCGGTTGATGCTGCTTACGCGGCACGTGCAGCGGCGGGATCCGCACCTCTCATGGGATCAGGCCGTGCTGTCGGCAGAGGCTTTGGCGCGATTCCTCGATCAGACGCAAATCGCCGCGTGCGATCTGAAGCGCCTTCCCGAACTGGTCGAAGAGCGGGAATTGGCCGAACATTGGCAGCAAACCATCGCGTTTCTCGACATCGTCACGACGCACTGGCCCGCTATTTTGAAGGAAGAGGGATGCCTCGACCCCGCCGACCGGCGCAACAAGGTTCTTGCCGCGCAAGCCGAGCTATGGCGACGCCGTCCTCCCGCCTATCCCGTCATCGCCGCCGGTTCGACGGGCGCGGTTCCCGCAACGGCCGAGCTTTTAAAAACCATCGCCGCCATGCCCAAGGGGATGGTGATCCTTCCCGGCCTCGATCTGGATATCGATCCCGAAGCGTGGGAGGAAATCGACGAAACGCATCCGCAGCACAGCATGAAGGCGTTGCTGCAACGCATGGGCATCGACCGCGGGGCCGTGCGCCTGTTTCCTTCCGAAAAGCAGGGGGGCGGGGCGGCGCGCGCCGTATGGCTCAGCGAAGCGTTTCGCCCGGCTCAGGCGCCGAACCTTTGGCGCGAGCTCAAAGGCCGTCTCGACCCTTCGGCGACGCACGGCGTCACCCGCCTCGTCCTCGACCATCCCCAGGAAGAAGCGCAAGTCATCGCCTTGCGGCTTCGTGAAATTTTGGAAACCCCCAACAAAACAGCGGCGCTCGTCACGCCAGACCGCGCCCTGGCCGCGCGCGTCGCGGCGCTGCTATCGCGCTGGGGCGTAAGGGTCGACGATTCCGGCGGCGCGTCCGTTCTTTCAAGCCCTCTGGGCGCGTTTCTTCATCTGGTTTTGAACGCCGCCGACCCGGCAGCCGGGAATGTCGACGCCCTCGCTCTTTTAAAGCATCCCCGCGCCGCGTGCGGCCTCGAGCCGAAACAATGCCGCGACCGCGCCCGCGAGGCCGAGCTGCGCATCCGGAAAGGGCAAAAAGAAGACCTTGCCTTCCTTAAAGAGCCTCTGGCGCCGCTGATCGCCCGTTGGCGCGAAAAAAGACCCCTTGCCGAGCGGATCGCGACGCATATCGCCGTCGCCGAATCCCTTGCGACGACGACGAAAGAAAACGGCGCGGCGATTCTTTGGAAGGGCGAGCAGGGGCAGGACATCGTCGCCTGGCTGGAGGACTGGCAAAGCAGCGCGGCGGATTTTCCGCCCCTGACGGGCGGCGATTACGGCCTTTTGTATAAGGCGCTCGCCGGCAGCAAGCTCTTGCGTTCGGGCAGGGCAACGCACCCCGGCCTTAGCATCCTCGGCCCGCTCGAAGCGCGGCTGATCGATGCCGATCTGGTCGTTCTCGGCGGCCTGAACGAAGGCAGCTGGCCGCCGGATGTCGGTTTCGATCCGTGGCTTTCAAGGCCGATGCGCAAAAAGCTGGGCCTGCCGTCGCCCGAATTTCGCATTGGCTTGTCCGCGCACGATTTCGTGCAGCTGGTGTCCGGCAAGGAAGTTATGCTCACGCGCGCTTTGAAAGCGGGCGGCGCGCCCACGGTTCCCTCGCGTTTTTTGATGCAGCTCGACGCGGTTTTGCAAGCCGCGGGCCTGTCGCAGGGCAAGCGCGACGCGCTTGCCGACGCGCGGCCATGGAAAGAATGGGCCCTCGCGCTCGATGCGCCGGAGTCGGAGCCGAAACCCTGCGCCAAGCCCTCGCCGCGCCCGCCGCTCGCCGATCGCCCAAAAAGCCTGTCCGTCACGAAAATCGCGACATGGCTCAGCAACCCATACGCCATTTATGCCGAATACATCCTGCGCCTGAAAAAGCTTGACGAACTGGACCCCGAGGTTGATGCGGCGGATCGCGGGTCGATGATCCACACGGCCATCGAAAAGTTTTCCAGCGTCTGGCGCCAGGATCTCCCCCCCGATGCCGCCGAACGACTAATCGCTTTGGCGCACGGGATTTTTGCCGAAGAAGACAATCCGCGCATCCGCGCTTTTTGGGAGACGCGCTTCGCCGAAAGCGCCGCCTGGTTCATTGAAAAAGAGCGCGACGCGCGGCGCGCGGGCGAGGCGCCGCACGAAAATGGCATCGAAGCGGAGGGAAGCTATAGCCTCGATGGCTTCACGCTGAAGGGCCGCGCCGACCGCATCAACACGCAAGCGGATGGCAGCCTCAAAATCATCGACTATAAAACGGGCCGCGTGCCGACCGGCAAGGATGTCCACAAGGGCTTCCAGCCGCAGCTTCCTCTTTTGGCCTTGATCGCGTCGGTCGGCGGCTTCAAAAACATGTCGAAAGCGTCGGTTGCTTCGTGCGAATACTGGGTCTTAAAATCCGGCAAAAACTGCAACAAGGTTTGTTTCGATGCAAACTTGCCCGAGCTTGTCGCAAGGGCCGAAAGCGGCCTCAAACAGCTGATTGCGACTTTTGCCGATCCGGCCACGCCTTACGAAGCGGTTCCGAAACCCTGGCTTGAACCGGCGCGCGACGATTACGCGCATCTCTCCCGCATCGCGGAATGGGGCCGCGTCAAAGAGAAAAACTAAGAGCATTATCCATCAAACAAAAGGCTCGGGCGGGCACCCCATTTGGTTTTCATATCAGTGTCATTCCGGGGCGAGACAAAGCGAAAGCTTTGGCGAGAGCCCGGAATCCAGATGGCCTCGCCACGAGAAATGTTAGCGCCTGTTCCGCGCCATAGTAAAAAAAAGAACCGTCATTCCGCACGCAGCCTGTCACTTACTTGCATAGATAGTGCATGAAGAAATCACAGTGTGCCGCTGCAAAAGTAAGTGCAGGCGAGATGCGGAATCAATTTAGAGCCCTTCCCATTCAGTTAGAACTATCGTCATGCCTGCCCCGTATCGGGTAAGGGGCAGGCGCTGGCGAGCATCTCATTTGTTTCTTCATGAATTTTCAAGTTGGATCTTCAAGAACGATTTTAACTGACGGGCTTTGCTCTAAGCAGGAACGGCGGCTTTCAGGTGAAGCCAGAAGACATTGGCGTTTTTCTCGGCCCTTTGCCGCCACTTGTCGCTCGGCGGATAGAACAAAGCGTGCATATTTTGGATTATTTTCCCCGCCCGTGGGTGCGCGTCGCCATGGCGCACATACAGCGTGTTGCGCAGGATCATGGCGCGCAAAACGTCCAGCATCAAAAAATTCGACGTCCCGAACTCCAGCGCCATCGGCGTCGCCGTCATGCCGGGCCGCTTGGCAGCAAAGCGCAGCGTCTCGTCCGCGATGTCGCCTGACAGTTGGGCCAAGGCGCTCGCCGTCGATGTCACAAAAAGCGGCGGCGCAATTTTGCGCGCGCGCTCATAAATTTCGGAGCCCGCGGGCGCGTTGACCAGAACCTTGCAGTCGCCGAACGCGCCTTCGCCGGTGTGAAGGTCGATGTGCCATAAAGCGTTTGCGCGTTCCGGAATCTCGCGCTCAAGGATGTTGTTCCAAACGCCATGCGTCCACGAATAATCTTTGCCCCCGTAATAAAGGCCGTCGGGATAGGTATACTGCCCGCCTGCCAGCGCCTGCTTGAATTTGCCCTGTCCGTTGGCCAGCACGAAGCCGGCCATCGCCACCCATGACCGGCTAAGCGACAAAAAGGAAAGATCGTTCGGCGCAAAAGCCTTGGCAAGGGCGCGGTAGCTTGAGGCGGTTTCCGGCGTCGCGGGGAAACGAACGAAATTTCTGTTTAGATCGATGTTTTGCTGGTCGCCGCGCAGCCCATAAGCGGCGCCAAAAGGGTTCAATGCATGCGCAAACACAAAACGCACGTTTGCCTTGCCGTGGCACAGATGCGCCGCCTCTTTCAGCCAGTCGCGTTGCAGGCGCGAGCCGAAGGGAAGCTCGACTCCATGAATGCCCGACGTCATGAGAATAACAAGCGCGGCGTCCTTCGGGCCGACCGCCGCAACGTCAACGGCCAAATCTTCGCCGGACGGGCCTTTATAGCCCTTCAGAACATAGGACGTGATAGCCGCGCGGTGGTTTTTCGCGATGCTTAAAAAGGATTGCCGGTCCATCTTATATGAAGAGCCGCGATACATAAAAGAACCCCCGGTTCAAAGGAGGCTTTTTTAGCACGGGGCGCGGCGGGCGGAAATCCCAAAGCATGGTTAACGGCGAGAGGTTAGCCTTGCATGATTTTGTCAACCGGCTTTGTCGTCGCGACATCCGGTCCCCACGATTCCTTCAGAAAGTCCAGGTTTTTGCGCAAGGTTTGCAGGCGGGATTCGGCATGGTTCAGGGATAAAATGGCGACGAACGACGGGATCGTATAAACGATCAACTGGCCGATGGCGGCCGCGCCCAAAATCACAAGCCAGCTTTTCGGATCGCCCAATATAAGAAAGGCGTTACCCAGCGTCTGCCCCTTTGCCCAAAGGTCGATGAGATAGGGAACGATGCCGGCCACGTTCATGGCGCATACGGAAGTCGCGCCGGACTTTTGGCGATCGTTGTCGGTGGCGAACGCGACGTACGTCGGCGCCAGCCCGGCCATCAGAAGCACAAGCGACGGCAACATGAACGGCGTGGCCGCGCACACAAGAACGAGAAAGAAAATGATTTTCGCCTTGCCCGGCTTTGACGGCGGCTTGGCTTCAGGTTTTTTTTCCTTCGTCGCCATCGTTCCCCTGTCAAGCCGTCTGATGCGTGGGGACAAGAGGATCGGGCAGCTTCGAGGACGCGGCCGGCACCGAGCCCTGCCTGGTTGGGGCGGGCGCGACGGGCGGCTCTTTATCCTCGGTGCGCACAATGGCCTCGCCGCGCAATAAGGCCTTCACCTCGTCGCCCGACAGCGTCTCGAACTCCAGAAGCGCTTGCGCGATTTTGTGCAGGCTGTCCAGGTGCGTCGTTAAGATCCGCCGCGCGGCGCTTTCGCCCTCGTCGATCAGGCGGCGCACTTCCTCGTCGATCAGCTCCGCCGTGGATTCCGAAACGTTTTTCTGCTGCGCCACGGAATGGCCCAAAAAAACCTCTTGCTCGTTGGCGGCATAATGCACGGGGCCAAGCTTTTCGGACATGCCGAATTCGGTGACCATCCGCCGCGCCAAAAGAGTCGCCTGCTGAATGTCGCTCGACGCGCCCGTGGTGATGTTGCCCTTGCCGAAGATGATTTCCTCGGCGATGCGCCCGCCGTACATCATGGCGATACGCGACGTCAGCTCCACCAGAGTCGAGCCGTATTTGTCGCGTTCGGGAAGATTCATCGTCACGCCCAGCGCGCGCCCGCGCGGAATGATCGTGACTTTGTGCAAAGGATCGCTCTGCGGCACGTTCAGCCCCACAAGGGCGTGTCCCGCCTCGTGATAGGCCGTCAGCTTCTTCTCGTCGTCCGTCATGGCCATCGACCGCCGCTCGGCGCCCATCATGACCTTATCCTTGGCCGCCTCGAACTCCGCCATGCCGACGGCGGGCTTGTCCGCGCGGGCCGCCATAAGCGCCGCCTCGTTTACAAGGTTCGCAAGGTCGGCTCCCGAAAAGCCGGGCGTGCCGCGCGCGATGACGCGCGCATCGACGTCCGGCGCCAGCGGGACTTTGCGCATGTGCACCTTTAAAATCTTCTCGCGCCCCAGAATATCGGGGTTGGGCACGAACACCTGCCGGTCGAAACGCCCGGGGCGAAGCAGGGCGGGATCCAGAACGTCGGGCCGGTTCGTGGCCGCGATCAGGATCACGCCTTCGTTGGCCTCGAATCCGTCCATCTCGACCAAAAGCTGGTTCAGCGTCTGCTCGCGTTCGTCGTTGCCGCCGCCAAGGCCCGCGCCGCGGTGGCGTCCGACGGCGTCGATCTCGTCGATGAAAATAATGCAAGGCGCGTTTTTCTTGCCCTGCTCGAACATGTCCCGAACGCGCGACGCGCCCACGCCCACGAACATCTCAACGAAGTCCGAGCCCGAAATCGTGAAAAAGGGCACATTCGCCTCGCCCGCAACGGCGCGCGCCGTCAGGGTCTTGCCGGTGCCCGGCGGGCCGACAAGCAAAACGCCTTTCGGAATCTTGCCGCCCAGCTTCTGGAATTTTTGCGGATCTTTCAGGAAATCCACGACTTCCTGCAATTCCTGCTTGGCTTCCTCGATGCCGGCCACGTCCTCGAACGTCACCTTGCCGGTTTTTTCGTTAAGCATGCGCGCGCGGCTGCGCCCAAAGCCCATGGCCCGCCCGCTGCCCGATTGCATCTGGCGCATAAAGAAAATCCACACGCCCACCATAAGAAGAACGGGGAACCAGTTCAGCAAAAGGCTCCAGAAGGTCGGCGCGTCGCGATCCTCGGCCTGCACCACGACCTTGACGCCCTTGGCCAAAAGCTTGTCCGAAACGGACGCATCGCCGGGAAGAACGGTGGAAAAGGCGGTGTTGCCCTCGCTTAAATGGCCGGCCACCGCCAGCCCGCGGATCGACACGTCGCTGACCTTGCCGGTCTCGACATTCGTCATGAAATCGCTGAAAGGCATGGCCGGCGGGGTCTGCGCGCCGCCCCCCGACTGAAAGGTATTAAACAAAAGGGCAAGCAGCATTCCGATGATGAAAAGAAGCGCCAGATTTTTGCCAAGACTGTTATTCACAAACGGTTCCTTTTACCGAGCTTTCAAAAGCTCATTAACAGGGAAAGAACTAAGCCTTCCATTATGAATGGATAAGTATCAGGCCCAGACCCTTAGGATATAGTAAAAAAGGCGCCGGTTTCAACTCCGGCAGGCAAGAACGCCAACGAACCCATGAAGAGCACGCATGGGTCACGAGCGGTTGCGCGGAGACGGATCCTCGCCGGAACTGAAGAACCTATTGAAAAGGCGAAGGAAGCCCGTCAAGCGGCCGGCGAGGCGCAGAGCGAGTGAAGTCGAACGGCGTGGCGGCTTTCACTGATCCTATAATATAAAGTATCAAAACTGTTCCAAAAGCGCATCAGATATTAAAAATCGTCCAATATGAAACTATTTCCTTGCTTTCTCTTCCGCCGATTCTTATGTACAAAGGCCATGGTTCGCGGGGGCTTGCGCTTGCCGCACCTAAATCAACGTGCAAAAACAGGCATTAACATCGTATTGGTGCAACATCATATTGGCGCAACATCGTATTTGGTGCTTAAGAACGACTTTTTGCGCTATCAGAAAATTTCAAGGAGCTTTTACGTATGACCGCAACGCTTGCCGGTAAAACCATCGCTATTCTTGCCGCAAACGGCTTTGATGAAAACCAAATGACCGAAATTCAGCGCGCCCTCATGGGGGCGAAGGCCAAATTTAAAACCGTCGCGCCCGAACAAGGCGTCGTTAATGGCTGGCAAAAGGATCACTGGGGGCACTATTTCCCCGTTGATTCGCACATCGGGGAATCGTTGGGATCGGATTTCGATTTTCTCGTTATTCCCGGCGGCGAACGCGCCATTGCCAAGCTTAAAGGCAATCTGCATACACGGCGCATCGTCAATCATTTCCTCGAAGCCGGAAAGCCCATCGCCGCAATCGGAGCGGGGGTTGCGCTTTTGACTCTTTCCAGCAAAATCGGCGGCATGATGGTTTCCGCCAGCGCCGACCTTCATGAAGAGCTGACGGCAGCCGGTGCGATGCTCAGCGATGAAAAGCACGAAGTTTGCAACGCTGTCCTGACCGCCGATGGCACCGACACGCCCGGATGGGCCGTGCAAGCGGTCGCCTTTTTCTGCGAAGCCGAATTAGAACTTCAGGCGGCCTGATATTACAGCATTTGCTCGCGGAGGCGGGGCCGATAATTGCCTTAAGGGCTTTTATTAAGCTTTTTTAACCAGACTCTTGCCTTTGCATATGTCTTAAGGCATTCTGCGAACGATTTATTATTCCTTTCCGAGGCTTTACCAGGAGGATCGGTGAATAGAGGTCGTTTGATGTCGCTCGCTCTGCGCTCGTGACCCGGACGGATCGATTCATTGCTCCTCTGGTGGCCGGAAGGGAATTCTCTTAACCAACCCCTCGAGGACAGAGATGAATAACGCATTTACGCTCATTTTCGGCTGTGGCTTGCTTGCCCTGCTGTACGGACTTCTCGCAAGCCGAAGCATACTGAAAGCGCCTTCGGGCACGGCCAGAATGCAGGAAATTTCGGCGGCCATTCAGGAAGGCGCTATGGCCTACCTGAACCGCCAGTATATGACCATCGCCGTCGTCGGCATCGTCATTTGCGCTATTTTGGGCTATACGCTCGGCGCCCATGTGGCTTTGGGCTTTGTGATCGGCGCGTGCTTGTCGGGCGCGGCGGGTTACATCGGCATGAACGTGTCGGTTCGCGCCAACGTGCGCACGGCCGCAGCCGCCAACGAAGGCATGGAAAAGGCCCTCGGGGTCGCCTTCAAGGCGGGCGCGATCACGGGCCTTTTGGTCGTCGGCCTCGGCCTTCTCGGCGTCGCTGGCTACTATTACGCCCTGTTGCAATGGAAGGGCGGCGCGGATGACGCATCGATGCGCACCATCATCGAAGCGCTGGTCGCCCTTAGCTTCGGCGCCTCGCTGATCTCCATTTTCGCCCGTCTCGGCGGCGGCATCTTCACGAAAGGCGCCGACGTCGGCGCGGACATCGTCGGCAAGATCGAAGCCGGCATTCCCGAAGACGATCCCCGCAACCCTGCCGTGATCGCGGATAACGTCGGCGACAATGTCGGCGATTGCGCGGGCATGGCGGCGGACTTGTTCGAAACCTATGCCGTCACGATTGTGGCGACCATGCTTCTGGCCGTCAGCTTCTTCACCGGCGAGGCGCGGAGCACCATGATGGTCCTGCCCCTTCTGATCGGCGGCGTATGCATCGTGGCCTCGGTTCTGGGTACCTTTTTCGTGCGCCTGGGCAAAAACCGGAACATCATGGGCGCCCTTTACAAGGGCTTGATCGTCGCGGGCATTCTTTCCGCAGCCTTCATTGTCTCCGTCATCAATACGATGATCGGCGTCGACGGCGTCGTCACCATGACGAACGGCCTCGAAGTCGGCGGACGCCAGATGATCTACTGCGCCCTCACCGGCCTTGCGGTCACGGCGCTTATGGTCTGGATCACCGAGTACTATACGTCCACGGCCTACCGTCCCGTGAAAAGCGTCGCGGCGGCCTCGGTTACGGGCCACGGCACGAACGTCATTCAGGGCTTGGCCATATCGATGGAGTCAACGGCTCTGCCGGTGGTGGTGATTTGCGCGGGCATTATCATCGCCTATATGTGCGCGGGTCTCTTCGGCATCGCTCTGGCGGCAACGACCATGTTGTCGCTGGCGGGCATGATCGTGGCGCTCGACGCCTACGGCCCCGTCACGGATAACGCGGGCGGCATTGCGGAAATGTCCAATATGCCCAAGGAAGTCCGCGTGACGACGGACGCTTTGGACGCCGTCGGCAACACGACCAAGGCCGTGACGAAAGGCTACGCCATCGCATCGGCGGGGCTGGCTTCTTTGGTTCTCTTTGCGGCGTACATTCAGGACTTGCAGCATTACTTCCCCTCGGTCGAGGTTAAGTTCGATCTGCAAAACCCGTATGTGGTCGTCGGCCTCTTCATGGGCGGTCTCTTGCCGTACCTCTTCGGCGCTTTGGCGATGACGGCCGTTGGCCGCGCGGCGGGCGCGGTGGTGCAGGAAGTCCGGCGCCAGTTCAAGGAGATCAAGGGCATCATGCAGGGAACGGCCAAGCCCGAATACGGCGTGGCGGTTGATATCCTGACCAAGGCGGCGATCCGCGAAATGATCGTTCCGTCTTTGCTTCCCGTTGCGGCGCCTGTCGTCCTTTACTATGTCGTTCGCGCGGTGGCCTCGCAGGCCGAAGCGTTCACGGCCTTGGGCGCCATGCTGCTCGGCACAATCGTGACGGGCCTGTTCGTCGCCATCTCGATGACCTCGGGCGGCGGCGCGTGGGACAACGCCAAGAAGTACATCGAGGAAGGCAACTACGGCGGTAAGGGTTCCGAAACCCATAAAGCCGCCATCACGGGCGACACCGTCGGCGATCCGTACAAGGATACGGCCGGTCCCGCAGTCAACCCGATGATCAAGATCATCAACATCGTGGCCATTTTGCTGCTGGCAATCCTGGCCTCCATGAATGCCGTGTAACAACGGTTAAGCATAAAAGCCCCGCTCCGAAAGGCGCGGGGCTTTTTATTTTTTTACAGCAGGCGCCAGCCCATCAAGAAGCCCCCGAAAATGGGAAACATCCCTTGACTCTATTGGGATGGAGATATATAACGGTCTGTCTCGCAGTTGAGGCTGCACGAAAAATTCTTACGATCATAGCTTAGGCGTTACGCAGGCTTTCAAAAAGGATAATATTATGACAACTCAATATGAGAGATATTTTTATTGGCTCGGCAAAATCGCATCTGGAGATTTGAAAAGGGCCTGCGACACAAATTCAACAAAACAGTATCGTTCAGCCGAAGATCCAAAGAAGGGATACGGAAAAATCGGCAAATACCGAATGACGGAGCAATTATTGGCGTCTTTAGGCTATTACATATTTGCTAAACATGATGCTGGCCTGTCGAATAGCTGGAAAGGCACATGGACGGGCAGACGCAAGCTCAACTCGGTCGAGGATTTTTTGAATAATGATTCTGCGCAGGAATACATTGTTCGCGAAGCCATGCGCCGCTATTGGAGGTGGATCAGGTTTTATCAGCTTGACGGGCTGGTAGGGAGGCAGGTGAAGGGCCTTTTGTTAACGGAATCCTCATTGCTTGCCATTGCGCATTTTCATGGTTGCGAGGAAATATTATCCCTTAAGCCGCGAAAAAAACCGCAAATACCGTCAACCTTGCAACGCTTCAATGCGTTGCCGGCTTTCAGACCCCCTATGACATCAACCCCTCACGCGATTATTATCAGGAACAATTTGCTCGGTATTTAAACAACGGAACAAACATTGCCCTCAATTCTGATTTGCAGGACATTCCTCGGGAAATAGTGGAATCCTTCGTCTGGTGCACGCAAGGCGATTCAAAAGTGCGAGCTTCGCATGCAGCAAAAGAGGGACAAATATTCGGTGCAGATAGCGACGAGCAACCAGGAGGAGAAATTAATTGCAGATGCTGGGGGGAATGGCAAATAACGGATAAGTATGATTGCGGCAAGCCAGCGGAATACGGTGTGTTTCAGATTTCTCCCAATTCTATACAGATAAACTATCCAAACGGCATTGTTGAAACTCGCATAGGAGGCTCTCTATCGTGGCGAAATAATAATCCAGGAAATCTGCGCGATGGAAAATTTACCAGGGCTCATAAATCAATAGGAGAATCAAAGGGATTTGCGGTTTTTAAAAATGAAGCTGATGGAAGCGCGGCATCAAGAGACCTGCTAAAATCTAACGCCTACTCAAACCTGACAATTAATCATGCAATTGAGAAGCGATCCCCAGGAAATGAAAACGACACAGGCAGAGTTCAAGAAAATATCAGAACCATAGGTAAATTTGATGGTAATGAAATTGTAGGAGATTTAAGTGTTGAAGAAATGGATCGGCTTCTTGATGCCATTCAAAAGACGGAAGGATGGTTAGAGGGTGACGTTATAAAGTAGTAAGAAACTTATCATGAAGCAGAACAATGAAAAAACTTATCCTCATCCTTTTAACCCTTGCCTTCGCCCTTCCGTGCAGGGCCGAAAACATAAAAGAGAGAATTAAGAACGGAGAAACTTTAAACATCGCTTATGGAGCCAATTCATTCCAATTCGGAATAAATGAAGTTTATATCATGAGAGGTCGGCATAAGACCGATGGCGCTAACACGGGCGACCTTTTCGTGGTTATGGCGAAAGATAGTCAAGCATGGCAAATTGCCTACACTGATAACGATAAACAATCGCCGTTTATGCTTTCCCAACCGCACACTTATGAAGACAGCCTGGTTTCTTTCCGTTTTATCGCGGTGAAATCTCAAGAAAAAAACGAAAAGGCGCTCTACGTATTATGTGCCGAACGCGATCTAAACACCACGCTGAAAAGCGAAATCCCGATTTTACAAAATACACTTGTCGATTTTTCACTTTACAAGCTTATCTATGAAGATGATTTCGAGCGTTATTTACTGAAGGCAGTCAACCACGAAAAAACGCAAAGGAAATATTGCAATGCCGACTGGGCCCTATTCAAGGAATTAGGGTTACCCCTTCCAAAAGATGGAAATGAATATGACTGTAGCAAATTGAGGAGGAACTAAGCCTGCATGAAGCCCGCATGAAGGTGGAATAGTTTTGCCCGTATACAGGCACAGGTATTAATGAATAAGTCTCCTTGCGCTATCGATTTTCCAACTACCGTTTTCCGGCTTCAAGCTGATAGATAGTTGATTTTTACCAATCTTGCTTGCTGTCATGATAGCCATGTCCTGTTTAATTGTAATTATCCGCATGGATCTTCGTGGATACCAATCCTCCAGATTATAGTCTTGTGCGCAGATAAGGACGTCGCTATCGGGACAGCAGAAATGGTTGTCCCAAGCAGGATTTTCAGTCAAAGATTGTTCCCGATAATCCCAAAAACGCGCGCTCAGGTTTTGTTTGATAGTATCTTCCCTTTGATGATACATCTCTCTTAATTTGGCGGCGGTTCTATGCCTTACGGGGCGACCGATAGACGGCATGCGCTCTTCCTCAGAAAAAATGTACCACGTGTAGAATTGCTGAACGTAAGAGATCAAATGATGGGGATCGAGATCGCACGTCTCATTGGTCTTGTTAGCCGATGCTTAATGCTCCCTGTTCGATCGATAGCTACTGCCTCTATGTGCTGGCGGTCTGTCCGATGATGGATAGTTCATATGCGAATCTGGGTTTCTGTGTCCTTCCTGCCCCGTATAGGGATTCACATTTCCCTGTGTCGAATAGTTATTAAACGGATTTCCATCGGGTGATGAACGGAAATGAGGCTCAACATAGCCACCGTCAGCGCGAACATAGCCATCGACATATTCATCAGCTAATGCAGATGATGCCCATAGAAGAATCGCAAAAACAAAAAATATCCTTTTCACGCCCACCTCCAGGTTGTTTTCATTATCCGACCATAGTTTTTCTTAATCGTGACCTTCCCCCCATTTATAGACCGGTCATGGGTAGAGCCCTTGGTTAAATAAC
>CAYVNS010000006.1:0-102950 GCA_964453225.1 uncultured Rhodospirillaceae bacterium
CAACTGCACGGTCGACACCGCCCAGAACGGACGCGAAGCGGTGCAAAAGTATAAAGACAACGCCTTTGACCTTATTTTTATGGATTGCCACATGCCGGAAATGGACGGCTATGAAGCGACGCGCGCCATTCGCGCGCTGGAAATTATTTCCCACCGGCACACGCCCATCGTCGCCCTTACCGCTAACGCCATGAAAGGCGACAGGGAAAAGTGCCTGATGGAAGGCATGGACGATCACATCAGCAAGCCCGTGAAGCTTGATGAAATCTATGGCGTGCTTCGGCGGTATATGCCCAAGAAGAAGGGGCCGTAGGGAAAAACTTAGTTTATGGAACCGCACAATCCAACTTCATGCGCGGCAATGGCGCATGGCCCGTTCCGGAAAACTTAATGGCGGATTTAAGAGACTCCTTCGCACCCGAAAGTTTTTGACCGGCATAACTCACCAAACCCCCGACAGCCAGCGCCGGAACTTGGGTAAAATTGGACTGTGAAAGTTTTTCCGAAAGGTTGTGAACGGCATCGGCAGGAAGGGTATCGGCGCCTATATTGACGACATTATGCAGTGCCATGCCCACAGCAAAATTCGATATTAATCCAGCCGCGCCATAGGCAAGGAGCTCATCATCAGTCGACCCATGCGCTGCGGTGAGAACTGTGCCTGATGCAAAACCTACCAAAAAATAAATGCCGTCCCCGGTGGCTACAGAAAGCGCCGCTCCAGCAATTCCGGGCGCCACAGTTGACAAAAGCAATGAAGAACGACTCATAATTCGGCTTTCTCTAAAATGTATTGTTTCGATTTATCCGGCGGTATGCGCTCGCGGCGACATGCCATTGCGGAAAGCCATTGACGACATTTTCATCGGTCAGATTGACTATGTAGTCCATCATGTCGACGTGGAAAAAATGAATAATGGTCTTTGGCCTGCTCATCCTAAATCTCCTGCGACTATGAATTCATTCTAATGGAAGATATTATATATATATAAACCGTGAAACCAACAAACACAAAACGGGTTTGCGCAGGCTGATGTAGGCAAAATCCTGCGTTAATTATTAATTTTTGCGACGCATCAGTAGCTGTTACCGCCCATGATACGGGGGAATCCCCTGCTCCGGTATCCACAGGCCCTTCGGGGGCGCGGACGTTTGATAGTAGATGTCGATCGGCATCCCGCCGCGCGGAAACCAGTAGCCGCCGATGCGCATCCACTTGGGCTTCAGGAAGCCTTGCAGTTTTTTGACGATGTCGATGGTGCAATCCTCATAAAAAGCGCCGTGATTGCGGAAGGAAAACAGATAAAGCTTCAGCGACTTGCTTTCCACGATCCAGTCCTTCGGCACGTAATCGATAATCAGGTGCGCAAAATCGGGCTGGCCGGTCACTGGGCAAAGCGACGTGAATTCCGGCTCCATAAAGCGGATGACGTAATCGGTGCCCTTGTGCGGATTGCTTACGCGCTCCAAAACGGCCTTGTCCGGCCTTGCGGGAATGGCGGTCTTTTTTCCAAGCTGAACCAGGTTTTCATAGATCGTTTGTTTAGGCATGTTTTCGCTTCTCTTAACAAGATTTAAGCCGCTCTCTTTCAGAGCCGCTTCAGATACATTTTTTTTAGGATGAAATGAAGACTAATTTACGCAGCCAACAGTTCGGCAAGCGTATCCGAAAGAAACAGCTCCAACCGTTCGCGGCGCAGAACCTCGGCAAGGCGCGCGGCTTCTTCGGCGGCCTTTTGAGCTTCCTTCATTTTGACGTAGTTAACGAAATCGATAACCATGAATGTCTCCATTTATTATGCTGGTTATTATACGCTAATTTTTTAGGTTAATAAACTATGAAAGTAATAAGCCTTACATAACAAACCTTTTGCTTTTTTTAAGGCTTAGGCTATGTCTATTTGCGATTCCCCATCCACCTAAAAATAAATCGAAATCAAAGGGTTCCAAGAGAATGTCCACGAACAAGGAAGTTTCGCACCGTAGCTTTACGAGTAAAAATGGAGATAAAGAGCATTTTATTTTCATTACAGCGCCAGGAAATCTGTCTATCGACGAGCAGCTTTCCCACTTGCATGAGCGTCATACGGAAACGGCGAAGACTTTAGGGCTGAAACCTGCGTCCGTAATATTCAAGCGCTTTTTTATCAGCGATGCCGTCAATCTTGCGCAAAAGCTTTATCGCAGCCCCCTGTTCGCCGATACACGCGCTAACCCTATTGCTTTCTCCCTCGTTCAGCAGATGCCTTTGCCGCTCTCGCGGATCGCCCTCTTCGCCTATCATATCGAATGCGCCGACACGCTTCTGAAAGAGCGCGTTTCGCCCCAGCACGTCATTATCGAAAAGAACGACGTTCGCCATTTATGGAGCTCGCAAATGTGCTGCGGCTTCCTGACGCCTCAGACGCAGGAAGAGCTTCAGGTGCGCGAAGTGTTTAACGGCCTTTGCGATACGCTTAGAAAATTCGGCGCCGATCTTAGGAACAACTGCATCCGCACGTGGCTTTTCATCAAGAATATCGACATCTGTTATCAGGGCATGGTCAAAAGCAGGCGCGAGATTTTCCAGCGCGAGGATTTGACGGAAAGCACGCACTACATCGCCAGCACCGGCATCGAAGGCTGCTGCGACCATCAATACGATTATGTGACGATGGACGCCTATTCGATTTTGAATCTCGATAAAATCGAAATGTCGTTCCTTAACGATTTCGATTATTTGTGTTCGACCAAGGAATATAACGTCACGTTCGAGCGCGGCACCAAAATCGCCTATGCCGACCGCGCGCATCTTTTCATCTCCGGCACCGCCAGCATCGACCACCTGGGCCAAACCATGCATCCGGGCGATGTGATGAAGCAACTCGACCGGACGATTGAAAACATCGAGGCGCTGCTGAAATCGGGCGGCGCTGCGATCGACGACATGATGTATATGATTGTCTACTTGCGCGATCCGAACGATTACGAAAAGGTAAGCGCGTCCCTGCGCGAACGCTTCCCCGACATTCCTTTTATGTTCGTGCAAGCCCCCGTGTGCCGCCCCGAATGGCTTGTGGAAATCGAAGGATTGGCCATAATAGCCAATGATTCGAAAAAACTCCGCCCCTTCTAGGGGGTTTCCGCCTCGACGGTGAAAGGATTAGACATGCCGAACGAAGACGCTTCTTTTAAATATTTGGACGAAGCCGCCATCAAGGCAATGGAGCTTAAGACGGCTCCTTACGAATGGGCCTATACGGCCTCGGCCATTCCCAAGCGTTTCATGGATCAGGTTCTTGCCGATGCGCCGGTTATTCCCACGCGCGGCAGCTATGGCTTGCCGGATTTGAAATACGGCCCCGAGTTCGACGGCGTTATCAAGGAATTGCTGAGCGACCGTTTCCGCCATTTGGTCGAGCAAAAATTCAATATGGATTTAAGCAAAAATCCGCCGGTCATCGTTATGATGGGGAATACCTCGGGGAAATACAACGAAGGGTATGCGCATCCGGATTCAAAGCATAAAATCGTTACCGTCATTGTCGGATTTACCCGCGAATGGCCCTATGAAAAAGGGCGCTTGCGGATTTTAAACGGGCCGGATCGCAACGACTACGCCTTTGAATTCCCGCCCGAGTTCGGCTGCATATGGATGTTCAAGGTCAGCGACAAATCCTGGCACGGCTATTTGCCGCAGAAAGGCCCCCGCATGAGCCTTCAGCTTTGCTATTGCGATTCCGAAGCCTATGTCAAAAGCGAATATCGCCGCCATCGCATCAGCGCCTTCGTAAAATCGGTGCCCCTCTTGAACAAGCTGATCGGCCTGATGCCGCGTCAGAATCCAAGCAAGAAGGCGCTGAAAGGGAAAGTTGCATGAGCATTTTCGACCTGCCCTCGCCGGCCGATATGGCCGCCCATTTTTGCGCCTCCCTTGAAGCGTGCCGAAGAGACACCGAGCCTTATGTGCATTGGACTTTAGCCAACTCCCTTCCCGAAAACATCGCCGCCAATATTATGATGCTGCCGATCCGCCCGCCGATTATCGACGAGTGCGGCGGCGTGCGCGATCTGAACGAGAACAACAAAAAGCGCTTTTTTTTCACGCCCCGGATGCGCGCCGATTTTCCGGTCTGTTCCGTGTTTTCCGATGCTCTGCAACGTCCCGAAGTTGCGCGCTTATGCGCGAAGACCTTTGACATAAAGGCCGAAGGCAGTTTCCTGCGCACGGAATACATTCAGGATACGGACGGCGCCTGGCTGGAGCCGCATCACGATGTTCCCGAAAAGCTTTTTTCCATGGTGATTTATTTGTGCACGGGCCCCGAAGCCAAGGATTGGGGCACGGATATTTACGATCATGACAAGAAATGGTGCGGGCGCGCATCGGCGGAATTCAACTCGGCCGTCGTTTTCGTTCCGGGCGAACATACGTGGCATGGTTTCGAAAAAAGGCCGATCATTGGCATTCGGCGCTTGATGGAGATCAATTATGTCCATCCGAGTTGGCGCGACAAAGAGCAGCTTTCTTTCCCGGACAGGCCTATCCAAATTTCGTAAGTTCTTTGTATTTCAACAGTATGGGCACAAGCTCTTGTGTAACAGGTTGCGGAAATTCGTAGGAAAATTTGCCTCTTTGCGCATCTCGTGATAGGCAGAACGCCTGATTAACTAATTATAGCCGTCCATGCAGGCCCTCGACTTTGAAAAATCGGTAATCGAACTCGAATCCAAGATCGAGGAGCTGAGGCATTTGTCTGACGGCGGACACGTAAAAATCGGCGCCGAAATCAGCAAGCTTCAGGATAAGGTCGATAAGCAGCTTCACGTCCTTTATGACAAGCTGACCCCCGCTCAAAAGGTTCAGGTGGCTCGCCATGCTGACCGGCCGCATTGCCTTGAGTATATTCAGGCGCTGATCGAAGATTTTACGCCTCTGGCCGGAGACCGCCTTTTTGGGGAAGATCAGGCTATTGTCGGCGGCTTGGGCCGTTTTCGCGGCCAATCATGCGTCATTATGGGGCATGAACGCGGCCACGATACCGAAAGCCGCATCAAGCATAACTTCGGCATGGCGAAGCCCGAAGGTTACCGCAAGGCCCAGCGCTTAATGAATTTGGCCCAGCGGTTCGACTTGCCGATCATCACGCTTGTGGATACCGCCGGCGCTTTTCCGGGCGTGGACGCCGAAGCGCGCGGGCAGGCCGAGGCCATTGCCCGTTCGATAGAAACCTGCCTGCGCGTCGACGTGCCGCTTGTTTGCTGCATTATCGGCGAAGGCGGGTCAGGCGGCGCGGTCGCGCTGGCGGCCGGGGATACCGTGCTGATGCTGGAGCATGCGATTTATTCCGTTATTTCCCCGGAGGGTTGCGCATCGATCCTCTGGCGCGATGCGGCAAAAGCCGGTGAAGCGGCCTCTGCCCTGCGCCTTACCGCGCAGGATTTGTTGCAACTGGGCATTATCGACCGCATTATCCCCGAGCCCGTCGGCGGCGCGCATCGCAACAAGGCCAAGACTATCGAAGCTGTGGGCGACGCCATTGCCGACGTTCTTTCGGATCTTTCGATCCTAACCAAGAAGGCCCTTCTCGCGGCGCGGCGCGAAAGATTTATCGGCATGGGACAAAAAGGGTTGAGCTAGGGCTTGGGGCTTGGAGCTTGAGTCCAAACTACATTAAGAGCGAGTCAAAACAACAAGAAGACGTCATTCCGCACGAGGCGCGCGATAGCGTGCCGAAATGCGGAATCCGATTTGGTAACGATTTGTTGAGACAAGGAATATTCATGGTTTCTAAAGCCCGTAATCTCACTCGAAAATCCAAGCCCCCGGCATCCAACTCCAAGCCCCTCTTCGACCGCCTTGTCGTTGCAACGCATAACGCCGGAAAGCTGCGCGAATTTCAGGATTTGCTGAAGCCTTACGTTCGCAAAATCGTGTCTTCGGGCGAGCTTAAGCTTCCTGCGCCTGAAGAAACGGGAACGACTTTCGAAGAAAACGCGCTGATTAAAGCCAAGGCCGCCGCCATGGATTCCGGCAGTCTTTCCTTGGCGGACGATAGCGGCCTATGCGTTGCGGCTTTGGGCGGCAAGCCCGGCATTTACTCGGCGCGATGGGCGGGCGAAGACAGAAGCTTTGCCGTCGGCATGAACCGCATACAAAGCGAACTGGGCGACGCCTCGGATCGTTCGGCCTGTTTCAGCTGCGCTGTAGTCTTATATTGGCCGGACGGCACGTTCAAAACCATCGAGGGGCGCGTCAACGGCACGATTGCGCGCGAGCCCAGAGGCGCGAACGGCCATGGCTACGACCCCCTTTTCATACCCGAAGGCTACGACATCACGTTCGCGGAAATGGACGACGAGACCAAAAACGCCATCAGCCACCGAGGCAAGGCGATAAGGTCCTTGGTGAATGAGGTTTTCGGCAAAAAATAAGTCGCAGTTCTTACAAATTGCACTGTGAGCTTTGGTAGGTGAAGGTTACCCAGCCGGGGCCGCCGCCGTAACCGGTCGTCTCTCCACCATTGTCAGTTGTACTTCCACCGCAAATCCGGCCACCCGTTCCGCCCGCTCCTCCACCGGATGGCCCCGTGCCGCCGTTGCCGCCATACTGCCCCTGTCCGCCGCCGCCGCCGCCGCCGCCATGGTAGCTCCACCCAGGGCTACCGCCAATACCCCCGCTGGTGCCAGAACCTGGACCGCCGCCTCTGCCGCCGCCGCCGCATGTAATGCCGCTTCCTCCGTACATACCGCTCGTACAGTTTCCGCCGCTTCCAGCGCTTCCGCCTGCGCCACCGCCGCTTGCATTGGTTTCACTTCTACAGCCGGCGCCACCCGCGCCGCCGCCATAGCCGGCACCGCCGCCGCCGCCGCCGGAGCATGAGTACATTTCGGAATAACCGCTACTGCCGTTGCCGCCACCGCCACCGCCGCCGCCAATCACGGTGCTAAATGTATTTCCTTGAGATACGGTGACGGTGCCAGAAGTTGTGCCGCCTCCATCCCCACAGGCATCCATATTCCTGCCTCCTGCGCCGCCAGCCGCGTAGTTAAGGAAACTGCCGTTCTTATATAGTGCTGTAGATCCGCCACCTCCACCCGGGGCCCCGCCTGAACCACCGGCAGAAGGGCTCCGCCCATTGCCGCCGCCGCCGCCACCTTTAATCGAATAGGTTACGCTGCTAATGCCTGCGGGGACTGTAACTGTAGTGTTGGTCGTGACTTTCTTCGTGCATGTCTGAGTGCATGTTGCATTCGTGGGCGTCGACGACCACGTGCCGTTGCTGCAACTATACGTCGCCGTGCCGGTATACCCGTTGTTGGAGGTGGCGCTTGCCGACGAACCCGAGTTCGTTAAGGCTATGGGCCCCTGGCAGGTTGTACTTCCGACCGTCCATGTCTTTGTTCCGGCGGCGCATCCCTGCTGTTCCGAGCATGTTTGTCCGGAAGGTGTTAGAACGCCGTCGTTGCAGGTGAAAGTGATTTGGCCGATTTTGCCGTTTGTCGGCGAGACTTGTTGCGAGCTTCCTGAAGACAGATTGCCGAGCGTGCCTGTGCATTGAACGCCGCCCGCGCCGGTCCAGCTTTTTGTCCCTCCGGTGCAGGAACTGACGCACGACGAGCTTGACGGCCCGGACCAGGTGCCGTTGCTACAGGTATAGCTTGCGATTCCTGTCGTGGGCGCGGTCGCGTCTTGAACGATCTGCGCGCCATTGCCAGCCGCCGTTAAGGTGCCGGAGCATTTGCCGCCCGTTCCCCAGGTAACCGCTTGCGAAGCACACGAAGAGCTGGCGCATGTCGCGCTGGTAGGAGTCGATGCCCATGTTCCGTTCGTGCAAGCATAGGTCGCGCTTCCGGGCATGGAAGGAATGAGCGAGGAAACAACCGCTTGAGAGCCGGAAGCCGTTTCGGGCGCATTGCCCACGCAATTATTGCCGGACACCGTCCATATCTTTCCGCCCGCGGGGCATGGCAAGGTTCCGCCCGTATTATCACAAGACGACGAATTCAGAATCCACGATCTGTTGCTGCATGTATAATCCGCGCGGCCTGTCCAGCCACCTGAGGAATATGTAGCCGCCGCCGAAGACCCGGATTTTGCGGCGGGCAAAGACCCCGCGCATACATTGTTTGGCCCCCAAGTTAGGCTCATTGATTCGCAAGTTAAACTTCCGGGTCTGCATGTTCCGTTGCCCGTCCAGGTCAATGTTCCTGCGCTCTCGCAGACAAATATACCCGAACCCTCATAGACATTTGTCGATGAGACTGTCGTCGTCGCGCCGGCATAAGCAGGGGCAGTGGTGGTGCCGGAGCAAGTATACGTTCCTACATATGGGGTAAAGACTGTCCATGTTCCGGATGTACCTACCGGACATGCGGCAGGATTCTGGCAGGTAGCGCCCGGCTGCACCGTCAATGCGCCCGACGTGCAAAGGAAGGTCGCGTTGCCTTTGTTCGTTCCCGTTGCCGTAACGGATGTGGTTGAGCCCGAGCTTGTCACAGACGTCGTGTTTGACGTGCAGTTGTAGGAACCGTTCGACCAATTCACAGCCGTTCCCGTTGGGCATACCGAAGCGCCGGCAGAGCAACTGGCCGAAGTGCCCGCGCCGAAAGGCACGCTATTGCACGTCCAGTTCCACGGGCCGCTCCCCGAAACCACGCTTGCATTACCTTTGGCGCATAACGTCGTTGACGGCGGCGTTGCCGACGGCTTGGTAGCCACCGTCACGCCATTCGCCGTGCCGCATTGGCCGTTGATTGCAGGCGCGTAAGAACTGTAATCCGCAGAACAATTAGGAACGGCCAGCCCGGCGCCTCCGTTTATCTTCACGTAAAGGGCTTTATTCTTGCCATTTGGTTTTTCTGCCCAAGTATAATCGGAAAAAGAATCTCCATGGAATGCATATGTGGTAAGTTTAGAAGTGATAAAACACACGCTCTGATCTTGAAGAAAAACGACCGATGCGCAGCTTTCATTGCCTTGGTTATCGTAAATGCAATCGCCGTTGTAATTTTTCCTCTCGAATCTGAGTTCAATAGCGCTGCCGGGATTTGTCGATCCGACGGTAAATTCCCTATTCTCCTGGCCCGGGGGCATTTTCAGAAAATCCCCATAGCGAGCGAGGCCATGGCCGGACACATCGACGGGCGGCACTTTCTGCGAAGCGGCCGAGAAAACATTGCTGGCGCACCCGTCATAACCGATGGCAACGGGCGTATAATCCAAATCCTTCACCGCATAAGCCCAGCTGTTTGGACCGAGCAGATTGTTATTTTTGACGCTGTTAAAAAACGCGGCGAATTCCTCCAGCGTTTTTTGAGGCACAAAAATATCTTTATTGAAAGTCGTATTCGAAATAATGCGCCCTAATCCGAAGCCGTAAAAGGTCGAAAAGACGATGTTTTTCGCACCGCTCTTTAGTCTGATTCCATTGCTTCTTCCTGTCAACTGCCCCGAAGAGTCATTGCCTTTGAAAGCCTCTTCGCCCTCAAAATCAGGCCTGTGCTGACACGCGTCCGAAAGCTTGCTGCCGCCCTCATCAGAGCAATCCGAAAGCGCTGCGACAGCAGCCCCCGGATAAAAAGAAAGAAAAGAAATCAAGGTAAAGCAGAAGATGGCTATGCGCATGGCAAGCTCCGGAATAATCACCAAAAGACTCAATGATGATCCTCTTAAAGCTTTAAAATATTATTACCTCCTCACCGGAAGAGGCCCAGGCATATCTTATCGCAATATCTTCCCTATGGGATACACGCGGTGCTCGTATAGCTGAAGGATACGGATCCTGGACCGCCGCCGTAGCCGCAGGGCATAGCTCCATTACCCCTGCAATAATAAGCCGATCCCCCGCCAGCAGAGTAGCCACCACTGGGGCCTATTCCGCCATTGCCGCCCTTTTGCCCTTGGCCGCCGCCACCGCCGCCACCGCCAAAGTAGGTACCGCCTCCGTATCCGCCGCTTCCTGCGCCCGCACCACCGCCACCGCCACCGCCTGCGCATGAACCGCCAGAGCCTGCACCGCCGCTTGCTCCACCGCCTGCGCCGCCGGTTCCTGAACAGGCTGGTCCACCGCCGCCGCCGCCATAGCCTGAGCCACCACCGCCGCCGCCGCACTTAGAATATTGGCCTGTATAGCTGCCGGAATTAGAGGACATCCCCCTGCCGCCACCGCCACCGCCGCCGCCAACATAGACGGTTAGCGTGCTGCCCTTAGGAACAGCCACACTGCCGCTAACGGTAGCTCCGCCATGACCGCATGTATCCATCGTACCGCCGCCCATTCCGCCAGATGCATAATTGACAAGGCTGCCGTCTTTGAGCAAAGCCGTGGAACCGCCGCCGCCTCCGGGCGCTCCGCCGGAGCCATGCTGATTAGCACCGCCGCAACCGTGGCCTCCACCGCCCCCTCCGACCAGCGTATAGGAAAGACTGCTTATATCCGCAGGAACGGTGAACGTCGTTGTGCTGGTAATTGACTTGCTGCATGACACGGGAGGCGCCGAACAGGTCGCTGTCGCGCCATTATAGTTAAGCGTTCCGTCGTTGCATGTGAAAGTCGCCTGTCCGGTTTTTCCGTTAGTCGATGCTATCTGTGTCGAGCCTCCATGCGCCAATGCGCCCACTGTCCCCTTGCACACAACGCTGTTGATGATCCACATCCTTTCAGCTGACGCGCAAGACGACACGCATGACGAGCTTGACGGCCCAGACCAAGTGCCGTTGCTACAGGTATAGCTTGCGGTTCCTGTCGTGGGAGATGTCGCGTCTTGAACGGTTTGCGTGCCGCTGCCCGCCGCCGTTAAGTTGCCGGAGCATTTGCCGCCCGCTCCCCAAGTAACGGCTGTCGCAGGACATGAGGAATTATTACAACTGGATGTCCCCACCTGCTCGACCCATGTTCCGTTTGTGCATGCATAGTAGTTGTATCCGGTTTTGCCGTTTGTTGACATGACAAGAGACCCAAAGCCGGAGTTGGCCTCAGCCGTATAGCCGGAACATGTTATTGATCCCACTGTCCACGATTTCAACTGCGCCGGACACGAGGTTGCCGTGGATGTGCAAGACGACGCTGTCGGACCAGACCAAGAGCCGTTATTGCAGGTATAGGTCACGCTTCCCGATGTGCCGGAAGTTGACGTATTTGCGCTCGAAGACGATCCTGAAGAAACGCCGTTCAAATAGCCCGAACAGGATGGGCTGGAACCCCATGTCACAGTCATGCCTGTACATCCTGCGGCCGGGGCCGTGCAAGACGACGATGTCGGCCCAGACCAAGAGCCGCTGTTACAGCTATAGGTCGCGCTCCCACTGTTGCCGTTCGATGAATTAGCCGTCGAAGATGATCCTGAAGCAACGCCGTTCAAATAACCTGAACAAGATGGGCTGGATCCCCAGCTTGCTGTTGTTCCGCTGCATGACGCAGGCGCTGAGCAAGGCCCTGACTGGTAAGTTAGGCTGCCTGTGCTGCCGCATAAGAATGTTGCGGTTCCCGAATTACCGTTGGTGGAGGTTATGGATGTCGTTGAACCGGCATTGGTGACGGAGGACGTGGATCCGCCGCATGTATTTCCTGAAGTCCATGTTGCATAGGTTCCTGCCGCGCACGTTACCGAAGGCGAACAGGTCGCGCCTGGCTGCACCTTCAATGTGCCTGCTTCGCATTTAAAGGATGCGCTTCCGTTGTTTGTGCCGGTCGCGGTCACGTTTATCGGCGAGCCGGAAATAGCTGCGGCATTCGTTGTGCCGGTACATGAATAGTCTCCTGACGTCCAATTTACGGATGTTCCCGCAGGGCATCCTGCTCCCCCCGCCGTGCAACTGGCGGCTGTCCCACCGGATGGATAACTATTGCATGTCCACGTCCACGGGCCGCTCCCCGAAACCGCGCTTGCATTACCTTTGGCGCATAATGTCGTTGACGGCGGCGTTGCCGACGGCATGGTGGTCATGGTTGTGCCATGCGCGGTGCCGCACTGGCCGTCTATGGGCGGCGCTTTTTCCGAATACCCGTCTGTGCAATCAGCGACGGACGTTTCCGCGCCCCCGTTGACGCTGACATAAAGCCCCGACTCCTCTACCGGATTAGTGCCCGCCAAGGCCCATCCATAATTTTTGAGATCAACGCCCCCATAGGTGTATTTCGGCGACATCAGTTCCGTAGCCTTGAAAAGGAGTTTGTTGTATTGATTAAAAACGACGTTCGCGCAGCTTGAAGCGCCTTGCGGGTCGTAAATGCAGTCATCACTGTAATTGCTGCGGGTATACCTGAATTTTAATGGGCTGCTGGGATCTGTGCTTCCTAGAACGATGGAAATTGGATCGGGCTGATTGGGTCGATTAATCGGCTGCTTAGTGTATACGCCGACCCGAACTAGGGATTCGCCGCCCGGCACTGCGATGTTTTGCGGGGAACTACCCGGAACGGCTATTGTACCGACGATGGGGGTAAACGAACCAGCGCTGCATCCATCATAGCTTTTCGCTCCCTTTGAAAAATCAACCTGGGCATCGATAACCGCATAGCCCCAGTCGAAGGCGTAAGTTCCGCCAGCACTCATGCTGGTGTTAAGGAGATTGCTGCCGAGAAACGAAGCAAATTCACTTTTATTTTGTTGCGGAATAAAAATATCCTTTCCGCTTTTATTCGAGACAAACCTTCCCATCCCGTCATTATAATATTCTATGAACAGCGCATTCAGGGTATTATCGTTCATTCGGATGCCCTGGCTTTGATTGCTCCCCCAAACGGTAACTTTACTGCAAGGAATGTATTGGCATTCTTTTTTGTCGGTGCTTTTGCCGCTGCAATACCCGCAAGACGGCAACTGCGTCACATTAATATTGATCCCCGCGACCGTATATATTCCTGTTCGCGCCACGCCCGTATCATTTCGAGGGATTAGTCTGCTAATTCTTCCGCTTTCAACCCCTCCACTGTACCCCTTGCTTTCAAACCATTCAGGCATTGTAGATGATTCCGACCAAGAACATCCTTCGGACGATAATGTAATTTCAGCTACAAGCTGAACACTTTCAAACGGAAGAGTAACATTCTTCGAAAGAGGCGCTCCATAAGAGCGGGCAAAAAAATCATCCGGGGTTTTTGCCCAAGTGGAATTCACATCATATGTGCATGCCGAGAATGCCGGGATCGAATCGCCGATCAGGAACACAAAAAACGCAAAAAGCAAAATAGCCGAGCGCATGGGCAAGCTCCGAAAAGGCTTTGCAACGATTCAATAATGAATCACCACAAAGATTTAAGAAGTGCTTAATCCACTTCTAAGCACCCTTTATTATCAGTCAAATATATCTCTAATTACTTAATTTGAGACTGGAAGTGGACCGGCTTTGGTTAATAACAAAAAACCTTGAATTATTTGATTTCTATTGAGAAATTGTTTCGTATCCCTTATGAATTTTTGCGTTTTAACAAATTCATAACTTAAAAATACGGTAGGAACTCCAGCCGTTTTTTTCATAGCAATGGAAATCCAAAATGAACAAAGAGAAGAAGAACTACAGTATTGCCGGAAATACTGAAATTATTGTTTTAGGCAAAAAGTATATCCGGCATCTCTTCTGCTTATTTCCCAAAGATGAAACCACTCATTCATCCCGGTTCAATGGATCGATATCATTTTATCGGTTTCCATTTTTTCCGATGCCCATTATTTTACTTAAGGAAAAAAATTATGTCCGAACTTGAGAAATACAAAAGAGTGGCAAAAACCGTCTTCGCGAGAGCAAAAAAATACGGCGCTCCGCTCGACCCGGCGGATTTGGAAAAATTAACAACCCTGTGCGCCGCGATATATTGGGCCGATAATTATTTCGATAAAAACAATGTTCACGACCGCGCCAAAGTCGCGCAGCAGATTTTGCAGAATGCGCGGATTGACAAAATACCGGGTTTCAATGCCAACCCCGAAACCTGCGAGGCTTTGGAAAAGCTAAAGAAAGTTCTGAGCACCCTGCCCGAAGCGCAAGCGACCTATTTCAAGAATGCCTTGCTGGAAGCCTTGAAACACGGCGAAAAACTGCGCACCACAAAGGATATAAAAACGTTCATCAAAGCACGCTACGTAGAAGCCCTTCATACGGCTGATTTATGCTCGACTCTTATCGCGGACAAAATCGACCAACTCGAAGAAACCCGGCGAGATCTCTTCTGGAAGAAATCTCGCGACCGCGTGATCTACGTGAATTACGCCGATAGCTTTCTGGACGCTCCTCAGGACTGGAAGAATAAGGAAATTCTTATCAATCCGCACATTCTTCGCCTTCATCTGGTTTTTGATAAATATCCGGGAAAGCCTCCTTATTTGTCTTGCTTCACAAAACACGTAAAAAAGAAACTGAAGAGCATAAGGCAATCGGTTTTTGGCTCGGCGTCGATCCCCCAACCAAGCTGACCCTGAAAACGCTTACCCAAGAAGGCAAACATGTCAGAGCTGGATAGATATAAAAAAGCCGTCTCTATAATCGTTAGAAGAGCGGGAAAATTCGGAGTATCGCTCGACGAAGAGGATGTGCAGAAGCTCAACGTGCTGTGGATCGCCATATTCTGGATCGACAGGCATTTTGACGAGAACAATGAAAAAAACTGGGCCGACAAAGTTCTTCCTGGCATTGAAACGGGCAAAATCGATGAAGGTCTGGGCAGCCATCCTGAGACGCGCGTCGCCGTTCAAAACCTCATCGAGGTCTTGCACTCTCTATCGGAAAGACAGCAAGAGGATTTTAAAGTCGCCCTTCGGAAAGGGCTGGAACACGGAGAACGCCTTCATACGACAAAAAACATACAGGAATTTATTGAATCGAGGCGCCAGGAGGCCATTCACGTCGGCGATATGTCCCCCATTTTTTTCGCCGATAAAATCGACCGGCAAGACGAAAAAACGCGCAATCTTATATGGAAATCCTTTCGGGATTGCATGGTCATCTTTAATTTTGCCGACAGCATCAAGGACGCGATTCAGGATCGGAAGAATAACGAGATTCAGATCAATCCACACCTTCTTCGCCTTCATCTTCTTTTTGGAAATTATCCCGGAAAACCGCCTGTTCCGCGGTTCCTGAAATGGTTCGCAAAGCGCAAGCTGAAAAGCGCCTTGCATAGGGTGCTATAACCCCGCCGCCCCGGAGAGCAATCTGAAGTCTAAAAAACTACGTTGAGCGGGGAAGGAAGCTGGAAGAGTGAAGGGATATTGGCGTATGCCCACAAATGATTTTTCAGAGGCTAGTTTAGCTGTTATTATGCCGCATCCTCTATTAAACGAATAAACTCTTTGCGCCATTCATTGCTATCAACGACGGCGTACTTAATCGGACGTTGCTTAATTGCTTGTGCAAAAGTCGCTTGGTCAATCTGCATCGTCTTCGATTTTTGATTAGCCATTGAAAAAACCGCATTTTTATAGGTAGTATCATCGTTGTCTTTCAGGTGAACGCCCTTTGTTTCGACCACGAAAACCTTGAAGTTATCATCGCCATCATTGTCAGTAGAAAAAACAAAATCAGGGAATATCCTATTCTTTTGCCAACCTTGCAGGCTATATCCAGTCCTAACGCGATTGCGTAGCCAAAAATAAAGCTGTTTTTGATCTTCTAAAAACCAAGCAACATCACGTTCCAAGCCATCGAAATCATCTTCAAGCTCAACATCAAACAGGGAGAATTGAAGGGGCTGGCCGCGTTTGTTGGTTAGTACTTTTGTATCCCTAACTTGCCGTGGGGAAAACAGCCGCAGCCTCGCCTTTTCATCAGCGATAATCGTGAAACGTATTTCATCTTTCGCAAGACTTTCATCAAAAGCTAATTTTGCTAATCGGTCTTTTTCTTTCTGAATATGCTGCTTGGCCTGTTCCACGATATAGACAAAGCTGCTGGCCACCATGTCGCCACCATGCTTGGCTTGCAGTCCGTCTAAAACCTTCTGTGTGACGGAATTGGCAACCCACGGATTTGGAATTAAGTCATCGGAGAGCACGCGCGCAAGATAGAATGGGTCTAACTCGCCAACGCCGACATCCATACGCTGCACGTCATGTTGCCGAATAACGTCGTTTTTCTCGCGCCCAAGCCCCACGGCAAAAGTCTCGCCCGTCGGTTTATATTTGGAAAGCGGCAAAGCAAGCAATTCGGACAAATCTAAAGCCACCCAGTTGATCTGGGCTTCAATGTCCATCGCGTAGCTAACGGGTCGCCACCGTTTTTTATCTTCGCGCCGCGCAAATAAAGGAAGGAAGGCCGCGCTGATCGCCTTTTGAAATTTGCCTCTTACCGAAGCCGTAATAGTATTCGGTCTATCGTCTATCGCCCTGTCAATTGCCAGTCTTCCAGCCAAATCGCCCAAGCCTTCATTTTCAAAGCCGTCCTGAATCTGCTTCAACATCTCGGTTGGCATTTGTTGATAGGAATAGACGTAGCTTTCGTCCAAAGCCTTCACGCCGGTTTTACGAGCTTGGGGTTGGCGCAAGATGCGCCCCACCAACTGAGTTAGGGCCGTCCTTGCCCCCGCATTGGTCAGGATAGCCAACACATAGGCAAAGGGACAATCCCAACCTTCCTGCAAGGCATATTTGGTGATGATATAACGTATCTGGCAATCGCGTGATAACAGGCCGTCATCGTCATCAATATCTTCTAAGTCGTCTTTATCACTGGACTTAATCGCAACTTCGTCTGGCCGAATGCCCCCGACCTCAATCAAATGCTGTTTGATCTGTTCGGCATGGGTGTAGCGGCCATCATCGCGCTGATCTTTACCCGTGCGTTCAACCTGAATAAGCAGAATGGGGCGGATAAAGCGGCCAGATTTTGCCCCATAATCACGGGCTTCTTCTTCAAGCTTATTGCGCTTTTCAATGGCGTGCCGCAAGGTATCGCGCCAGTCCCACGCGGTTTCGTTCGTAATATGCAGGTCGAGTTTGAGCATTTCTTCTTGCTCTAATGCCCTGCCGCTAACGGTAACGAGTTTGTTGGCGGTGGGCTTAGGTGTCGCGGATAGTTCTAGCACGACACAGGGATTAAAACCGGCAATCGTAGCTTGCGCCAATTCGCCATAGGCTTTGTGGCCTTCGTCTAGAATGACAAGCGGATTGAGCAAGCGCAGGGTATTGCCTAGCGAGGTTTTAGCCCGCCGTTTCAGAATATCGTCTTTGTGGCCGAAATGATCGAGGTTGGGAATTTTATCCAGCAATGCCTCATGTTCAGCGGTCGCATCGTCCATAGGGAAGAAAGTATCAAAGCCCCCGCTGTCCTGAAACAGTTTCAGCGTATCTTTGTTCTGTCGGTTGGCCGAAGGCAGCATAAGCAAAAGCACAACCAGATTTTCCTGCACATCGAGCGGGGAAAAACGATCAGTCTTTTCGATAATTTGCGCCCGTCCACCAGTGACAAGGTCAAGATGTTGGCGATAGGGGTGATCTTTGTCGCGCAAGGCTTTCAGCGTTTGCTGATAAATCTGTTTGGTCGGCACAACCCACAGTACAAGGCCGGTCTTTAATTGGCGGTAATGCAGATTGACCAAGTCGATCACCTTGATCGCAAGAAAAGTCTTGCCGCCACCGGTGGGGACTTTCAAACAGAAATTTGGAAGCGGGCGACCAAGCCCATCGGCCTTGCCGTGATATTCACTCAATCTCTCCAGCTTACGCCAAGCCTGTTTAGGGAAGTCAATTTCAAGGTCGGGGTTTTCGTCGGCCTTCCTTTTCCACACGGCCAACTGTTGCAGGTAGTTTCCGACCTGTTTAAGAGCATCTTGCTGAAACTGTTTCAGTTCCATGCTTACGCCCCTGCCTTCGTTTTCTTGTTGCTGTCGGCAAGCTGATAAATTTCATAAGGCAGACGAGCGAAGTCTATGCCGAAGCGGTCGAGATAATCTGGATCGAGGTATTTTGTCGGTGCGAATATCAAACGCCGCTTGTCGCCGACTTTCCACCTGGGCAATGCCTCGGCCTGATCGAGTGTCAACGCCGTGTTTTTCAGATATTCAACGTCAGGCTGATAGAACAGATAGACGTGATAGTTCCGACTTTCGCCGATATAATTTTTCTTGGCGTCCAGTTCCTTTTCATTCCATTCTTCGCCTGTGGCCATAAAGAAAACATAACGTGATAGTTCTTTATATGTGGGCAGATTTTTGCCGTTCAGAATGGTTTGGATTTCAACCGGCTTGCCAAGTTCAAAATAGCTGAACGTGCCGCCCAAGCCTGTTTTCAAGTCTTCGTCTTTCGCTTTCGGTACACCCTTAATTACGCGCCTCACCCGTTCCGCCGTAATCGTGTCGGCATAATCAAGCGTTTCGATCAAAATAAATTTGCGATTGCCGACGTCTTTTTTGTTCAACGCAAGAACGGCATGGGCAGTTGTGCCAGAACCGGCGAAGGAGTCGAGGATAATATCGCTTTGTCTTGAAAAAGCTCGTATCAGCTTAGCCGCAACGTCAACGGGTTTAGATGTATCAAAATCTATCCCAAGAGAGCTTAATAATGCATCATCACTTGCGCCATAATAAAGCAAAGACGGAATGTTTTCACTCATATTTTCTTTTAATAAGTATTTTCTTTGGGGCTGAGTTTGTTCATCCGATCCAAAAACTATTAATCCCCTTTTTTGAAGATCTGCCATAGTTTCGGGAGGGTTGCGCCACCCCTTCGCGGGCACTGGACAAAGTTTTTTATTTGTTGGATGTTTCAAGGGTTTAAAATAATTATCAGGAGCTTTCTTTTTGTTAGGCCATGCCATAGAAACAAGACGATATACCTCACCTTTCTCATCTATGTATTTATACATGGCTTCTCCGCCAGATAGGTTGTCCTGTTTAGATAGCCACTTTTGATAATCAATATTTACTGTATCAAGCGTGCATTTTCGAAAATAATTCGAATCTTCTTTGAGTTCCAGCACGGCTAGTGCGTCCTTAATTGAAATGGGAATACATTTTTTTCCAATTTTTCCGAATAAAGCTTTTGCTTTTGTGATCATTCTTTCAGCATTTTGCTTTGGCGCGACTAATCCATTATGCTTCTTGAAAGTTTGTTTTGATTTTGCAAAGCAAATAATAGCTTCATGCTGATATGAAATTCCATCACTATCTCCTTTGGGGTTACGTTTATCCCATATAATTTCCCCCAAAAAATTACATTCGTTAAATATCTCACCTAAGATACTCCTTAAATTGTTGCATTCGTTTTCATCTATATGGATTACTATTGCTCCATCCTCTGCCAGTAAATCCTTCAGCAACCTTAACCTCGGCCACATCATGCAAAGCCACTTATCGTGCCGCGTGAGGTCTTCCTTATCGACTACTTTGCCAAACCATTCCTTAAACATCGGATCATTGACGTTATCGTTATAAACCCAACCCTCGTTTCCGGTGTTGTAGGGCGGATCGATATAGATGCACTTGATCTTGCCGTGATGCGTCGGCAGCAAAGCTTTCAACGCGGCCAGATTGTCGCCGTGGATAATAACATTATCGTGCAGGCTAACTTTGCCGTCTTTGGCCACGACGCTTTTGGCTTTTATCGGCTTCAGCTCATGAAAAGGCACAACCAAGTGATGGTTTTGAACAAGCTGTTTACCTTTGAACTGCAATGAGGGCATGACCTAAAGGGGGTATGAAGGGAGAATCAATAGTGAACAAATTGTTCATAAGCACCTTGCCCCTTACTAACCCCTTTTTCAACAAGCTAGTAGTAACAAAAAGGTCTCTATAGGGTTCAGCAAGGCACAATCCGTCTGTATCGGACTTATCCACAAGCAAAATGGGAGCTTTGGCCTATAACCAATTCATATTGTTCAAGCCTCTAAACCATGACCCGTCTGGATGAAAAGAATATTGGAGCGGGTGAAGGGAATCGAACCCCCGCTCGCGAAGGCGAGCAAATAATAGGGGCAGGAAAGACCTTTAGAAATAAACTGGAGCGGGTGAAGGGAATCGAACCCTCGTCGTAAGCTTGGGAAGCTTCTGCTCTACCATTGAGCTACACCCGCAGAATAAAACCAACAAGGGCTTCTGCCCGCCCCTTTCGTGTTGCTCGCCTCCGCTCGCGGGCATTGAGCTACACCCGCACTCGCGGGCACTGAGCAAAACCCGCAACGCCGCGGAATTTACGCATTAAAAGCCCTTCTGTCAAAGGGCTAAAAGCATTTTAACCTCTTGTTTATTCCCCTCCCCTATTTTGTTATAGTCTTAAAACCATTCATTAAAGCCGCTCAACATGATCCGTATTGCTCCTTCCATTCTTTCGGCCGATTTTTCCAAGCTTGGCGACGAGGTTCGCGCCATCGATGTCGCCGGAGCGGATTACATTCATATCGACGTTATGGACGGGCATTTTGTTCCCAATCTGACCATCGGCCCCGCCGTCGTCAAAGCCTTGCGTCCTTGCAGCAAAAAGATTTTCGACGTTCATCTGATGATCTCGCCGGTCGACCTTTTCATCCGCGATTTTGCCGAAGCGGGTGCGGATATTATTACGGTGCATCCGGAAGCCGGCCCGCATCTGCATCGCACGGTGCAGCTGATCAAGGCGCAGGGTAAAAAGGCGGGCGTCGCCCTGAACCCCGCGACGCCGGTTGCGGCCATCGAAAACGTGCTTGGCGATGTCGATCTCGTTCTTGTCATGACCGTAAATCCGGGTTTCGGCGGACAAGCCTTTATCGCCTCGCAGCTCGATAAAATCCGGGATTTAAGAAAACGCATCACAGCCTTGGGCAAGCCTATTGATTTGCAAGTTGACGGCGGCATAACCCCGGATACGGCCAAACAGGCCGTCGATGCGGGCGCGGATGTTTTGGTTGCCGGCACGGCGGGTTTCAAGGGCGGGCCTACCCACTATGCCCGGAATATTGAGGCTTTGCGCATTCATTCTTGAGTTCAGAGAGACGAAATGACTCAAGCAGCCAAGCTCCTGCGAAAAGTTAAAAGCGGCGTCAAGACCGTCGCTTACGGGAATCCTATCTATCAAAAAATCCTTGCTGCCGGTGAAGCGCAGACGCGCTTGCCCTTCACGCCTGCCGATCCCTGGCCGGGCAATGCCAAGGCGGGCGAGGCTTTGCTGTCGCGGCAAATTTCTATTTTCGAACCGGACTCGTTAAAGGCCTGCAATGCCGCAACGCTTTTGCGTAACTTGCGCGCATTCGGCACCGATGCCGCGCGTTTCGCTTGCGCCGACATGATCGACGGATGGCTGATGGAATATGACGGCTGGAACGACGCCGAATGGAGCGCGGAAAATCTGGGCGCGCGCCTTGCGGCATGGATAGGCTTTTATACTTTTTATGCGCCGGCTCTTTCCGCCGACTTGAATCAGAAACTCATTTTAAGCCTGCACCGGCAATGGAAACATCTTGTCCGCACGATTTCGCCGTCTCTCAAGGGCGTAAGCGCCGTCGAAGCCGCGCGCGGCCTCATCTACGGCGGCTTGAATTTTCCCGAAGGCGACAATGCGCTTGGGCTTGCGTGCGATCTGTTGCAACGGCAAATCGCGGCGGAAATTCTGCCGGACGGCGGGCATGTTTCGCGCAATCCGTCGGTGCAGCTGCATTTGCTGCGGCATCTCGTCGATATCCGGAATGTTTTCACGGAAGCCGATATCCGCCTGCCTCAGGCGATCGGCTCGGGCTTGGCCGCTTTGATTCCGGGGCTGAAGTTCTTTCGCCACGGCGACGGAGGCCTTGCGTTGTTTCACGGCGCGGTCGAGGAAACGCCTCTCTTAATCGATGCGGTGTTGACTCAGGCCGTCGTGCGCGGGCGCGTGGTCAGGCGCATGCCCGATGCGGGCTATGAAAGATTGCTGGCGGGGCGAAGCCTGCTGATCGTCGATGCTTCCTCGCCGCCGCCGCGCGCCTATGGGAGCGAAGGCCATGCCGGGCTTTTAAGCTTCGAGTTCAGCATCGGGAAAGAACGCCTGATCGTTAATTGCGGCGCCGTTCCTGCCCAAAGTTTTGTGAGGGACACAGACCGATGGCGGGCCGCTTGCGCCACGACCGCCGCGCATTCGACGTTGACCGTTGCCGACACAAACGCCTGCGATATCCATCCCGATGGCGGCGTAACCGGCCATGTGCAGACATCGACCATGCGTTTCGAAGAGGAAGGCGCGCATGGGATCGAGCTGGCGCACAACGGCTATTTTGCGCGCTTTGGGCTGACGCATAGCCGCGTTTTGAAACTTTCCAATGACGGAGATACTCTAAAGGGCCGCGATCTTTTACAGGGGCGCGGCGGCTGCGCCTTTGCCGTGCGCTGGCATTTGCATCCTTCGGTTCAGGTCTCCCTGTCGCAAGGAGGGAAAACAGCCTTGCTGCGCGCGCCTTCGGGAAGCGGCTGGAGACTGCGCATCGAAAACGGCGCGCTTGCCCTTGAACCAAGCATTTATTGCGGCGAAGCCCTGCCCCGCCGAACGATGCAAATCAAGGTGACAGGCATAACGCGAAACGGCGACACCGTCGTTAACTGGAGCTTGGCGCGCGAGAGGAAGGCCTAGACCGCGATCCATCCAGATGGAAGCATCTCTTGCTTCCATCGGAAATGCTCTAGAATATTATCCGTTCATATTCTTTTAGCGGGGCCCGGGGGTTGGGTCTGCACCATATTTGCGTACCTGTTTGGACGGCAAATGGCGCAACAGTTTATCCGCCCTATCTGCCTCTTTCCTTAAGTCGGTATCTTCGCAGTGGCCCAATCTTATGTAATTTGTTTCTTTCTTAGGATCGGATGGAAGCGCAGGATTCAATTTATTGACTTCCGCCATTACTATATTCCGGCCCATTTCGGTTTCGTCCCAATTCTCTGCCGTAAGGGGGGCTATTCCGTTCGGCGGCATAATTGAAATCAGGGAAACGATTTTTCGATCCTCAGGCGCAAGCTGAATGGCATGCTCTTCTGCCCATCGGCTTTCCTCGCGCCTCAGAGTCATTAAAGCGCGCGTTGCGGCAAAGCTGATCAAGAAAAGTCTCTGCGAATCCCTGAAGGCCCGAAGGCCCATAATGCTCCTTAAATTTTGTCCCGTATTTTTAGAGGTGTTTTCCTTTGAAATGTTTTCTTTGGGAACGCCTCGCATAATCAAATAGCTTCCATCCAATCGGCTTCGGTTTCCCCGTCATGAGCGGAAGGCTTAAGGGCCTCGTATTTTTGTTTGTGGGAGTCGGGAAGATCGTTGATAACCGCGCCGCCGCATACAATGACATGATTGATTTGGCCGTTTTTGTATAACTCCAGAACTTTATCGCAAAAGGGCTTGCACACATTTCCCGCGCCAAGAACGACAGCCGTATCCACGCAGACATACTGCGGGAACCACGGAAACATGATTTTCGTGATTAATGCTTTTGTCAGTTCTTCAAAAGAATATCCGCCTAAGGAATAGGACATCCCGCCTCGATTATTTAATCAATAAAGCAATAATATCAGCCCATTATTACACAGACTGGTTAACAAAGACAATTCGTAAAACACGCAAAGGGATGGACATTGCGCCGTCTTAATCATAAAACTAATTTTCATAAAGGATTTCAGATGAAAACCGTTATTGTCATTCCCGCGCGTTATGCTTCCACCCGGTTGCCGGGCAAACCCCTAGTTTCGATTGCGGGTAAAACACTTTTACAACGCGTTATCGCCATAGCTCAAGCAGCCTCAAAAAATGATGCGTCCGTGCGTTTCCTAGTCGCGACGGATGACACAAGGATCGGCGAGCATGCCGCCGCGCTTGGGGCCGAATGGGTCTTGACCCCTGAAAGCTGCAAAACGGGCACCGACCGCGTGCGCGCCGCCGTGGCGCAGCTTCAGGAAAAGCCTGTTTTCGTCTTAAACCTTCAAGGCGACGCGCCCTTTACGCCGCCGGATTTCCTGACCTCCATGATCGCCTCGTTCAAGGCTGCGCCTTGCGATGCCGTAACGCCTGTAACCCGCCTTTCATGGGAAGAACTGGACAAGCTGCGCGCGGACAAACAAAAAACGCCCTTCAGCGGCACGACGGCCGTTTTCAACGACACAACCGGAAAAGCTTTCTGGTTTTCCAAAAACGTCATTCCGGCCATACGCAAGGAACAGGATCTGCGTTTGAAGGATTCTTTCTCGCCTGTTTGGCGGCACATCGGCCTTTATGGCTACAGCACCGATATGCTGGAAAGATTTGAGACGCTTCCCGAAGGGCAGTTTGAAAAACTGGAAGGCCTTGAACAACTGCGCCTTGTCGAGAACGGCTTTCATATAAGATGCGTTCCCGTCGATTACTGCGGACGGCCCAGCATGTCGGGCGTTGACAGCCCCGAAGATGTCGCGCGCGCCGAGGCGCTTATAGCCAAGCACGGAGATCCCTTGCCATGACAACGCTGATTGTCGCAAGGCACGGCAACACCTTTGCGCCGGGCGATAGGGTGACGCGTGTCGGCGGACGAACCGATCTGCCCCTTGTTCCAAGCGGCATTGAACAAGGGCGCAAGATGGGCGCCTATTTGAAAGGACACGATCTATTGCCCGATGTCGTTTTCGCTTCGCAGCTTCAGCGAACCGCGCAAACGGCGCAGGCGGCGCTGGATGCGGCGCAAATCGACCGGAAGATCGAACGCCTTTCCCTGTTTAACGAGATCGATTACGGGCCGGACGAAAACAAGCCGGAAGCCGAGGTTATCGCGCGCCTGGGCGAACAAGCGCTGAAGGACTGGGATGAAAATGCGGTTGTCCCTAAAGGATGGAACTTTGACCCGAGGGCCGCCATAGGCGACTGGATGACCTTCGCTTCGGAGGTGGCGCAAAAATACAAAGACAAGACCGCGCTTGTCGTGACCAGCAACGGCATAGCCAGGTTTTCACCGTACCTGACGGGGGATTTTGAAGGCTTTCGCCAAAAACACAAAATCAAAATTTCAACGGGCGCCTTATGCGTTTTCAGGCATGACGGAAGCCAATGGAAAGTTGAAGGCTGGAATATCAGGCCTTAAGGCTTGGGGATCGGCAAAGGATTTCAAGCTTGGGCGGGGCACCCCAGCCCCCAACCTCACGTCCTTATGATCCACCTGTTCAGCATCGCGGCAATCTGTTCCTGCTTAAACGGCTTGTTCAAATAATCATCCATGCCCGCATCAAGGCATTTTTCCCGATCGCCTGTCATGGCGTCCGCCGTGAGCGCGACAATAATCGTGTGATTTTTTCCGTTGGCCTCTTCCTCCCGGATGCGGCGCGTCGCCTCGAAGCCGTCCATGATCGGCATTTGGCAGTCCATGAAAACAATATCGTATTTCGTTTCCCTAATCTTGGCGACGCCCTCCTCGCCGTTGTAGGCCGTATCGATGGATGTGACTTCCATTTTTTCGAGGATTTTCTGCATCAGCATCTGGTTGACCTTCATATCCTCGACAAGAAGAACGCGCGCGCCCTGGAACGACCCCTTTTGCTGGCGGGCCTCGGCATCGCCGTTTTGAAGCTGCGCGATCATGCTGCGCGTCAGAAGCCCCCTTTTGTCTTTCTTCTGATAGCCGTCCCACAATATTTTAAAGGCGTCTTGCAGCTGATCGGGGAAAAGAGGCCGTGTCAGCAAGGCGGCGCGATCCGTGCATTTCAGGATGCGCGTGGCCGTTTGCGGCCCGAAAACGGCGGCTATGACAAACATGACGTTGCGCACTTCGTTCGGTATTTCCTTCGCATCCATCAGTTCCAGAATTCTTTGGACGCCGATCTTGTCGTCGACGTAGACGAAGTGGAAAGCCGCGCCATCCTGGCTCGCATCTTTCAATTGCTGAAGAAAATTCTGGAAATCGTCGCAAAAGCTGCCGGCCATTCCCCATGCCTTAAGGTAATCGCCGATTATCTTGCGCTTAATATCGCCATCGCAGAAAACAAGCACGCGAAGGCCGCGGATATCGATCGGCGGGACTTTAGATATATCGTTAAGGGGCCTTGGGAGATTGATGTCAAAATGGAAATTGGATCCTTTGCCGACTTCGCTATCGACCTTAATTTCGCTTTCCATCAGATTGATCAGCAGTTGGCTGATGGCAAGGCCGAGACCCGTGCCGCCAAAGCGTCGCGTCGTGGATTCCTCGGCTTGCGAGAACTTGTTGAAAATGTGCGCCAGATGCTCGGAGGCAATGCCGATGCCCGTGTCTTTGACGCTAATGGAAAGCCTTGTGTCGCTTGCCCCGACATTCCGGCTTCCTATATCGAGGAAAACATGGCCTTTCGGCGTAAATTTAATGGCGTTGCCCACAAGATTAAGGACGACCTGCTTGATGCGCAGCACATCGCCGATCAAATAGCGCGGAGTCGCCGGATCAATTCGGACAATCAGCTCGATTCCTTTTTCATGCGCGCGCAGAACCAGCATGTCGGTGATTTCCGCCATCGCCGAATAAAAATTGAACGTCACAAACTCCAGCTTCATGCGGCCGGCTTCGATTTTGGAAAAATCGAGAATATCGTTGATGATCTCCAAAAGGCCCATGCCGGAGTTGTAGATGATTTCGGCCCAGCTTCGCTGTTCGGCGTCGAGCTTCGTATCCATCAAGAGCCGCGCCATGCCAAGCAGCCCGTTCATCGGCGTGCGTATTTCGTGGCTCATGTTCGCAAGGAAGTCGCTCTTCGCGGCATTGGCCTGTTCGGCCGCAAGCTGCGCTTTCATCGCTTTCGTTTGCGAAACTTCGATTTCGCCAATGAACAGCTGCAACTGCAATTCGCGCGCGCTGATTTCCTCGACCTGCTGTTCCAAAAGAGCTTTATTTTTTTCGACTTCAATCTGCTCCAGCGTTGCTTCCGCGCGGTTGTAGTTAATGCAGTTCCCCGGATGATCGTTGCCCTTTAATATCGCGGTGGCAAAGCGGCGGCAGCTGCCGTAGCCGCAGGAAAAACAATCGATGTGCCGGCTTTCTTCATCCAGTTTGTGAAGTTTCGTGAAAACCTCGTCGTATTGTTCTTCGCTGAAGCTTTCTTCTTCCGACCGTTTTCTTTTATCGACGTAGCTGCGAAGGAAATCATCCAGTTTCAGGGTTTTATCGAACTCCTTAAACAGGGAATAGACAACCTTGCCGTCTTCGGTTTTCTCTTTCTCCTGCAATTTCTGCACCTTCAAGGCGTTGATCTGCGAGTCGATGTCGTCGATGCAGGCGTCCTTGCATGTGCCGGTGCCAAGATTGCATCCATGCGGGCAATTTAATACATCGAGGAAGAGAGGCAGGCTTTTTCCCTCCCTTATGCGTTCGGAATATTCCGAAAGATAGGTATACGCGTGGTCGACGCCTTCGATCTGGCGCACCCATGCATGGCCTTTAGTATGATATTCAAGATTTTCCCTTAGGCCTCCCGGGCGGCAAAAAACCATCCCGATTCCGCAGCCGACATCGTCGAAATCCTTTTCAAGCTGGTTATCGAGGCGAATATTATGGGCCGCCATATACGCGGCCAGCTTTTTGAACGTCACGTTGTAGGAAACGATATTGCCCGTGTCCCGGAGTTCCTGCGTTTTTCCGAGACACGGTGAGAGAAAGGCTATTTTGTCGTTCACGCCGACATAATTTCTCATGTAGATGGCCGAACAAAGCGCGGGGCTGTGAACCGGGGCGAGATTCTCTATGAGCTCGGTCTTGTGCTTTTCAATAAAGGAAACGATCGGCGGGCACGGCTGCGCGATGATCGAGGCCAGGCGCTTGTCATCGACCACTTTCAGATAAGCCCACGTCGTAATATCCGCGCCGAAGGAAACGTCGTAAACGAGGTTGACGCCGAGGCTTTTCAATAACCCGAAAAGTTTTTTGTAATTGGCGACGTTGTATCGAATGGACGGCGCCGCAATAACCGAAATTTTTTCGCCTTTGGCAAGATCGGAAAAAAAGGCTTCTGTGTCGTCGATGTAGTCGCGGGCGCCGTGCGTGCAAACCGCTATGCACTGTCCGCAATTAATGCAGCGGTCGGGATGAATGCGAACCTTGTTCTTTCCGTTTACAACGTAGGCCACATTCGCGTCCTCGACAGGGCAGCGGGCAATGCATTTGTTGCAACCGATGCATTTGCTTTCATCGAGAACGATAATGTCGGGCATTCGAAAAAACCGGAGAGGAAGGCCAAGCGGAGGGAGCCATAAAGTGTAGCTATTGATAGTTATAAAAAGGTTACTAAAATAGATACAACGCCTGACTAACCGCTTCAGATTTATGAAGAAATGTCAGGCGCAAAACCCGAGCGGCGCGCCTTCGCTTTAGGAAAATGGTTGCAGGCTTTATTTTCTCTCGTTAAGCGCTTTTTTAACCTTTTCCAGCTCGGCCTCCATGTCGGCAAGCATCGCTTTTTTTGCATCGGCGCCTGATTGAAACTCATCCTGCGCCTTTTTGCATATTTCGCCAAGCGGCGCAGCGCCAAGATTAAAGCTTATGCCCTTAAAAGCGTGCGCATGATCCCGCCATGCTTTTTCGTTGCCGTTAGCCAGCGCTTCATGAAGGCCGTTGACGCATTCAACGGACGAAGAAAGGAAAAGCTGAAAAAGCTCGGCCTCCATGGCGGAATCGCCCCCCGTAATGTCCTGAAGATTGCTAAAATTTACTGATGGATCCACGAACGCCTCCCTTGTGGCTGATCACATAGCGCTCGATGTAATCCAGCACCTGTTTCTTGGTGTACGGCTTCATGATAAAGCCGTCGACATTGTTCTGCCGCGCAACGCCAAGTTCGCCTTCATATGTGTTAGCGGTGACGATAATCACCTGCGCCATCGGGTCCAATTCCTTGATCGCACGAGTCAGCGAGTGGCCGCTGCCGTCGATCAAGCCCAGATCGATGAAAGCGATATCATGGGCTTTCTTGAGAAAAAGATCCCACGCCTCCCTGATGGTTTGAACCGCATCGACGGAAGGCGCCTCGCGCGTGCTGGATCGCGCGCCGCGCAGGATTTCGCAAAGCAGCCTTTGCGAAAAAATTTGATCTTCGACTACAAGAATTTGCAACTGCTTGCGAAACGGGCGCTGATCCCTGATTTCTATGTAGGAGGTCACCTGCTCCGGCGTAACGGAAAAGATGCTTTTAACGCCTTTTTCTTTTTCCGTATCGTCATCGTCATCCAGATCGAACGGGCTGGCGTCTTGCGGCAAGGGGCCTTTGATTTTCGGCTTTAACGCATTCGCCTGCGAGGATTTCTCAATTTCCGCTTCAAGAGCCGTTTTAAAATCAGCGCCGCGAGCCTTCGGATCCATGTAGGAAATAACGGCCAAAGGCTCGGCTGCCATGCCCGCTTGCACCAGGTTCGCAAGCACGACTCCGCGTATATGCTTGTAAATCGCTTTTTGCTCCCCGCTCCAGGCAATATATATATTCTTGTTATCTGAAAAATAAATCTGCGCCTCTTTTGCTTCCTGAATGGCCGGCGTAACAGCAAGAAGGAAAGCTTCGTTCGTCATCGTCTTCAGGTTGTTGCGACGAATGCAGGCTACGCCCCATGTCGAATCGCCTTTCTTTGCGATTTCATCGACCAAAGAAATAAGGGGAATTAGGCTATCATATTCAACGGCATCCATGATGATCCATTAAGTACGCATATAAGTCGGAAAAAAGAAAGGCGGGAAACTCCTTTTAACTTAGTCTAAAGGATGGGCCTAAAACATGCAACATCTTCAAGCATGCAGCAACGCAAGCATATGATTGTATGAAATATTCTCACAGCTTTGGCATCCGAAAGCGGGTAATAATCTTATAACATTAAGGCAAAGTCCCCCGCCCCGATTCAACTAGAAAGGACATGCTTTATCAAAAGTCTTTGGATGGCGATTCACCATCCGGATTATCGTTTCAAAGGAACAAGAAAAACAAAAATGACTCTGGCTCCTTCGAAAGCTCCGCACTGCCCCACAAGCACCCTTTCCGAGCTTGATGTGCCTAAAAAACGCAGAAAGCTTAGGACAAAGGCCTTTACAGGCATTAATTTCGAAAAATGACATTTTTTGCTTGCCCGCCGTAAGGGGAAATTGTTTAGTTGCCCCCGCTGGAGACGTGGCCGAGTGGCTGAAGGCGGCGGTTTGCTAAACCGTTATAGGTTTGTAAAGGCCTATCGAGGGTTCGAATCCCTCCGTCTCCGCCAGTTTATATAACAATATCAGTACATTGATCCATTGGTTCGAATCCGGATTTGGGATTAGAAGTCATCATTCTACTCTTTAATAAGCCTCTTTCTTATTAACGGATAATACACTAACCTTTAATAAGATGGTTCCTTATTAAAGGTTGGGCTTTATGGAAAAAGCATCAAACAAGAACAGACTCGGCTCCTACGTTTCTCGGTCTAGCGCCGGAGAAATGTACAAGGCCTTCGTACCCCCTGCTCTGCCGCCTGATCCGCCGCTTGATATGGATAGACTATACAAACCACTCGACAAGGCCATGAAGGCTTTGGGCGAACTGGATGCTTTGGCAAAGCTTCTTCCGGATATAGGCCTTTTCCTTTACATGTACGTTCGTAAAGAAGCCCTCCTATCTTCGCAGATAGAAGGAACTCAGTCGTCTTTATCCGATCTTCTGCTTTTTGAAAATCAGGAAAAGACAAATGCACCGGCGGACGATGTCGAGGAAGTTTCAAATTATATCGCCGCGCTTAATCATGGACTGAAGCGGATGAGGGGAGGTTTCCCTTTATCGACCCGCCTTATACGCGAAATGCACGCTATTTTATTACGCGGCGGGCGCGGTTCCACTAAAGCGCCTGGAGAGTTTCGCCGCTCGCAGAACTGGATTGGCGGCACCAGGCCCGGTAAGGCTCGTTATGTCCCCGCTCCACCTGAAATGGTTGGCGACCTTATGAGCGATTTGGAAAAATTTATCTACACCGACAAACAAAGCCTGCCGACTTTGATTAAGGCAGCGCTCGTTCATGTGCAGTTTGAAACGATCCATCCTTTTCTCGACGGCAATGGACGTCTGGGGCGGCTGCTCATTACCTTGTTGCTCTGCGCTAACGAGACGCTGGTTCAGCCGATTTTGTACCTCAGCCTGTATTTTAAAGAACATCGGCAGATTTATTACGATCTTCTGCAAGACGTCCGATTGAAAGGCGATTGGGAAGAATGGTGTGAATTCTTCCTTGATGGAGTGCAGGAAACGGCAACCAAAGGCTCGGCTGACGCGAAAAAAATTATTGATCTATTAGAGCGCGATCGCAAACGTATCGGCGTGATCGGCAAGGCATCAAAGAGTGCATTAAAAGTTCATGAGTATCTGCTGAAGAAACCGTTTCTGTCGATCACCAAGGCATCAAAGACGCTTAAGCTATCTGTTCCGACCACAACGAATGCCGTGCAGAAATTAGTGAAGATCGGGCTCCTGAAAGAACTAACCGGCGGCGCACGAAACAGGCTTTTCGCATATACCGATTATCTGGCCATTCTAACTGTTGGCACCGGGCCGCTGAAGAAATAAAGCAGCTAAAATCACCCAACAAGTTGCTCAGCGTCGTTCTCCATTCTTTCATAAAAACTGCCGAGGTCATTTCCCAAATGGAACTGGCTATTGCAACGATTTCTTGGAAGAAACAAGCCATATAAATCGGATTCCGTCATATACTCGTCAAACGAATAAGGAAGAGGAAACAGTTTGAATTTCGACATATAGTCTTGAACCGCCGCTTTGATAGTCTCCGGCGATGCATTTTTAAATATCAGCCGATACATCATTTCGGCCACAAAATCGAAGTCTTTTTCCTTTAAACCTCTTCTTGTCGCCGACTGGACGCCGAGCCGGAATCCATAAATATTGTCTTCTTCCGACAGCACGACATTGTTTGTTCTAATGCCGCCCTTATTCAAAAATTCTCTTGTTACAAAATCGGTGCGCGCCCAATCGCCTATTGCCACATGCACTTGATTTGTTTGCGTATAGCCGAATACATCCCCTCTTACGTTAAAGCCTCTTTCGGCAAGAACCTTCGCCAAACGCTTGGCATTAAGCTTGGTTTGCAGGGCATAAGAAGCGCCAAAATATTTTATCTCTAAAAGCGTGACGTAGAAGTTGATTAAAAGTTCCGAATGGCAATTGCTTTGCAGTTTTGGGAAAACACACGGAGAGATTTTGTCGCACAATGCCCTTGAATCCGCATATCCAACATACCCCTTCTGTGGCCCCGGGATGGTTTTGTGCGTGCTTCCGTGGATAATATCGGCCCCCACATCAATCGGATTGGGTAATGTGCCGGTTGCAATAAAAAGCCCGTCATGACTTGCGTCGTAGGACAAAACGACGTCCTTTGGAAGCGCTCGCCTTATCTCCTTAATGTCTTGCATCCGTAATTTATTGGATTGGTCAAGCATCACTACCCGAATTTCAGGATGCTTTTTAATCGTCTCAGACAAAGCTTCCGCATCGATAAGAAGGCTATCTTTCTTGACTTTAAAATAATAACTATTAACTCCTAATTGTTCCGCCATCCCATCCAGTGCGAAATGCCCTCCGTCGCTTCTGGAAAAATGAACAATGCCATCTCCTCTCCCGCACAAACCGAAGAGAACCGCATGTTCGCACCCTTCTCCGCCGTTGGGCCTCCAATCGAAATATTTTGTACCGAAGATTTCGTTTCCCAGAGAGATAAGCTCTGCATTAAAACGATCTACAGCCTCGCTTCGCGGATAGAAAGTCTTGAATTCATAGTTATCGACAGGAGGCTGGAAATCGTAAAAGCTTGAGCTAACGAAGTTATGTGCGCTGCGGACGTGAAAACTTGGATAATTCTCGTTCGCGGTCAGAGAGATGCAATTTTCATGATGCTGCGCATCTTCAAATAGCCTGTTGGCAATGTTCCTGACCAAGGAACGATAACCTGACTGAATATCACTATTATCCATTTTTCGTCAATCCCGTTTGGGGCAATGCCGGCGCACGACTCTTTTGCGCCGGCAGCAGCATCTATCCATCACAAGGCGGCTTTAAAGCGCACTACTTTGCTTTTTTGTCCAAAATTTTTTCAAGACCTCATCCATCGTCTCAATATCGATGTCTAAATATTTGATGAGGTCGAGGGTTGCCGGAGGTAATGATTTAACCTCCTCGCTGACCAGAAGCTCTTTGGCTTCCTGAATTGAAATTTCCCCGAACTTCAGAAGGTTGCTGACTTGGACATTCTTTCCGCAATATCCATGCTTTTTGTATTTAAAATATTCCAGTATGGGGTTGATCTTGCAGTCGGCGTGGAAAAACTGTCCTTTCGGATGCCTCCAATCGTACAATTCCTTAAGTTTCTTGTTGACCGCATGATAATCGCTATCGACGTCATAAAAATCTGGCAAATCGACGGTCAGAAACTTGGGCCTCCAATTCTTAATATGAAGGAAATCAGCATTCCGGTTCAAATCTTCTTTCGTGATGTTCTGCTGTTTCGCAAAAGACTCAATCTTCTTATTAAACTCTTCCTCGGATTTTGCATAATATCCGCTGTAATTGCTGTCGATATAATTGTAATCGAATTTCGAATTGATGCCGCGCAGATATATGGGCACATCGTATAACTTGGCTGCCATTGCAACGACATACTCATGGCCCTGATGGCATGGAGAGCAAAATTCACCGTAATTCACCAAGAAACCCCTAGTTATCTTTTTATTGAAGGCCTCATTAATCTTGAACGTTATGAAGTCAACTCCTTGAACTGAAGAACACCGGTCCATATTGAACTTGGCCTCATCGGTAACAAATCCCGTGTCGTAATAGACGGCCAACGGCACAAGTCCCAGATGGTTCTTGACATAGTCGAGCATGAACCCGCTGTCTCTTCCTCCCGTAATTCCAATAATACAATCGTATTTTGAAGTGTTTTCCGCGGCGACTTCTCTTACTTGTTCCAAGCTCATGGAGAGATTGTCGTTCGACAGCATCTGTCCCGGACTTTTGGTCACGTCGATATCCGATGAACAATAATTGCATCCCTCTTGCGTCGCATTAATGACATCGCCGGGCATTAAACATTTCTTACAATTGCCGCACATTCCTTCCTCCTATGTCTGAGTGAGTATTGTTTCGGGTTTTTGCGTGCGCGGGCCCTTTTCCGCTTGGAGACGAAAATCGCTCGCAGGATAAACCCCCATGACCGCGACTTCCTCGGCGTAGAAGGAAAGCTCCTCTATCGCCAGTTTCATAAGTTCTTCATCGGGATGTCCTTCGACGTCGATCCAGAATTGCGCTACGCTGAAGCCGCCATCTGCAAGATAACTTTCAAGGCGCGTAATATTGATTCCGTTGGTGGCGAATCCGCCTAACGTTTTGTAAAGTGCGGCAGGAACATTGCGTACGCGATAGATCAATGTCGTAATACATGGCCCGTCGCTGATTTCCGGACGCAAAGGCGTGGGCGATAAAATCAGGCATCGCGTCGTATTGCCGCGTACATTGGCAATGTCGGCCGCGAGGCTTTGTAAACCATAAAGTTCTCCAGCCAACTTTGAAGCAATGGCGGCAACCCTCACATCGCCCAACTTCGCCACTTCCTCAGCCGATCCGGCCGTATCCGGGCGAACGATGGGGTCGATATTATGCGCTTTCAGCCATTGGCTGCACTGCGGCAAAGCATGGACGTGGCTACGCACCTCCTTGATGTCGGCCAATGTCGCATTCGGCAGTGCAAGCAAATGATGCTCGACAGACTGGTAATGCTCACCGATGATATAAAGACCGCTTTTGGGCAGAAGATAGTGAACGACAGCAACTCGACCGGCAACTGAATTTTCAACAGGGATCATGGCCTGATCCGCCCGCCCTTCATGCACGGCCGTGACGGCTTCCCCGACGGTCGTACAAGAAACGGTTTCGTAGTCCGGCAAGGCCTCACGGCAAGCCAAATCGGAGTACGCGCCCGGAACACCCTCAAATGCAATGCGTTTAGACATTATCATACCTCTCTTCTTGGGTTGAACACTTCACCATACGGGCAACAATTTATGGAGAAGTCAACCACAAGCAATTCCTTTTCCCCTTGGTTTTGCGTTTGGCAGAGGAAGGGAGGGTCCATTCGCCATGTATTGCTGATCGAATTCTTTCTTTGCTTGACCGAGCTGATGAACAAGCTCTGCGGCGCTTTCCCGATCCATGTACGGATTAAGGATATAATATCTTAGCGCAGTAACGCCTTCTCCGATCGGAGCATAGAAAGCGGCGGCAGTCTTCCCTATGGAAAAGCCATTTTCGCCTTCAACGTGATTGGCTTGCAGCCAATCATAGAATTCGGAATTGTACTCGTCTGTTTCCGACAATGCTGCCGCATCGAGCAACTCCCGCTCATGCTCTTTACAAGGCTCCGTTCCGGGGGGGAAGGCGCGCACATATACGTCGGAGCCGAAAGACTGCCGGTTTACGACATAAAGTCCCGTTTCAGAAGATTTTTCATTTATGCCGTCTCTGATGAGCTCAGCCATTTCCAACGCATGACCGAGCAGGACTTGGTACCCTTCTTTGCCGAAAGCTTTTGCCGTGATCCATGTCCCCACCATGTTGGCAGCCGAACGCGAAGTCTCCAACGAATACTTTCCAGGATGATAGTCGTTCGGATCGAAAAATAACGGCGTCATCATCTGGCTTTCGCGTCCAAGATTGGAAAGATCTTGCTTATTCCGCGCGATCACGACGCTTGAAACATAGGGAACATATCCGGTCTTGTGAAAATCCAATCCGATGCTGTCGGCATAGCGGAAAGTTTTGACAAGCTCGGTCGTACGCTGAATCTTGCCAAGAACTTTTTCGCTGAAACCCAGCGGATTTTTTGCAAAGTCATAGTCTGCAAAGTGCAGGTACGCCCATCCGATAACGCTGTCGCTATGAATATGAGGAGAATAATCCAGTGCGAATTCCTCGACCAAACGATCGCGCATCTCAGCCATATCCTTGAAATTGTCTATGCCCATATTCGAGGTAGTGCCGCCAACTCCGACAATGCAAGCAATCCTCTTTCCCGCCTTGATTTGCTCCCTGCAAATTCTTTCCATATGGGCAAGATCCGTTGTTTGATCCATGTTGGATCGCGCCATCAGATAGTTATTGCGACCGAGGCCAAGCCAATTTGTGGAGTTTTGCTGAGCATAATGAGCGGGCACTGAACCGACGATAACAAGGTTTCCTTTGCTTCCTTCAAAAATGAAATCGGGATCGGCCTTGGATATCCCCATTTTAAAGCCATACAAAATCGTAGCGGTTCCTCCGAATGTAAACAGCCCCCCTGCCTGCGCCGGATCGTAACCGGCCATTTCTGAATATACCTTTGAGATCGATATCTCGGCATTCAAAGCATTGGCTGCATATTCGCTCGTGACGGCATTCGGCATATACAAAGACGTCACTAAATGACCGGCAAAGTATGTCCACGACGGAACCGGGATCACGTTCTTGTTCATCTTCACATGGCTTGCTTTAACAATCCCTTCAAGCTCATTGGGAAGAGAGGAAATCGCCGCGAAAGGATTGACGGTAAGATTTTCGGGCAAGCGCGCAACCCTAACGACTTCTTCGAAAGGCAAAGAAGGGCTGGTTCGCCGATAGGTTGGCCCCGAACCCTCGTTTTCCATCGTGACATCGACGGCCTCGCGCAACAGAGAAATCATTTTTTCTTTGTTGCTCCCGTCGGGCGCGAGGAAATAATTGTTTCTAAGGCACGTCAACAATTCTTCGTATTTGCGCGCTTGCGGCGGTGCTTCCAGAAAGTCGCCATCGAAAATCTGACCCACACTCATATGACGACCCCTATAGATTATATGAATTATAAACTCTTCCCCTCAGCAGAACGACACGCGACCGATCCTCGTCCTTGCCGTACCACCCATAATTGCCGTCCCTAAGCCTGACATGGCGGACGTCGCAAGAACCCGGAACGGCTTCCGTGCTCGAGACGCACCAACTGTTGTTGAAAGAGCCGGTGCCGATGGTCTTATTAAATCGATCGAGCAAGGGATTGGTCTTGCGCGTGGCCATGATCCTTTCGAGATCAGCATTTCTTGCAAGAATATAGGAACCAGACTTGAATTCGCCTTCCAAAACGGATTGGGCAATTTCGGATTCCAATCCATTCCTCACGCCTTTGCTAAGCGCGGCTGCGCAATCAATGGCCTTGCGGCAATTCAGCTGCAAAGGCTCGCCACTGGCGTCTCTTACATAATCGGGGATCAAATTCAGCTTTACGGTATTGCCGTTTTCCGCCTCTATTTTCCCAAAAGGGATACCGGGATCCGTAATCGACCGGCCAAAAATGGCCGGGAACGTCAACTCCTCCGCCACAGCGACCGCTTGACTCCTGTAGGACGATCTATTTTCCAAATTATGTCCCAATGCTTCAGCATAAATTCCTGTTGTTTTTTGAGAGATGTTTTGCATAAAGCCGCTCCTTTCAAAGTAATTCAGTTAGGGCGCCGTAAACTCATCACAAGCGCATCGATCTCGATCTTTGCAGGGATTTGTGACCGGTCCGACAATAGAGACATTGAAAACACCTTGTTTCCCTGTAAAAGCATCCTCTTCTATAATCATAGTATTATGCGGCTTTATTCACCTTCAATCGATGTTTCCATCGGTATTCAATATACTACATATCTATTTTCTTCATTTTCCCAAAAATTATCGCTTTTCAATATTGTAAAACGGTACTCATTTGATGCTCGATGATCCGCTTGATGTTTGGCGCCAAAAAAAAATGCGCAATAGCATCAGAGGCGTTACAACGGACGGGCGCAATATTCTCGCTAGCTGCGGTTTCGGTTTCCATTTTGGGCGCGGGCCACGATAAATAATTTTCCGTTTGGAGTTTTCCAAAGATGAAATCGAAGAATGTTGGCACATGTCCGCCTTAAAGGCGATTGGGAAGAATGGTGTGAATTCTTTCTCGATGGAGTCATGGAAACGGCGACCCAAGGCTCGGCTGATGCAAAAAGAATTATCAATCTGATAGAGCGCGATCGCAAACGTATCAATGTAATCGGCAAGGCATCGAAGAGCGCCTTAAAAGTTCATGCGTATCTGCTGAAGAAACCGTTCCTGTCGATCAGCAGGAACCAAAGACGCTTAATCCACTGCAATGGTCATTGTGTTGATCCACGCTCGAACCATTTTAGGGCTGGAAAATGCACTGTTGCATAATTTGCCTTTGCCAACGCGGGCTGCAATGCCACCGTTTTTCAGGCAAGCACCGATGGCGGATAGATCGGTTATATCGTCGCCAAGAAAAACAGGCCGTCGACCTTTAAAAGGCGCAGTCTTCATAAGCCGCTCAAGCGCTTGTCCTTTGTCATGAGTGGGCTGGGCAATCTCAAAAACTTTGCGGCCTCGAATGAGTGTGAGGTCAATTTTAGACTTGCCGATGAGCGCTGCCAGTGTCTTTTCTATTTCTTCGGCTTTTTCGAGCGACTGTCTGTAATGCACAGCGAGCGTAACGACTTTATCCTCGACACGAACGCCTTTTGTGTTTGCAAAAACCTCAGCAAACTCCAAACGCAGGGTTTCTGGCAATGACGCGGTGCTCTTCACAGAACCTTGCGGCGATAAACGCCATTCAGCACCATGTGCGCCGGATGACGGCAGACGCAGGGGGGCAAAGAGTTTATCAATATCGTCTATCGTGCGCCCACTGATGAAGGCCAGCGCGCCACCAAGTTTGTCATGCAACCGCCCAAGATCCTGAACCAGTTGCTTTGAGACAACCACCTCCTGAGCGGTCGGGGCAATATCGAGCAGCGTACCGTCTATATCAAGAAACAGGGCGTCCTTTTCGGGATTGAAGCGTAACCACATTTTTTGAAGTTTCACCTTGGTCGGAAGATTCAGCGATAAAGTGTTCGATGTGCGCGCGCTTGCGCAGAATCGCGGCGTCCATCAAAATGCGCGCGGCCCAGTAATAGACGTTATTGTCACGTATAAGCTCACGCATCAAATGCATACGGTCGGTCTGTTCCTCCTTCGGCATTGCTAGCGCCCTGTGCATGGCCTTGGCCATGCCTTTTGCGTCATAAGGATTAACCAGTAAGGCTTCAAGCATCTCTTTAGACGCTCCTGCAAACGTGCTAAGGATCAAAACCCCTTGCTCGTCGCTGCGGGCGGCGGCGAACTCTTTAGCGACCAGATTCATACCGTCGTGCAAGCTGCTAACCATGCAAAAATCCGCAGCGCGGAACAGTTCGAAGACCTCGCTTGGTTCGTGATGGCGGCCCAGAAGTATGATAGGCTTATATTGCTCGTTACCAAATTCGCGGTTGATCGCATCGGCAAGCTCGTGCGTCTCTCGCTGGATTGCCTGATAGGATGGTAACTTACTGCGCGTCGGCGCGGCGGCCTGGATAAATATGACATTGCCAAGCCATTCCGGATAAGATGTCAGAAACTCGCGGATAGCTTGGAATCGATCAATAATCCCTTTCGTATAATCGAAACGTTCAATGCCGACGCCTATACGAACGTCCTTTTTCAGCCCGAACCGTTGTCGCACATTTTGGCGGCAAATATCCGCTGGAGGAACATCGGCCAGACCTTCCGGTGGCCAAGCAATGGAAATCGGATAAGGCCGGATCAGAGTTGAATTGTCGTCTGCCGTAATGAACGACTGATCGCGGTTAATGTTGCTTTCAAGGAAACGATCCACCGACTCCATGAAGTTCTGGCAATGAAACTGGGTGTGAAAGCCTACAACCGAGCTTCCCAAAAGGCCGGACAGGATTTCCTCACGCCACGGGCAGATGCTGAAGACTTCGGGGTTAGGCCACGGAATATGCCAAAAGGTGATGATGGTTGCTTCTGGTAACTGCTCTCGTATGTAACGGGGTAGCAAGGCAAAATGATAATCCTGAACCAGAACGATGGGATTCTTTGTTTTTGCTTCTTTGACAACGGCATAGGCAAACTTGCGGTTCACGGCTTTGTATGCCTGCCAATCGCTTTCGCGGAAGTTAGGGCGCACGAAAGCGATGTGACATAAAGGCCAAAGCCCTTCGTTGGAGAGGCCGTAATAGTAACCTTCTTCCTCATCCTGCGTCAGCCAAACGCGACGCAGTGTGTATTCAGGATCGTCAGGAGGTACGGCTATACGGTCTTCCTTATCGACGGCACAACGGTCCGCCGAACCGCTGCCATGCGCAATCCACGTGCCCTTGCAAGCACGAATAATTGGCTCTAAAGCCGTAACAACGCCGCTGGCAGGACGTTGTAGACTGACTTGGCCATCCACAAGGTTGTGAATATATGGCTCACGATTGGAAACAACCATCACCTCGGATTCCGGCAGCTCCTGTTTCAGGAGTCGATTCAAGGTTTGAGGCGTCCAGTCCACCTTGATGCTATCAAGCGGAAACCCCCCGGGCTTAATATCGCGTAACATCTGCCGGACTTCGCGCACAATAGGCACGAACTCGCGTGGCAAGTGTTGTTTGGACAAACGCGCCTTAGGATCGCTCAAAGTGAGCCTGAGTTTTCCAAGCCATCCCCTCATGGTGATGCGAGCTGTTAGCAGAGTCACAAAAGCCGAGACACAGGTAACGGTGATAAGAAAACCGATAAGATAAAGTCGTGTTTCGCCTTCGCGCTTGGAGGCAAAACTCAAATCATGCAGGACGACAAAATGGGGTTTCAATACATCTTCAACTGGAAGCCGGAAACTGCCGGAAAGAACGGCGCCCTTTTCCAACTTTTGCACCGAGAATTTAGGTTCCGCCTCTAATAGAGAAGCAGGACAATCGAAATTAAGCGGCCATTGCGCGCTTTTTGTGACCAGTTTGCCTTCGGCGGAGCAAATGCCAACGGCCAGAACACGCTCATCACGGGCAATATTGTCAAAAAGCTTTTTATAGGATTCCAGCCGTTTTCCTTGGTTCCATAGATCGGTTAGAGTGTATTCGACGCTTTGAAAAATCAAAGCGGTACGCATCTTTACGTCCCTTTGAAACCAGCTAGAGACAAGACCATCCGCTAAGGGCGTGGCGAAAACGGCCAAACTTGTCAGGGCTAAAAGCAATGGAAAAACAAAACGCAAAATGAACATTCAGGCTCCCTACTCCTTGTTGGAATTGCGGGCGGATTTGATAAAAGGATTTGAGGAAAGGAGGGACTCGATCCCAACCGCGTCTCTTGACTAAATCGGCGCTCTATGAATAAAGCGAAAGCTAATTGGATTCATGGAATCAGAGATGTACGCCAACTTATATGTTGAGGAAGTATGGGCATTTTGACTCTGAAAAGCAAATTTATGATGAAGCATCTGAAATTGAATAAAAATTAAACTTCTAAACTAAGTTGGTGCTTACTATTGTTTCATTATGACTTTTCGTCATACCGCGCATGTAAAAACCCGCACGCTTTTTTTTTCAGCATAAGCGCTAAAGATGGCGCAGCCGTTGGGTAATAGGCAATCAGATTTAATAATGGTTTTCGCAAGAAAAGGCCCTTAAGATATTGAGTCCCACAGCTTTCCAGTCTCACTGATGCTATGGCTTAAATATATCATTTTGGCAGGATGACATGTCTCAAACTATATTAAAACCGCGTCAGATAAAGGCGGCTCGCGCCCTCCTCGATTGGTCGCAGGAAGATTTAGCCGAACAGGCCGCTTTGTCGGTCGCCACAGTTCGAAAGCTTGAAGCTGGCAATTTGTCTCCGCGCGGAAAAACCAATAATGCACTTCGCAAAGCCCTTGAAAACGCGGGGCTTGAATTCCTTGATCCGGATGGTGTCCGTCATCGATCCGAAGAAATAATGATTATGGAGGGCGAGGAAGGAGTAAAAGAGTTCTATGACGATGTTTACAACACCGCCAATAAAACAGGCGGAGACGTAGTATGCGTATCTAAAGATGCGACTGTTTTTTCTCAGTGCCTAAGAGAACATAAACAGGCACACATCGACCGCATGGTGTCGATAATGGATAAAGCTTCCGTGAAGGTAATCCTCACGGGAAGCAAAACGTCGACGCCGGGAGCGGCTTATGCGGAATACAGATATTTTTCTCAGAGTCTGGTGGACTGCGTTTTTTTCTATGTCTATGGCGACAAATCGGCATTCAGGCTTCTTAAGCGCGATACTTTCCCTCGTTATATCGTCATTCAATCATCCGAGTTGGCCGACACCTTACGCCAGCAATTTTACTCCATGTGGGACAAAGCTTTGCCGGTGAGCGTTCCACAAAGAAAGACCTCTCAATCCAAAAGAGGTTGAAAGTCCCGGAAACTTGAGGTGCAAGAAGTGTGCTTTGATTTTCGTCAGCGAGCGTAGGTTCTCTCGACGAAGACCTGAGATGTTCCCGAAGGAGCAAGTCGAACAAGATACGAATGATAGGGTGCCGAGGGAATCGAGGCGGTGATTGTGCGGCTTCCACCCGCGGGCAGACAGGAAATGGTTCCCCCCACGATGTGCTCGGACGCCGCATCCCCGGCATTGACAAATCCCCTAACTAAATAGGTCATGGCGTTGACGTCAACATTGCTTGTGTTCTGAACTGTGAAAGAAATCTCCGTTGCGGAAACAACTCCATCGCCAAGAGCTACATTGTGCCCGGAAGGCCTAACAGCTTGGGGAAGCGTAAAAAGCTTGCTTGCCAAATCCGTGTTTCCTTCCCGCACCTTCAGTAGAAGTTCGGCTTCTTCGTGCTCGCGCATAGGCACATATCCAGTATAGCCCACGGTTCTTTTTGCCGGGATCGGCTCCAAAGCGGTATCGGTCATGGTCTGTTCGTTCACGCCCTGGGAGGTGCGATAGGTGGGCGTCATCACAAGATTCGCACCGCTATCAGCGTCTCCCGTATTAATCAAATCAACGACCCATTTCTTCTCGCACGATGGGCCGGAGGCGGATTGGTTCGAAAAGGTAATACCCCCGATTTGAATGTTGGCCGCGCCCTGCGGGGCGGCGTTGTTGGCGTTTGCGTTCTGGTCGTTGCTGCTTTGCGTTCCGGCGCCCTGCCCCGTTGGGAAAGGAGCAGCGGATCTGGGAAGGCGTTTGATTTTTTGCTGCGGCGTAACAAGGGCGCCCGCCTTATCCGTTACAAGTTGCTTGACGGACGGAGTCTCGGCGGAAACAGGAGAAGAAACCAAAAAGATAATGGATGCGGCAACAGAAAGAATCTTTTTCATACTTACCCCCGTTGTTTATTGTGAATCCTCAAGCGCACCGAGCTCCTCGCCCATTTTGCCAAAAGCATCCCGAACCTTTTCGTTCATCATATAGCCTTGGATCTTCATCATAGCCGCAGGAAGCTTTTCAAAGCTATCCTTTGCGCGCTTCATTTCTTTTTCCGTCTGCACAGACATTTTAGGGGCATCGCCAGCGCTAACAGTCTTTTCAAGTTTTTGAAGTTGGGGGATAAGCTCTTTCATCTCGGCCGTGTAACGCTCGATTGCCTTAACCACGTCGTCTGCGTTTTGAGCGGACTCGATGCCATTGACATAATTTTCCGTGACCGCGGCCTGCTTTTCAAAAACCGCATTTCCATCCCCGCCGCCGGAACCGCCGGCCAACACATAAAGAAACGCCAAGACAACAGCCCCCAGCAATAGGGCAAGAAAGTATTTTTTGGGGAAATGTTTTTCAGTTTTGGCGGGGGTCATTGATTGTCCTGTTTCTTTTCTATGGGAGAGCGTGCTTGAATATAGGAGCATATCCCAATGAGCGCAAGATGGCAGTCTTTGATCCTTGAGCCTTGCGCGCATTTCACAATCCTTGCGCAGCCAAAGCTGTTTAGCTTGATTTAACAATGCGCAACTTGCTCTTATTTTATAGAAAATTTTCCCGCGCTACGGTTTGCGCATCCGCAATCTTGGGGCGTTGACCTCCCCTAAGAAAGGCGCACCAGCGATGATCCAGCCCTGCAAAAACGTGGCTCAGCGGAAGAAGAACGCAAAGAGTCGCAAGAAAGCACGTCAAAACGGCGCCCCTGTACTCTAGCCGCGGGACAAGGAAGACAAAAGCGCCTGCGGAAAAAGACAGGATCAGCGGCACGTGCAAGGCATAGAGCGGGAACGAAACGCGCCCCAGAAAACGGATGGGTCGCAAAGAAAGCAGGCGGCACGCGCTTTTGTCCACCAAGGCAAGTTGGATAAGGGCGACAGAGGCAACGCCATGAATAAAAACCCTGCTGTAAAGCTCCAACGGGGCCAGCGTGCCTAGCGCCTTGTAAAAACCTGTCGCGGGCTCTATGTATCCAAGTCCCAGCAGCGCCAAAGCAACGGTTAAAACCACAACGGGTTTGGAGATCGAATTTGTTTGCCGTGTGCGCCGGCTGTGAAAATAGGCAAGGGCTGTGCCCGCGACAAACAGCGGCAGGTAAACATTTCCAAAAAAAACAAGCAGCCCCGCGATAACAAAAACCATCGCAGCCTCTTGGGGCCGGCTGTCTCTTACAATGGCGGCCAGCCCAAAAACGATGAAGCTGCCTACCAGTTCAAGATGCATGGTCCAAAGGCTTGAATTGAACCACGAGTCTTTGATGCTCCTGAAGAAAATATAAAAGGCTCCTTGAGAAACGGCATCGAACAGCGAAGTTTCGGGGGAAAGCTGCTGCGATGCGTATCCGAACGTCGCCATCCAGTCGGAGCGCGTAAGTTCCGAAGCCTCCACGTAATGGAAAAGCCCAAACTTGAACAACCCATAGGATAACAAACACGACGCCAGAACGACGGGAACAAGCCTCGGCCACCGCCTGATGACGGCGCCGGCAACGGATTTACGGGAATTCTGAAAAGTGCCGTAGGAAAGGACAAACCCCGAAAGAACAAAAAACAAGGTTACGGAAGCGGCGCCGTTAATCATGAAAAAGAAAGGAGTCTCCATCAAATTGCCGCCGGGAATAGCGCCGGCAATATAGCCGTGCCGCTGAGGCGCAAAAGCTAACATGAAATGGTTCAGGAACACGATAAAAGCAGCGATGCCCCTCATCCCCTCAAGCTGCTCGATCTTCATGGTTTGATGGCTCATGGATCCGTTCTCTTCGAAATAGGCGAAAGTGTCCCGATGCCACTTTAGCAATACCGTTTAAGTAAAGCGACAAGCTTCAAAAGCTGTTTTTGCCTCTCTGAACGACCTTGTGAAACCGCGCAAACGCCCTATAGTGCAGGCTTCGATTACGAAGGGAGAGCCATTTATGTCATCCGCCGCCGCGTTCGTCCTCAATGCTTCCGCGCCCGAAAGCCCCAAGGGCTTTAAAACGTCCGTCCTGAACATAGGCATCAAGGATTCGACGAAGGATTTCGTTTGCATCTTTTCGGAAGCCCCCTGCTCCGCAGCCGGGGTCTTTACGCAAAGCCGCTTTGCGGGGCCGAGCGTGATGCTCAGCCGCGCCAATCTTGCCAACGGCAACGCGCGCGCTATTGTCGCCATTTCCAAAAACGCAAACGTCGCCAACGGCCCTGCCGGCGAGCAGGACGCCGTTGTTATTATCTCCGGCATTGCGCAAACATTGGGCATTCCGGCCGACGAGGTCGTGATCGCGTCGACCGGCGTTATAGGCCGCCGCTATCCGATGGATAAAATTTTGCCGCATCTTCAAACCTTCGCGGGCTCCATGGCGCCTGCGAATTTCCTGGAAGCCTCGTGGGCTATCATGACGACGGATACCGTGGAAAAATGCGCTTCTGTCCGCATGGGGGATGCCGTTCTTGTGGGGATCGCCAAAGGCGTCGGCATGATCGAGCCGAACATGGCGACGCTTCTGACTTTTTTCGCGACCGACGCCGAGATCGACAAGCAGGATCTGGACGCCGTTTTCCGCCGCGTGATGGACCGCACTTTTAATTGCCTGAGCATCGACTCGGATACCTCGACAAGCGACTCGGCCATTATTCTTGCCAACGGCACGGCGGGAAAAGTCGATCTTGACGATTTTGAAGCAGCGCTTGAGAAAATCGCGCTTTATCTCGTTCGCCGCATTGCCCGCGACGGCGAAGGCGCGACAAAATTACTGGAAGTGAAGATTGACAAAGCCGTCGATTACCAGCAAGCGAAAAAGGTCGCGAAAGCTATCGTTAATTCGCCGCTTGTGAAAACAGCCATTTACGGCGCCGACCCCAACTGGGGGCGCGTAGCCATGGCCGTCGGCAAGTGCGAAGAGTATCGGGATATCACCCCTGAAAAAACAATCATTCGCTTCAACGGCATGGAAGTCTATCCGAAAGCTCTTGGCGAAAGCGACCTTGCAAAACTCAAACAGCTTCTGAAAAAAGAAGAAGTGGCGATCCATGTGACGCTGCATACCGGCTCGGCCGAGGCCACGGTTTGGGGCTGCGACCTTTCGCCCGAATATGTGCATATCAACGGCGATTATACGACGTGACCGATGCAGGGATATAAATACCTTTCCGTCATCACCGGCTTTTTCACGGCGACGCTGTTGCTGTCCAATGTGCTGGCGGGAAAGATTTTTGCCATAGGCGGGCTTACGTTTCCCGCAAGCGTGATTATGTTTCCGATATCCTATGTGTTCGGGGATATCCTGACGGAAGTTTACGGCTATTCCGCTTCGCGGCGCGTCGTCTGGACAGGCTTTGCCTCGCAAATTGCCGCCGTGTTGTTCATTGAAATCGCCAAGGCGACGCCGCCTGCCCCGTTCTGGCACGGGCAAGAGGCCTTTGAGGCCGTCTTCACCCAAACGCCGCGCATCGTCGCCGGGTCGATCATCGCCTATCTGTGCGGCGAGTTCGTGAATTCCTATGTGCTGGCCAAAATGAAGGTCGCCACGGAAGGCAAAGGGATGGCGGCGCGCTTCATAGGCTCGACGATCGTCGGAGTCCTTGTCGACACGGCGATTTTCTGCACCGTCGCTTTTTTCGCCACGATGCCAAACGGCGCGCTGATCTTCCTGATTATCTGCGACTGGATCGCCAAGGTTCTATGGGAAGTCTTTGCGTTGCCCCTAAGCATGCCGTTGTGCCGGTGGCTGAAAAAAGCCGAGAAGACGGATACCTTCGACCGGGCAACGAACTTCAACCCGTTCATTCTGGGAAACGGGTAATTACGCCGGGCAAGCCATCAGTCCCGGCTCGCCGCATGCGCCAATCAAGAGTCTTTTCCGAATTCATGGAATCGGTTCTGAAGCGCATCGGCGATTCACCGGATGAAAGCAGGGGCTACTTCCTTCCATCCGGACGGATGGCGGTCTAAGCCTTCTTCGTCTTCCAAAGCGAAAAGACGATGCCGGCCCCAAGAATGGCAAAGGTTATGGCGAGCGACCAGCTTATGGGAAATTTTTCCATCCCCATCAAAGGCGCGATGAAGGCTTTGCTGCCGATAAAGATAAGCAAAGCCGCAAGCGCATACTTAAGGTAATGGAACCGGCTGATCATGGCCGCTAACACGAAATACAGCGATCTGAGGCCCAAAATGGCGAAGATATTGCTCGTGTAAACGATGAGAGGGTCTTTCGTGATCATAAAAATCGCGGGCACGCTGTCGATGGCGAAAATAACGTCCGCGAATTCCACCATCACAAGGCAAACGAAAAGCGGCGTCATCCAAATGACGGCGCGGCCGTTTTCCCGCACGGGTTGGCGCACGAAGAAATCGTGTCCGTGCAACTCCTTTGTAACGCGAAAATGTTTTTGTATGAAGACAAGGATAGGGTTGCGGCCGACATCCGCGGGCTTGTCCGTCCCGCACATCATCTTGACGCCGGTAAAGATGAGGAAAACGGCGAAAACGTCCAAAATCCATTCGAACTTGCTTACAAGCGCCGCGCCGACGCCGATCATAAGGCCGCGCATGACAATCGCGCCCAGAATGCCCCAGAACAAAACGCGATGCTGGTACAGTCGCGGCACGTGGAAAAAGGAAAAGAGCAGCGCCATCACGAAAATATTGTCGATGGACAAGGTTTCCTCGACAATAAAGCCGGTAAAGTATTCCTGCGCCTTTACAGGGCCGAGAATATACCATATCCACCCGCCGAACAGCAGGCCTATGGTCACATAAAAAGCCGAGAAATAAAGGCTTTCTCTGGCGCCGATCTCATGCTCCTTGCGATGCATAATGCCAAGGTCGAAAACAAGGATCGCAGCCACGATGACCGCGAAGACGAGCCACATCCAGACAGGCTGGCTCAGAAAGGTGACAGACAGAAAGGCATAATCAGACATCGGGATTCCGTTTCAGTTGGGTCGATAGTTGAAGGCGGGATTTATATAACATTATGTGGAAAAATATAAAGGATTCCTCGCGCGCCATCGACCGATCGGTGGTAATATCCACAAACAGCGAGAAGCCGCCCGTTATTACGGCACCGAAATGTATTAGAATGTCCGCGAGTAAAGGCCCTTACAGGTTTTCCTTAATCCAGTTTTGGAGCGCCGTTTTGGGAACGGCCCCGACTTTGGTCGATACAACCTGACCGCCTTTAAAAAGAGCCATTGTGGGAATGCTCCGTATGCCATAGGTCGCCGACGTCTGAGGATTTTCATCGACGTTCAGCTTTGCCACGGTAATTTGGCCATCGAATTCCGTAGCGATTTCCTCAAGAATAGGGCCGATCATTTTGCATGGCCCGCACCATTCCGCCCAGAAGTCAACAAGCACCGGCTGAGCCGCTTTTAAAACATCGGCTTCAAAGCTGGAGTCGGTAACCGTTTTTGTCGCAGCGCCCATGGGAAGTCCCTCGCATAAGGTTAACTTGGCAGTATATCCATATATCTCCTTTTCCTGCAAGAGGAGATGAATCAGGTGTCTTATTAGAGCATTATCATGGCAAAAAGAACGCTCGTCATGCCCGCGGAGGCGGCATCCCATTTGGTTTTCTTGCCAAATAAACAATCTCCAAAATCTTTGAAATCCCGTCAAAAGGAACGCTCGTCATGCCCGCGGAGGCGGGCATCCATTTGGTTTTCTTGCGGGATAAACAATCTCCAAAAGAAGCTGTTCGCAAGCGAAATACCGGAGCCTTCCCTTATTCCAGGGCGGCCAAACTGATGAAATTTTTATGACTTGCGTCCTTATTCGTTTATGTCTTAATTACGCGCAAGGAGAACATCATGAACGCCTTTTTAAAAAGCATCCCCCAAACCCTCTACTCCGGCCCCTTTTACGTTAATCTGATCCTTCGGGGCAAAGGCATCGGCTGGAAATATATTTTCCTTCAAACCGTGCTGATTTTCGCTTTTTTTGTTTCCTCGGTTTTTTGGGGACAAGCGTCGATTTCGACGTTTCAAAGCGATATCGATTCCTTCTTTGCGCAAATGCCGGGCGTCTCGGTTAAAGACAATCAACTTGTGATCGACAAGCCTTCGCCTGCCGCCGTTAAGCTTAGCAACGACAAAGGCGACTATTTTGTCGTCTTCGATACAACGCCGCGCGAGAAAAACGACGCACAGCTTATCGAGGAAATGCAGGCGAAGAAAATCATCATTCTCTTCGCCAATGATTTCATCGCGACCTTGCAGGAGGAGCCGAACGCCAAGCCCTCCATCGAATACTCCAGCTACGCTAAGTACAATAATCTCAAGATCAGCCACGAAGAATTTGTGGAAATGGGTAAAGGCGTGTTGCCGACAGTGGGGACCTTTGGCTTCATGGCTTTGTTTTTCTTCACGCTTGTCGGCAACTTCATCAAAGCGCTTCTTATAAAGATCAGCGCGCTGTTCTTTAGCGTAAAGCCGGGCCTTGGGGATTCCATGCGGCTTGCGGCGGCGGCGTCGATACCCGTCGGTTTATTGCGCATCGCGCTGGTGCCGTTTCATCTGCCCATCTCGCCGCTATTCGGCATGCTTATAACGCTTGCCTTTGCTGTTTTCGGGCTTACGTATGCGGATCGGGAAGCGAAAGCGAAAGACCTGAAATAACCCGTTTCCCTTTTGACTTTCGCTGGCGTTACGTTTTCGGTTATGCTTGGGCGCATGCAAAATTCCGCACCTCCTCCGCTCATCGAAAAGCCCATTCCCGGGAGCAACGCGCCCGAGTTCGGCGTCAGCGAGCTATCCAATCTCCTGAAGAGAAAAGTCGAGGAGACTTTCGGCTTCGTGCGCGTGCGCGGCGAAATTTCGGAATGCAAGCGCGCCGACAGCGGCCATGTGTACCTGACTCTCAAGGAAGGCATCGCCTGCCTTGCGGCTGTCTGTTGGAAGGGACAAGCGGGCCGCCTTGGCCTCAAACCGGCCGCCGGCATGGACGTCGTCTGCACGGGCAGGCTGACGACTTACGAAGGGCAATCGAAATACCAGCTTGTGGTCGAACGCATGGCGCTTGCGGGAGTCGGCGCTCTTCTTAAAATGCTTGAGGAGCGCAAGAAAAAGCTGGCCGCCGAAGGGCTGTTCGACGCCTCGCGCAAGCGCCCCCTGCCCTTTTTGCCGCGCGTTATCGGCGTCGTGACCTCGCCGACCGGGGCCGTCATACGCGATATCCTTCATAGGCTGGACGAGCGGTTTCCGAGGTCCGTTCTTATCTGGCCCGTGGCGGTTCAGGGAGAAAACGCCGCCGCGCAGATCGCCGCGGCGGTCCGGGGGTTCAACGCATTGCCGGCGGAAGGCGACATCGCGCGTCCCGACTTGCTTATCGTGGCGCGCGGCGGCGGAAGCGTTGAGGATTTGATGGCCTTTAACGATGAAAGCGTCGTTCGAGCGGTCGCCGAAAGCCGCATTCCCGTTATTTCCGCCGTCGGCCACGAAACGGATGTCACCCTGATCGACTATGCAGCCGATTTACGCGCGCCGACGCCAACGGCAGCCGCCGAAAAAGCCGTTCCGGTGCGCGCGGAGCTTCTCGCGCAACTCGGGGACGTGAACGCAAGGCTGTTCCAATCCCTCGTTCGCCTGGCGCGGCAAAGCCGGGAAAAGCTGAGCATGTTGACGCGCGCTCTGGGCGATCCTGCGCGCGCGATCGAGCCCCTCGTTCAAAGGCTGGATGAAAGAAGCGAGCGCCTGTCGCTTTGCTGGCGCAATTTCTTCGATAAGAAAGCATCGCGCATAGCGGAAGCCGCGGGCCGCCTTCGCCATCCGCGCGATTTGATGGCCATGGCCGTTCAGAGGCTGGCCGCGGCAAGCCAGAAAATTGATTTTTCGTGGAAGTCCTTCTTCACGCGAAAAGCCCATAGCCTTGAAAAGACAGGAACGATTTTGGAGCACCTCTCTCCCCGCGCAGTGCTGGGGCGCGGGTATGCGCTGGTTCAGGACTCGAAGGGGCATGTTGTCGTCAGCGCAAAGCAATCCCGAAAAGGCGAGAAACTAAGCATCGAATTCAGGGACGGAAAAACCGCAGCCACCGTCGACTAGGAACCACAGGGGCTATTTACAAAAGGACCGTCATTCCGCAAAATTCGCCAAGCGCGACTTTATGCGGAATCCGATTTGATTTTTTTAATAGCAAAATCTCCAGGTCACTCACTTCGGGTAAGCCGAAAACGGAAAGCAACAGCTCGGTTCGCTTTATCCTTTTGCGGTATGTGCATGATCCTTTTCCCTCTCCGGCAGTGCGGCTTCCAAAGCCTTCAGTCGTATTTCGTTTGCCAGAGTGACAAGTTGATTATCGCGAAAAGCGCTGACAAAAGATGCGCCGGCCTCTCCCTTTTTATCTTTATGGAATTTTTCATGCGCGTCGACGATCTCCGGGTCAAGCCATTTGTTCCGTCCCGGATCTTCGAAAAGAGCCTGCTCGACCGTATAGTTCTCCATGTGCGGGCGCCTCACGAAAAAAACGCTCTGGCCTTCGTTGGTATGAATATGGAAATCGTTCCGCGCTTCGAAATGCGCCGTCAAAAGCACTTCGGAATTGAATTCGCGCGTGGCGGCATAGTCGCGCGCATGATCGAAAAGCTTATGGAAATAGAGAATGGGCTCCATACCGCCCAAGGCAAAAAGATCGGACAACACGTAATCTTTTTTCCACCACGAGACCCATAGATCCTTTGCTTTCAGCGTGGGAATGACGTTGTCGAGCGTATAGACGAAATGCAGATCGGCGCGGCTGCGCATGCCAAGATCGTAATCGGCCTTGAACGGTTCGACCAGCCTTGCGACCTCGCGCCAGCTGAAGTACTGGGAAAACATGCGCGACGGAATATTGATGTTGTCGTGACGAAACGCGGGGTCGGTATCGGCGTCCGAAAAGTCGCGCGGTTTTTCAAAAACAAAAGCGCGCGGCTTCAACAAAGACACAATTTCTTCTTTTTCTTTGTCGTCGACCGCATCCCAGAAATGGAAAAAGAAATCGGCGTCGTAATCTTGCAAAAGCGCCTGCTGCGTGGGCAGGCAAGCCCGCCACTGGCGCGGCAAGCCCGAAAGAAGCACAGCGATGCGCGGCTTATGTTCGCCGCCCCCTCTCACAGGTATTCCTGCAAGTAAGGCGCAAGCGGGCTATCGCGCAAAAGAGAAACCGCGCTGCAACTTGGATAAGGATTGGTCGGCGCATGATCGTTAATCATGACGCGCCGGCCATGGTGGCATCCCGTCAGTATGGCGTGGGGTTTGATTCCATATTTTCTCAAAAGCTCAAGAATCTGCCCCTTAAGGTTCTCCCCGCGCGCCGTGACAATAACGACCTGAGCGCCGTTCGCCTGCGCTTTGCCAAGAGCCTCCAGATTTTCAGCGATTGGCTCAAGGCAGGTCTCCCAGTTCTTCGAGCCGTATTGGCCGACGTTTTTAACAAGCACGCCGTCGAAATCGCAAAACAGGGATGCAAACCTGTTTTGCCGCGCGCGCCATTCGCGCAACGTTCCCCAGTCTTCGTAGCCCGTCGCCTCATGCGCGCGGAATAGTTGGCCCTGGCGCGCGATCATCCACGCGATGACATGGCTGACGAAGGTTTCCTTCTCCAGTCCCGCATTCGAAGACATATCCTTGAAAGAAGCCTGAAAACCCTCGGCGGACGCAAATTGATAAGCCCCCGCGCAGAACGTGTTGGAAATGATCCGTTTTTCAACGATGTCCTGAACGATCCCGTTTTTATCGAGAGCGACGTAGCTTTTCGCGGCGACGTCCCTCGTGTCGCGCAGCCGGCTCAGATTTCCGACGACAACGAAATTCTGAACGTCGCCGCCATCGTCCCATGCAAGGTAATTGTCGCAATCCTTGACGAGAACCGGCCCCTTTATCGATGCTTCGGCAATGGCTTGATAAACCGTTTCCGCCTGCCCGGCGGTAAATTCCGGCAAGGTCACAATGTGCAAGCGGCTCCCAAAGCGTTCAAGCGCCTGCCGCAGGATCAATCCGCCTTCGAATTCCTCGTCATGCTCTTTGACAATCACGAAAACCATGCGGTCGAACCGATCCGTGCCGCAGCCGTCCAATGCCTTGTCGGCCATAAGACGCCCGTCGGGATGAGTCAGAAGCCACTTGGGGCGCATATCGGGAAAACGGGAAGAGCGTCCGGCGCAAGGCACAAGCAAAGTGGTCATGGAGAAACCGTCAAAAAGCCATCGAGAGCCGCCGCCAACCTGTTTTCGACAAAAACGCGGTCTTCCGGCGCGGAAACGTAAGGAAGGATACGCAAAAGGTGCAGGGCGTACAAGTCGCGAATAACCCCAAGGGAGCCGGGATATTTTTCCTCAAGAGCTTTTTCGAGGCTATGCCTCAGGCTTGCGAGGCGCAAAACAAGATTCCTGTCGGCATCGATCCGGCGAAAACTCCATCCGCCGATCAAATCCTGCAAAAGCTTCGCCATGTCCAGATACCAACTATCGGCAAAGCTATCCAGAAAATCGATAAGATAGAATCTCTCGCGGTGAACGATGATATTTTCAAGAGTTAAATCCCCGTGACAGGGCGATTTGGGAATCCCTTCCCATGAACGCTTCGACAGAATATCGACCGTTCGCGCGACTGCTGGAGATAAACAGCCTTTTTCATGAAGGACGCGCCGCAACTCGGCGATTTTGCCCAGAAAAACCGAGGCAGGAAGCGAGCCTTCGCTTTGCCGTTCCGTAAAATTCATAAGCATCGCGGACCAGTAGCGGATTTCCGACAGCGGCAAGGCTTCAAGCTTTTCGGCAGCGGTGACGCCGGGCACATAATCCATATCTATGTAGGCAATGCCCGTGGGAAGAGAGCCGACGAAACGCACCTTTACGGCCTCAAAAAAAGCATTGCCGGAAAAAGTCTTTTGTTTCTCGGCCTGTTTTTCAAGTCGGCCGTTATAGTCTTGGCTTTTGGATGTCTTGCGGACGAAGATATCTTCTTTTCCCTCGACCAAAAGAACCTGGCAGCCGGAAAAACCGCGCAACAGGATGAGGCGCGCTTCAGCATCAAGGCGGCTGTCTCGGCAAAAAATATCGTTCATGAAGGCAAACACATGATTCTTTCGAACCTAAAGTTTGCACTTATTATTGCCCTTCCGCAAAATCTTTAAGCGGCGAGGAACCGCAGCTCAGCGTTCCAGAAAAACCGTCATTCCGCAAAATTCGGCGCGACGGCGACGACTTTATGCGGAATCCGATTTGGTTTATCTGCCCCTAGTCGAACAACTCCGTCGACAAATACCTCTCGGCACTGTCGGGCAGCAAAACGACAATGGTTTTGCGCGCCATAGCCGAACGCCGCGCCAATTTCACGCCTGCCGCCAAGGCGGCGCCCGACGAAATGCCCGCTAAAAGGCCTTCCTCGCGGGCGAGCCGTCGCGCATAGGTCAGCGCCTCGTCATCTGAAATAGAGATAACCTCGTCAATATTACTCATATCCAAAAGCGGCGGCACAAAATTGGCCCCTATGCCCTGTATTTTGTGAACGCCCGCCTTTCCACCGGATAAAACGGGACTGGCGGCCGGTTGCACGGCGATAATCTTGATATCCTTATTATGCTCGCGAAGGCCTGTCGCAACGCCTTGAATGGTGCCCGCCGTTCCAACGCCGGCAACGAAAGCATCGACAACGCCTTCCGTGTCGTTCCATATCTCTTGCGCGGTTGTCGCCTTGTGAATAGCCGGGTTTGCGGGATTGTCGAATTGCCCCACTTTCATGGCGCCCGCCGACTCTTTCACGATTTCCTCGGCCTTTTTAAGAGCCCCGGCCATGCCTTCCGCCGCCGGAGTCAGCTCGATACGAGCGCCAAGGAATGCCAGCAATTTCCGGCGTTCCATTGACATATTCTCGGGCATCGTAAGGATAAGCTGGTAGCCCCTGACGGCGCAGATAAACGCTAATCCGATTCCCGTATTTCCTGAAGTCGCCTCGACGAGAAGCCCTCCCGGTTTTAACCGGCCCTCTTTTTCCGCCGCATCGATCATTCCCAAAGCGGTTCGGTCTTTGCTGGACGAAAGAGGATTAAAAAACTCCATCTTGACTAAGATATTGGCGACGCACCCTTCCGCTTCGGGAATTCTTTTCAAGCGCACAAGGGGGGTATTGCCGATAAGCTGCGTTATATCGTCATAAATGGCATTTTTACGCTGGGGAATCGTCATTGAAAAGCCTTTGAAGGAATCATTCTACAAAGCTAAATAGCCTTTTCATCGTGCTTTCGTAAAGGATGAATTTAGCTCGGCTGGGTTCGTTTCCCGCGTTTTTCCGCGCTTCTTCAAGTACATACCCTGCTATGATTGTTGCTCGAAAGGCAATGCTCCGCATTATCGAAAGGAAACGCGAAAGGGGGCAATTAAGCTATTCGACAAGGAAATATTTGTCGCTTATATTAAGAATTCGAAATCCTATTCCCTTGAAACCGTACGAACATCAGGTCAATGGAAATATTATCGCATAAAAATCATCAGGAATTGCTCGATTTTCTGCCCCAGATCAAATCATCGGTCAAGGAATGGGTTCTTGTCGATGTTCGGCTTACGGAAATATCCGATAAGGATTTCACGGTCACGGACGCCGCGAATCTTATTCGCCACCTTTATGAAAAAAACGAAGGCAAACTCTACATATGCAATTCCCGCGAAATGATTTTGCTGTTACGCCTTGGCAAAACAAAAGAGAAAACCCCCGAAGCGGTCGCAAAAAATGTCGAAGAAAATCTGCCCGAAAGCAGTTGCGAGGTAAGAGCCTATGAGCCGACGCCCCAAGGGATCGCCAAATTCGAAGTCCTTATCACTTATAGAAAACCCGTAGGGCTGTCGGATTTGCGGCGCGCCAGAATTGAAAAAATTATTATGGTCGCCGATGACGATATGTACATTCGCATGCTCGTGAAAAAAGGCGCCGGAGCCAATTTTCTTATCGTTGAAGTCGAGGACGGACAGGATGTCATGAACTCCTACCGGCAACACACGCCGGATATCCTTTTTCTCGATGTGCATCTTCCCAATATCGATGGCACAAATTTATTGCGCGGCATTCTGTCGTTCGATCCCAAAGCCTACGTCGTGATGCTCAGCGCGGATTCATCGCTTGAAAACGTCGAGCACGCGCTATCAAAAGGCGCCGCCGGCTTTCTGGCCAAGCCTTTCACAAAAGAAAAACTTCATGAATATATTCGCAAATGCCCGACCATTCCGGGAATGCTTGTGACCTGAGGGTGACACCCTAAAGAACCGAACTCAACGAAGAACAAGCGCCCCAACAAAAGAAAGTCATTCCGCACGAAGTCCCGCCGCATCAACCCGTCATCCTCCGCGAATGCGGAGGATCCCATTTGTTTTTCTCACAAACAGCACAGCCGTCATTCCGCACGAGGTACGCGATGCGTACCGAGATGCGGAATCCGATTTGGTTTCTTATGAATTAGACGGGCATCCTATTAGACGGCCCCCTAAGCGAGTCCCAGTTGCTTTAGGCTCTCTTTTATTTTTGCGTATTCGCTTTCAATTTCCCCGAACTGGGCCGTTCGATCTTCGGCAGGAACGTCGCCCATCAACTGCGCGGTATGGCAAAGCTTTGCCAGCACATGCGCCCCTATTGCCGAAGCGCCGCCTTTCAGCATATGCGCGGATTCAACCCACGCGTCGCACCTGCCGCCAACGCAAGTGTCTTTTAAGGACTTCAAATTCTTGTCCGATTGCTTCAGGAACATGACAATAAATTCTTTTTCAACGTCGGGATTGCCGTCGGTAAAGGTTTTGAGCTGCGTCAGATCAATCGGGCTGCCTGCGTGCGACGCTTTGTCGGCCTCTTGTGTCATATGATCCCTGTCAAATTGTATCCACTGGCTTAATACTTCCTTGAATTCATCAACATTGATAGGCTTGCTGATATATTCATCCATGCCGTACTGCAAGCATTTTTCGCGATCGCCAACCATGGCGTTCGCCGTCATGGCAATGACAGGAACGTGATTTTTCGTTCCTCTCTCCATCTCGCGGATTTCCATGGTCGAGTCATAGCCGTTCTTTTCCGGCATATGGCAATCCATCAAAAGGGCCGTCCATGTGTCGTTTTTATAGGCTTCCAGAGCCGCATTGCCGTTCTCAACGATTTTCATTCGGCCTATGTTGAAGCTTTGCAGAACCTTTCGGATCAGAAGCTGGTTCATCGGATGATCCTCGGCGACCAGAATAGAGGCCTTTTCCGGAAGGATCGTGCCCATTTTCGCTTTTTCGCGGCGGACGCGCTTTTCCTTATATACGTTATCCGTGATTTCGAAGGGGATCGTAAACCAGAAGGTCGATCCGATGCCGACCTCGCTCATGACGCCAATCTTGCCGCCCATGATCTCGACAAGTTGCCGCGTGATGGCAAGGCCAAGGCCGGTTCCGCCGTAACGGCGCGTTGTCGAGGTATCGGCCTGTATAAACTTATCGAAAACGCGCCCCTGCTTGTCCTTCGGTATGCCGATGCCTGTGTCCTCGACTTCAAAGCGGATATCGACATGCCGGTCGTCGCGGCGGGCGCACGTCGCGCGCACGTCTATGTGCCCCTGATCCGTATATTTGATGGCGTTTCCTATCAAATTCATCAGGATGCGCGAAAAACGGGCCGGATCGCCAAGCACGTAAGGAAAGGAATTCCCGATATAGCTTCTGTCGATATGCAAATACTTTTGATCGGCGATATGGTCGAGCGTTTTGACGACGTTATCCAGAACATAGATAAGATCGAATCCGATGCGCTCCAACTTCATCTCGCCCGCTTCGATTTTCGACAGATCAAGAATGTCGTTCACAAGCTCAAGAAGATTTGACGACGAACTCAACATCACGTCCATCAAGCTGCTCTGCTCTTCGGTCAAAGCCGTATCTTGCAAAAGCCGATTCATGCCTAAAATGCTGTTCAGCGGGGTCCTTAATTCATGGGACATATTGGCAAGGAATTCCGACTTCGCCCGATTGGCCTCATCGGCCTGTTCTTTCGCGTCGCGGAGCTGCTGCATCAGAGCCGTGCGCTCAATCATCGTTTTTTTGAAAAATTCCAGCGCGCGCGCGAGATCGCCGATCTCGTTCTTTTTTTCGAGCCCGGATACGTCGATCGACGTATCTCCTTTTGCCAGCTTCACGGTCGCGTTCGAGATGGCGTCAAGCGGCTTTGAAATGCCGTGCCCAATGGCTGTAACGCCAAAAGTTATGACAAGAAAAAGAAGCGCCGAAATGCCGCCGATGGCGGCGCCGCTACGCAGAAAAATTTTTTCGATGTCGTCCGTATAAATGCCCGAACCGAGCATCCACTGCCAGGGCCCGAAGTATTTCACATAGCTGAGTTTCGGCGATAACGGCTCTCCCGGAGCGCGGCTCCATTTATAATTCAAAAAAGCGCCGCCGCTTTTTTGGGCAGCCGCCATGCTTTCGCGCACGGAAGGGCCCAAGCCGCCCATTTCATCGAAAATATTTTTTCCAAGGCTTGCAGGATGCAACAAAAACGCCCCGTCCAAATTGTTGACCCAGATGTAATCGCTTTCGCCGTATTGCAGGACATGCAGAACCTCAAGCGCCTTCGCCTTCGCCTCCGCTTCCGGAAGAAGGCTCTGTTCCGTTTTTTTGTAAAAGTCCTTGACGATATTCGTGGCCGTTAAAACGGTTTCGCGCGTTTGCGTTTTGCGATCTTCGATTAAATGTTTTCGAAGGTTCGCCAGGCCCACGATCCCTACGGCAAGCATGCCCAGAAGCGCCATAAGAATGATGATGTTCAGGCTTGTCCTAATTTTTAAATCGCTGGAAAAGTTCATCGATGCGGCTCTAATATCGGGATTAAAGTGAAGGCGGGAGGAATTATAACGAACCAGTATCCTTGAGGTAGTCGGTTACTTTTTGGTATTCGTCTTTTATCTTTTGGAAAAAAGTTTTCCGCTGATCCGCTGTCGCATCCGCGAGATACTGAGCGTCGCAGCAAAGCTTGCTGAGAACGACGGCCCCGATGGAAGCCGCGCCTCCCTTGAACATGTGCGCTGTTTCGACCCAAACTTCGGATCGTCCGTCGATGCATGTTTCGCCTAGAACGCGCAAATTCTCATTGGATTGGTTGAGAAAAACGCCAATGCATTGCTTTTCAAATTCTATGTCGCCTTCGGTAAACGCCCTAAGCTGAACAAGATCGACAGGGGGTTGTGGAGATTCATCGGCCATGTTTGCGCTTTCATTTCCCATTTGAGATGTTGATGGTTGCCGCACTTTATCGAATGGTTAATTAAACCACGGCATACTACCAGAACGGGAACATATGTACAGCGTTTCGCTTGAACCGCGATATTTTCAAAATCATTTCGTTCAAAATGAAAAAATATCAAGAAACCGAGTCACCCGGCAAAACTACGCTGATTCTCTTTTTTGCTGAGTTTTTGAAGAACATCCATTAGTGCCGCCTGAAATCGTTGCGGATCCGAAACGCCGTCAAAGGGCGAAACATCGCCGCCTGATCCATGAACCAATATCGTCCCGTATCCGAAAATGCGTCCCACGACCGTTTGATCGAAATTCACGCCCGAAATGCGATTCACCATGATTTCATACGTCGCCCGCGAAATAAATCCGTATTTTGCGATAATTCTGTGATCGGTTATGACAAGTTCGGTCGATGCCTGCCTGACAAACGCGCCCACCAATAGAGCGAAGCCGACCAACGTAAAACCCAAAGCGATTCCGGCGCCTATTTTGCCCACCAGCGGCGCCAAAGGGCCGGTTATTAAAATACTGGCTGCGGTATAACTGTAAAAGCTGAATCCGCCTCCGGCGAAGGCCAGAATGAGGCCCGGCATAAAGATGATCCAGTGCAAGGTCGCGATATGCACGATATGTTCGTCGGGGTCGATGATGCCGCCGACATAGGACATCTGATTCATGCCCGATTGCCTTCCTTGCGAAGGCTTTTTGTTAACCCGTTGTTTTTGAGTCATCCTAAGCGGGCCTCCCGTTACATGCTTGCAAAGCCAAAAATCTTTCGGCGTCCAAAGCCGCCATACACCCCGTGGCGGCGGCGGTGACGGCTTGCCGGTACATATTGTCTCTAACGTCGCCGGCGGCGAAAACGCCGGGGATATTGGTTTCGGTGCATTCCTTTTTGGTGATCAAATAGCCTTCTTTATCGATGTCCAGTTGCCCCTCGAAAATCTTTGTGGCCGGCGCATGCCCGATGGCGATAAAAACGCCGTCTGCGGGAATAATTTTTTCTTCGTTCGTTTTGACGTTGCGCGCGCGCACGCCGGTTACGGAAAGCTGGGGCTGCTCGTCGCCGATAATTTCATCGATGACCGTATCCCACTCGACGACGATTTTGGGATGTTTCAGAACGCGCTCATGCAGGATTTTCTCTCCGCGAAAAGCGTCGCGGCGATGGATCAGCGTTACCTTGCTGGCGAAGTTGGTCAGATATAAGGCTTCCTCAAGCGCGGTATTGCCGCCGCCGACGACGCAGATTTCTTTTCCGCGAAAGAAAAAACCGTCGCAGGTCGCGCAACCCGAAACCCCGTACCCCTTAAACTTCATTTCGCCGGGAACGCCGAGCCACCGCGCCTGAGCGCCGGTGGCAACGATCACGCTATCGGCGACAAACGTATCGCCCGAGTCAGCCTTGCAGATGAAAGGCCTTTTGCTGAAATCGGCTTCGACGATCACGTCAAAAACAAGCTCGGCCCCCACCCTTTTCGCTTGCGCGGCCATTTGCTCCATCAGCCACGGCCCTTGCACCGGCTCGGCAAAGCCCGGGAAATTCTCGACATCCGTCGTGATGGTTAATTGCCCGCCGGGCTGCATGCCCTGAATCAAAATGGGGCTAAGATTGGCGCGCGCCGCATAAATAGCCGCCGTATAACCGGCCGGGCCGGCACCGATAATGAGAACTTTGGTAATGTGAGAAGACGGCATCAACCATACCTTTTCTGGAATTATTAATCACTTTAACGAAACCAAATGCGTAGTCTAGCAAATTCAGATATCCCTTCTTGTATCTGTCATTCCCTTTTGATATTATTTTCGCATTCAAAACGACTTGTTTTACAAGGATGTATTATGCTCACAAATAACAACTTCTTTGATTTGCATAGCGTCAAGGCAATCGCGCACCCTTCGGGCGAGGCCCTCCTTATCAAAATAACCTTAAAAAATACTTCCAATAAGGATCAAGTCCTCTGGAGAGCCTTTGGCATTCCCAGGTTGGAAGACGATAAAAAACAGCCTGAGGTATCTTTTAAATTCCCTGTTCATACAGTTCCGCCACACGGAACCGTCACAAGCAAACCGCTTGTCTTGTATGAAGCCAGACATCCTATAGCGAAACTGGAACTGTCAAAGGTGGACCGAGACCCCTTGTATTATGATATCGAGATTGCCCCCGAACGCAAACCCGGCAACGAGGTTTCCTTAAAGAAGTTATATCGCGTTGGCTTAGGCGAAGCATAGACGGAAATTCTTTTTCCGGTTCCCAAAGGCTTTCCGTGTGCTAAAAGTGCGTATCCTAAATTAACTTGCAGGGTTCGCTCGACATGGCAAAGCCGGAAACGTCTCTCATCAATCGCATCGTCTCCCTTTCGAAAAGGCGCGGGTTTGTTTACCCTGCGTCCGAGATTTACGGTGGGCTCAACGGCTTTTGGGATTTCGGCCCTTTGGGGACGCTGCTGAAAAACAACCTGCGCGATGCGTGGTGGCACAGCATGGTGGAATGCCCGCCGCTGGGCCCCGATAACGAGCCTTTATCCATCGTCGGCATAGACACCTGCATCATCCAGCATCCAAAAACATGGATAGCCTCCGGACACGTGGCGGGATTTGCGGATTTGATGGTTGATTGCCGCGAAACAAAGCAACGCTATCGCGCCGACCATATCGCCAGTGTTGATGTTTTTTACGTAAAAGGCGGACAACAGAAGTCCCTTGGCGTTCTGAGCGCGCTTGAAGGCGACGACGCGTGCGACCTGATAACCAAAAAAGCGAAAAAGCTCCTGCAAAAAGCGGGCGGCGGCGAGCTTATGCCCATAAATATGAACGCCGCCGTGCCTTTCACGGCCCTTTCAGCGGCGGAACAATCAAAGGTCTTCGGCCCCGATGCCGACATCGCGGGAACGCTCACGGAACCGCGCGTATTCAATTTGATGTTCGAGTCTCATGTGGGCGTTTTTCAAAACGAGGATTCAAAAGTCTACCTCCGCCCCGAAACGGCCCAGGGCATTTTTCTTCAGTACAAGAATGTTCTCGACACGTCGCGGGTCAAGCCTCCCTTCGGCATCGCGCAGGTCGGCAAGTCCTTCCGCAACGAAGTGACGCCGCGCAATTTTATCTTCCGCGTCCGCGAATTCGAGCAAATGGAAATGGAGTTTTTCGTTCCTCCCGAAGACGGGATGAAATGGTATGAATTTTGGGTCGCCGAGCGTCTGCGCTGGTGGAAAGAGCAAGGCGTGAACGAAAAGAATCTTTATCGCCATGAAATCGCCGACCAGGATCGCGCGTTCTATTCGGCGGCAACGTCGGACCTTGAGTACCTTTATCCCTTTACGGCTCCGAATTTCGGCGAGCTGGAAGGAGTGGCTTACCGCACGGACTACGATCTGAACCAGCATCAGAAATTCAGCAAAACCAATCTTGAGTATGTGGATCAGGAGAACAAGCGGCGGTATATCCCCCATGTTATCGAGCCCGCCAGCGGTCTGACTCGCGGCGCGCTTGTTCTTTTATGCGAAGGCTATCAATATGATGAAAGCCGAGCTTCGCCCGAATGGTTAAAAATAAAGCCGAGCCTAGCCCCCATCAAAGCCGGGATTTTCCCTCTCGTAAATAAAGACGGAATGCCTGAAATAGCGGAAAAGCTGTTCCTTGACCTGCGTCAAAATTACGTTTGCCAGTTCGATGCAAAACAAGGCATCGGCAAGCGTTATGCGCGCATGGACGAGGCCGGAACGCCCTATTGCGTGACGATAGACGGCGATACATTGAAAGACCAAACGGTGACGATCCGCGATCGGGATACCGCCCAGCAGGAACGGGTTGCGCTGGACAAGGTTAAGGGGTATTTGGCCTCCAAGCTCGCCTAACGGAACGCCGCAAAAAGGACAGAATTTCCTCTATCCTTTGGGATATTCGCATAAACGGAACAATCATGTTCACACTGAAGCACCATTCGGGGTTCAAGAATACTAACCCCTCCCCCTTGATGGGGGAGGGGTTGGGTGGGGGTGATGCCGCCACATGCCATATGTTCATTCATGTGACAACATCATCCCCCATACCGGCCTTCCCTCCGAATTAGAAAAAGGAAATGACGATGAAAGCGCAAAAGTGGGTCTATAGTTTCGGGAACGGACAAGCGGAAGGCCGCGCCGATATGCGCAACCTCCTCGGCGGCAAAGGCGCCGGCCTTGCCGAAATGTCTAATCTGGGCTTGCCCGTCCCTCCGGGATTTACGGTAACGACCGACGTATGCACCCACTACTACGCGCACGCCCATGCCTATCCCGATGATTTGAAAAATCAGGTGAACGCGGCTCTCGCGCAGGTCGAGGCGATAACGGGTTCCAAATTCGGCGATGCCGGGAACCCCCTGCTCGTTTCCGTTCGCTCCGGCGGGCGCGCGTCGATGCCGGGCATGATGGATACGGTTTTGAATCTTGGCCTTAACAAAGCGACGGTCGAGGGCCTGAAGGCGCAAAGCGGCAATCCCCGTTTTGCCTACGACAGCTACCGCCGCTTTATCCAGATGTACAGCAACGTCGTGCTTGGCCTTGAGCATCATCTGTTTGAGGAAATCATCGACGACGTCAAGCGCGCGCAAGGCTATGCGCTGGACACCGAGATGACGGCCGACGACTGGCAGGAAGTGACTGAGGCTTACTTGAAAACGGTCGAAAAGCACTTCGGCAAGCCGTTTCCGCAGGACGTGCAGGATCAACTCTGGGGCGCGGTCGGCGCCGTTTTCGGCTCGTGGATGAATTCGCGCGCCATCACGTACCGCAAGCTGAATGAAATTCCTCATGATTGGGGAACCGCCGTAAACGTCCAGGCGATGGTTTTCGGCAATCGCGGCGACGATTGCTGCACCGGCGTGGCCTTTACGCGCAATCCGTCGACGGGCGAAAACGCCTTCTACGGCGAATACCTTGTCAACGCGCAAGGCGAAGACGTGGTCGCCGGCATTCGCACCCCCCAGAATCTAACGATCAAAGCGAAGCAGGAACAGAACGCGCAGCTTCCCGCGATGGAAGAAGTCATGCCCGACGTTTTCAATCAATTAAACGCCGTGCGCCTGAAGCTCGAAAAGCATTATCGCGATATGCAGGACATCGAATTCACCGTCCAGCAAGGCAAGCTTTACATGCTTCAAACCCGCACCGGCAAGCGGACGGCGGCGGCGGCCATGAAAATCGCCGTCGATCTCGTGAACGAAGGCTTGATCGATCAAAAAGAGGCGGTCAAGCGCATCGACCCCAAATCGCTCGACCAGCTTTTGCATCCGACGCTCGATCCGAAGGCGAAGAAGAACATCATCGCCAAGGGATTGCCGGCATCGCCGGGCGCGGCGTCGGGCAAGGTCGTTTTTTCCGCCGATGACGCCGAGGCGCTGTCGAACAAAGGCATGAAGGTCATTCTGTGCCGCGTTGAGACCAGCCCCGAAGACATTCACGGCATGCACGCCGCCAAGGGCATCGTCACCAGCCGCGGGGGCATGACAAGCCACGCGGCCGTCGTCGCGCGCGGCATGGGCCGCGCCTGCGTGGCGGGCGCGGGCGAGCTGCATATGGAGTACGGCAAGAAGCAAATGTCCGTGAAAAACGTCACGATCAAGGAAGGCGATATTATTACGATCGACGGCTCGACGGGCGAGATTATGCTGGGCGAGATTCCAACGGTTCAGCCTGAATTATCGGGCAGCTTTGCCACGTTGATGGGCTGGGCGGACGGGCTTCGCCGTCTCAAAGTCCGCACAAACGCCGAAACGCCGCTCGATGCGCGCACGGCGCGCAAGTTCGGGGCCGAAGGCATCGGGCTTTGCCGCACCGAGCATATGTTCTTCGATACCGACCGCATCACCTCGATGCGGGAAATGATCATCGCCGACGACGAAGAAGGCCGCCGCGCCGCTTTGGCGAAGCTGGAGCCGATGCAGATCAAGGATTTCGTCGATCTGTTCACGATCATGGAAGGCTTGCCGGTTACGATCCGCCTTCTCGATCCGCCGCTTCATGAATTCCTTCCCCATCAGGAAGCGGAAATAGCGTTGGTGGCGGCGGCGGCGTGCTGCTCGGCCGACAAGGTGCGCAAGCGCACGGCGGTGCTTCACGAATCGAACCCCATGCTGGGGCACCGCGGCTGCCGTCTGGGCATTTCCTATCCTGAAATATACGAAATGCAGGCACGCGCCATTTTCTCGGCAACGGTCGAGATGGCCCGGCAAGGCAAAAAACTTACACCCGAAATCATGATTCCCCTCGTCGCCTCGCGCAAGGAATTCGACATTTTAAAAAGAATGATCGACCGCGTGGCCGAAGACATTCAAAGGGACTCCGGCGAAACGCTCGCCTATCTGGTGGGAACGATGATCGAGCTTCCGCGCGCGGCCCTGCGCGCGGGCGATATCGCCGAAAGCGCCGAGTTTTTCAGCTTCGGCACAAACGATTTGACGCAGACAACCTACGGCCTTAGCCGCGACGACGCCGCGTCCTTCCTTCCCGACTATTACAAGGCGAATGTCTTCGAAAACGATCCGTTCGCGACGCTCGATCAGGAAGGCGTGGGCGAATTGATCTCCATCGCGGCCGAGCGCGGGCGCAAAGCGCGCGCCGACATCAAGCTTGGAATCTGCGGCGAGCACGGCGGCGATCCGGCTTCCGTCAAGTTCTGCCACCGGACGGGATTGAATTATGTTTCTTGCTCGCCCTATCGCGTTCCCATCGCTCGTCTCGCGGCGGCGCAAGCGGCTATCGAAAACGATAGCGACGAAGCCGCGCGCAAAAACGCCGCCTGATAAAAAAATCAAATCGAGACATAGAACTCCGGGAAAAAGGTTAATCCCGTTGTTCACGTACGCCTTGTGTGAAAGTAAAAAAGCAATAGAGAATAAAGCGAAAATAGAATATTATGAATGAAGCAGAAATATTTTAGGTCATTATTTTTATATTTATTTTGGGAGTGAAAATGTCAGAGGTCGGGTTTGGAAAAATATATTCCGATGTGAAGAGATTATGGGGCATTTTAACGAACGAGGAAGCCGCAAAAGCAGAACAACCGGTTACGATTACTGTTTCCGATATTGCACAAGAAAACACGTGGGACATTGCCCCCTTTTCCATTGAAAGAATCGGCCAGACTGGCAAAATTTATGATACTCAGTTCGCAACCGTTCATACACAAGGTTGTGATTACGAAAATGTTCTTATTAAATCTCCGGGGGATAATTACGACCTCATCTCCACGCTTGAACAAATGGGGATTGTACTAAAAGAACTAACAAAAAGGCTTCCTTGCGGGTATGGATCCGACACACGTGTCAATTTAGCCTCAGTCGTTAATTGTGACCATGGAAGACGTGCGGGTACTATTGAACTCCGCTTCAAGAGCGGCAATTCCATTATGGTCGACGGCGATTGTGCCGACATTCAAGAAGCCGTTCGGGCAGCGCATAAAAGAAAACGAAGTCCTACTGGGCCTACGCGTTAAACAATCATCTGCACTTGATGGATAGCCGACGCCACTGCGCCAGATCAAAAAAGAAGCGACGAAGCCGCACGCAAAAACGCCGCCTAGATGCGGGAGAGTTGGGTGGGGGTGATGCCTCAGAAGACGGAAAGCAGAAGTATAGGCCAGAAAGATTCCCCTCCCCTTGCGGGAGGGGTAAGGGGAGGGGTTAGCGTTAAAGTAATACAGAAGCCGAAAGTCGCAAGCCGGTGAGGGAAGGCAAAAGAAAAAGCCCTCCCCCTTGATGGCTCGAAGCGGGAAAACGATCCGGTGAATCGTTTTCCCCGCGAGAGGGGTTGGGTGGGGGTATGGTTCAGAAGGCAGAAAGCAGGAAACAGAAGACAGAAAAAAGCCCTCCCCCTTGATGGGGGAGGGTTGGGTGGGGGTGATGGTTTAGAAGACAGAAAGAAATTCACTTCCCTCTCGCACAACTCGAATTCAGCCTCCTAAATTCCATATAGAATTGAGAAAAGAATAGTCGGTACGGGTCTAAGAAAGCGACGAAGCCGCACGCGAAATGCGGCTTGATCATAGCCAATCGATATAAAAGGGATAGTCTTTGAAATGTAGACAGCAGCGATTAATTTTGCCCCTGACCATTCCGTTCCATCGCCGCTTTGTATGCAGCCATTTCGGATGTATATGCATCCTGAACGACGCCTGAAGCATTAGCGAATGGCATCGGCTCACCTCTTTGAGCCGCCGCCCTGGCTTCAATAATCTGTTGTGTCATCATCTGCTGTTCTTCATAGCTCATTTTGTGTTCTCCTTATAGATGAAACATAATGTATGTTTATTATACACAGAATAATAATCAGTAAAAACACCAATAATATTTTCACTTTAAAATCAAAGCATTGCCCAAGCCCCCCCGCCCACTTTGTTTACAAAGTGCACTGACCTACTCGTAGATCGAAATACGGATAAATCAAACCCTCTACTTATTTACCCCGCGCTCTGCTGATCGTCCCGGGCTTTCTTTTCCGCAAGATAGGTATTTAACACATTCTGCGGCCACGTTGAATCAGGCGGTTGCCCTTCCCTTGCCGCAGCCCGCGCCGCATCCATCTGTTCCGCCATTTTATCCTGCTCTGTTTTTCCGTCGGCCATTTTTGCGCCCTCCGCGTTAAAGATACGGCGTCATGCTTACCATGAAGCCGGACATACATTTTTTGAAAAAGTCAAATTTGGAAAAACCGTCACCCGATGTTTCCTCCGAAGCCCCCGGCGTAGGAGGAAGGCGGGGGCCCATTTACTTTTTTGTATTTCCATGCAGTTTTCCCGCAAACAGGGCGTGGCATCAATTGAACAAGCTTGAGGCGAAAAGTGTGATTTTTCAGGATTTCGAGCGCAGCGTACTTGTCGTACGTGAGCATCGAAATCCTGAAAAAGTGCGCTTTGCAGCCCAAGATCGTTCAATTGATGCCACGCCCTACCTAAACCACAATCCCTGTCGCAAAAAGCCTGTGATGTTCCTTAATGGCATAGCGGTCGGTCATGCCCGCGATGTAATCGGCGATGATGCGGGCCTTTTTGTCTTTATCCTTCTCGGCCCTGAAGGCATTACTCCACGAAGCGGGCATGCTGCTCGGCTTGTTGATATAGGCCTCGAAAAGATCATGCACGATTTGCCGCGCCTTTGCGCATGTGTCGTTGACGCGCTCATGCCGGTACATGCGGGAATGCAGGAACAAATGAATAATCGCGATATGCCGCCCCATTTCCTCGCTGAAAGCGACGGTCGCTTTCGGCGCGCAGCGGATCTCTTTCGCGGACTTCGGCTTTAAGTCTTTCAGATTAAGCTTAGTGGCTCCCAGCACATCGTCGACCATAAGGCCGATCACTTCGCGAACGACCTCGTACATCACGCGTTGCGGCGCAGAATCCGCATAGGCGCTGCGCATCTTTTTCAAAGTCGCCTTGAACAAGGGTAGTTCGCTCAAATCGTCCATATGAAAGAACCCCGCCCTGTGGCCGTCGTCGATGTCGTGGGTGTTATAGGCAATATCGTCCGAAAGCGCGGCCACTTGCGCTTCCGGCCCCGCATAGGTCGTTAGCTCCAGGTCCCATTTTTCGTTGAACGCGCGCACTGTCGGCCCCATCGAAGAAGCATCGAGAGGCCCATTGTGCTTTATGATGCCTTCCAGCGTTTCCCAAGAAAGATTCAGTCCGTCGAAACGGGCGTATCTATGCTCAAGCTTCGTCACGATGCGGAAAGTTTGCTCGTTATGGTTAAAGCCGCCATAGGGCTTCATGGCCTCGTCAAGCCCCTCCTCCCCGGCATGGCCGAAGCACGTATGCCCAAGGTCATGGGCCAGAGCGATGCATTCCGCCAGATCTTCGTCGAGGCCAAGCGCGCGGCTGATCGAGCGGGCGATTTGCGCGACTTCCAAGGTATGCGTCAATCTGGTGCGATAATAATCGCCCTCGCTTTCGATAAAAACCTGCGTCTTGTTGCGCATTTTTCGAAAGGCCCCGGAATGAACGATCCGATCCCGATCGCGCTGAAACGGCGTCCGCGAAGAGCTGGGCGCTTCGGGAACAAGGCGGCCCCGGCTCTCCGAAGCTTTGGTCGCGTAAACGGCAAGGGATGGATTTAGGACAGCCATGAAAGGATCATATCATCCCTTCGCAAAAGGGAAAGCTGTCAAAAAAACGGCGTTTAAGGATAAAATTCTAAAAACCTCTTTAAAAACCATTTTTTAACCGCATATGTATAGATATTCCAGTGGATGTAGAGCAATTCCGAACATCACCCGGAATCGACTTATAAATCCCTCCCCCTTGATGGGGGAGGGTTTGGGTGGGGGTGACGGCAAGGATTGCGTTGTGATCGAGATCACACCCATCCCGACCTTCCCCTATCAAGGGGGAAGGAGAAGTGTGCAACTCGTTTCAGAAAAGATATTATGCAACATAAAGAAATTCACCTCGCCGATTACGAAGTCCCCGCCTTTCTTGTGAAGAAGGTCGATCTCGACATCGAAGTCCTTGCCGATAACGCGCGCGTCCATTCCAGGTTCAAAGTGCGCCGCAACCCGAAATCGAAAAACAGGAAAGCGCCGCTTTTTTTGAACGGCGAGGCGCAAAAGCTTGTCGGCGTGTTCATCGACGGGCGCAAGCTGAAGCCAAGGGAATTCAAGCTGACTTCTTCAGGCCTCACAATTCCCCATATGCCCGACCGGGCCACGGTCGAGGTGATCAGCACGAACAACCCCTATACCAATACGACGCTTTCGGGGCTTTATGCCTCCGGCTCCATGATTTCCACGCAATGCGAGCCCGAAGGGTTCCGGCGCATCACCTACTATCCCGACCGCCCCGACGTTATGGCGACATTCCGCGTCACGATTCACGCGGATAAAAAGAAATTCCCCGTTTTGCTCTCCAACGGGAATTTGATCGCGTCAGGCGACGAAAAGCAAAAAGGAACCAAAAGCGGCCGCCATTACGCGGTCTGGGAAGATCCGTTCCCCAAGCCCGCGTATCTTTTCGCGATGGTCGCCGGAAAACTCGACAAGCGAACCAGCTCGTTCAAGACGAGGCAAGGCCGGAAGGTGCTGATCGAGATTTACGTCGAGCCGGGAAAAATCAAGGAAACGGGCTTCGCGCTCGCGGCCATTAAAAAGGCCATGCGCTGGGATGAACAGCGGTTCAATCTGGAATACGATCTCGACCGCTTCATGATGGTGGCGACGCCCTATTTCAATATGGGCGCGATGGAAAACAAGGGATTGAATATTTTCAACGACGCCTGCGCGCTGGGGCGGACGGAAACGGCGACGGATACGACCATTTCGTTCATCGAACGCTGCGTCGCCCATGAATATTTCCATAATTGGACAGGCGACCGCATCACGCTGCGCGACTGGTTCCAGCTTAGCCTTAAAGAGGGCCTCACCATCTTCCGCGAGCAGGAATACATGGGCGATGCGCATTCCATCCCTGTCGAGCGGCTGGATAATGTGCGCGACCTCAAGCGGCGCCAGTTTTCCGAGGACGCGGGCGCCATGGCCCATCCCGTCCGCCCCGATCGCTACGGGGCCATCGACAACTTTTATACCTGCACGGTGTACGATAAAGGCTCCGAGCTTGTGCGCATGATCCAGACGCTCGTCGGCGTCAAAGGATTTAACAAGGGCATGGCCCTTTACGTGCGGCGTCACGACGGGCAAGCGGCCACGTGCGAAGACTTCGTCAAGGCGATGAGCCGCGCGAACCGCATCGATTTGAAACAGTTCATGCGCTGGTACAAGCAAGCCGGCACGCCCGTGCTGGACGTTAAAAGCGTTTATGACGCCGATAAGAAAACGCTCACCCTCAAGGTCAGGCAATCCTGCAAGCCGACGCCCGGCCAGCCTGTTAAAAAGCCCTTTCATATTCCGCTCGCCATCGGCTTGCTTAGCCCGCGGGGGAAAGACCTTATCGGCACGCGCATTTTGTCCCTTAAAAAGCCGTTGGAAACGTATACCTTCGGCAACATCAAACAAAAGCCGGTGCTGTCGCTGCTTCGCAATTTTTCCGCGCCCGTTCGCCTGAACTATCCGTATACGAACGACGAGCTGTTGTTCCTCCTTGCGCACGACGTCGATCCCTTCAGCCGATGGGAGGCCGGGTTCGAGCTGGCGAAGCGCTGCCTGCTGGATGGCGTATCCGCCGAAAGCGAAGAAGCCTTTATCGCGGCCTTGGGCAAAGTCTTGCGCGACCCGCTTCTGGACGAAGCCTTCAAGGCCATGGTTCTCTCTTTGCCGTCCGAAGCTGAATTGGGGCTTGCCCTGAAGGCGCGCGGGCAGCTTATCGAGCCGGACGGCCTTTATGTAGCGCGCCGAAAATTGGTGAAACGCCTTGCCGGGCTACTGAAAAAAGACTTGGAAAAAGAGCAAAAACGCCTTGCGCGGATCGTCAAAGACAACGCCGCCGACGGCGTCGCGATGGGACGGCGGTCATTGAAAAATCTCTGCCTTTCTTATCTCGCAACTTTGGGGGAAGAACAAACGCTGAAAGCCGTTTATGCGCAAGCGACGCAATCCGTGAATATGACCGATACGATTGCGGCGCTTGGCATTCTTGTGGATTCACGTTTTGCCTCGGCGGTCGAGCTGCGGACCCGCGCGCTTGCCGCTTTCGAGAAGAAATGGAAAGCCACGCCCACGCTTATGGACAAATGGTTTGCCGTGCAGTCAAGCGCCCGGCAAAAGAGCGTGTTGAAAACCGTTCGCGCGCTCATGCGCAATTCGTCTTTTACGATCAAGAATCCCAATAGAGTATCGGCGCTCATCGGCGTCTTTGCGGCAAACGGCATGGGCTTTCATTCCGAGACCGGATCCGGTTATCGTTTCATCGCCGATATGATTTTAAAAATTGATCCGGTGAATCCGCTTGCGGCCGCGTCCTTGGCTAAAAACTTCGCCCGTTGGCGCGATTACGATGCCGAAAGGCAGAAGCTGATGCTGGTGCAGCTAAAACGCATCAATGCCAATAAAAAACTTTCACGCAATACATCGGAGGTTGTCGGCAAGAGTCTGAAAGGGTAATGTCCCCGCGGTTCTTTCGGATAGAAATCCAGCAACCCAAGGTGCTTGACGTGTTTTGCCGCATCCTCCTCCCTGTTCTGGCTCTCCTTATTCTTTCCCCCGCCCTTGCTTTTGCGAAAGGGCCTTCCGCAAAAGACATCTATGCGAACGATGCCTCCGGGGGGGCAAACAAGTACGCGGGACAAGATTTTTCCGTTAAAAAAGAATATCCCGATCTCGTTTCATTAAGCCTTGGCGCTTATGACCCCAACAAACCCGATGCCAAAAGGCATTCGGTGGATTACCGGGTCGAATACCGCTGGGGGCTGTCGCTTCTTCCTCTTCTGTCGGACAGCTTCAACAGCGTCGAGCCCCTTTTTCAGGTTCATCCGACGCTTGGCATCGAAGGCAACACGCGCGGCGCTTTTTACGGCAGCGGCGGCCTGGTTATGGATATCCCCTTCTCCGAATACGGCATCATTACGTGGGGCGAATCGGTCGGCGGCTTTATACAGGGCAAAGACCCGTGCAACATGGGCTCCGTTTTCCAGATCAGGTCGCAACTTGAACTGGGCGCGCGTTTTGAAAATCAGATGCGCGTGACGGCCTTTATCAGCCACATCTCGAACGCCTATACCGGCGATACCAATCCGGGGGCTGAGATCGCGGGCATCTATGTCCATACGCCGCTCTCCCTGCTTGGCCTGCAATGAATGAAGCCGGCAAATCAAAACTCGGCATTATCGCAGGAGGCGGCGCGGCCCCGCAAAGGATAGTCGAAGCTTGCCGCGCCCGGTCGCGCGATTTCTTCGTCATCGGCCTTGAAGGGCAAGCCGATAAATCCCTCACCGAAGGCGTTCCGCATGCCTGGCTTCATCTGGGAGCCTTTGGAAAACTATACGAGACGATAAAAGCCGAGAAAATCTCCGAAATCGTCATGATCGGCCGCGTGCGCAGGCCGTCCCTCAAGGAACTCAGGCCGGACTGGGGCGCGGTGAAAGTCCTCGCCAAAATCGGCTTTCATCTGGGCGACGACGCTCTCTTGCGGTCCATAGGAACATTGATCGAGCAGGAATGCGGCGTGCGCGTCATCGGCATACAGGATATTCTGGGCGGCGTTTTAATGGGCGAAGGCAAACTGGGAATGCATGCGCCCGACGCCGACGACGAAAAAGACATCGCGCGCGGCCTTTCCGTAGCGCGGGAGCTCGGCAAGCTTGATATCGGACAATCGGTCGTCGTCCAGCAAGGTCTCGTCCTTGGGGTTGAGGCCATCGAAGGCACCGACGCTCTCATTGCGCGCTGCGGAAACTTGCAGCGCAAAGGCAAAGGCGGCATTCTTGTTAAATGCGCCAAACCCCAGCAGGATACACGCTTCGATCTCCCGGCTGTCGGCCCCGATACGATAGCGGAAGCGGCAAAAGCGGGCCTTCGCGGCATTGCCGTCGAGGCGAACCGCAGCCTTTTGATCGACCGTGATCGCGTCAAAGCGATGGCCGACGAAAAAGGACTGTTTGTTGTCGGCATTTAAGAAACATTCGCCATCCAATGTCGATGCAAGAGCAATATCTTGGTAAAACCTCAGGGCTTTTCCGATAAACGTATGAAAAGCCCTTGAAATTAACCAAAAAATAACGATATCAGGCAAGACTTGCGTATGTTTTTCGTATAAAATATTTCCCGTTTTGAATGGGAGCTAAGGCAAGAATTTATGCCTATTATTCTTGAAAAGAACCAATGCCTTCAGCGGCAACAGTTCCGCGATGTGCGGCCTGCGACCGTACGCATAGGCAATTTCCTTTCAAAGCCCATCGTTCTGGCGTCGGCGGCCTTCGGGTGCCTGGCGCTTTTGTTCGTGCCTCACTGGGGCCCGCGGGCTTTCGCCGATATTTTCGCTCTCCCTTTGTATTTCTATTTTAAATGGGCAATCAAAAAGCCTTTTCCCATGCCCTTCAAATTTCCGCGCTTGGCCAACCTACCCGATCCTCATAATCCCGCGCCCGGCACGACGAAGCCGGGGAAATCCGACGGCATTCTCTATCTTGGCAATGTGTCGGACAAAGAGGACGAAGACAATTTCGGGCGCGAAATCTGGTTTACGAATACCGACGCGCGCATGCACATCCTTTATCTCGGAACCACGGGCTCCGGCAAAACCGAAGGCCTCAAAGCCATGGTCACGAACTCCTTATGCTGGGGGTCGGGCTTCGCCTATACCGACGGTAAAGCCGACACGGATTTGTGGGCGTCTCTTTATTCGCTGGCAAGGCGTTTCGGCAGAGACGACGACGTCCTCGTTCTCAACTACATGACGGGGAACTCGGACGACGGATCGACATCGAATTCGATGAACCCGTTTTCGAACGGTTCGGCTTCTTATCTGGCCAACCTCGTCGTCAACCTGATGCCTGATGCGGGCGGCGACAACGCGATGTGGAAAGAACGCGCCGTCGCCTTGATGTTCGCCCTTATGCCCGCCCTCACGTTCAAGCGCGACAAGCAGGGACTCTTGCTGGACGTTGGCGTTGTGCGCGATCATTTGGAGCTTCAGCCCATCATCCGCCTTTCCCGCGATCAAACGCTGCCCGATCGCATCATCCACGGTTTGCAAGGTTACCTGAACACCCTGCCGGGCTATGTCGACGCCGCTTTCGACGACGAAGGCAACGAAAGGCCGCCGTCGCCGGATCAACCGATGTACGATCTACAGGTCGCGCGGCAGCAACACGGCTACCTTTCGATGCAATTCACCCGCGCCATGCAATCCCTGGCCGATGAATACGGCTACATCTTCAAGGTTCAGCTGGCGGACATCGACGTTTTGGACGTCGTCCTGAACCGCCGTATCCTTGTCGTGCTCATTCCCGCTTTGGAAAAATCAAGCGACGAAGCGGCGAACCTCGGTAAAATCGTGGCCTCTTGCCTCAAAGGCATGATGGGCGCGACGTTGGGCAGCACGGTCGAAGGAAGCTGGGAAAATACGGTCGGCAGCAAGCAAACGCGCTCAAGCTCTTCTTTTATGACCGTATTCGACGAAGTGGGCTACTACACGGCGGCCGGCATGGCCGTTATGGCGGCGCAAGCGCGCTCCCTTGGATTCTCGCTGGTCTTTGCCGCGCAGGATTTGCCCTCGATGGAAAAACGCGTCAAGCAGGAAGCGCGCTCCATCGCCGGCAACTGTAACCTGAAAGTTTTGGGCCGTATCGAAGATCCGACCGACACGAAGGATTTCGTCGAAAAGCACGGCGGCACCGCGTGGGTCATGGAAACCAAGGGATATACCTCGCACGCCAATTCTATCGGCAGCTTGTTCATGACGTTGCCGTTCGTCGACGACAGGCAGGCCAGTTTTACGATGCGCCAGCGCGTTGCCTACGATCACTTGCGCGGCCAGCGCGAGGGCGAAGCTCATTTGCTTTTTAATGATTGGGCGCATAAGTGCCAGCTTCTCTATGCGGTTCCCGAAAAAGCCAAGGCTTTGCGCGTGCATCGTTTCCTGCCCGTTCCGGCGACGACGAAATCGACCGAGGCGCGCGACCGCGTGATTCTTGAACTGATCTCGCGCCTTAAGGACGGCGAGTGGACGGCCGCAAAAGCCGCCAATCCGGCGAAAGAAAGCCCTGAAATAACGGCGATGGCCAAGGCGATCAAGGCGTCGGCTGCCGCAAAACTGCCGCCGATACAAATGGGCGGAGTCAGCCTGGCTTCGGTGATCCATGTCCAAAACGCGTCCAAACCCTCGGCGGCGGGCGCTAAAGGAAAAGAGGCCGTGTCCGCAAAACCCCAAGCCTCATATGCCGAAGCGGAAGCCGACGGGCATGAAAAACATGCGCATCTCGATCTGCCCATGCTTGATGGCGATGAATTCGCTATCGAGAATGTTGAACACGCTCAAGGCTATAAAGCGAAAAAGGCGCCTGCCTTCGCGGGCACGGACGCGGATTTGTCGGCCATTGTTCCGGCAATTACGCCCAAGGATGAAACCAATTTCGAATCGGTCAAATTGCCCGAAAACATTGAAGCTTTCATCGCTAAATCGGCGCAACAGGTTAATGAGGGATTGCGGGGAAAAGGGAAAGGCAGTAATTAATAGGGGCTAGAGCATAGTCCGGCCAAATAGAATCCGTCATGCCCGCGTCGGCGGGCATCCCATTTGTTTTTTTTTACCAAAACAAAGAGACTGGCATTCTATCTGAACGGATGATGATCTCAACAATCATCCCCTTATGGAGTGCCGCCACATGCGCTTTTTTCTTCTCGCTTTTGCCTTCTTCGCCTCGCTCGTCCTTCCGGCCTTCGCCGACGAACGCCCCAAACGCGACGACATCGTTTCCTACGACATTACGGCTGAGGACTGGGTCACGACAAAAACCGCCCGCGTGACGCTAAGCGTCGAAGCGTCCGTCACGGCATCCAATGCCGGCGCGATGCGCACGGAAATGACGAAAGCCGTTACGGACGCCGCGAAGGCGGATTGGCGGCTGACGGAGTTCAACCGCACGCTCGATCAAACCGGCATGGAAAGGTGGAGCGTATCCTTTGAATCCCGTTTGCCCGAATCCGCCTTGAACGGCCTTCCTGATTCCGTGAAAAAAGCCAGCAAGGCGGGCATGCAGATAAAAGTCGCCGACATCGATTTCTCGCCGACTCTGGATGAAACCGAAGCGGCCCGCACAGCCTTGCGCACGAAGCTTTTAAAAAGCGCCGGCGATCAGCTTGCCGCCCTGAACAGCGCCTTGCCCGGACGCGGCTACCGCATTGCCGAAATCACTTTCGACCCGCAGTTTGCGACCATGCGCGGCGGGTTTCGCGCCAAATCCATGGATAACGCCATGATGATGACGGCGGCCGCTCCGGCGCCGGAATCGGCTTCGCAGGAACGCGCGCAAAAGCTTGTCATGCGGGCTCATATCGTCTACGCCGCCGCCCCTCCGGCTGCGGCCGCAGCGCGTTAAGGGTTGCGGAATTCGCGCAAGTAATGCTATGCCCATTCCGTTTTAAGCACGAGGTCGCCCCCGCGAAGGCGGGGATTCCATTTCTTTTAAAAACAACATCTTTTCCACGGTAATCCTAATGCTCTTACGTCCACGCCAACTTATCCCCACCGACACCAATATCGACTTCGTCTCCTTGCGCTGGTGGGCTTTCAGCGTGACGATCGTGCTGATGCTTATTACGATCGGCGCTCTCTTCTTCAAGGGGCTGAATTTAGGCATCGATTTCAAGGGAGGCATTCTCATCGAAGCCAAAGCGCCGCAGGCCATCGACATGGGCTACGTGCGAAGCGAGCTTTCGAAACTGGACATCGGCGAAGTCGAACTCCAGCAATTCGGGTCGCCATACGACATCCTGATACGGATCCAAAGGCAGGAAGGCGACGAGTCGGCGCAGATGAAAGCGGTTCAGTCCGTTCGCGACAAGCTGGGCGTGGAGTACGAATACCGGCGCGTCGAAGTCGTGGGCCCTACCGTGGGTTCCGAATTGCTGAGGGCGGGCATTTTCGCGACGGTCTTTGCGATGCTTGCCATCGCCCTTTATGTCGGCCTGCGCTTCGAATGGCAATTCGGCCTGGCCTCGCTGATCGCCACCTTCCACGACGTATTTACAACCGTCGGCCTCTACGCCATTTTTCAGCTTGATTTCAATCTGACCGCCGTCGCGGCCCTCCTCACTCTGGCGGGCTATTCGATCAACGATACGGTTGTCGTCTTTGACCGCATTCGCGAAACATTGCGTCGCCAGAAAGCCGTCGATTTGCGAAGCGTCATAAACGCCTCCGTCAATCAAACGCTGTCGCGAACGATTATGACGGGCGGAACGACGCTTATTGCCCTTGTTCCGCTTTTGCTGATGGGCGGCCAAACGCTGATCAACTTTTCGGCGGCGCTGACATGGGGCATCCTTGTCGGCACGTATTCGTCGATCTATGTGGCGGCCGCCCTGCTCCTTTATATGCCGCCCCTCCGGCGCATCGAATCCGTAAAGAAGAAAGCCTGACTGGAAGCAAGGGACTGGGGGCTGGGGGCTAGGGGCTGGGGATCCTCGTCATCCCCGCGAAGGCGGGGATCCATCTTTATGTAAAATATTTGTCACGGGAATATCGCGTCCCTTGCCAAAGCCCCTTTTCAAGCAGCCGGTTTCGGATTTCTATCCCTGCGCAACAGCGGAACATTATTGCGGGTCGGCTCGCAACTGGCCCATATATCGTCAAAAAATTGATAAAGACGGTCGATCTGCGAATGCGGATAGCCTTCGTTTTCCTTAAAGGCGACATCGATAAGGTTGTGCGGATCCTTTATTTTCCCGCCGACATCGATGCAAATCGCCGCGCGCGCTTTTCCTTCCTCCACCAGTTTCGCGGCCAGTTGCATCATGGGATAGTCGGAATCGGAATCCCCCGCCACGATCAGTGCAACGCGATGCCCTTCAAGAACAATGGCTTTGACTATTTTCATCCCGCTCCCAAAGCAAAACAACAATCTTGAGAATCAATAAGATAGATAGGGAAAATCCACAAGAATTCATTGAAAAGCCGCCTCTTTACGCTTTCTTTTCTTTTTGATGCGAAACTTCGGCCGCTCACGATATGTCTTTTTTTGATGCCGATTGCCTAACCACCCCCAAGAGGTGAAAATGAAACCCATTACCGTCACCGAAGCCGTCGAGATGATACCCGACGGCGCGTCTATCATGGTCGGGGGATTCCTCGCTGTAGGAAGTCCGCGCCGCGTGCTTGCCGAAATTGCGCGGCAAGGAAAAAAGAACCTGACGCTCATCAGTAACGACACGTCAAAGCCGGGCTACGGCAATGCGCTTCTCATCGAAGCCAAATGCGTCAGCAAACTGATCGCGAGCCACATCGGCACAAATCCTGAAACGCAGCGCCAAATGATCGCGGGCGAGCTTCAGGTCGAATTGTGCCCCCAAGGCTCCCTGATCGAACGCATTCGCGCCGGCGGCGCAGGCCTTGGCGGCGTTTTGACGCCGACCGGCCTTGGCACCGTTGCCGCGGAAGGCAAGCAGGTCGTAAAGGTCAATGGAAAAGATTATCTTCTTGAATTGCCGTTGAGAGCCGATTTTGCCCTTATCGGCGCGCGGCATGCGGATTACCGGGGCAATCTCGATTACTCGCTGACGGCGCGCAACTTCAATCCCATGATGGCCCTCGCGGGAAATACGGTGATTGCCGAACCGAACGAAATCGTTCCTATCGGCGTTATCTCTCCCGACGTGGTCGTTACGCCGCACGTGCTTGTCGATTACCTGATTGAACGGAGGGAAAGCAATGGAAGATAAAGTTCTCATCGCCAAGCGGGTCGCCCAAGAGCTGAAAAACGGCGATCTGGTAAATCTTGGCATCGGCATGCCGACCCTTGTCGCGAATTACCTGCCGCCGAATATCGAAGTCTATTTCCAGTCCGAAAACGGCATCATCGGCATGTCCAGGGTGCCGGGAACGGGCATGGAAGACGACGATTTGACGGACGCCGGCGGCATCTTCATCGGCGCGCTTCCGGGCGCGGCCAGCCTCGATAGTTCCATGTCCTTCAGCCTCATTCGCGGCGGCCATCTGGATGTGACCGTGCTCGGCGGCTTGCAGGTCGACGAAGAAGGCCACCTCGCCAACTGGATGGTGCCCGGGAAAATGGTGCCGGGCATGGGCGGCGGCATGGATCTGACGACGGGCGCCAAGAAGGTGATCGTATCGATGAACCATGCGGCCAAGGGCAATTCCAAGATCGTCAAGAAGTGTTCGTTGCCGCTGACCTCGTTACGCCGCGTTGAATTGATCGTTACCGATCTTGCGGTGATCGAGCCTACGGAAAACGGCCTTGTCCTTAAGGAACGGGCGCCGGGCGTCACCATCGACCAAATTGTGGCGGCGACCGAAGCCAAGCTGATTATTCCGGAAAATGTGCCGGAAATGAATGTTGCCGAATAAGGCGAATTAGTCCACATTAATGGCGTCGCCCCCGCGACTTGTCCTCCCGAAACCTTCGGCGTGGGAGAAAGGCGGGGGTTCCGTTTGTTTTATTTGCCATCAATGCCTTATGCCTAAACTCACCGTCCACAATACCCTCTCGCGCAAGAAAGAGGAATTCCGCCCGATAGACCCGACGCATATCGGCATGTATGTGTGCGGCCCGACGGTTTACGATTTGCCGCATTTAGGCAATGCGCGTCCTGTCGTCGTTTTCGATACGCTCTACCGCCTGCTGAAACGGCTATACCCGCGCGTTACCTACGTGCGCAATATTACGGACATCGACGACAAAATCATCGCCAAAGCGAAGGAAACCGGCGAGCCTATCGGCGACATTACAAAACGCACGGCGCAGGCTTATCACGACGATATGGCGGCGCTGAACGCCCTGCCGCCCGATTATGAACCGCGCTGCACGGAATCCATTTCCCAAATGCTCGATCTGATCGGCCTGCTTGTCCAAAAAGGCTATGCTTATGCCGCCGAAGGCCATGTCCTGTTCAACGTGCCGTCGATGAAAAACTACGGCGAACTCAGCCGCCGCTCACAAGACGAACTGATCGCAGGCGCGCGCGTCGAAGTCGCCCCGTATAAAAAAGACGCAACCGATTTCGTCTTGTGGAAACCCAGCGCGCCGGATCAGCCGGGGTGGGACAGTCCGTGGGGACGTGGCCGGCCCGGATGGCATATTGAGTGTTCAGCCATGGCCAAGCAGTTTTTGGGCGTCACGTTCGATATCCATGGCGGCGGGCTGGATTTGATCTTTCCTCATCACGAAAACGAAATTGCGCAAAGCCGCTGCGCGCACGACGGCGCGCCCTTGGCGAATTACTGGATGCACAACGGCTTTCTAACGATCAACAAGGACAAAATGTCGAAGTCCTTGAAAAACTTCTTCACGGTGCGCGAACTTCTGGCGACCGCGCCGGGCGAAGCTTTGCGTTTAACGCTTCTTTCCGCACAGTACCGCCAGCCTATCGATTTTTCGATTGAGGCCCTTCAAAACGCCAAAGCCACGCTGGATAAATGTTACGGAGCCTTGCGCGCGACGGAATCCTTAAAAACGGAAAAAGCCGCCGTGCCCGCCGAAGTCGAAGAAGCCTTGTGCGACGATCTCAATACGCCGCTTGCCATCGCGCATATTCATGAATTGGCCAATGCGGTGAACAAGGCCGCGCCCGCCGAAAAAGCTTCCCTGCGCGCTAAATTGCTAGCGGCTGGTAATGCTCTGGGCGTTTTGCAGCAAGACCCGGAAGCATGGTTCAAAGGCCAACCCGCCAATCAATCCGGCCCCACAGCCGCCGAAATCGAAGGGCAAATCGCCGCGCGCCTCGCTGCGCGGAAGGCGAAAAACTTCACCGAAGCCGACCGCATCCGCGATGTTTTAGCCGCCGCCGGCGTCATCCTCGAAGACACGCCCAAAGGCACGACATGGCGGAGAGGCTAACGCGCCAGCCTTTCATTCCTTAGAGCAATCTCATTTAACTCGGCCAAGCCCTTTATAGTTAACGCGCAAGTATTTTTTCTGCTTTACTCGCCACAAGCCGAATTGATATAGTCACGTTCATGCGTAACGTCGCCGCACAGCCTCTAACTAATAATGCCGCTCCCGCGGCATGGGTTTCTGCGTCCGCGATCATCATCAGCATTATTATTCCTGCTTAAGGCAGGAACAAAACACGCGTCTCACCCACAATTTGTGATTTTTTTAACTCTTGAGTGAGCGAGTGTTATGTCTGCGCATCCTGATGATAATAAAGTTGTTCTCTATGACGTTACTTTACGCGACGGGGCTCAAACGCCGGGCGTCGCCATGTCCCTTGACGACAAAAAGACGATCATCGGCTGGCTTCGCGAACTCGGCCTCGCGCACATAGAAGCGGGCTGGCCCGGAACAAACCCGGTCGACGACGAACTGTACGAAAATCTTCCCGCATTCGACGACGTCCATTACTACGCCTTCGGCATGACGCATCGGAAAAACGTCTCGGCTAAGGAAGACGGCTTGCTTCAGGGAGTCATTAAGTCTCCGGCAAATGTCTGCCTGTTTGGCAAATGCTGGGACGTGGAAAAGAGCCTCGGCGTGTCGCCCGAACAAAATTGCGAGCTTATCCGCTCCAGCGTCGCCGAAGCCGTCAGGCAAGGGAAAGAAGCCGTCTTCGACGCCGAGCATTTCTTCGACGGTTACAAAGAAAATCCTGAACAAGCCTTCAAATATCTCGAAGCCGCCGTTAATGGGGGCGCTTCATGGCTTGTGCTTTGCGAGACGCGCGGTGCGGCAACGCCGGATGAAGTCGCCAAGGCCGCCCGCGCCGTCAAAGAAAAGTTCCCCGATGTAAAGCTCGGCATCCATGCGCATAACGATTTTGGCATGGCGAACGCCAATTCATTAGCGGCCGTGCAAGCCGGTTGCCGCATGGTGCAGGGAACATTATGCGGGCTTGGCGAACGCGCCGGGAATGCGGATTTACTCCAGCTTATCCCCCTGCTGCGCCTCAAAGGCTACGATGTCGGCGTCACCGACGAACAGCAGAAAAAGATCACCCCCTTTGCCAAAAAACTAGCCGAACGGCTGAGCTTTTCCATCGATCCGACAACGCCCGTGTATGGCGAAGACGCTTATTGCCATCAAGGCGGCGTCCACAGCAAAACCCCGGAACTCTATGAAGCCATAACGCCGGAATCCGTCGGCAACGAACGGCGCACGCCTCTCTCATCTCAAACCGGAAGAGAGAATGTCATAAGATTACTGCGCAAAGCAGAACTGCTGAACGGCATGGACGAAAAACAAGTAAAGGATGTCGCCGGCAAAGTCCTCAAGTACATCAAGGAAAAAGCGGCCAAGGGTTACGACTTTAAGAATGCCGTGGCGAACGTATTGCTGCACGCCAAAAAAGTCATCCATCCGCAACCGGCGCCATTTGAAGTTTTGGGTTTCAGTGTAGGCGTCGAAACAAATAAAAACCTTGACCTCTCTACCGCAAAAATCAACGTCAGGGTGAAAGGCAAAACCGTATCGGCGGAAGCAACGTCGGAAAAAGGCCCCGTCAATGCTTTGGACAAAGCCTTGCATACGGCTCTGGAACCATATTTCCCCGAACTGAAAAACAGAACCTTGGACAAATTCGATGTCAAAAGCACGGATCGTCATGAGGGAACGGAATCCAAAATCCGGGTCTGGGTCGAAATGTCCAGCGCCGACAGCGACGGCGATGCCAAAAGCTGGCAAACCATGGGCGTTTCGGAAAATATCCTGAAAGCATCCTTGGAAGCCTTGGTTAAAGGCTATCAGTATTATTTATGTATGGTATGCGATCCGCGTCTGAAGCCGGAAAAGGCATCGCACTTACGGAAAGGATTCAAAGCTCACGCCGTCGATCTCTTGCGCCTTCCCACTAGAAGGGCCGGACACCATCCAAGACACAATCGCCTTGAAAGGAAAGGTCCCGGCAACCGATAAAGGCTTTCGTTAATATAAAGGCTTTGGCGCTTGATTCATATCAAAAGCATGGATATTACCTTTTGCATGAATAACGCCCCGATCATCATCCTTGTCGAGCCCCAGCTTGTCGAAAACATCGGCATGACGGCGCGCGCCATGATGAACACGGGGCTTCATGAGCTTCGCCTCGTCACGCCGCGCGATCCGTGGCCGCTAGGCGACATTCATCAAAAGCGCATGGCGGCCGCGTCGTCGGGCGCGGATGAGATTTTAAATAACGCGAAGGTTTTCGCCTCGCTTGAAGAAGCCATCGCCGATCTGAACTTTATCTACGCCACAACGGCGCGTACGCACGGCATGACGACCCGCATCATGACCGCGCGCGCCGCCGCGCCCGAGATGATCGAACGCGCCGGGCGGGGCGAGAAAATCGGCGTGATGTTCGGGCGCGAACGCACGGGCCTTGTCAGCGACTATATCGCGCTCTCGAACGCCAAGATAACCATACCGCTGAATCCCGAATTTTCGTCGTTGAATCTCGCGCAGTCCGTCCTGCTTATCGGCTACGAGTGGTATCAGGCGCAGGATGAAGTAAAAGCCCGCGCCCCGGACGATTACGTTCACAACGGCAACAGCCTTCCGGCCACGCGCGAAGAGTACCTGAATTTTTTCCGCCGCCTTGATGCGGCGCTTGACGACTCCGGTTTTTATACGGCTCCCGACATGCGCCCCTCGATGACCCGAAGCCTGCACACTATGCTTCAGCGCGCCGCCATGACGGAGCAGGAAATACGCACGTGGCACGGCGTTTTAACGGCCCTTGCAGGCCTCCCTAAACGCGCCAAAGAAGACAGGAAAACTTAAACAAATGGGACCCCCGCCTGCGCGGGGGTGACGGTGAGGGTTTAAATATATTACAAAACAAACTCGTCATGCCCGCGAAGGCGGGCATCCCATTTTCTTTTTCTGATGTTTTTAGAACCCCTAAAAGAGTTTTTCAGCAGACTGCCAAAGCGGAAGGAAAATGAGAATGAACGGTTGGGCTCTCATAACAGGCGCCTCCAAGCGCATAGGCCGCACCATCGCGCTCGAACTGGCCGCGCACGGCTGGGATATTGTCGTGCATTATCATCGATCCAAGGATGAAGCGCAAAAACTGGCGGAGGAAATTCAGGAACTTGGGCGCTGCGCCTGCCTTGCCGAGATCGATCTGTCAAACGCGCGCATGGCGGAAAAGCTCATCCCCAGCCTTGCCGGCGAAATCGGCATGATCGATGCGCTTATCAATAATGCGGCCCTGTTCGAACCCGACGAAAAAGATCCCGACGGCTCGCGCCACTGGGCGATTAACGCCGACGCCCCCCGCCTGCTCAGCAAAGCCTTCCGCGATCATTTGCCCAAAAGCGAGCGCGGCGTCATCGTCAACCTTTTGGACGCTTCCTTGTATCTGGATGCCCACGGTTCCCCTGTTCGATTGACAGCCGACGGCACAACAAAACCCGCCCCGAATTTTTCATCCTACGCGCGAAGCAAAGCTTTCCTTGCCGATATGACGCGAAACATGGCCAAAGCCTTCGCGCCGCGGGTGCGGGTGAATGGGGTCGCGCCTTTGTATGTCCTGCCAAGCCCGCGCCAATCCGAAAGCGATTTCCTCAAAATGGGGGGCGCGAACATCGTCGCGGCCGAGAAGGTTGCGAAAGCCGTTCGTAAACTTGTTGAAACGACTGATTTAACCGGGGAAATTTTAACCATAAGCTAACGTCCCTCAAGCAACACTTTTTCTCTTTATATAATTTAATTGGTTTTTAATGATGACTCCCGCAGGATTCTGCCCAATTCTCGCCATACGCACCTGATAAAAACGCACGAAAGCGGAAAAAAATTATGCGTCGTTCGGCACTCATACTTGGACTTCTTTTTATCCCTATGGTTTGCGGCGGAACGCTCGCCTTCGCCGACGGCGGAACGATTCTCGGCACCGGCGCGGGCGCTGCCTTGGGCGGCTTTCTGGGAAGCAACATAGGGCGCGGTTCAGGACAGCTGGCGGCGACAGGCGCGGGCGTGGTTATTGGCGGCCTCGTCGGTCATGAAATCGGGCGCGAACTGGATGCGGAATCGGCGCCGTCGTCGTCGTTGAGCGGCATCAGCGCGCCTTCGATGTTCAGCGATCCGTCAACCCCCTACCCGACCTATTCGCCCAATTACGTTGCGCCTCCGGCCCCTGCCCCGGCGCCGCCTTCCGAACCGCCGCCGACGTATGTCGATCCTCAAGCGGGAACATACTGCCGCCCTTACTCGCAGGAAATTCGCATCGACGGAGAGATTAAGGAAAGCTTTGGCACGGCCTGCCTGCAAGCCGACGGCACATGGCGCATTGTTCCGTAAACAGAATAGAGAGTAAAACCGTCATCCTCCGCGTATGCAAAGGATCCCATTTATTTTTATTTGCTCACCCTCAAATTCGAAAGCGAATCGCCGATTGTCTTAAACACCGTCTGCAACTGCGCGGTCGACGGCGACAAAAAGTAGTAATTCGAAGCCGTGGCGCAATTCGAAAGCAAAGTCGTATCGACGTCGCCGCTCGGCCCAAGCCCGATTGTGTAAACATAGATGTTCGCGTTCTTCATGGCTGTGCAAAGGGCTTGGGTTTTTTGATCGAGCGTCTGCCCGCCCAACCTGTTGCTGTTGGTATACCAATAGGCGCCGTGATTGTAGTTATCGATGGTGTTCTGTCCGTCGGTTAAAACGACGACGGCTTTCATCATGCCGGATGTATTGTAATCCAAAGGCAGGTTGTTGGCATTCATCGTGCCGCCCCAAAGGCCGCGCCATTTCGGCGACAGCATATGCCACGCCCAAACGAGGCCCTGATTGATCACCGTATCCCCTTCCGCGGTCATCGCATTTATGGAGCTAATGAGTATCGTAGGATCGTTGGTCATCGGCGTGATTTGCTGAGGGCAGCTTAGATTCGGGCCTTTGTCCGTCGTATTCAGGGGCGAATAATACTGGTAAGGGCTTAAATCATTGCAGCTGATGTAGGTTCCTGAACACCTGTATGTTGCATAGCAGTTTTGCGTCGGCCATCCCCACTTGCATATCCACTTGTTATAGATCCAGTTATTGCTGCCGCTGCCAACCGGATTCAAATTATCGCTGGTCCAGTAATACCTGCCGAACAAGGATTCGGCATTTCCCGCTTGCGGCGGATCGTCGGATAGATCCTTGCCGTTTAGCCGCGCATCGACGCAGCCGCCCCAACTGTTCCCCGTTCCCCAATCCAGGGGCGTTGTCGCATTGTCATACGTATAGTTGTCGTTCATCCATTCCGTATGGCCTGTGCCGATATTTACCGCTTGCGAGAACGGAACGATCCCGACCCATAGTTTTCCGTTCGTCGAAACCTTCGTCGCGCCGCCGAACATGGTCGTAATCATCGTCGTGGCCGCGTTTTTCAAGGCCGCTATCTTTGTGACGCCCGGCTGGCCGGACGTATAATCCATGGATCCCGTGTTATCGAGCACAAGAATAAGCTCCAGCCCGGTAATGGCGCGCGATATCTGGGAATTCGTGGACACCGAAATAGTTTGAATGCCGACCACGCCCATGAAGCTTGTCGGCATCGTGGCTCTGGCGGAAAGCGTAAAAACCGTATTGTCGGCGTTCGGCGTAACCGTCGTGTCCGAAAGCGTGGCCCCCATATAGTTATTGAAATTGGCATACAGGTACTTGGTGAACTCGGTTTCAAGTTGCGCGGTGCTGACGGTCGCGCCGGCGGCCAATCCCGCCGCATCCAGGGAAAACTGAAGCTTCGATTGCAGCATTTGCATGCGCGCGACATCGATGCCGATGCCCGCAAAACTGACAAGCGTAACCATCGAGATCGCCAACATAGGCATAGTCATCCCGGATTCCGAGCGCGCGAATTGCTTCAGCTTCTCATAAAGGCGCATTCTTAAAAGGGGCAACATGCCTTTCTCCCTTACGTTGGCGGATTCGTCAGTGGGCACAAGCGCGGCTTGAAAACGGCCGCGCGATAAAGAGAAGTCGGGAAGCATAGTCCCGATGAGCTATACGACATCGGATCGCAACTGGCGCTCATGAGAAAAAGAGGCGTAAAATTGTAACAGACTTCGGTGATAATCACGTTGTCGTTCTGGTTCAAAGCCGTCATGTTGTTCGGCAATGCCGCGGCGCCCCCCACGACGGTGCCTATTTTGCTCACGCATTGGGCGGTGCCCGTGAAATACTGCCATTTAAGCACGGGGCCATAAGCCGTTTGGAAAACCGAGGATACGATGACATAGCCGTTGGATTCGAAGTCGATGGGATCCATCAATTCGCCGGCGGCGGTGGTTATATCCCTCAAATCGTTTCTGGTGATAACCTTATACTGCGTCACAATGTCCGTAACGGTATAGGAAATGCGGTCGACCCTTTCATTGATAAGAAGGAAATAACAACCGTCGACGACGCCCAAAAGGAGGACGATCCAGATCGGCAACATCAGCGCAAACTCAAGCGAGACGATGCCCTTTCGGCCATGCGCTTTCCGCGCTTTGGCGTTTTTTCTAACCATAAGGCTCATTGCGCACCACGATCGTCGTGAAGAGGTTCATGATGTAGCCCTCGGTTGTCAGCTGACAGGCGCTGCCAAACAAGGAACACATCAAGGGCGTAAAAATATTCCACGGGTAAACAATTCTGTAACCCACGATTTGCTTCTCGGCTCCGAAACCGGCGGTGCTGGCCCCCCCGTTCTGGCTCGCTTCATAAAAGCTGCTGTAAACGGTTCGCGTCATCGTGACTTTGTTCGGATTGAGAAGATATCCGTAACTGGATAGCTCCTCGATTAAAACTTGCCGGACGGTTTCTTCCTGCGTTTTGCCGCTCGTGACAAATCCTGTTTTCGCGAGCCGCGAGGCATTGTAGGAAGCGGCTTCAAGAATGTGCTGCGCGCCCTCCATCAGGCAAAGTTCAACGAAGCCGATCAGGAATAAAAAGAAAATCGGGGACAACAAAGCCATTTCGAGGGTAACGCTTCCTTTGCGCAAGGCATGCCTTGGCGATTGAAAACCGAGCCGAAAACGGGAGAGAATTTGTGCCATGCAAAAGCTCGTCGGAAATCCGTTAATCCGTTAAAAAATATGACTTATTTCATTTTTGAGTATCGCATAAATGCCTTTACAGGCCGTTAAGTATACGGCGCATTTATCCGATTTTGAGGAAATTGGAATTTAGATGTACTTTAGAAATGGTTTCCAACCGATTGAAAAACCATGGGTAAATTGTTGGAATTGGGGGAATCCATTACGAAGATGGACCCCCTCGGGCATCCATTAGGGGAAAAAATAGAGAATTTCGCCTTGTTGAAAGCGACAGGCCTATTCCGCCTCTTCCGTGGCCGGGGTTTCTTCCTCGGCCTCTTTCGGCATGTTGGCCTTTGCTCCCTTGCGTTTGCTGGAAGCGACGGTTTCAGCCATGAGGGAAATAAGCGCGCTCGCCATGCCGAAAAGCTGCAAGGCTTCGTCGACGGAAACGGCCGCATCGGCGGAGACCAGCGGGTTGCGATAGCGTTCCTTGATTTGAGCGAGCATCTGGACGACGCGTTTATCCGGACGATTGCCGCGGTCTTCCTCGTCGGCCATCGCCGCAAGCTTCTTGATATAGAGCGAATAATTCCGCTCGGACTTGGCCGGCGTGGAACTTACGAAAACCTCATAGTAATTGCGCAGCATCATCTCGGTCGCGCGCAGCATATGCACAACGGCGCCGGTTCCAAGATCGAACGCCAAAGAACGGCCGGCGGCGGCAAATTCCTTCTGCACCCCTTCCGGGATTGTCCCGCGCAAGGATTCGGAAAAAATCTCCTGCGCATTTTCGGCAAGGTCGTACGTCGAGTAAATGCCGTGCTTTTCGGCGGCATAGGTCGGCGCGCTGTTAAGCTCGGCCGCTAACGCATGCTCGAACTTCTCGACCATGCCGCGCAGGGTCGAAAGCTCGTGCATATCGATGTGATCTTCGCCTTTTTGATCCTTCAACTGCTTGGTGTCGGGATCGATGAAATAACGCTCGAAAATAGAGCCGATCTTGTTCAGAAGCTTGACCGCATCGGCTTTTGAGGAATTAATCGCGATCGTATCGCCCTTGATGAAGCTGTCGAGCAGCGCCTGGGATTCGCTGAGCGGCGCGAACATATCGGCCACGCGCGCGCCGGTATCCGCACAGAACAGGCCGTGCAGCTTGGCGCCTAATTCATAAAAACGATAAGAGTTGAGTTGTTTCATGGGTCTATCTTTTCGATTTGAGTAAAGCCCGATAAAGGCGGAAAAACGGCAAATATCTAAAAAAATCCGGCTCTTTGTTCCGATCCCAAGGATCGGGTGTTTTCTATATCCTTCTCGTTACGAAACCATGCTGTATTCGTCAATATGAGATTATGGTAAACACACGTTTGTGGTATGGTTAACCTTCACATTCTACTCTAAAAAACCTTTGGAGAATCATAGTCTCCTGCCAATAATCGCTAAATTATTCGCCCATGGAAGCCTCAATGCCCGACATTTACGTCATCGACGACCAGCATCCCGAAGACATTGCCATGCTGCAAGCGCTTTATTCCCGAAGCCCGGCAAGCGTGACAACGCATCTTGAAAAGCTGAAAAAAACGGGCAGCGGCAAGTTCATGGATCAGTATTACGTTGGGTACGGCCATGCCTCGATCGGCGACTGCGGCACGACGACGATCTTTCTGGAACAGGTTTCGATGCTCTTCGCCAAAGCGGTTCAGGATCACCCGCTTTATAATGGACAGGAAGCGTCGACACGCTACCTCGATTTTTCCAAGCAACGCGTTTTGGATCCTTATGATAATCCCCATAGCCAAGCCCTCCAGTCGCGCTGGATGGAAATCTATAATCGTGTGTTGCCGCTTTTATGCGAGGGATTGAAAAAGCGCTATCCCTTCGACGCGGCTTCTTACAAAAACGAAAAAATTTGGGAAAACGCGCTTTTCGCCCGCGCTTTTGATGTTGCCCGCGCGCTTTTGCCCATCGGCACGACCACGCTTTTAAGCTGGACGACCTCGCTACGCGCGTCGCGCGACCATTTGCGGCGCTTGAAACACCATCCGCTGCCGGAAATCCGCGACGGCGCGCGCGCCGTTCTTGCGGAGCTTCTGAAAAAATACCCCCATAGTTTTGACGGCAAGGAACTGGACGACAAAAACGATCCGGCGCAGGCTTATGGATCGACCTTCGCACGGCGTAATTTTTTCGTCAGCGCCGACGACATCGTACGCCAATTCAGCGTCCAGCCGGAGGAGCTCGACCTCCTCAAGTCCGGCCAGCTCGTCGTTCGGAAAAACGCCTTGGATCTGGAAGGCTTGCGCAAAAATGAAAGCGACCTTCTGCGCGCGCGCCCGGCCTACAACCCCTTGCCGTGGCGGCTTGAAGCATATGGCCGGTATAATTTCATTTTCCTTCTGGATTTCGGCTCTTTCCGGGATTTGCACCGCCACAGGAACGGCGTTTGCCAAGTGCCGTTGATCGACGGGCACTATGGGTTGAACCCTTGGTACGTCAGCCAGTTCAAGGAACATCTGGCTGCTTCCGATTATGCGCAGCTCGAGGAAGACATTGCCTCCCAATTTGCGGCTATTTCGGATTTATCCGCAAAGGGCGTCGATGTCGTGCCTGCGCTGAGCCAGTATCTCTATCCTATGGGAACGCAGGCTCTTGTTCATGCCTCTTACTCCGTTCCCGAAACCGTATACGTGGGCGAGTTGAGATCGGCGAAAACGGTTCATCCTTCCCTGCGCCCAGTTGCGCAAGGCATGCTGCGGATTTTGGAAACCGATCTTCCCGGGTCTGCGCTTTATGGCGACCGCGACATCGAGTGCTGGAGCGCGCGGCGCGGCGAACAGACGATAGCGAGCAAGGCCTGATAAGCAATATGGCACACAATTTGCTTGCCTTATGAGAGGGTTATCCCTCTTTCCTACCCCTCATAAGAAAGCAGTATCATGAGCATTTCCGGCATCCCTTCGCAGGGCCTTTATAGCCCTTCCTATACCGCTAATCCCTCACAGCAAGCGCGAAAGGCTGAGCCCGCGGCCACGAGCGACGACGCCGAATTGCAAGAGCTGATAAACTACTTCAACATGTCGCCCGAGGAGCGGATCGTCAAAAACTGGCTGGAAGCGCATGGCCTCACCCAAGAGGAATTTGATTCCCTTCCGCAAGAAAAAAAGGAAGCCCTTCGACGAGAGATGGCCACCGACATCCAAAATCAAGTGAAGCGCAAAGCCGAAGAAAAATCGAAATCCATGATCGATGTTTTGGCTTGATACCAAACGACCACTAATGCAGCAGACGCCTGTTGACTTCACTCGCTCTGCGCCTCGCCTGTCCCTTGCCGAGCTTCCCTTGCCTTTTCAGCGGGGTCTTCAGTCCGGCGAGCGACAGGCTCCTCGCAACCACTCGTGACCTTGGCACGTCACTCCATTGGTTTGTTCGTATAAGATTTCTTCAAAAGATTTTTTCTCTTCAAGTAAATTATCAGCCGCCGGGTTAAGCATCATTTTTGTCACACTCATCGTCTTCTTTTTCTACATGAAGTTCCTTTTCCCGTTTCAACCCCCTGTTTCGATTCACTAAAGCAACGAAAAGAATCTCGAATGAAAAAATCTGAATCTCTCTTGCGAATCAACGCGCTCTGACTAACACTTGCCGTCGTCGATTCTGATCTTTCCTCCGTCCGTGGAGTTCATTCGTGTCCGCTCAAATACAATCCCTCGAACTATGGCGTCACGCTCTTGTTGCGAGCGTCCGTGGCGATGCGCCGGATCTTTCCGCACGTCAAATGGCTCTTATGCTTTCGGTGTATTTGGGCGAAGGGCCCCACACCGTACGCGGCTTGGCGCTGGCGCTCAAAATTTCCAAGCCTGCCGTGAGCCGCGCCCTCGATCGCTTGGGCGAGCTTGGGTACATCCGCCGCCAACGGGACGATCTGGATCGCCGCAACGTGCTTGTCCAAAAAACAACGGACGGCGCGGTCTTCCTCACCGAATTTTCCGGGCTGATCGATACCGCCCGGCAGCATGCCTCCGCCCTGCCGCCCGAGGTTATCGACTTCGTCGTCGAACCGGAAGCTCCCGCCGTCACGGAAAACATCTCGTCTTCCGTTGACATGCCCGCCGTTGCGTGGGCCGCCGCTGCCGCCGAATAGAGCAAAACCGCTTTTCTGGAAAAGCGCCTGCCTTAGGCCTTTTTTGAAGGCGGTGACGGTTGTCTTTTCATCAAAAATCGTGCAAAACACGTCATGCCCGCTTCGGCGCGGCACCGCCTTTTTTTAGATATTCCGCATGGCCGCCGTAAAACCAGATCCACGCATACATGCCTATCGGCCCGACCTCGCGGATAAAATGCTGCGCGATACCGTAAAGGCCAAAAAGTATGTCGAGCCCGTCCTGCGGCAATGCCTGCGCGGCGTTCTGCCCATGCTTGCCGAACCGAAGGCCGACGCCGGCCAAGTCAGCCAAATACGCTACGGCGAATTCATCGACGTATTCGAAGAGCGAAAGGACGGTTTTTTGTGGGTGCAAAACCGCTCGGACCGGTACGTGGGCTATATCCCGGACACCGGCGATCTTGTCGAATCCATTTCCATGATGTCGAACAGAATCACGGCCTTAAGGACTTTTGTTTATCCTAAGCCGGATATAAAAGCCCCGCCGATCGATGAATTGACCTATGGTTCGTTCGTCAGCATCATCGGCAAACGAGATCGTTTTCTGGAGCTCGCCAACGAAGGATTCGTTTTCGAGTCCCATGTCATGGCCTCGGAATTTGCCGATACCCCGGATTACGTTTTTACGGCAGGCCGCATGTTGCATTGCCCCTATCTTTGGGGCGGGCGGACGCCGAAAGGCTTGGATTGCGCCGGCCTTGTGCAATTATCCCTGGAAATGGCGGGCATCGAGGCGCCGCGCGACAGCGATTTACAGCGCGAAGCTTTCGGCAAGCCTCTGGACATGCACTGGCGCGACCGCTCATGGAAACGCGGCGACATGGTTTTCTTCGAAGGCCATGTCGGCTTTATGACCAATTCCGATCACATTATCCACGCCAACGCCGCCACCATGGACGTCACGGTCGAACCTTTGGCCGATCTTGTAGGGCGCGGCAAAGACATTATCGCCTGCGGCGATCACGCGGATATCATTAAGCACAGATAGATTTTTTGCCGCCGCGCTTATTTTTCCGCGTTTTCAGCGTCCGGCTCCGCATCGTCCGCGAGCCATGCTTCAAATTCGTTTTCCTCTTCGGGCGTTTCCCCGGATGCCGGGTCCTCTCCCTCGCGCGGCATCGTTGCCAGAACGGGCCGCGAGTCCAAAAGGCCCGCCGCTTTCAGCTCTTCCATGCCGGGGAGGTCTTTAAGCGATTCCAGATTAACATGGCTTAGAAATTCGGGCGTTGTAAACCACGTCAAAGGCCTGCCCGGCGTATCGCGCCTTTTGCCGGGGCGTATCCAGCCCAGCTCCAATAAAATATCCAGCGTTCCCCGGCTGGTCTCGACGCCGCGTATGTTTTCGATCTCGGCGCGCGTGATCGGCTGATGGTACGCGATAATCGCCAAAACCTCGGCGGCGGCGCGCGGCAATTTGCGCCTCGGCTGGCGCGTGATCTTCATGCGCGGAGAAATATCGGGAGCCGTGCGAAAGCTCCACTGCCCGTCGGTTTCGACAAGATTCACGCCGCGCGCCTCGTAATGCTTTTTCAAATCCTGAAGCAGTTCGGGAACATTGACGGTCTCGCCGAGTTGTTCGGCAAGCATGTCGAGGGTCACAAGATCGCCGCTCGCGAAAAGGATGGCTTCCAAAAGACGGTGTTCGGGGGTCAGGATACTATCGGTCATTATTCGCTCGCTTGTCCTTTGTCTTTTGTGGGAAGGCGCCGAAGATAGATCGGCGAAAAACTGCCGTCCTGCCGGATTTCAAGTTCGCCGCTTTTAACAAGCTCCAGCGTAGCCGCAAAAGTCGATGCCACGGCGGAGCGGGCTTCCAAAGCCTCTTCGGGATTCAAAATGGCGGGCAAATAGGCTTCAAGCTCGCTCCAGCTTGGCGCGTAGCCCATAACGCGGCGAAGCCGGGCGACGCTCTCCTCAAGGCTGTAAAGCCTTGTCTTGGAAACGCTGTAGGTATCCGGCTTGCGGCGGCGCAGCGGGGCGCAAAGCGCGTTGAGCAGATCGTGAACCGGCAGGAAATAAACCGGCTTTATGGTAATATCCATGCCCTCGGGAAGGCCCCGCATAAAGACGTCCGACCCAAGCTGGGGTCTTTCCTGAATTTGCTTGGCGGCCTTTTGCATGGCCTCCAGCCGCAGCAGCTGAAACCGAAGGGCATCGGCCATGAGAACCGCGTTGCCTTCCTCCGACGGCTGCTCGGGCGCCGGGAGCAAGAGACGCGACTTCAGAAAGGCGAGCCACGCCGCCATGACAAGGTAATCGGCGGCGACTTCCAGATGCAGGCGGTGCGCCTTGGAGATATAAAGCAGGTATTGCTCCGCCAACGGCAGGATCGCGATGCCGCCAAGATCGACTTTTTGCTCGCGCGCAAGCGACAGCAAAAGATCGATCGGGCCTTCAAAGCCATCGAGCGAAACGACGAGATCGGCGGGTTCCCCGCCGCGGTCGAAAAGGATGCTGTCTTCGTCTGAATTCATAAGGACACAGAATCATGGGCAATAAACAGGCAAAATAGGTGCTTTTGTATTTAAAATCCATGTTTTCTTTAAGCTTGAGCCGCCGATCTTTTTGCGGAATGATGCCCGCACCTTTTGAATGCCGCACCTTTTGTAACGGAACATCATGATTGACGATTTCGATCTTTCCTCCATCGACTGGGCCAAGGGCAACGGGCTGGTTCCCGCCATTGTGCAGGACGATGCGTCCTTGCGGGTTTTGATGCTGGGCTACATGAACCGGGAAGCCCTTGAAAAGACCGTCGAGACGGGGCTTGTCACCTTTTTTAGCCGAAGCAAGCAGCGGCTGTGGCAAAAGGGCGAGACATCGGGCCATGGGTTGCGCCTGATCGCGATCAAAGCGGACTGCGATAAAGACTCGCTTTTGATTTCGGCGACGCCCGAAGGCCCCACCTGCCATTCAGGCAGCCGCACATGCTTCGGCGGCATGGATGACGTTATCGATCTTTCCGTTATTGCCGACCTTGCGGACATCATTCGCCTCCGTCATGAACAGCCGCAGCCAGACAGCTACACCGCCAAGCTTTTCAGCGAAGGCATCGCGCGCATAGCCCAGAAAGTCGGCGAGGAAGGCGTGGAAGTGGCCCTTGCGGCCAGCATGGGAAGCCCGACCCTTGCCTCGGAGGCGGCGGACTTGCTTTATCACCTTCTTGTCCTTCTGGAAGCATCGGACGCCAGCCTTGGCGACGTGTTGAAAGTCTTGCATCAAAGGGCGCACGCAAAATGAGTTCTCCGCCCCCGGACTACGAAAAGCTTTTTGCTTCCTTTTTCCATAAAGCGGCCGATCTTGCGGGCGCTATCGCGCTTCGGTATTTCCGCACGCCGCTGCCTATCGATCAAAAAGGGGACAAATCGCCGGTGACGGAAGCGGATCGCCTGATCGAGCAAAGCCTGCGCGACCTGATCGGCAAGGCATTCCCTTCTCATGGAATCATCGGCGAGGAATTCGGCAACGCAAACGTGGACGCCGAGTTCGTATGGGTCATCGATCCTATCGACGGCACGCGCGCCTTCATGACGGGCAAGCCCTTGTTCGGCACCATCCTCGGCCTCTTGCATAAAGGCGCGCCGGTCGTCGGCTGCATCGACCAAGCCTTCATAAAGGAACGCTGGTTCGGGATCGCGTCGGAGAAGGCCGCCTACAACGGCAACGCCATCCGTGTCGCAGCCCCATGCCCCTTAAGCAGCGCCCGCTTATATACCGGCGCGCATGAGATGTTCAGCGGCCCGCACTTCGAAAAATTCCTGAATTTGTGCCGCACCGTCAAATGGCCGCAGTACGGCTGCGACTGTTATGCCTATGGCTTGCTCGCCCTGGGATGTTGCGATCTCGTTGTCGAGCAGGATTTGAAAATTCACGATGTCGCGGGCCTTATTCCGATTATTACGGGCGCAGGCGGATTCGCGTCCGATTGGGGCTTGAACCCCGTCGGCCTTGATTTTTCAGGCCGGTTTATCGCCGCCGCTTCAAGGGAGTTGGCCGAGGAGGCTATGCGGATCCTAGAGCCTCGCTCCATTTAAGAGTTAATTAAAACAAGAAGATTATGTCATTCCGCACGAGGTACGCGAAGCGTACCGAGATGCGGAATTTGATTTGGTTCGTTGAAAACAAGAAAAACAAGTCCGATTCCGGATAAATTCCTCGCTATGCCCGGAATTTTCCAAAAATGACGATTCACTAATTGAGGTTCAGACACTGACATGATCATTGAAAGCGCGCATAACGAGACTTATCGAAAGCTGCTAGGCCTCACGACATCCAAGGGACTGAAGGAGGAAGGGCTTTTTCTTCTTTCCGGCGAAAAACTGATCCGCGAGTTTCTGGAAAAACCCCATTTGGATATCGTTTACGAACTCCTTTTGCCCGATCAGAAACCGCTGACGAACGCGAAACAAATTATCCTCGCCTCGGCGCTGTTTTCGGCCATCGACGTGTTGGGTACGTATTCCAGCATTTTGGTTTTGAAACAACCTTCGCTGCCCGCCCTGACCGCCGGGGATATGCAGGCCTATCGCCCACAGGGGATCGAGGTTGTGGCGCCGGTGGGGGATCCGGGAAATTTGGGAGCCTTGATCCGAAGCTGCGAAGCTTTCGGCGTGCCGCTTGTTATCCTTGCCAAGGAAGCGGCGAATCCCTTTTTACCCAAATCGGTCAAAGCCTCCGCCGGAAGCGTTTTACGCGTGCCGATGGCCAAAGGCCCTGCCCTGGCGGCTTTTCCTCATGACTGTATCGCGCTTGATACGCAAGGGATTCCCATCGATGAATTTAAATGGCCTCAAAACGGCCTGCTTCTTTTGGGCGAGGAAGGCCCCGGCTTCAGCCTTCGGAAATTCGCAACGCGGATTTGCATCCCGACCCAAGGGGTCGAGAGCTTGAATGTTGTCGTTGCCGCGAGCATCGCTTTATCCCGGATTCCGAAGAGAGAAAGTTAGCCGTCTGCTGAACAACATTTTCAACAAAAAAGAGAAAGAAAATGGGATCCCCGCCGTCGCGGGGATGACGGTTGTTTTGTCGAGAAAAAGCTCTCAATAATTCCCGTCACGCCCGTGCGGGTTAAACGCTACGTCGCTTGTCTTTGCAAAAACATAAAACTTTGTTGCAAAGGCTTCGGGCAACTGACGCGGCGCGCCTTGTCGTCCAGGCGCCCCATGCAGAACAAGCCCGTCGCCATGGATAAAACGCCCAGCCCAAAGGCGGCGTTCGCAAACGCGGGATTGATCAGCATATTGTCATGGATATATATAGCCAACGCCACAAAGGCAGCCGGGCCGCCTATGGCTCCGGTAACTTCCAACGCATTGAGAAACCATTTTTTTCTTAAAGAAGATGCAAGCATTTGTACCCCCTTATAAAGGACGTGATCTATAACGATAAATAACGACAGACCCGCAACACTACCCCTTCAAAACACCCCCGAATTCCGGATCGACTTGCACGCCGTCCAGCTTCGCGCCTTCGAAATTGGAATCCGCCAGATCGGCACCGCGCAAGTCGGCATCGCAGAGATCCGCGTTTTTGAATTTCACCTTTTGTAAATTGGCCTTCGTCATATCGGCATGCCTCAAAAACGCGCCCGACAGATCGGTCGCCAGTTGCTGCCCCCCCGAAAGAACGATGGGATTTAACTGCGCCCCCTGAAAATTGGCGCCTTGCAACTGAGCCTCGGCAAGGATCGCGCCGCGCATATCCGCGCCGCTGAAATTGACGTTGCGCAAATCGGCTTTGCGCAAGTCGGCGCCCTGCAACTGCGCCTTCGAGAAATTCAGCCCATACAAAACCGCTTTTTGGGCCTTCAGCAGGGACAGGCAAAGACCGCTGAAATTCATGGAATTCCGAAGATCGAATTCGGTAATATCGAGCTGTTTTCCGGACTTGCCGTTGGAGTCGACCCATTGCTTATGCGATTGCACCAACTGTTCGAGCGGCACCGAGAAATCCTTCACCGATTTGCCGACGGGCACGCTTGTCAATGCGCCCTGAAGGTTCTCCTCCGTGACGCCGCTTAAATCGATCGCCGTGCCCGCCAAAATGGCGCCGCGAAGAACGACGTTTTCAAGATCGCATTCGTTGAAATCGGCGTTTTCCAGATTGGCCCCAGTAAAGTTGGCGTTTTTCAGGCTTGCATTCTTGACCTTTGCGCCTTTCAGCATGGCATCGCTGAAATTGCTTCCGATGGCCACCGCCCCCGACATCTTGACGCCGTTCATATTCGCGCCGCTGAGATTTGCGCCGCCCTTGTCAACGATTGTCTGATTCTGTTGCGCGTCCCTCAACTCGCCGCTTTTGTCGGTTCGCGACAAGGAACCTTCGCGCAGATCGACTCCCACCATGTTGGCGCCGACAAGGTTCGCGCCGCGAAGCGACGCGCCTCTTAAGTCGGCGTTTTGAAGGCTGGCGCCGTGAAAATTGGCGCGGCGCAAATCGGTGCAATAAAAAATGGCCCTGTCCAGCTTGGCGCCCGAAAAATCCGCTTCCAGTAAGGAACCGCCGGTGAAATCCGCATCGCTTAGATTCTTGTTCGCGAAGGAACGCCCATTCAGATTGTAATTGGACAAATGAGCTTTGACGCCACCCTTGCGCCCCGTCACGAAAGCTTCATGCTTCCTGATGATAAGATCCAGCTCTTCCTGCGTGGGGTTCAGGTTCTTCGCTTGAGGTTGATTTTTCTTATTACTGTCGTCCATACCGGTCTTTCTCCATGCGCTTCCGGACGGAAGAAAAGCCGCCCGGACACGTGATTCGCCTGACGGCTATCATTGTCCTGTTGATTATTAAAGCAAAGCTCTGTGTTTTAAAAGGCGCAGATCGTCGGATTTTGCGCTTGAATGACCCTCGGAATCAAAAAAAAGCCTCCAAATCCCCCTATTTTACCTAAGGAAAGATATGCTATTCGTTGCTATCATTTAAAAGGATTGTCATGACGGCAAAAACTCTTTCATCGATCCGGTCTTCTTTCACGGATTTTTTCGTATCCCACGGCCATGCGCTTGTGGATTCCAGCCCCCTTGTGCCTCGAAACGACCCGACGCTAATGTTTACGAACGCGGGCATGGTTCAGTTCAAGAACGTTTTTACGGGCGCTGAGAAACGGCCCTATAAACGCGCTACGACGGCGCAAAAATGCGTGCGCGCCGGGGGCAAGCATAACGATCTGGAAAATGTCGGCTATACCCAGCGGCATCACACGTTTTTTGAAATGCTGGGCAACTTTTCCTTCGGCGATTATTTCAAGGCCGAGGCTATCGATTATGCCTGGACGCTCGTAACAAAGCATTTTTGCTTGGATAAGAACAAGTTGCTGATCACCGTTTATCATGAAGATGAGCAAGCGGCGGCGCTATGGAAAAAAATTTCGGGCCTTGCGGACGACAAGATTATCCGAATCAAAACGGATGCCAACTTCTGGCGCATGGGCGATGTGGGCCCTTGCGGGCCTTGTTCGGAAATTTTTATCGATCAAGGCGACAAGTTGCAGGGCGGCCCTCCGGGAAGCCCGGATGAGGATGGCGACCGCTTTCTTGAATTCTGGAACCTCGTTTTCATGCAGTTCGAGGAATTACCCGATGGAAGCCGCATTGCCTTGCCCAAACCCTCCGTCGACACGGGCATGGGGCTTGAACGCATGGCCGCCGTTCTTCAGGGCGTCACGTCGAATTACGAGATCGATTTATTCCAAAACCTTATCGGCGCGATTGCCGATCTTTTGAAAGCCGATCCGCTTGGCGCGCAGAAGCCTTCCTTTCGCGTCATCGCCGACCATTTGCGGGCCATGTCGTTCCTGATCGCTGACGGCGTTCTACCGAGCAACGAAGGGCGCGGCTATGTTTTGCGCCGGATCATGCGGCGCGCCATGCGCCATGCGCACATGCTGGGCGCGCGCGAGCCCGTGATTTACCGCCTCGTTTCCGAGCTTGTGAAACAAATGGGGGCCGCCTATCCCCAACTGCAAGACACGCAGCCGATGATCGTGGAGACGATCAAGCAGGAAGAGGCGCGCTTTAAAACGATGCTCGACCGCGGGCTGAAGCTGCTTGAGGAGGAATCCAGAAAGCAGGGCGCTGTCTTGCCGGGCGACGTTGCCTTCAAGCTTTACGACACCTTCGGCTTTCCCTTGGACCTGACGCAGGACATTCTGCGCGGACAGGGAAAGACGGTCGATACGACAAGCTTCGACGCCGCCATGGCAAGGCAGAAGGAAATCGCCCGCGCTTCGTGGGCAGGCTCCGGCGAAGTGGGCACCGCCAAAATCTGGCTGGAGCTGCGCGAAGAGCTGGGCGCTACGGAATTCCTTGGTTACGCAACGGAAGAAGCCGAAGGAAAGATTACGGCCCTTTTGCGCAACGGCGCGCGCGTCGCGGATGCGAAAGAAGGCATGGATGTCGAGGTTATCGTGAACCAGACGCCCTTCTACGGCGAATCCGGCGGCCAGATGGGCGACCGGGGGACTTTGACGACCGCCGAGGGCGCTGTTATCACGATTGCCGATACGCAAAAGCACGCCGGAGATTTGATCGTGCATCATGGCCGCGTGGAAAAAGGCGTCGTCAAAACCGGCGATGCCGCCATTATGAAAATCGAGCATGAGCGCCGCCTTGCCTTGCGCGCGAACCATACGGCGACGCATTTGCTGCACGAAGCCTTGCGGCGCGAATTGGGCGATCACGTCGCGCAAAAAGGCTCGCTTGTGGCGCCGGACAGGCTGCGTTTCGATTTCGTTCAGCCAAATCCGATTTCCGCGGAGTCTCTGACGCGCGTGGAAAACGAGGTCAACCGGCTTATCCGCATGAACGAAGAGGTTCTGACGCGCCTGATGTCGCCTCAGGACGCCGTTTTGGAAGGCGCACGCGCCCTCTTCGGCGAAAAATACGGCGATGAAGTCCGCGTCCTTTTCATCGGCGGGCGCGAAGAAAAAGCGGCGAACGGGAAGGAATACTATTCCGTTGAACTCTGCGGCGGCGTGCACGTCAAGCGCACCGGCGATATCGGCCTGTTTAAAATCGTTTCCGACAGCGCGGTGGCCGCAGGCGTGCGGCGCATCGAAGCCGTTGTCGGCGAAGCTGCTTTGGCGTGGATTGAGGCGAAGGAACAGCTCCTTTCCCAAGCCGCGAACGCCATGAAAGCTTCGCCTGCGGAACTCCCTTCGCGCATCGCCCTGCTTATCGAGGAGCGCAAAAAACTTGAACGCGATGTTGCGGATATGCGCAAAGAACTGGCTTTGTCGGGCGGATCCGGCGCCGCGGAAGCGCCGCACGTTATAAACGGCGTCAATGTTATCAGCCGCGTTCTGACGGACGTGCCTGCCAAGGACCTGAAGCCCATGGCCGACGCTTTTAAGGCGCAGGTAAAATCGGGAGTCATCGCGCTGGCGTCAAGCTTCGAAGGCAAAGTGTCGCTGGTCGTTGCCGTTACCGACGATTTGACCAAGCGCATCAGCGCCGTCGATCTTGTAAAAGCGGGCGCGGCAAAACTTGGCGGCAAAGGCGGCGGCGGACGCCCCGATATGGCGCAAGCCGGCGGTTCAGACGCGGCCGCCATGCCGGAAGCCATCAAGGCTATTGAAGAAGCTCTGAAATAAGATTCGGGGCTTGGGGCTTGGGATTTGGTAAATTTTCCGGAATGACGGTTCTTTTGTGAAAAAACCAAATCGGATCCCGCATAAATTCGCAAGCGCGAATTTTGCGGAATGACGGTTCTTTTTTGAAACCCACCCTTTTCTTTCCTGAATGCTGAAACAAACAAATGGGATCCTCCGCATGCGCGGAGGATGACGGGGTAGATGGAAGTGCGGCTCCTAATCCCTATCCGGCATCGTATATGGCGAGGCCATCTGGATTCCGGGGCAAATTCGCTGAGTAAATGTTCCGGAATGACGGTTCTTTTTTGAAACCCACCCTTTTCTTTCCTGAATGCTGAAACA
>CAYVNS010000007.1:0-23889 GCA_964453225.1 uncultured Rhodospirillaceae bacterium
ACCGGATCGTTTTCCCGCTTCGAGCCATCAAGGGGGAGGGCTTTAACAAATGGGAAGCGCTGAGCGGGCATGACAGATTTCCAAATATTATTATTAATTTGTGAAAGTATTTTATTTGATAGCAATAATAGTGCGTTCTGGTATCTTTCTCTTCTCTATTTTATAGACATTATTTATAGGGGTATGTTCACTTTTGCTTTCGGGAGATACTTCATGTCAGGTCCTTACGGTAAATATATTCAAATTATAATATCAAAAGTAGATGAGATTAACGGCGCCATTGAAATGGGAATATCTCCCTATTCATATAAGGATATGCCTGGTGTCATAAATACGCTCGGAGAATTTGTTACAGCAGGGGAAACCGTCGGCTGCGGGGTCGGACACTACGACAAATTTTTTCAGCAGGACGTTCAGGACTTTTATGTTTTGGGGACGCGTGTTTATGTTGACCACGCCTTAAAGAGCGGCGATCATCATTTGGTTCTTGATGCTGTCCAAAGGATGAACGGCATTACTGAATTTAAAAGCCTTAGCGATGGCACAAGGAGCATTACGGTAGATGCCGCGTTCCTGGACTCCCCTCAAAACATGAGACCTTCGATCTACATGATGTCCCGAATTCTTGAGCCGATTATGCGATCTAATAACCAGGAAAATGCCGAGCGCGCCATGATTCTCGCTCAATGGGTCTACGGTAAAGCGACTGACAAAAACTGCTTGTTGCGAGACGACGCTTTGCCGGTACAGCGCGCTCTTTCAGTCCTTGGAAAGGAGATCCCAAGAGGCATGTCTATCATGGGTGCGGAAGCTTCAAAACCCGCCGCTACTGGATTTTCCTCGGGATTGCGCCTCGCAGGGCCGGCGGGCGCTCATTAACATAAAATGTTCGATCTTTATGCGGCACTCTTTTTCTTCTTCGCATAAAGGCGAATGTCGGCAAGGCGCATGACGGGTTCGGGCTTGTCGTCGCAGCCGTATGGCGCGATTCCGAAGCTGGCGCGCAAGGGAATGTTTTCCGCCGCCGCAACGAGGCGCTTGCGGAAATTTTCTTCCAGTTTTGCGATGCGCTTGATGCCGCTTGGCTCGTCCATGCCCGGCAGGATCAACGCAAATTCATCGCCGCCCAGCCGCGCGACGATGTCGGTGCCGCGCATCTCCTCCGTCAACGCTTCGGCCACCGCGCACAAATAGGTATCCCCCGCATGGTGGCCCCATTTGTCGTTGATCGCCTTGAAGCCGTCCAGATCGAGCATCACCAAAAGGCCCCCGTGGCTTTGATCGCGCCTCGCCAGCGCCAGTTCCCGCTCGAAGGCCTTCATAAAGGCGCGGCGGTTCGATAGCCCCGTCAACTCGTCCGTCAGGGCCATTTCCTCCAAGTGGCGGATGCGCTCTTCCTGCGCCTTGATGACCATTTCCGCCTTGCGCAAGGCCGAGCGAGCATGGCTTTTTTCGCCCCCCTCCTCGTCCGACACGAAGGGCGCCAGAAACTGCCACACCGACTGCGGCGCCTGCCGCAGTTCCTCCGAAGCCTCGTTCACCGTTAGCGCACGCATAAGGTTTGCTCCTGTTTTAAAAGCCCCATTGGGGCCACAGAAGGGGAAGCAGCAATTCATGTGCCAACTTATCCACAGACCTCAAGGTCTTGAAAACTCAGACGTTGTTAAGGCAGGGCCCTTTGTTCATGCGGCACATGAAGGGAAAAATTTGCCGAGCAGCAGGGGCCTTTTTTGCCGAGCGAGTCGGCTTCTTCCTGCAAATTCCAAATGTAACGAGGCTTTGTTCAAGCTCTTCGTTGACGGAACTTGGGCAGCGCTATAGGCTGAAAGCTCTCAGATTCGGAGGCATCATGGAACGACTTAAACAAGCGCTTGAAGAACTGGACGAAGCACTTTTCTCGCTTGAGGATAAACTTGCGTTCGATGCTTCCAATCGGCGCGAAACATTGAAACGTCAAAACGAAATTTTTAAGCAGAGCCGCCAGCGCGAAGTCGAAATCATTGCCACCACGCAAAAAGTCGCCGCACGATTGGATCATACCATCGAACATGTGGAGCGCATTTTGCGCAGCAACTAACGAGAGGGAAAACCTATGAGCAAAAGCTCTGTGAAGCTTGGAATCACCCTTTATAATCGCGAATATGTGGTGAACTGCGGCTCCGGCGAGGAAGTGCGCCTGCAACAGGTTGCCGATATTGTTCAAAAAGAAATGAAAGCCGTCGCCGATCGCGTGGGCAATTCCACCGAACCGCGCCATTTGATGCTGACCTGCCTTTCGCTGGCCGACAAGCTTCTGGAATGCCGCAACGCCACACGCGGCGAATACTCGGAAAAGGAAGAGCTGTTTATTGCCGCCGTTTCGCATTTGAAACAGCGCGTCAACGAGCTTGCTTCGCAGGTAGGGCGGGCGTAAAATACACGCGGAAGGTTCCTGCGCGATGCGACAGGCATAATATCCCCGGGGCCGTAATGAGAACCCTTCGGGAGCTGTCCCTGTTCAGATCGTGGTCTGGATATATGGCGCCCACCTGCTTATGCAGGCCACGGAGGAATTGAGCCACCGCTCAAGCGGTGCCTTCCACTCACTAGCCTGGACGCCGATATAAAAGAAACGCAACGTCGGTATCCGAAGCGATGTTTTTATGCACGGGCGTTTTTCCTCCCCTATCGACCAGCAAAAGAAGCGCTTGCGCGACGACATGCGCGCCCAAAGGCGCGCGTTTGCCGACGGCGACCATGCGGCGAAAAAACTGGTCGATGTTTTTTTGCAAAGGGTCGGCCTTAAGGCAGGCGCGGTCGTCGCCAGCTATGCCGCTTTCGGCGGGGAACTCGACCCCCGTTTTCTGGCCGAGGCCCTGCGCTTACAAGGGCATCGGATTGCGCTGCCGGTTATGGCGGGAAAAACGTCGCCCCTCGTTTTCCGCGTTTACGAAAGCGGGGATTTACTTGTCCGCAACGCCCAAAGGATTTTCGAACCGTCGGCGGGGGCGGCGGTCGAGCCCGATGTTTTGCTTGTCCCCTTGCTGGCTTTCGATTCCGCGCGGCGGCGGCTGGGCTATGGCGGCGGTTATTACGACCGCACCATCGCAGCTTTGCGCGCGCGCAAAAAGGTTTATGCAATCGGAATCGGCTTTGCTTTTCAGGAAGTGGCGGAGCTTCCTGAGGCTGGCCACGACGCGCGCCTTGATGCCGTCGTCACAAACGAGGGCATTCTTTAAGAAGGCAATATGGTTAAAGCGCTTTTGCGGCATTTATCGAATTGCTTTTTCGAGTTATTACGGTAAAAAAGAACGCTGAATTCACGGTTTATTGAGAATATATAATGAAAAAAAATCAGCGGGATTTAACCGCTTAACCTACCCGCACAACATATAAAGAGCTTCTGCGTACGGATCGAAACGGCATTGGACTTTAAAAAGGATATGAAATGAATTGGGCAGCGTGGAAATATTTCTGGATCGCGACGTATTTCTTTTTCATCGCGACGACGTTTCCGCCTTTCGCGCAAAACAAAGGAAGAACGCCCCCCGCGCAGCCTTTGGCGGGAGAAAAGGACAAGGAAAATCCGAAAGCGCCGCCGGAGGATTGCCGCGTGTACAAGATTATGCCCGGCGGCGGTTATGAAGAAGTCCTCGCCCCTGCCCTGCCGGAACGGCGGCTCCAAGACCTTTGACTATCGATTCCAAATAGAAAAGGACGATAGGGAACCAAACCGGATTCCGACTATTCGCCTTCCTCCTACGCTGCTTTGCAGCTTCGGATGACAAGTGGGCGAATTGCGGAATGACGGTTTTTTATATTGCGCGTAAACAGGCGCTAGCATTTCTTATGGTGAGGCCATCTGGATTCCGGGCTCCGCTGCTGCGCAGCGGCCCCGGAATGACATACCAAGAAGATAAAAAATCGGATTCCGCAGGCTGCTAGCCTTTCTTGCGGGACTCGCGGTGCGGACGGTCGCTATGCGTTCTGGGGCCTTTGCGCGCCGCGTGCGGTTTCGGGCGATCCGTTTCCTTGCGCGCCGCGTGCGGCTTTGCGGCATCGGTTTCCTTGCGCTGCTGCCTGTCTTCGCGGTCGCGCTTCCAGAAAGGCTTGCGCTTTCCGCCGCCGCCCGATCCGAAACCGCGACGTGCTTTTCCGCTTCGCCGGGGCTGCGGCTCGCTCGCGCTTTCGCCGCTGATAAGGCGCTGAATCGCCCGCCACTTGGCCATATCCGCGCCCGTCACAAAACTGACGGCATCGCCTTCCGCGCCCGCGCGCGCCGTGCGGCCGATGCGATGGATATAGTCTTCGGGCTGCATGGGCACGTCGTAATTGATCACATGCTCGATATGCGGAATGTCCAGACCCCGCGCCGCCACATCGGTGGCGACGAGGATGCGGTACCGGTTGTCGCGGAAATTGCGGATCACGCGGTCGCGGCGATTTTGCTGCAGGTTGCCGTGGACGGCGTCGGCGCGGAACCCTTCCTTATTCAGGCGGTCGGACAGCTTCTGCGCGCCGCGCTTGGTTTTCGTGAAAACGATGATGGAGCCTTTGCGGGAATTGATTTGCTCGATCAGGGTTTTGTATTTGTCGGCATCGGTCGTCGGGATCATCTCCTGCCGGATGCGTTCAATCGGGGTGTGGCTGGATCCGACCGCGACGCGCACGGGGTCGCGCATATACTTGGCCGAGAGTTTCGCGATGTTCGCGGGCAACGTGGCCGAAAACAAGAGCGTTTGGCGGTCGGTGGGCACATGCTTCAGGATGCGTTCGATCTGAATGCCAAAGCCCATGTCCAACATGCGATCCGTCTCGTCGAGCACGAGATAGCGCACGTGGCCGAGTTTCAGGCTTCCCCTTTCCAGATGGTCGTTGATGCGGCCCGGCGTGCCGACGATGAGGCGCGGGTGGCGTTGAAGCTGGGCCAACTGGCGCGGCATGGATTCCCCGCCGATAAGAACGGCCGTGCGAATATCGGGCACCGGGATCATCGGCGCCAGAGCTGCGGCGACTTGCGTGGCGAGCTCGCGGGTCGGCGTCATGATGAGGGCGGCAGCTTCGGGATTTTCCATCAGCCCCACGATCAAGGGAATGCCGAAAGCGCCGGTTTTCCCGGTTCCCGTTTGGGCCGAGCCGAGAATGTCTTTTCCTTCGAGCGCCGGAGGAATGGCCTGAACCTGAATCGGCGTCGGCGTCGTGAATTGCATGCGCTTGAGCGCGTGCGTCAGTTTGGCCGGAAGGCCAAAGACGGCAAAAGTCGAATGTGTCATAGAGGTCTTTCACATAAAACCGGAATACTCTTTGGGCGCTGCTTTCGCGCCTTTCCGGCAAGAGGCTTTTTTCAGCCTCATTAAAAAAAGGATAGGGGTGACCGGCCTTAACCGATCACCCCTTCCTAAGCGTTGATAGCGTGCCGCTAATTAAGCTGCATCCACCACTTTAAGATTGGCCGCCGAAGTTTTTCCCTTCTCCGTCGCCAACTCGTAGCTGATTTTCTGGCCCTCGCGGAGATCGCGCAAACCGGCGCGTTCAACGGCGCTGATGTGCACGAAAACGTCCGCACCGCCTGCATCCGGCTGAATGAAGCCGTAACCCTTGGTGCCGTTGAACCACTTGACTGTACCTGTAGCCATTGTCTCTTATCCTTTAGTCTAGCATTGGCCGGCATCACCACGACACCCGCGCCGAGTTAGCGCCGAAATTTTCGGCAATCCTCAAGCACTAGATGGGCAATACGGTTAGCAAACAACCGGTCTGCACGTCACGCGCAAGTGAGAGCTTCTAAACTCATGCGCATAACTAGATAAGAAAGCAAAAAAAAGCAAGAGGGATAGGGAATCGAAGCCCTATGGCATGCGAAGGAGCCCGAAAGCATATACTCTTTTATTCGTAGACCTTAACGTCCACCCGGTCGGCGGTTCCGTCTGGCCCTTCGGACCCCATGGCGCTGATATCCATGCGACTTTCGTTCACGCCGTGAGAGGACAAATAGCCCCGCACATTCAAGGCCCGGTTAAGCGACAAACGGTGCGCGTCGCGGGGGGAGCTTCCGCTGCTATCTGCATGGGAAATCAGGGAAATTCGCACTTCGGGGTTTTCTTTAAGGGTCGTCGCCAGCTTGGCCAGCTTGCTTAAAGCGTCCTTGCCGATGGTGTCGGTTCCCTTGGCAAAAGGGAGGGCCGAGAGCGCCGGATCGAGCGAAAGGCGGGCCTTCGCTTTCCTGGAATCTTCACCATTAACGGCGGGTTTATCCGGCAGGGTTTGGGCGTTCCCCGAAGCTTTTTCAGCCGTTTTGGGCGTATCATCTTTTTTTGCCGACGGGGGTTCGGCGGGTAACATATGACCGGTTTTTGCAACCTGGGGTGTATCGGCGCCAGGCTTGTTCGCGTCGACCGCCTTTGCTCCCGAAGAAGGCAGAGGCTTTGCCGCTTCGACTTTTACGCGCGGCGCGGCCTTGACCATGGAGGATTCCGGCAACGTGCGCGCAGGCTTGGAAGCTTTCGACAACGTCAGCGTTCGGCACGTAGAAACGACGCCTTCGTTATTCGTGCACGACCATGTCCACGGCCCGTCGCCATTGACAGGGCTTGGCGTTCCCGCGCGGCAAAGATTTTTATTCGGCGCTTCGGTCGCCAGCATTTCGGAAGCCATGCCGCACAATTCATCGTTTCCCGGCGCAGGAGACGGCGTTGGCGCGACCGGCGCAGAGGCGGCTTGCGGTTCATCGAGCGGCTCGGGCGTTGGTTCCTGTTTCGGTTCCGGTTTTGGCGGAGCGGCGTCGCGGCTCTTGGCCGCCGCTTTCGGCGCGGCCTTCGCGGCGGTCAGTTCCGGTTTGCGTTCGGGGCGCAGGAAAGCCTCGGCGGCTTTCGCTTTCGATTCGGCCTTTTCCGGCTCGGCAACCTTGGACTCGACGCGTGCGGCGGCGGCTTTTCTTTCCGACGCGGGCAAGGAGTCTTCCGCAATCGTCACGCCGCCGGTAAGCTCGTCGATAAGTTCGGGGCTCATGACGATATCGTCGTCGGCAGAAGACGAAGGCACCGCGCGGCGCGGCGCAGACGGTACGACGCGAGGCGCGGACGGTACGACGGCTTCGGTTTCGCGCACGGCGTCGCGTTCAGGTTCAGGTTCCGCGAGAACGGGCTGCGGCTGTCTTTCCGCGACGGGAACAGGCTCTTCCTGTTCCTTTTCCACAACGCGCTCCTCTTCCACAACACGGGCGCTGCATCTCTCGGTAAGGCCCTTCCGGCTGCCCTCACACGACCACGTCCATGGGCCGCTGCCCTCGACGGCGGAGGCCGTGCCGGAGACGCATAAATCAGCCGCCGGCGCTGTTTTATAGGCCTTGCCGTCCGCCGATCCGCATTCGCCTTCAACGACTTCCGGTGTTTCGGACTTCGCGTCCGCCAGTTCTTCTTTGGAGACTTCTTTCGCGGCTTCAGCTTCGCTCGATCCGGGCGGCGCGCACGTATTGGACACCCAGAAATCATGCAAAGCGTCGTCGGCTTTGCAGTCGATGCGCGTTTCGCCCAGAATTTTGCCCACAAAGGTTGCCGGATAACCGGCTTCTTCGCAGCTCTTTTCCCATTTCTGGACGCTGGGCTTGCAGGGTAGCGCGAGAACCGACTTTTCCTTCGCGGAAGCGGCGGGCGCCGTCAGCGAGACAAAGGAATCGATGGATGGCGGCGCTTTTATCGGCTTTCCCGTCAACAGGTTTTTAGGCTCCTGCCCCGGTTGGTATTTCGCACCGGGAACCAGCGCCTGAGGCTTTTGCAGGGCCGGCGGCTCCTCAGGCAAAGCGGGGGCTTGAAGCGTCCCGGCTGCGGCGGTCGGCGGCGGCGCGAGCTTGTCGGGGCCGAGTTTCTGCAAAACGGCCTTCATGCCTTGCGAGACCATAAGGCCCGTGGTGCTTGATCCCGATGGGGGCGCGAGCACGGGCGCGGTTGCCGTTGCCGACGGCGTTTGCGTTTCAGCAGAAGGGGTTTTTGCGGCTTTCGTTCGGTTGCGATGCGCTTCGAGCACATCTTCCATCGTCAGGGCCCCGGCGCGCAGCGGCGCATTGGGATAAACAAGCGGGTCCGTTACAGGCGCCTGTTGTTCGGCCACCGGCGCCTTGAGGGTGCGCGTCTTCGCCTCGGCTTTGCCGGCGGCGCCGCAAAGGCATAGGGCGGACACCGTGACGACCAGCAAACGGCGCGTTTTGGAAAAGGAATATGAGGACATGACCACGGGCGCAAACATATAGAATCAGTAGGTTACATTTCTAAACCGTGATTAGTTTAAAAGAAAGTCCTTTCAAAGAGCCTTTGGGAACTGAGGCTTGAGGCTGGGGGCTAGGGGCCCAGAGCCGGGCGGGCCGGGGTAACGCGCTGGGTAGGGTTAAGAACAAAACCAAATCGGACGCATAAATTCGCTAACGCGAATTTTGCGGAATGACGGTCATGTGGCGATGCTGAAGGTAATGTTCTGAACCGACATCTCTTTTGGAAAGGCCATCGGGATCCCCGTGTCTCGACGATGCTTCGCATTGTCTCGCACGAGGATGACGCTAAATCGTAAATTTGAATCCCCAGCCTAGCCCTTCACGGGGGCGGGGCGGCGGAGGAAGGCGGGAAGATCGTCGTTGAAGCGGTCGGCCATGTCGCCCGATCTTTGTACCGCGGCTTTTGGCGGGGCGGCGCGGGGAATGGGCGCGGCTTCGGCTGCCGGGGTTTTCCGGCGGCTTCGGGGGGCGCGGGTTTCGTCTTTTTTCACAGCGCTGGACGGCTCTCTTTTGCGACCGGCCGGGCTTTCGCCCGGCACTCGCTTGCGCGGGTGGCGTTCCTTCGGCTCGGCCAGGCCCTCGATCGTTTCGCGTTCGAGGGTCATTTTGATCAATCGTTCAATGGCGTCGACCTGCTTGCCGTCGTCGGGAGTCACGAACGTATACGCCATGCCGCTTAGCCCCGCGCGCGCCGTGCGGCCGATGCGGTGCACGTAATCCTCGGCGTTGAAGGGGACGTCAAAATTGAAAACATGGCTGACGGCGTCGATATCGAGGCCGCGCGCGGCGACATCGCTGCACACGAGGAAAGCGATCTCGCCCTTGCGGAATTTGTCGAGCGTTTCGGTGCGGCCCGATTGGTCCATGTCGCCATGCAGCGCGCCCGCGTTGAAGCCGTGCTTGACGAGGGATTTGTGCAAAAGGGCGACGTCGCGCTTGCGGTTGCAGAAGATAAAGGCGTTTTTGACGGCATCGCGGCGTAGAAGGAAGCGCAGCGCCTCGCGCTTGAGCTCGCCGTTGCTGGCCGACAGAACAGCCAGCTTTTGCGTGACGTTTTCAGCCGTGCTTGCGGACGGGGCGACGGATACGGTTTTGGGGTTGATCAGAAAACGGTCGGCAAGCTTGCGGATTTCCGGCGGCATCGTCGCGGAGAAAAAGAGCGTTTGTTTCAGGGGCGGCAAAAGGCCGGCGATGCGTTCCACGTCGGGGATGAAGCCCATGTCCAGCATGCGATCCGCTTCGTCGATCACGAAAATCTTGATGTCGGCCAGCATGATCTTGCCGCGTTCGAAAAGATCAAGCATGCGGCCCGGGGTCGCGATCAGAACGTCCACGCTGCTGTCCAGCGCGCGGACTTGCTCGACCATCGCTTCCCCGCCGATCAAAAGGGCCATGGAAAGCTTGTGATATTTTCCGTACTGATCGAAGCTTTCGGCGACCTGCGCCGCGAGTTCGCGCGTCGGCTCTAGAATAAGCGAACGCGGCATACGCGCGCGCGCGCGGCCCTGGCCGAGAATTTCCAGCATAGGCAGGACGAAACCGGCCGTTTTGCCCGTGCCTGTTTGCGCGCAACCCAAAAGATCGCGCCCCTGCAAAGCATAGGGAATGGCTTGTTCCTGAATGGGGGTTGGGGTCGTATAACCGACATCCTCGATCGCTTTGAGGATGTTTGAACTCAGCCCTAGATCGGCAAATGTTGTCACTCTTCTATATCTCTCGCATGTCCATACGGAGGCGCTTGTAGCAGAAAGAGGCGTCCTGACGCAACAAGGGCTTTTAAAATGGTTATCGCAGCCCTCCCCTGCCTCATTCCCGGGAAGGCGTGCTTGAAGTTCTCGACGCAGGGGAAAAATAAGGGTATTTATCTAATCGGCCGTTTGCAGCGACATGAGAGAAACGGATGCCCGCCTTCGCCGGCATGATGATTGTTTTTATTACCAATTTGCCCACTCCTTAAGGAAACCCTCATGAGCGCTACAACCCGTTTTATGGTGCGTTTTTGGCTTATTATTCTCGCCGCCCTCGTTGCCATTCTGTGGCTTTTCAAGCCCGTATTGCTGCCCTTCGCTTTCGGCATTGCCATCGCTTATTTCCTTGAGCCGGTCGTGACCTTTCTGGAAAAAAGGCAGATGCCTCGTTTTATGGGAGCTTTTATCGTTCTGACGGGCTTTTTGTTTGTCATCGTCGCCCTTTTCTTTTTGATCTGGCCGATGCTGAGCAGCCAGTTCGAGGCCCTTATGAACGCCCTGCCCGATTACGTCACGAAAATCCGGGAAGATTTTCTGCCTTCCGTTCAACGCTGGTTTTCCCGCCTTGCGCCCGAAAGCGTCGAGAAGCTGCGCGAAGCCGCCGGGCAATCGACGGGCGCGGCCGTGGGCCTTGTGAGCAGCACGTTCAAGAACATCATGAGCGGCGGCACCGTTTTGGCCGACGCCGTTGCCTTTACCGTGTTGACGCCCGTGACCGCGTTTTATGTTTTGCGCGACTGGAACAAAATGACGTCGACGGTCGACAACCTGATCCCGCGCAATTACTACGACATCGTCAAGGGGCAACTGGCGGAGATCGACCAGACGCTTTCCGGCTTCATTCGCGGGCAAGCTTTGGTGTGCGTCGCCCTTGGGTTTATTTACAGCGTCGGGCTGACGCTGAACGGCCTTGATTACGGTTTTACCATCGGCATCATCGCGGGCGTTTTGAGCATTATGCCTTATGTCGGCTCGACCTTTTGCCTTGTGGCAAGCATGCTTTTGGCCTTCGTGCAGTTCCATGATGACGGCTTGCGCATCGGCCTTGTGTTCTCGGTCTTCGTGGTGGGCCAGTTTTTGGAAGGGTACGTTCTTACCCCCCGCTTTGTCGGCAATCGCGTGGGCTTGAATCCCGTATGGATTTTGTTCGCGTTGCTCGCGGGCATCAAGTTGTTGGGCTTCCTCGGCGCGCTTATTGCCGTGCCCACCGCCGCTGTCGTCGGCGTTCTGCTGCGCTTCGGCGTGCAGCAGTACAAAGCCAGCCCGGTTTATAAGTAAGCGGGAACGCATTCGATGAAACAGATTCCCCTGCCCCTTCCGCACGACGAAGCCATGAGCGCGGACGATTTCCTGGTCACGCCCAGCAATCGCGACGCCGCGCTATGGATCAGCAAGTGGCCCCACTGGCCCGCGCATGGCTTTATTCTGACGGGGCCGGAGGGAAGCGGAAAAACGCATCTTCTGAATTTGTGGCTGTCGTTGTCCGGCGGAAAGAGCTTGGCGCACGACGCGCTGCGGGAAATGGATACCGCCGCTATGGTTGCGGAAAGCACGTCCATCGCGATCGACAACGCGGACAAACTTGCCGGCGATGCCGCCGCGGAAGAAAAGCTGTTCCATCTTTACAATCGGCTGAAAGAAGAAAACACCGCCACCGGCAAAGGGTGGCTTTTGCTGACTTTGCCCGTGGACGCGGCGCTGGCGGGATTCCAGCTGCCCGACTTGCGCTCGCGCCTTGTGTCGCTGCCCTCCGCCGCGATGCTCGATCCCGACGATACGCTTCTTGAAGCTTTGCTCATCAAGCAGTTTCGGGACCGTCAGATCACGCTGGACGCCGACGTGGTTAAGTTCCTTATTCCACGCATTCCGCGCGATGCGGCCAGCCTTCGCGCGCTTGTCGAAAGGCTGGATAGAGAGGCTTTAGCCGAGGGGCGAAAGATTTCCGTCGCTTTGGCAAAAAGTGTTTTAGCTCTGCCCGGTTTGTTATAAAAAGATGGAACCCGTTTAAAGGATAAGCATTATGAGTTCACCTGCGACGCCTGTTGCCCTTGCGCTCGGCTCCAATGTCGGCGACCGGCTTGAGGCTTTGCGTAAAGCCGTGAAAGCTTTGGCGGTTTATATCGACATCCATGCGGCCTCCCCGGTTTATGAGACCGCGCCCGCTTACGTGACGGACCAGCCGCCTTTTCTGAACGCGGCGCTGATAGGCTCGACAAAGCTGGAACCGCTGGCTCTTTTGTCGATGGTCAAAAATATCGAAAAAGAAGTTGGCCGTTTGCCCACGTTTCGCTATGGGCCGCGCGTGATCGATATCGATATCCTTTTTTACGGCGATTTAGTTTACCGTACCGATGCGTTGACAATCCCTCATGCGCGGCTGCAGGAGCGCGAATTCGTTCTGCGCCCCTTAAGCGACATTGCGCCGCAATGGCCGCATCCCCAAAGCGGCAAGACCGTCGCCGAGATGCTGGCCTCCGTTCCCGAAACAGGCATGAATAATATCGGCGAGGCCTTAACATGATTTATCCTTGTGTCATGGGCATTATCAACGTCACGCCCGATTCTTTTTCCGGCGACGGCCTTTTGCGCGACGAAGCTTATGCGCTTCGCGCGCTTCGGCAGGCTGAGGAGATGCTGAAAGGCGGCGCGAGTATTCTGGATGTCGGCGGCGAGAGTTCGCGCCCCGGCGCCATTCCCATTTCCGCCAAGGAAGAGATCGAGCGCGCCGTTCCGGCGATCCATGCGATCAAGGCAAAATTTCCCGAGGCCGTTATCTCCATCGACACCGTGAAAGCCGACGTGGCTGAACAGGCTTGTGACGCGGGCGCGTCGATCATCAACGACATAACGGGGCTGGAGGGCGACCCGGAGATGGGAAAGGTTGCCGCAAAATTTAACGCACGCGTGGTGCTGATGCATAACCGATCGAAGGCGCAAAAGGTCCGGTTTGATCCCAGGAATGGCGGGCAGTACGAGGCGCCTTCCTATGGCGACGTTGTCGAGGATGTGCGGCGGGATCTGACGGCGCTTGCGGAAAACGCCTTTAAGGCCGGCATAAAGAAAGACAACATTATCCTTGATCCCGGAATCGGCTTTGGAAAAACGCCGGAACAGAATCTGGCGCTTATCGCCCACCTGAAGCGCTTTAAGGAGCTGGGTTTTCCCCTTCTCGTCGGGCTTTCGCGCAAAGCGTTCATAGGGCATGTGCTGGACGCCCCGGTGGAAGACCGGCTGGAAGGCACGGCCGCCGGCGTTGCCGTTTCCGTTTTTAACGGCGCGGATATCGTGCGCGTGCATGACGTGAAGGTCATGGCTCTCGTCGTTAAAATGGCGGCGGCGCTGCGAAACGCGGCAGGAACGGCGAAGGAGTATATTGATAAATAACGCGCGCTTTGCGATAACCGCTCGCGTTACCCCGCCATTAGAGATTCGGAGATTACCTTGCTGGATGAAATGGGCGTCCTTTATCGCGGCCTGATTTTGGGGCTGCTGATCGCTGCGCCCATTGGGCCCGTGGGCCTGTTGTGCATCCGGCGGACGTTGCAAAAAGGCATGCTGATCGGGCTGGCCACGGGGCTGGGCGCGGCTTGCGCGGACGCTTTTTTCGGTTCCATCGCGGTGCTCGGCGTCAGCGCGGTTCTGGATTTCATTCAGCATTATCAAGCCACCATTCGCATTCTGGGCGGCATGCTTGTTTTTGCGATGGCGTGGCACACGTGGCACGATCATCCAAAGCCCGCCCATCCGACCGAATTCGTGAACCGGTTTATGAAACTGGCGCCCAAGAAAAAATGGAAAGGGACGGAAAGCGCCGCCTTGAGCGGATTCCTCATCACGTTGACGAATCCGTTGACGCTTTTCGGAACGCTTGCCGTTGTGGCGACGTTCGGCGCCGTGACGAAAAAGCTGGAGGCCGGGGTTTTGATCGGCGGCCTTTTCCTGGGTTCTCTTGTATGGTGGGTGTTGCTTTCCGGCGGCGTTTCGTTGCTGCGAAGACATTTCAACGACAACCGCATCATCGCGCTTAATCGCACGACCTCCGTTTTGCTGAGCGCTTTGGCGCTTTGGGCCATGGTGAGCGGGGTCAGAGGGTATTTGGGGTAAAGATTTGGGTTAGGGGTCAGGAGCTCCGCATCTTCGTCCCGCCATGCGGCGGGACTTCGTGCGGAATGACAATTCTTTTTTTAATAGCCAAAAATCAGGCCCTAACATTTCTTATGGCATGGCCATCTGAATTCCGGGTTCCGCTGCTGCGCAGCGGCCCCAGCATGACATATAAATATAATGATTTTGATGAAAAGATGGATCCCCGCCTGCGCGGGGATGACGCCTTCTTCTGAATGCTGACTCACTTGGTGCGGGGTTTGGCGGGGATTTGGCTCAAAAGGTTCAGGATTTCCGCCTGATTCGTTTTATTCAGGGCTTGCTCGGCCAAATCGACGGCCTGAGGCAATGAGATTTGCATCAGCTCGTTCTTCACGGCCGGAAGGCGCAAGGGCGCCATGGAAAAATCGCGAAGGCCAAGGCCTAAAAGAAGAGCCGTCGCGCGGGTATCCCCCGCGATTTCGCCGCACAGGGAAACGGGAATGTTCGCGCGCCACGCCGCCGCAACCGTGAACTGGATCAGGCGAAGCACGGCCGGATGGAAGGGATCGTAGAGATCGGCCACCTGCTCGTCGCCGCGGTCGATGGCGAGCGTATACTGAGTCAGATCGTTGCTGCCGATGGAGAAAAAGTCGCACACCCGTGCGAGAGCGTCGGCGATCAGCGCGGCCCCGGGAATTTCGATCATCGCGCCAAGCGGCGGGAAGCCTTTCAGCTTGATGCCGCGCCGGTGCAGGCGGCGTTCAATATGAAGAAGGCGCGCGCGGACCTGATGCATCTGCGCAAGCGACGAAACCATCGGGATCAGGATGCGCACCGGCCCATGGGCGCCGGCGCGCAAAATCGCCGTAAGCTGCGCATCCAGCAATTTCGGCTGCTTGAGCCCGAGGCGAATGGCGCGCAGTCCCAGCGCCGGATTGTCGCTTTCGCCCAAGGCGTCGCCCACCGCCGAGGCGATTTTTTCGCCGCCGACATCGAGCGTGCGGATCGTCAGGGGCATGCCGTCGAGCTTCTCGATCATTTTGCGGAGCGTGACGTATTGTTCTTCCTCGTCCGGCAGCGTCGGCCTGTTCATGAACATGAATTCGGTGCGCAAGAGGCCGACGCTTTCCGCCCCGCAATCGAAGACCGCGTCGATATCGCGCGGCAATTCCATATTCGCCTGAAGGACGATTTCCTTGCCGTCCAGCGTGACGGCCTTGACGTTGCGCAGGCTTTTGAGGCGTTTGTCTTCCTGCCGCTTGCGGCTGGCTTCCTGCCTGTAGGATTGGAGCGTTTGGGGATCGGGGCAGATCACAAGCTCGCCTTTTTGCCCGTCGATGATCATCGGATCGCCCGTCTTGATGCCGTGCGTCAGTGCGCCGATGCCGGAAATGGCCGGAATGCCGATGGCGCGCGCCATGATCGCCGCGTGGCCTTCCGCGCCGCCGAAAACCGTCGCAAAGCCGATGACCCTTCCCGGAGTCAGAAGCGCCGCGTCGGCGGGCGTTATTTCTTCGGCCAATATGATGCAGCCTTCCGGCGCATCGGCAAACGGATTGTATTTTTGCTGCATAAGGCTTCGGATCAGGCGCGCGCCCACCTCGCCCACGTCTTCGGCGCGCGCGGCCAGATACGGATCGTTCATGTCCGCGAACGTGGCTTTGAGCGAAGCGATTTGCTTTTGAATGGCGGCTTCGGCATTGACGCGCTGTTTCGCGATGATCGCCTCGACCCCCCGCACGAGCCGCGAGCCGGAAAGCATGCCCTTATACGCATCGAGCAGGAGCAGCATGTCGTCCGCGCCCGAAACCATCGTTTCCGCTTTTTGCCGCATTTGCGACAGGTGCTTTTGCACTTTGGCTATGGCGCCCTGAAAGCGCTTGATCTCGCGCTCAACCTGCACGGACGGGATGTCGTATTCCGGCACGGGGATGCCGCTTTGTTCGATGATGAAAGCGGGCCCTATGGCGATGCCGGGCGAAATGCCGATGCCGGCTACCTTGCGCTGTTCGTCATTCTTCATCGAATTTCCGTTTGATCAAGGTTGTTAAAGCGTCGATGGCCTCGGCCGCGCCCTCGCCCGCGCAACACACGCGAAGAACCGAGCCGCGCGTGGCGCCCAACATCATGAGCCCCATGATGGAGCGGCCCGAAACCCGCATATCGTCTTTTACCACGTCGATGGTGCAGGGAAAAGCCTCGGCCAATTTCACGAATTTCGCCGCCGCGCGCGCATGCAGGCCGCGCTGGTTCGGGATCGTCGCCATCATGCAGTATTCGCCTTCACTCATGCGGCTTTCCCGGCGCAAGGTTTTCGGAAACCAGCTGGATATATTTGCGGCCCGCCGCTTCGGCTTCGCGCGCGGCGTCCAGCAGCGGCAACGTGCCGCGCACCGAGGCAAGCTTGATCAGCATCGGCAGGTTAACGCCCGCAAGAACGACGGCGTTGCCGAGCGGCATCGAGGCTATCGCGAGATTGCTGGGCGTGCCGCCGAACATATCGACAAGGATAATGACTCCCTTTCCCGCATTCACCGACTTGATGGCCGAGAAAATTTGGTCGCGGCAGGTTTCCATGTTGTCGTCGGCGTCGATGGTGATCGCCAGGGTGCGCTCTTGCGGGCCGACGATCAGGTCCAGCGCGCGCAGAAGTTCGGCGCCGATATTGGCGTGCGTGACAAGTATCATACCAATCATGAGCTTTTCCTTCTAGATGACTCCATTAATTTATCACAAAACAAATGGGACCCCCGCCTGCGCGGGGGTGACGGTAATGTTTAGTATCTTCCCCGAAGTGGAGCAGGATTCTCGAAGTGTAACCGTATCGAAAACAAAGCGGTAGTGACATCGCCATTCGTAACCCATTCATAAGCTTGGGTTATTTTAAGCGCATGGGGTAAACTCAACGGCTTACGATATTATGCCTGCCGCAGAAGTCCAGCCTTTCGTGATCCCTAGCAATGGCGATCCCGATCAAACAGACTCTCTTGTTGAATATCACCCCCCACCCTCCCCCCCATCAAGGAGGAGGGCTGTATGTTCGGGTTCTTCAGGTTCAGTAAAGGCTCCGGAGGACAAGTGGGGGGCATGACGGCTCTAAAAGTATATGTTTTCGCTTTTTCGCTTCTTCACGTAAAATAAAGCCATGCCCATGCTCTCCCTCGATACGTTCAAGCAGGCCACGTCCATCGCCATCAAGTCGATTGGGCGCAAGGCGGAGCTTGAGGTCGGCTTTTCAGGGTTGGGAGTGCAGGCCGGCGAAAACCGCGTCCGGCTTCCCGAATTGCCGCAAAAACTGACGCCCGCCACCATTGAAGCGGCCCGCGGGGCGGCGGATTCCGCCGCGCTCTTTCTGCGCTTTCACAAAACGAAGATTCATGAGGCTTTGGCGCCGGAACCGGGCGACGCGCGGGCGCTTTTCGATGCTCTGGAGCAGGCGCGGTACGAAGCGCTTGGCGCGCGCGAAATGATGGGCGTCGAGCTTAATCTGGCCGCGATGATGGAGGACGATGCCCGGCATGAGGCGCAAGCGCGCAAGCCTTTGCCGCAAGCGTTGCGGTTGCTTGCCTATGAGCGGTTTACGCACATTCCGCTGCCGCCGCGCGCCCTCGAAGCTGCTTTGCCCTGGCGATCTTTGGTGGAAGAATATGCCGATCTTTTTTGGCCGAAGCTTGAGGCCGTCCTGGGCCAGCAAAAAGCGTTTGCGAACGAGGCGCTGGAGCTGATCGCCAGCCTGACGCAGACGAAGAAAAAACAGAACGAGACGCGCACCGGGCGGGAAAAGAAAAAAGACGACGCCGCGCCCGACGACACGCCAGACGAGGAGCCGGAAAAGGATCGCGACGAAACGCAAGGCGCGCCGGAGGCGGGCGACAGCGCGGCGGAACCGGAGGACGGCCTGGAATCGCAGGACGGGGATTCCTCGCCGATGCAAGCCCCCAGCGATGAGGGGGACGAGGCCGCCGAGGACACAAGGGGGCAACGAGCCGGCGAGGACAGCGGGAACGTAACCACCTACCGCGCCTTTACCACGCGCTTCGACGAAATTGTTGAGGCGCGGGAGCTTTGCCATGCGGGCGAGCTGGAACGGCTTCGCGCCCTGCTCGACCGGCAGGTCAGCCCCATGCAATCGCTGATCGCGCGGCTGGCGAGCCGGTTGCAGCGGCGTCTGATGGCGCAGCAGCAAAGGCAGTGGGAGTTCGATCTGGAGGAAGGGCTTTTGGATCCGACGCGCCTGTCGCGCGTCGTTTCCTCGCCCGCTCATCCCTTGTCGTACAAGCGCGAAAAGCCCATGGATTTCCGCGATACCGTGATTTCGCTGTTGATCGACAATTCCGGCTCGATGCGCGGCAGGCCCATAACCCTTGCCGCGATGAGCGCCGACATTCTTGCCCGCACGATGGAACGGTGCGGAGTCAAAGTAGAAATTCTTGGCTTTACGACGCGCTCATGGAAAGGCGGACGCGCGCGCGAGGCGTGGCTCGCCGCCGGCAAGCCGCATTTCCCGGGACGGCTGAACGAGCTGCGGCATATTATATACAAAAGCGCGGACCAGCCTTGGCGGCATGCCCGCAAAAACCTCGGACTCATGCTGCGCGAGGGGCTTTTGAAGGAAAACATCGACGGCGAGGCTTTGCTGTGGTCCGCCATGCGGCTGCTGGCGCGGCCGGAGCAGCGCAAGATTTTGATGGTCATTTCCGACGGGGCGCCGGTGGACGATTCCACGATGTCCGTCAACCCGGGCCATTATCTGGAGCAGCATTTGCGCGCCGTGATCGGGTGGGTCGAAGACCGGACGGATATCGAACTGACGGCCATCGGCATCGGGCATGACGTGACGCGCTATTACCGGCGCGCCGTAACGATTGCCGACACCGAGCAGTTGGCGCCCGTGATGACGGAGCAGCTTGGCGCGTTGTTCGAGCGGGGTTAGGATTTATCCTAATTTTGAAAATGCCTAAATGAGACGAAGGCTTCGTAGACAAGTCACGGGTTGACGGTCGTTTGTTTAGGTTTGTTGTTGTACAGCCTCCCCCATCAAGGGGGAAGGCTTGCGAAGTGCAAATGACGATGTTTGTTTAAATATCAGGCTTTAGGACGGGAAAGCGGTTGGGGCGTTTGACTTGCGCAAAAGAATGCTGAGAAAAGAGGCGCGAGGCCCGGCGTCGGGAAGCGGTTCGAGAGTTAAAGGATTTGAATTTCTGCGGGCGAGATCATTTTTAATCGTTCTCACTTCGGAGGCGGCGATGGCAACCCCCGCGCTGCTCATATGAGCGGCCCTTTCAGGGTTGTCCTGCTCCGCCTTTTGCGCAAGGTTGAAATACAGAAAGGTCGCCGCTTTCTTGCGCATTCGGGCCACCCGATGCGTCTTTTGTTCTCCTTGGCTCTTAAGGCAACAGGCGGCGTCGCGCCCCAGCTGTGTGGCAATGGAAAAGGCAAGAACAGGCGCGTTTTGTCGTTCCGCCTCGCGCGCGCAGGCCCATTTCATGGCCAGGCGCCTTTCAAAATTCTTGTCGTCATCGTCGGGAAAAACGCGGGCAAATTGATCTGTGAGAAAGCACGCATGGTTGAGCGCATATAAATTATGTTCCCGAAGAAGCCGCCCCACCATGCGCTGGGTCTTTTTGCCGAGCGCCTTTTCCTGCTTCGCATCGCCTGAGCGCCCGCAAAAAACCAGTTCGTCCTTGAGGCGTTCGCAATCCCTGAACGTGCGCAAGGGATCAAAAAGGGCGGCCCAAGGAGAACGGGAAATTTTCATGATTTTGCCAGTTGCCTATCCGAATTCCGCAACTGATTCCCGATAACGAAACTTTTCCTTTCCGGCCTCGAGAGAAGATAGCTGGCGTTGGCGGCGAGATCGCGCCGAACATCCATAGCTTGTGATTGAAGAGTGAAAAGCACGGAAGTGATTTCCCTGCGCAGAGGATGTTTCGATAATTCCTCATTGACCCGGAAAGCGCGTTCCGCTTGCCAGTTCGCGACGACGAGCCCTTGCGTTTTGCCGGCCTTATCTTGCGCTTCCTTCGCCTGCCTCAGCGCTTCTTGCGCGCAGGTTACGTGCAAAGCGGCAACCATTCTTCCCATTTTATCGGAGTCTTTCAGTCCTTCCGCAAGGTCCGCGAGATCGCACGCGGCGGCTAGATTTCCGACGGAAATAAGCTCTTTGACCGTTCGGGGAAGATTTCTCACAATGATTTTTTTTCTTTGCTCCGCCTGTGGGAGATCGGGGTAATCGCTATTTTGATAATTGTAAAAATGCAAGGCGCCGCGCATGCGTGCATAATGGGCTTCGGTCGCTCCCTTTGAAGATATGGACTCTATGGGCGCGCTTAAATCCCAACTAAAGTTCGGCGGCGGCGTGTAAATAGGAACATTATTGTTGATGAATTTTTCATATTCGATCGGGCTATTTTTTATATGATTTCGCATAAGCACATCCCTTCATACGCAATATTAGGCCCCCATATTACGCAAACATACGGCCGCACATCAAGTATGAAGCATCGTTAAGGTTAATCGTCCGAGCAATTTTCTTTCAAAAAAAGAAAAAGCTTATGAAGTGATTATTCGGTGTGGCGCGCACTGACGGAATTTCATTGGCCTTGGCGGTTCCTTCAAAAAAGCTTTTTCGGCAAGAACATAATCATTCGTATTAAAAGGCATGCTGTCCATCGCGACGCGGCGGGCAAGGAAGGCGGCGTTTTGGTTGAAGTCTTTGCTCGTATCGTTGTACGCCGCGTGCGCGACGCCGATGACGGCAAGAACGGCTTCCTTGCGTAAGTCGCGGATGATTTTGCCGGGCCCAATTTCCCTGTCCATCGCATAGTCGGCGATATGAATAGCCCTATTTCCCTGCCACAGAGCGACTGGATAATGACGGCTTTCAAGAGCGGCGGCCGCGCAAGCGACGTGGTTTTCCATGCAGAAACTATGATCGTCCAGTACATACTGAAATTTTTGGCTAACCCGATCCGATAAGGAGCATCCGTGCGCGAGCGACCATTCCTTTTTATTTTTCAGGAATCTTGCCACCGCATGGAATATTTCGGCGTTCAGCAAGTCAGCTTGGACAGAGTTTTTCTCTGCGACACGAACGGCTTCGTGAAGATCCGTAGAAATCAATTTGACCTTACCGAGGGATTTGGTCTGCGCGTACGAATCCATGATCTCGGACCACGTCCTGTCCGAAAGCGCGGGATCGCTTTGCACATGTTTGCCGATAAATTCCTTGTACTCGTTCGCAGGCATCAAGACAGCCATTGTGATTTTCTTTCGGCTGGGGTGGGGAAGGAGAGCTTGGCAAGGAATCGGCTGATTCTCAACCGCGCATCATGGTTAAAAAGCTGTTTTTCCCAACAAGATTATTTCCCGATGCAGAAATCCCTGAAAATGATGTCGAGGAGGTCTTCGACGTCCACGCGGCCCGTGATGCGGCCGAGCGCGCGCATGGCAAGGCGAACATCTTCCGCGCGCATATCGGTCTGCGGCGCTTGCAACGCGCGGTCGAGGTGGCTTGCGCTTTCTTCCAGCGCGGCGCGGTGCCGGGCGCGCGTGAGCGGCGGCGCGCTGCTTGCCGCATAGCGGCGGTCGATTTCTTTCAGGAGTTTTTCAAGAAGCGTTTCGATCCCTTGGCCGGTGAGAGCGGAGAGGAAGAGAGGAATTCGGGATTCAGGATTTGGGATTCGGGGAATAGACGTCACCCCCACCCCACCCTCCCCCATCAAGGGGGAGGGAGATTCTTTCTTTCCCTGAATGCCGGATGCTGAATGCTGAATGCTCTCTAAAAGATCCGCTTTGTTGACGATAACGATAGTGTCGCCATCGATCTGGGCTTTGGCGGCCTCGTCCGCTTGAGGCCATGCGGCCCCGTCGAAAATCACGATTTTCAAATCCGCCTTTTCGGCTTGCGCTTTCGCGCGGCGGATGCCTTCGTTTTCAATCGCATCGTGCGCGTGCGATTCCCCGGCCAGTTCCCGCAGGCCTGCCGTATCGGTCAGCGTGACCGGATAGCCGCCGATATCGAGATGCACATCGATGAGATCGCGCGTCGTACCCGCCGTCGGCGACACGATGGCGGCCTCGCGCCGGGCCAGCGCATTCAAAAGCGACGACTTGCCCGCGTTCGGGGGGCCGAGAAGGACGATGGAAAAGCCCGTCCGCAAGCGCTCGCCGCGGCGATTGTCGTTGAGATGCGCCGTTATTTCCTCGCGCAGGCGGCGCAGTTCATCGCTTTGCGCGTCGATCAAGCTTTGCGGCAATTCCTCGTCTGAAAAGTCGATGGCGCCTTCGATGTAGGCGAGCGCCCGCGACAGGCGTTCGCGCCAACCGTTATAGAGCTGGCCCAAAAGCCCTTCCATCTGGCGCAGGGCTTGCTTGCGCTGGGCTTCCGTTTCGGCGTTCACCAGATCCGCGACGGCTTCGGCTTCGGTGAGGTCCATTTTGCCGTTCTCGAACGCGCGGCGCGTGAATTCCCCCGGCTCGGCAAGGCGAAAGCCCGACAGGGATTGCAACGCTTCGGTAACCGCGTTCATCACGGCGCGGCCGCCGTGCGTGTGCAACTCGACGACATCTTCGCCCGTGTAGCTGTCGGGCCCGGGGAAAAAGAGAACAAGGGCTTTGTCGATCGTTTCTTTCGTTTGCGGATTAACAATTTCCCTGAAGGAAGCTTTACGCGGCGGCGGGATGCTTGCCGACGCGCACAAACGAAGGGTTTCCTTCGCTTTCGGGCCCGAAATGCGAAAAACGGAAACGCCCGATTTCCCGGCGCCTGATGCGAGAGCGAATATTGTGGGTGCGTCGTTCGTCATTCTTCATCGATTAAATATTTTGCGGCAACAACTTTATCCCATCTGGCCGTGTTCCTTATACGATAAAAGTTCCGTTCGAAAAGAAATACAGAAAAAACGTCGGTTTTTCGAGACGAGAGCCCGCATCTCGGCACGCTATCGCGTACCTCGTGCGGAATGACGTTATCCTGTTGTAGACACGCCCTTAATTAAGTTTGGAACCCAAAGGCTTCTTGCGCCATAATTCCGCCCTAGAATAAGCGTGTAGTCTTATGAATAAATAAGGTCTTTCTTTTCTTTCCGTTCTCGGCCAGACTGCCGTCATGCCAACATCCAAGGAGTTCTCATCATGAAGGCCTCTCATTATGCCTCTCTTCTCGGCACCGTTCTTTTGGTCGCGGCGTGCGCCAGCACCCCCATGGGGCCGACGGCTCGCGTGCTTCCGGCAAAGGGCAAGAATTTCGATCATTTCCAGATGGATCAATATACCTGCAAGCAATTCGCCGAAGACCAGGTTCGCGGCCAGGCGGAACGCGCCAACACGACCGGCTTCCTTGAAGGGCTGGGCGGCACGGCTTTGGGCGCCGGCCTTGGCGCAGCCATCGGCGGCGGCCAAGGCGCGGCTATCGGCGCAGCGAGCGGCGCTGTTGCCGGCACTGCCGTTGGCGCGCATACGTCGTCCAACGATCAGAAAGGCATTCAACAGCAATACGACAATGCCTATGTGCAGTGCATGGTTTCCAAGGGCAATGTGATCGATCGCCCCGTCGTTTATGCGCCTCAGCCGCAGACGACGGTGATTTACACGCAACCGGCTTCCCCGCCGCCGCCCCAATACTATGGGTATTAAGGTGTTTGCGATTTCGGAATGAAGAAACCCCCGCGAGAGCGGGGGTTTTCTTTTGAGGGAGATAATGGGGCTTGGGGCTGGGATGAATAACAGCCTCCTATCGAAGGGCTTTTTAGTTCTGAATGCAGATTCTTTTCTGAACCGATGCATCATGAGGCAAGGCCATCTGGATTCCGG
>CAYVNS010000007.1:23989-43443 GCA_964453225.1 uncultured Rhodospirillaceae bacterium
GCTATTTAAAATTGCGGAAGCCGAGCTGGAAGTTTTTGGGGGTGGGGAGCTGGGCAAAATCGAGGCTGCGCGAGGAAGGCGAAATGTTGCCGATGGTGTTTTCGCCTGTCGTGACGATGTTTTGCAGCCAAAACGTGCCCGCGTAGCCGCGCTTGTCGAGGTCGGCGATTAGGACGGACAGATCGGTTTCATTAAGCAAATCGGGGGGGATCGTCGTGCGCACTTCGAGGAACACCTTCCCTGCCCGGCTTGCGGCGATGAGGAAGTCGAGACTTTCGTCAAAGGCGGCTTGAAAGCGGTTGGTGCCGAGAAGCTTTTCGGCGAGATGGGCCGGGCATTTGTAATCGAGCGCGATGTAATCCAGAAGCCCTTCGGCGACAAGTTCTTTGATAACTTTCGGATTGCTGCCGTTCGTGTCGAGCTTGGTTTTAAAGCCCATGTCCCTGGCTTTGCGAAGGAGGCCGGGAAGGGTCGGGCAGAAAGTCGCTTCGCCGCCCGAAAAGACGACGGCGGTGAGCTTGCCTTTGCGCGTTTCAAGGAAATCAATAAGTTCCGCGTCTTTCTTGCGGCCCTTGTTTAAAACGATTTCCGGGTTGTGGCAGTAAACGCAGCGCAGGTTGCAGCCCGACAACCAAACGATGCAGGAAAGCTCGCCGGGGTAGTCCAGCATTGAAAAAGGCGTTATCTCGTAGATGTGGGACATGGGTAATTTACGGATGGCGCCCCTTTTCCGGGCGGCGCGCGATGGGCGGCTTGAGCGCGACGGCTCTGCGGATGTCATTCCAACTTATGCTGGGATATTTTGATTCCGGTTGCTCAAGCGGCTTCAGATGTTCCGCCAGATCGACTTTCAGCGTCGCGGCGCGCATTTTGTATTTTTCCGACGCAATATCGAGGTATTTATTGCTGTCAAGGACAAGGACTTGATCGGGCCGCAGCTTTAAGCCTTCCTCGTTGAGGAGAGCAAAGGCATCTCCATAGGCATTTCCGTCTTTGCGTTTGTGCAGGATGTGATCCGCCAGAAAAACGTCTTCGGGCGCTTTATCCGCTTTGGACTTGATAAAGTCGAACTGGATCCTTGCCAAATCTTCCGGCGCATGGGTGATGACGATTATGCATACGCCCTTTTTATGCAAAGCGTCGAGCGCATCGAAGAGCCCCTTCGGAAGGACGGCCCGGAAGAGATTTTTTTCGTAATAGGCATTATTTTCGCGTTCGCACTCTTCCCATGCAGGAAAGCCATTTGGCGCTTTTTCGTTCAGCCTTTCGTAAACGACTTTGTCCCCGCGGTCGATGCATGCCGTTCGCCAAAAGTGTTGAAAGTCTTCTTCGTTATTAAAAACGTGCTTTAAGGCATGTTCCCGCCACTTTTCGTAATGAAGCTGCTCGGTTTGTATAAGCTGGCCTTCGACGCCGAGGAAAAGGGCGCGTGTATCGGTATGAGATAGAATATTATAGCCGTTTGGTTTCATAGTCGGCCTCCTTCGAAACTTCTTTTTGCAAAAAAACGAGAATAGTCAAAGAGGCGCTATATAGCAATGACGACTGATAGATACTGAAGTATGCGCTTAACTTTAGCTCAGTAATTTTAATCTTTTGGAAAAGAACCAAATCGGATTCCGCGTAAATTTTCTTTCGCCTTTGGCGAAAGAAAATTTCGCGGAATGACGAGCGAGCGCTTGCCCCTTCTTCTGACTTGAGCTTCTGCTTTCAGCCGCGGCAGGAGCAATTATCGGCTGGGTTTTTGTAGGTTCCGAATTTCTTGCTCTCGGCGATGCATTTTTCCGTCGAGGGTTCCTTGAACGGCTTGCGTTCGCGGTGCTCGCCCTTCTTGCCGATGTTGAAGCCTTCGACCGGGCGGAAATAGCCCATGACGCGCGTCCAGACTTGCGTTTTCTTGCCGCAGGTGGGGCATTCCGCCTGTTCGCCGTTCAAATAACCGTGATCGTCGCAGACCGAGAAGATCGGCGTGATCGTGATGTACGGCAGCTGGTAGTTTTCCAGAACCGTGCGGATCATGCGGCGGCAGGAATCGATGCTTTCCAGTTTCTCGTTCATGTACATGTGCAGAACCGTGCCGCCCGTGTATTTGCATTGCAGGCGGTTCTGCAAATCGAGCGCTTCGAACGGATCTTCGGTGTAGCCGACGGGGATCTGGCTGCTGTTCGTGTAGTAGATGTTCGGGTAGTTGCCCGATTGAATCATCTGCGGGAAGCGTTTGTGGTCTTCCTTGGCGAAGCGATAGGTCGCGCCTTCGGCGGGCGAGGCTTCGAGGTTGTAAAGGTTGCCCGATTTTTCCTGATACTCGCGCAGGCGCAGGCGCATGTGATCGAGGACGCGGATGCTCATCTCGATGCCTTCCTGGCTCGTCATGTCCGCCTTGCCGCGCGTGTAGTTCTTGACCATCTCGTTCATGCCGTTGACGCCGATGGTGCTGAAATGGTTGCGCAAGGAGCTGAGATAGCGCTGGGTATAGGGATAGAGGCCGCGCTTGAGGCCGTCGCTGACGAAGACTCGTTTTTTCTCGAGCGTGCCGTGGGCGAGATCCATTAAATGATCGATGGCCTTGATCAGTTCCGCCTCGTTGCCCGCGTGCAGGAAGCCAAGGCGCGCCATGTTGATCGTCACGACGCCGATCGATCCCGTCATTTCCGCCGAGCCGAAAAGGCCGTTGCCGCGCTTTTGCAATTCGCGCAAGTCGAGCTGCAAGCGGCAGCACATCGAGCGCACCGCGCCGGGTTTGTAGGCTTCGGGATTCTCACGCCGCACGCCGTTTTCGTCGCGCGTGTACTGGCTGCCGATGAAATTCTGGAAATAGGAGCTGCCGAATTTCGCCGTGTTCGCGAAAATGACGTCGGCCACGCGACTGTCCCACTTGAAGTCTTCGGTGATGTTGACGGTCGGGATCGGGAACGTGAACGGCTGGCCGTTCATGTCGCCTTCGGTCATAACCTCGTAATAGGCCAGGACGACGCGCTCCATCTCGGGCGCGAAGTCGCCGTAGGTCATGTCCGTCAGCTTCTGGATTTCGGGGCGGCGTTGACGCGCCATGCGCAGCAATTCGCCGTCGCGCACGCCGTCAAACAGATGCTCGGCCCCGCACATCGGCATGACGGAGCGCAAATCTTCGGGGCATACGATGTCCATCGTCACGTTCGTAAACGGCGACTGGCCCCAGCGCGCCGGAACGTTGAGGTTATAGACAAACTGGCGGATCGCCTTGACGATTTCGCCGTCGCCCAGCTGATCGAGAAAGACGAACGGCGCGAGATACGTGTCGAAGGAGCTGAACGCTTGCGCGCCCGCCCATTCGGATTGCAAGATGCCCAGGAAGTTCGACATCTGGCCCAAGGCTTCGCGGAAATGGCGCGGCGGACGCGACGACACGCGGCCCGTAACGCCGTTGAAGCCTTCGGTCAGAAGCTGGCGCAGGCTCCAGCCCGCGCAATAGCCGGCGAGGCTGTCGAGGTCGTGGATGTGATAGTCGCCTTCGCGGTGCGCACGGCCTTCGTCGGGCGTGTACACATCGTCGAGCCAGAAATTCGCGATGACTTTGCCCGCGATGTTGTTCACGAGGCCCGCGTGGCTGTAACCGACGTTGGCGTTCGCGTTGATTCGCCAGTCGGCTTTCGAGACGTATTCTTCAACGGTATCGGAACAGTCGATCATGGTTCCTTGCGAGATTTGAACTTCAGAAAGGGACTCTGGAGAACGATAAGCCAACGATGACTGTGCCATGATACGCTGTTCCTCAAATATGGGATATGCACTATATGATGTGTTGTGCGATGCACAGTAACACAAGATGTAGTATTGTGTTTGATCTCGATCAAGAAGAATAAAAAATTCTTCGCCTCTTTCTCATCATCAAAAACGAACGGAATAAAGTCCAACGCCAAGGCCTATAAGCAAAAATGGCAAAAACGTGACATCACCCTTCCGAACGTTAACCAACCCCAACAATAGCATGAAGACCGAACAGAGGACGACCCCTACCCCCCACGCGTACAAAAGAGGAAGAATCCCGAAACTCGCAATGGCCAAGGCCGTCCATTCCGCGCTTCGAACACCCAAGGCATCATAGCGGATTTTGCACTTCCATGCAAAGTGTATCGCCATCACCAAAAGCCCTGCGGCGCAGGCTTGCAAGAGGTGAAGGCCCGCTTTTTCCCAGGACGAAAAAACGCCCTGCACAACGATGACGGCAAGCAGGCCGAGGAAGAGGAGGATATCGGGAACGCGAGTCACAAAAAGCGCTATGGAGGTGATAATGAGAATGATCGACACGCAGGCCGTAAGCCACCAGAAATGATGCGGCATTCCGGGCGCGATTTGGATAAGAATATTCTGAAGCTGATGAAGCGTGGGAAGAGTGAAAGTCATGATCGGGTATGAATAGGGAAGAATCGTGGCGCAGACAAATGGGAAATGGGGGACGATTACTTGTTAATGTTGTACATGAAGTTTTATAAAATTGCGCATTTGCTAAGAAAATTGCATTATCACAGGATGATAGGGATTAACATTAAATGATTACATCAACGACTGTCTCTGTTGCGCACGAGCCTTTGCCCGAATTTGCGATTGAGGTTTCGGGACTCGTTAAAACATATGCAGGAGACAAGGAGCACCCGCCGAAGGAGGCCCTTAAGGGAATCGATCTTCGAATCCCCAGAGGAAGCATTTACGGCCTTTTGGGCCCGAACGGTGCGGGCAAGTCCACGCTGATCGGGATTCTGGCCGGGCTTGTGATCAAAAGCGCGGGAACGGCAAAGGTTTGGGATTACGAGGTGGACGACGAGCCGCGACGGACGCGTTCCGCCATCGGCGTCGTGCCGCAGGAATTGAATCTGGACGCTTTTTTTACGCCGCGCGAAATGCTTGAACTTCAGGCGGGGCTTTACGGCGTGCCGAAAAAGGAACGCCGCACCGATGAGCTTTTGGAGGCGCTTGGCCTTATGGAGCAGGCGAAGTCCTATGCCCGCACGCTTTCCGGCGGCATGCGGCGGCGCTTGATGATCGCCAAGGCTTTGGTGCACGCGCCGCCGGTTGTTGTGCTGGACGAACCCACCGCCGGGGTGGACGTGGAGCTGCGCAAGTCTTTGTGGGATTATGCGCGCAAGCTGAACGCCGCCGGAACGACCATCCTGCTGACGACGCATTATCTGGAAGAAGCGCAGGAACTTTGCGACAGCATTGCGATTATCAATCAGGGCAAATTGGTCGCCAACGACAAGACGGAAAATCTGCTGCGCCGGATCGATAACAAAAAGCTGACGCTCCGGCTGGATCGCGATTTGACGGAGCTGCCTGAAAATTTGCGCGCGGGCGGGTGGCAGCACGCGAGCCCCCGAACCATTGGCATCGCTTATCGGCCAAGCCTAGCGGCTGTGGGGGCTTTGCTGCGCATGGTGCAGATGAACGGCCTTACCATCGTCGATATGACGACAGAGGAGACCACGCTGGAGGATATTTTTATGCAGCTGACGCAAAGGGAGGGGTAGGCTCCGCCCCCAATAGCCGGGTGCGAAGATACGGAATCCGATTTAATCTTTTTCGGCACGAAAATTAAATCGTATACCGGAAAAATCGCGGCTAACGAACTTTCCGTAACGACGGACGTGTAATTGGGGCTGGATTCTAGCGCCTGAAGGGAAGCGCGCATCCTTGTTTTGGTTTTATTTTTTTCCTTAGGAGAATCGATGGCTAAAGAAACGATGAGCAATACCAATCTCGTCCAATCCGCAAGGACCTGGTTCGAAAAGATGGCCGATCCACGCATCGGATTGAGCGCGGCTTATTATGAAATTCTTATTCGGCGCGGGATTGACCTTGCCGGAAAAGATATGTCGGCCCTTGGCTATTGGAACGAAAGCGCCGCTGAAATCGAGGAACAGCTGACGCGCCGCCGCCGCGCGTGCTTTGTGCACGCGGGCATCGGCTTTTACCGAAAGCTGCATGAAGAGCGCATGGACGGCGAGACGGCGAAAAAACGCCTCCAGCAAATCGAGACGTGCCTGAAACTTTCAGGCGCCCCTCCAAGGGAACTTGATTCCAGCGGGAAAATGAGCGATGAGGATGTCCTGAGCGAAATACGGGGTTTGCGCGAGGCGGCTATGGAACGAACGATGCGGCCCGATGCAAAAGCGAGCAGAGCGGCATCCGAGAAACGCGCGCCTTAATTATGACTCTGTGTTACCATAAATGTGCCGTAGCAAGCTTGGCATCTGGCCATTCATTTTTAAAAGGAGAAACTTTATGTCACCAGTCGTTCTTACAAACGCACAAGAAAAGCATCTTCGCGAATGGGCAGCGAAAGCCCAGAATGAAATGATTCAAAAACAAGAGGAGATCGACGAGCTCGGGGCGAAGAGGGAGTGGGGCAAAGCCAAGTACAGGCAGGAGGGTTTGAGAAGCAGATTTAATTCTCTTCTCGGTAACGACAGTCCGAGCTGTAGGCAGCCTAAATTCGCGATCATACCTTTTAGCGTCGATATGCTGCCCACCCCTGAAGTTCGGCAACAGATTTTTGAGACCAGCGCGCATCATATTGAAAGGGAGCGGGGCAACTTTAAGGCGTTGACAGAAGCATCGCTTCTTCACTTTGACTTTGATGTTGAAAACATTGCTGCATGGCTAAGCGAATTCGGTGCGGACTTTAGCTTTCTCGATCCCAGCGGCAAAAAAACGCATAGCGATGTTATGCAAGAGATTCTGGATTTGCGCAGCGTTAAGATGGAGACAAATGAATATGATTATCCCAGCAACGAAAAATTCGAGGCGGAAATCAATAAAATATTTGGCATAGCGCCTGTAGATAGGCCCGCAAAGAAGGTTCGACCTTCTCAAAGCAACGCTGCGCCGACCCCCGGGAGAAAATAATTAATTGTTCGATAGGCGCGTTTTTTTCATCAGAACGTAAAACGCGCCCTTGCCGCCGTGGTTCGGGGCGGCTTCGCGGACGGCGAGGATGGATTTGGATTCCGGGAGCCCGGCAAGCCAGTTTTGGAGGTTTTGCCGAAGCACCCCCTGACCTTCGCGCCCGCGCCCCGTGACGATGAGAAGATTTCGTTTTCCCGCCTTTGTTTTTTTGCGCATGAAGCCGGCAAGGGCTTCAAAGGCTTCGGTTTGGGTTAGGCCATGGAGATCGAGCTTGGCGTCGATGTCGATTGTGCCTTGGCGGAGAGATTTCTCGCGCTTGCGTTCGAGGGCTGAGACATGGTTAGCCTTCTGATTCAGGCAAGGATAGTTTTTCGTCTGCATCACCCCCACCCAACCCTCCCCCTTAAAGGGGGAGGGCTTTCTTTCTGCCTTCTGTTTTCTGTCTTCCGCCTTCGGGGGAGAGGTCTTTTTTTTGCCTTCGGTCTTACCCTGCAAGGGCCTTAGGCTGCGGGTGTAGGTTTCCCATAAGGATTTATCGGTCGGCATTTGGGGAAACCGTTTTTGGAAGCAGGATATACGCGCGTCCGCGGCTTTGCATGGCGCCCGCTTGCCCTGCCGCCGCTTCGCCTTCGCCCCAGAACACATCCCCCCGAACGGGGCCTTTGATGGCCCCGCCCGTGTCCTGCGCGATAAGGAGGCGCTGAAGAGGCTTTCCCTGCCCGTCCGCCGCGTCGAGCCAGACGGGCGCTCCCAAGGGCAGGAATTTGGGGTCTACGGCGAGGCTGCGCAGAGGCGTGAGCGCGACGCCTTGCGCCCCAATAGCCTGATCGTTCGGCAGGCGGCGGAAAAACACATAAGAATGATTCATATCCATCACTTCCTGCATACGCGACGGGTTCGCGGCAAGCCATGCGCGGATGCTTGGCATCGTCACAGGCCTTTGTAAATCGCCGCGGTCGGCGAGCACGCGCCCTATGGCGGTGTAGGCGCGCCCGTTCGCGCTATCGTAGCCCACGGCAAAGCGGCTGCCGTCCTTAAGGCGCACGAAACCGGAGCCTTGAATTTCGAGAAAGAAAGCGCCGACGGGGTCGTCAATCCAGACAAGCGGCTCGGCGCGGTTAGCGAGCGAGCCTCTGGCGATCTCGGGGCGCGCATCGTACGGGATGAATTTATCCCCGCGCACTTTGCCCACTATTTTTCCGCTAAGATCGGGCTTGAAAAGCGCAAGATCGGCTTCGACCCTGTCTTTTGGCCGCTTATAAAGCGCGGTTTTGTAAGGCCCTTCTTTGACGAAGGAACCGCGCACTTCGGGCATGTAATAGCCCGTGAAGAGGCCCGATGCGCCTTCCCTGCCTCCGGTGGCGTAAGGGCAGAACCATGTTTCGAAAAAGGCGCGGGCCGAGGCTTCTGTTTGAGAGGCGTTTTGGGCGGCGGCGCAGGGCTTATGCCAGTCGGACGCTTGCCCGCCGATGCCCATTGATGCATTTGGCGGTTTGGCAAGAAGGGCTTTGCAGGATTTTTGGAAGGCCTGAAGCGCCGGGAGGGGCGCGTCTTGCGCCCAGCCGGGAAGCTCGGAAAAGGATGTTTGCGTAAGCGCAAGACGGTCGGGCGCGCGCATGTCGACGCATGCGGAGAAAAGGAGAAGAAGGATAAGAATGAAAGGCATGATTTTACATTAGAGGGAATTGGAGGGTTTGTCATTCTTGTGCATTGTATCTCTTCCTGATTGATTTGTACGGCTTTCACGCTGACCCCTCTCCTAACCCAGCCTTCGGCCTTGATGCCGGAAAAACGTCCCCCGGACGTTTTTCTATTTCGGCATCAAGCCCGCAAGGGGAGGGGGATTTTTTCTGTCTTCTGTCTTCTGGTTTCTGCTTTCTGAAGCATCACCCCCACCCATCCCTCCCCCATCAAGGGGGAGGGCTTTTTCTTTCTGTCATCCGATGCCTGTCTTCTGCCTTCTGCCTTTTATGCGTCTCTTGCGAAAACGAGGAGAGGCGGGGTATAAAGGGGTTATCCTAAAGCAAGATGAAAATCACCATCATGCCTATGGGAAAAGGCCATTTGTTTTTCTAGGAAGAAAAAGAAAATGGGACCCCCGCCTTCGCGGGGGTGACGATTCTTATTGAATTGCATCGTGCTTTAACAAAAGGAGCCATCATGTCGCATACGTCGATGATTTTGAGCGGGCTGTTTTTGCTGGTCATGGTGCTTTTTATTGCGCCGAATATTTTTGCAATGAACAGAGGCAAGCTTTTGCGGAGCGTCGCCTTGTGGCTTGCCATTTTTCTGGGCCTTGCCTTGGTTTTCAAGGCTTTCGGCCCCGGAAGCCCGCGCCCGATGTTTCAGCTTCCCGAGTCGATGTCGGGCATGCAGAAAGAAGAGACCGCGCCCGCCGACAAAAAACCGCCCGCCAAAGAGCAGGATGAAACCGGGGAAAAGGGCTTTACGCCTCCGAAAGAATAGCCGCGACACCCTTGGCCTTGACCATTTCCAGGATCGCTTGGGCCGCTTTTTTCACGCCTTCCTTGTCGCCGCCCCGCGCCACGAGCGCCGTGCCGTGCTTGCCTTCGCGAAGCCACGGGTACGAGCCGATGTCCACTTGCGGAAAACGCGACGCTATGGCGCGCAAGTGATCGGCAATGATGCTTTCCACAACGAAGCCCGAAACCGTAAGGCTGTAAACGTCGGGGCCGTGCCGCAGGGACGCGACGACGCTATCCATCATGCTTTCCATGATGACGGGGACGCCCGCGAGCATATAGACGTTTTCAATCTGGATGCCGGGCGCGGCGCTGACGGGATTCTTGATCAGCTTGGCGCCTTGCGGAACGCGCGCCATGCGCAAGCGCGCGCCGTTCAGGTTTTTTTTGCCAAAATGCGCGGCGAGCAAGGCATGCGCCTCCGGGTCTTCGACGACGGGTAGGCCAAAAGCCTCGGCGACCGCGTCGACCGTTATATCGTCATGCGTGGGGCCGATGCCGCCCGTTGTGAAGACATAGGTGTAGCGCGTGCGCAAGGCGTTGACGGCGGCGATGATGTCCGCCGCCACATCGGGCACAATATGGGCTTCCTTCAGGGGGACGCCGATCGACCCCAGTTTCACGGCGATGGGGTTCAGGTTCGCTTCCTGCGTGCGTCCCGAAAGGATTTCGGTTCCGATGACGATCAGCGCGGCTGTGGGAATAGGTTCGGTCATTCTTTTACCGGAGGCGGCGGGGCGACGACGACTTTGGGCATTTTCTTGTCAAGGCGCTTCAGCACTTCGTCGGTGATATCGAGCGGTTGATCCGTCCAGAGGGCTTGCTGCTTGACGATGACGAGGTTGGCCCCGCGCTCGTGCGCGGTTTGGTCGACGACGTCGAGCAGCGCGCTGCGAACCGCGTTCATCGAATCCGAGAATGATTTATCAAGAACCTTGCGGCGCGCGGAAACATGGTTTTCGACGCGCGTAAAGCGCTGCCTGAGCTGCTGTTCGCGCTCGGCATAGGCTTGGGGGGAAAGCGTCGTGCGCTGCTTTGCCAATTCCTGCTCCGCCTTGCGGAGTTCATTCTCTTCCCCCGCGATTTCGCTTTGGAATTGCAAACGCTGCGCGTCGAGTTGTTTTTGCGCGCTTTTGGCCGCCAGCGATTCCTGCAGGATGCGCTGGACGTCCACAACCGCGATGACGGGCGACGGCAACTTGCCCGGCGCTTCGGCCCTTGCGGCAAAAGGCATGATGAGGGCGAGGAACAAATAGGCGATCTGGAATATGCGGGTCATTGGTCCTCAATCGGCATGAGACACGGCGGCTCTTTGACGGCGGGCACGCGGGCGATTTTTTCCGCGGCGCGGCGCATGGCCCCGGAATCCCCCTTGTGGGTCGTTATGATAACAGGAATGGAGGAACTTTGCGACCGGCCTCGTTGAAGAAGCGATTCGAACGACAGGCCCTCGTCGCGCATGATCGCCGCGACATCGGCCACCACCCCCGGCTGATCCGCCACTTGAAGGCGCATATAGTAGCGTGTGGGCAAGGACTTGCCAGGTTTACAGCTCTTCAGGCGCGCCGCCGGAACGGAAAAGGCCCAAGCTTTCGACCCGCGCGCGATGTCGACGATATCGGCCACGACGGCATTGGCGGTCGGCGCGCCGCCCGCGCCGTAGCCTTCGAGCATCACAGGGCCGACCTGGCGGCCCTTGAGAAGGATGGAATTGAAGACGCCATCGACGGCGGCAAGCGGGGATTTTTCGGGCACGAGCGAAGGGCCGACTTTTTGTTCGATCCCTCCCTCGACCGCGCGGGCAATGCCCAGAAGCTTGATGCGGCAGCCCAGTTCCTGGGCAAAGTCCAAATCGCACGGCGTGACGTTCCTAATGCCTTCGACGCGTATGGCGGCGATATCCGGCTTGAGGCCGAAGCCAAGGGCGGCCAGAATCGCCAGCTTGTTTGCCGTGTCGTGCCCGTCGATGTCGGCGGCAGGATCCGCCTCGGCATAGCCTTTTTGCTGCGCTTCGGCGAGCGCAGTCGCGAAGTCCATTTGACTGTCGCGCATGCGCGTGAGGATATAATTGCAGGTGCCGTTCAAGATGCCGCACACGCTTTCGACCGTATCGCCGGACAGGCTTTCGCGCATGGCCTTGATAACCGGGATGCCGCCCGCGACCGACGCTTCGAAGGAAAGCCGGGTTTTCGTGGATTCGGCCAAGACGGCAAGCGCGGGGCCATGCGCCGCGATCAAGGCTTTATTGGCCGTGACGTAATGCTTGCCGGATGCGAGCGCGGCCTCGGCGAGGTCGCGCGCCGCGCCTTCCGCCCCGCCCATCAGTTCAACGACGACATCGAGCCCCGGAAGAGCCGCCAATCCGCGCGGATCGTCGACCCACGCAACGCCGGACAAATCGCAATCGCGCGTGCGGTTCTTATCGCGCGCGCTGACGGCTTTGAGGACAATTTCCTGCCCTGCCCTTGCGGCAAGCATTTCCGTATTCTGCCGCAGCTGGCGCACGACCGCCGCCCCTACCGTCCCCAAGCCTGCGATCGCGATGTTGAGCATTGTTGGACCCTAAAAAAGATGGATTCCCGCTTACGCGGGAATGACGCTGTTCTTGGAAACAGCTTTTGCAGCCCAAAATCGTTTGAATATCCTAGAGTTTGGTGCCGAAGCTGAAGTGTATATGCTCCAGCTTGTCATACGATTTGTACAAAATCGGTTGGGCATAATCGAGGCGGATGGGGCCAAACGGCGAATCCCATGTGATGCCGACGCCCGCGCTGAGATGCAGGCTTTCATCGTTCGCGATGGTGTTGCCGACAACTGCCGTCGCATCGGGCCTGCCGATCATGCCCGCATCGGTAAAGATATGGGCGCGCAAGCCGAATTCGGGCGGCACCGGCGTGGGCATGCCGAGATCGACCGAGCCGCGGACAAAGCGCGTGCCGCCGAGCGCGTCCTGATACGAGCTGGAAAGGTCGCGCGCGCCGATGCCCGCAAACTCAAAGCCGCGCAGGTTATCGCCGCCGAGGAAGAAGCGTTCGTTGATTTTCGTCGGCCCGTCGAGGCCCCATATCTGCCCGGCTTCGGCCGTGCCGCTGATAATCCATTTTTCCGCAAGCGGGTAATACTGCGTGCCGCCAACTTTCGCGCGGAACCATTTGCGGGAGCCGCCGGCGCCCGCGACGTCGGTATCGAGATGGGTGATGAAGCCGAGAGTGGGATCCAGCTTGCTGTCGCGCGTGTCGTAAATCAGCGATTGCCCAACGGAGGACGTCGTCGATGAGCCTTTTTGGTCGCGAATGTAGAGCGACGCCGTATCGGGGACGTTGACGATTTGATCGTAGTGGAAGCTGTAATTCACCTTTTGGCGGATTTCCTCGGAAAGCGGATAGCCCATGCGCAAGGAGGTTCCGGCGCTGTTGACGTCGTAGGAGCTGAGGTCTTGATTGTCCGTTTGGGTCGCAAACAAATCGACCCCCGCGGAGAGGTTGCGGTCGAAGAAATAGGGCTCGGTGAAGCTGGTATCGATCTGCTTGGTGCGGCCCGATACGGTCGCACCGAAGCGCGCGTCCTGCCCCTGCCCCATAAAGTTATGCTGGCTGATGCTGAAATCGCCTAAGGGGCCGTCGGTCGACGAGTAGCCCGCGCCGATCATGAGCTCGCCGGTCGATTTTTCTTTCACATCGACTTTGATGTCCGCGCGGTCGGGCTGCGCGCCGTCAACCGGCGTGACTTTCACGTCGCTGAAGAAGCCGAGGTCTTTGATTTTCTGTTCGGATTTGTGCAGGGCCGTACCGTTGAACGGATCGTTCTCCGCAAGCTTGATTTCACGGCGAATGACTTTATCGATCGTATTGGTGTTGCCGTTGATATCGATGCGGCCCACATAAACGCGCGCGCCCTGCTTCACGACGTAGTTCAAATCGACGGACAGGCTGTCTTTATGCCTTTCGGGATTGGGCGTGACGGTCGCGAACGCGTATTGCCGGTCGCCCAGAGCCGCCGTGATCTTGGCGATGGATTTTTCGATTTTCGAGGAGTCGTACCAATCGCCCTCGCGCGTGAGCAGGTATTGGCGCAGGGTTTCGCTCTCGAGGCCTTTGATTTCGCTGGTCAGCGTGATTTTGCCGAATTTGTAGCGCGGACCTTCCTCCACCGAAAAAGTGACGAAGAAATCGTCGCGATCCGGCGTCAGCTCCGCCACGGCGGACAGCACGCGGAAGTCGACATAGCCTTCCCCCAGATAGAACTTGCGGAGCAATTCCTTGTCGTAAGTCATGCGGTCGGGATCGTAGTAATCGGTCGAGGAAAAGAAGCGCCACCACGCGGATTCGCGCGTGTTGATGGCTTCGCGCAGCTGGCTGGAGGAAAAATGCTCGTTCCCCACGAAGTCGATGCGGCGGATTCCGGTGCGATCGCCTTCGGCGATTTCAAAGACGAGATCGACGCGGTTTTGCTCATGCTTGACGATTTTCGGCTCCACCGACGCGCCGAAATAGCCGCTGCGCCTGTAAAGATCGAGGATGCGCTCCACATCGCGCTCAATGCGCGGGAGCGTATACACCATGCGGGGCTTGAGCTGGACCTCTTTTTCCAAATCTTCCTTGGAGATCGCGCTGTTTCCTTCGAAAGCGACGCGGTTGAGGACGGGGTTTTCCGCGACGCGGACGACCAGCGTCGATTCTTCCATGGCCAGCGCGACATCGGCAAAAAGGCCGGTCGCATAAAGCGATTTAAGCGCCGCATCGAGCGAGGCCGGCGTGGCTTCGTCGCCGGTATTAAGGCTGAGGTAGGAACGGACGGTCTCGGCCTCAAGGCGCTGGACGCCGTCGACGCGTATCGTGCCGATCTTGCGGTTTGCGGACGCTGCGGCAAAGGGAGATTCAGGCGCGGATAGCGCCTCACGGGCTGTAGCCGGCGCGAAGCACAGGCAGGCAAGCGTTACGCAGAAAAATAGCACCCTCAATCGAGGCACGCTTGTGTGAAGCATCGGAGATTTGTCCAGAAGATGAATCAGAAAACTAAGCTAGGGGATTCATGCTTTCCGCACAAGATATTTTACATATCCGGCAAAAAAGGGCGCGTACGACGAAGCGATTATTTCGCGCCGCGCTGGTTGGAGGAAACGCGTACTAGCGGCTCGCCCGGCTTTTTGTTCGACAGAAGGTTAGCGTATTCCGTGTGGATATGCGTTTGGCCGCTCTTGAATTGCGCGAGTTGCTTGCCCTGAAGGACGCGGCCCACCGGCATCTTGACGCTAAGCGGATTGACCTGCTTGCCGTTCATATGCACTTCGTAGTGCAGATGCGGCCCGGTCGAGCGCCCTGACGATCCCACGTAGGCGACCACCTCGCCCTGATTCACGCGCGCGCCTTTATAAAGGCGGGGGTTGAAGCGGCTCATATGGCCATAAGCGGTTTCAATCCCGCCGGAATGGCGAATGCGCATATAGCGGCCGAAGCCGTTTTTGAATCCGACTTCCTGCACAATGCCCGCGCCGGCGGCAAAAATGGGCGTGCCGGTCGGCGCGCCGAAATCGATGCCCTTGTGCATTTTGCTGTAGCCCAAAAGCGGGTGCATGCGCATACCAAAGCCGGAAGTCACGTGGGCGACGGCGAGCGGCGTGCGCAAAAGGGCGCGGCGCGCGCTGCGTCCCGATGCGTCGAAATAATCGATGGTCTTGTCCCCGAAGGTGACGCGGTAGATCGGCTTGACGACGCCGCCGGTATGCAGCGCGGCGTAAATGATCGAACCCTCGCCGACCGGCTTGCCGTGAACGGTTTTCGGCTGATCGTAGAGAATCTCAAAGCTGTCGCCCGGCTGGATATCGTGCTGGAAATCGATGTCATGCGCGTAAATGCGGATCAGCGCCGCCATGATCGCATGAGGAATGCCCGCCCTGTCCCCCGCTTCGAAGACGCTGGAGCGGATTTCGCCCCGCGCCGCCATACGTTCGCGGACGATGGGGATCGGCTTTGAAACTGCGGCAAAGCTGCCATCCGGCGCGCGGGAGACTTCGAACTCCTTTGTATCTTCGGGCTGGAAGACGGCGCTGGTAAAGGTTTCGGATTGCGGCGTGCGCTTGAAGGTTAAGGTAACATTCTGCCCTGCGCGGAGTTTCTTTAACGGATAGATTTTAGCAAGGGCGTTCATCGCGGCCTGCCCGTCGGCCGCGCTAACGCCCGCATCGCCCAGCATCTCGGAGAAATCCTGCCCGCTGGCCACTTCGGCCTCGCGCATCACCGTTTCCGGCGGCACGAGGGCCTGATTAACCGCTTGATTCACCTTTGCAACCGCTTGCGCGGGGTTCGACTGCTCGACCGCCTGGACAGCCGCCTGAAGCGCGGGCGCTGCCGCTTGCGCTAACGCCAACGCATCGTTACGATAATGATGACCGCTCAAGCCAACGCTTAGCGCGAGAGCGCTGATGGCGAGCATTCTAAAAACCGGGGCTACGTGCAACGAATCCGCACGAACAGAACCTAAGGGCGATTTCAGCAAGATGAACCTATCGCTGTTTTAACTGGCAACTGGGGGCGAAGGGTGTCCATAAGAGCCTCTTGTGTCAACGGCCTTTTTCTTCATTAAGCCTCTTTTAAGTTACCCTTTTTGGGCAAGAATATTCAGAATTAAGAACTATTAATTGAAATTACAAAGAAATTTTTGTTAAGAAGTTGCTTGAATACAAAAACAGCAGGGTAATAATATATCGGTTAACGGGATGGCGGGCGAAATTTTATTACCTTAAGATTTTTAGGTCGCGCTCGCTTGTTAAGAATTTCCGCCCATCGGCCCCTTATCGTGACTCGAAGAAAAATTCGAAAAATTTCAAATGGTCGATGAAGATAACCTTTCTTGTTGAGGAAATACTTTCGCGTCTTAATACATTTTGAGTAATTCATCGCTAATTCTTTCATTGTGTTTTCAGCGTTCCGCGGAGTTTCGCGTGAGTGACGGCGATATGTTAACCCCTTCCGATTCAGCCGTTCCGGCAGAAGTTTCTGCGCCTGCCGAGCCTCTTTTGACGTCCGGCCCTACGTGGCTCGAACAGGATTCGCGGCTGCGCGATTTATGGATGAAGAACAAGACTCCGCAGGAAATTTCGGAAATTTTAGGCCGCTCGACCGCCGCGATCATGACCAGAGCCGCACGGCTAGGCTTGCCGCGCCGCTCGGCCCCCGGACGCAAGCCAGGCTCAAGGCGCTCGACTCCCGACGGGGAAATCCGCCGCGTGGCGCGCCCCGCGACCCTTAAGCCGCTTGAAAACCCCGGCGCTTCGCAAACCTCCACGCGCATATGCCTTATGTGCCTTCGCCCTTTCCAGTCCCAAGGGCGCCACAACCGTATTTGCCAATCGTGCAAGAATTCATCAGACTATAATGCCGCCGTTGCTCTTTCCGACATTAACTTTCCCGTTTAGGTGCCGCCATGCCAGTTAAAGACGTTATTGCCACGATCCTCAACCGAAACGCCTTCTACCGGGACGGATACAGGACGCTTTTGCATATCAGCGTCATTCAGGGGATCGTTATTGCGATTCTTATCGCGGCCATCGTCGGGTTGGCCCTGACCATGAAAACGAAGCAGGTTTATTTCGCGACCACGTCGGACGGGCGCATTATCAATATTGTACCCTTGAACGAGCCTTATCTTACGCAGGCGCAGGTTATCGCGTGGGCGGCTTCCACGGCCCAAAATGTCATGCGCTTCGGGTATCATGATTACCGCGAACGCCTACAGCAGGCTTCGGCCAACTTTACGCCTTCGGGTTGGAACAGCTTTAACAAGGCCTTAAAGGAAGCGAACTTCATCGAAGCGATTCAGGCCCGCAAGCTTGTTGTGACCATGGATATCAATGGCGCGCCGGAGATTCAGAGCGAATTTGTCAGCAAGGACGGCGTTTACACTTGGTATGTAATGTTCCCCATCACGATCCGGTTCGATGGCGACGCGCCGCCCCAGCCCATACGGACGAACCTGCGCCTGCAAATCGTGCGCGTGTCGACCTTGCAGAATGCCGACGGCATCAGCATCGAGCAATGGCTGCCGATTGAGGGGGGCCGCCGATAATGGCCGACGATGTCGCCCAGGATACGCCGCCCCCGGATGACCTTCCGACCTCGCCGCCGGAGGAGCTTACGACCTCGCCTTCGGATAAACTTCCGGCCTCCCCGCCGGAGGAGCTTACGACCCTGCCGCCGGCTGTCCTGGCGGAAATGGAGCATGAGCTTATTTACGGAAGCGGCGCTGTCATTGCGGACGAGCCCGAAGCTCTTGAGACTTTTGAGCGCATAAAGAAGCTGGCGCTCGTTCAGGCGATTATCATTAGCATCGTCACGTTATTTCTCGTCCTCGAGATTCCTTTTACCCGACCTATTTATTATTACAACGCGATGAGCCCCGACAAGAAGCTGTCGTCCCTTTATGGTCTGGACACGCCCAACATGACCAATCGCGCCATTCTGGCCTGGGCAACCACGAGCATAACCGAAGTTTTAACCATGGGCTTTGGCGATATGGATGTGCGGTTGCCGGATCAGGAGAATAAATTCACCAAAAAAGGGTGGGAGGAGTTTCTTAAGCTCTTCCGAAAGCTGGACGCTTACACGACCTTTAAGCAAAGCCAGCTTGTTTTGACGACCGTGCCTTCGAACACGCCCGTCATCATTCGGCAAGGAATGAATTTCGACAAGGAATACCAGTGGAACGTACAGATGCCCATCATCATGACCTATGCGACGAACAACAACGTGATGCAAAGGGAAAACCGTATTGTTACGCTGGAAATTGTGCGCGTTCCGACATATATGAATCCCTGGGGCATCGGGATCAAGAACTGGATTATGTATTAGAGCATTTCCCGTTCAGTTGGAATCGGCCCCTGACTACTGGAAATGGAAATTAACTAAGAAAATAAATGGGATGCCCGCCTGCGCGGGCATGACGGTAGTAAGTGAAAGGGAATTGCTCTAGAAATCGGTTGCCGTTGTTCGCCCTCTGTCGCTTCGCGACAGCCCCGGAATGACAGTCCCATTGAGGGCTTTAAAGCATACGCTGAGAAACGCCCTGAACGAGGACGTCCTTTACGTTCTCGGCGCCGATGATTTTGCCCACCGCCAGAACGGCTTCCTTTTTGATCTTGCCGATGTTTACAAGCTTGCCGTTTTTAAGATTGCCCTCGCCCAGCTTGCCGTAGAGATGCTGCAAAAGGGAATCGATGATGCGGGGCATATTCCCCTGCAACTTTTCAGCGGCGTCGAAATCCTTGACCTGAATATCGACAAGCAGGGTCACAAGCTGCTCAACGCCTTTATCATTAATAATCGGCATGATAAGCGGGGCTACGTGAACGTAAATAGGATCGTTTTCGAAGCGCCCCCCGACAATGCTCTTGTTTTTGTCTTTTTCGCTCTTTCCTTTTTCCCCTTTTTCCTTGCCTTCCCCATCCTCGGCTTCTTCGGCGGCAAAGGCAGGAAGCGGCGACGCCAAGACTCCGGCGCAAAGGGCCAACAGCAACGCTGTCAGGAGAGCGGGGCGGATTGTGAGCATGGCCTTATTGTAGGCGATGAATATTTGACGAGAAATTAAGATCGGAGTTTTTTTCCGATCTGATCGAGAACCGCGTTAACCAAACCCGGCTCCTTAACGTCGAAAAAGCCGTGCGCGACATCGACATAATCATTAACAATGACGCCGACAGGCACTTGCGCATGCTCCCACAGCTCGAAAGCGCCGGCGCGCAAAATGGCTTTGAGCAAAGGCTCCAACCGCTCGATCGACAGGCGGGGATCGAGCGCGTTCGCGATCATCGCGTCCAGCTCGGCCTTAACGCGGGTAACGCCCGTGACGATTTGCCCGAACAGCTCCGTATCGACGGCGATCATCGTTTGCTCTTCCTGCACGAGAACGCCGGGGTCTTCGCGAAAGCGCCCGATGAGGCTATCCGCCGGCTCCTCCGAGAGCTGGATTTGGTAAAGCCCCTGCACCGCCGCGAGAAACTCGGATAGCTTCACGTCGGTGGGCACCGTGAGTCGGATCTTGCCGCTCTGGTCGAGCTCGGGATTCGACTGCGGATAGGCGTCGGCAATGCCTTTG
>CAYVNS010000007.1:43453-89156 GCA_964453225.1 uncultured Rhodospirillaceae bacterium
CCCTGCACCGCCGCGAGGCGCGCCAATGTTCGGCTATTGTTATCGGTTTTGTTTTTCTTTTCCTGTGTCATTTTTTCGACTGTGATTGTTTTTTCTTTTTGAATTGCCGCTTCAACTCGATCATCCGCAAGGCCGCTTCCGCCGCTTGCCCGCTGCGGTTCAGGCGCGAGGGGTCGGCGCGCTCCACCGCCTGTTTTTTTGTGTTGCATGTCAGGATGCCGTTGCCAATCGCGAGCCCGGCGCGAACAGCCAAATCCTGAAGCGCGCGGGCGCTTTCGAAGGCCACGATTTGGTCGTGATGCGTGCCGCCTTTCAACACGCAGCCGAGGGCGATGAAGCCGTCGAAGCGACCGCACGGGAGGGCCATGGCTATGGCGGCGGGAATTTCGAGCGCGCCCGGAACCTTGACGATTTCATAGGTGGCCTTGGCCCTGTCGAGGACAGCCTTTGCCCCGGAAAGCTGAAGATCGGCGATGGCTCCGTAAAAGCGCGCCTCGACAATAAGCAGATGGGGCGGCTTGGAAAAGCGGAAGACGGCCCGCGGGCGTGTCGTTTCCATAAGACTATCCTTCCTCGCGAAGGCGGCGGGAAGCCAGATCCGCAATCGTGCCGATTTTCAGGCCATGGCGGACAGCGAACGCTTCGAGATCCGGCATGCGCGCCATCGTGCCGTCATCGTTCATAATCTCGCAGATCGCCGCCGCCGGAATAAGCCCCGCAAGACGCGCGATGTCCACTGAGCCTTCGGTTTGCCCGCGGCGCTCGAGCACGCCCTTCGGCTTGGCCCTTAAGGGAAAGATGTGGCCCGGGCTGACGATGTCGTCCGGCCCTTTAAGGGGATCGACGGCGGTTCTTATCGTATGCGCGCGGTCGGCCGCCGAGATGCCCGTTGTCACCCCCTCTTTCGCTTCGATGGAAACCGTAAAGGCCGTTTGGAATCGCGTTCCGTTTTTTTGAGTCATCATCGGCAGTTCAAGGCGATCCACAAGCTCCGGCGCCATAGCCAGGCAGATCAGGCCGCAGCCGAAGTGCGCCATGAAATTAACAGCGTCCGCCGTTATGAATTGCGCCGGAAGAACAAGATCGCCTTCGTTCTCGCGGTCTTCGTCATCGGCAAGGATAAACATGCGCCCGGCGCGCGCCTCGTCGACGATGCGATCGATCGAGGTCAAAGAGGATGGTTTTTTAAGGCCTGAGAGTGCGTTCATGCACCGACTTATAATGGGTTTGCTTTCCATAAGAAAAGGATTTCCGCTTTGAGCTTCGGCGCGCTTGAAATTCCAAAATTTTGGCATCAACATCTCTTTTTGCGGCCCTTTTGATAAAAGCTTTGTCTTAACCATTGGCCAAGGGCGGGTTATCAACCGGCATGCCCCCAAAGAAGCTTAAAATAAGCCATGTCTGTCAATGGGTTCTTTTGCTTATTCGGGGCCAGGACTTAAAGATCGACCTTGTAAAAAAGCTATAAAAAGGGGTAAAGTCCATAAACGCAGGAAACACTCAAATTAAGCCCTCATTAAGGAAAGAAGTTTAAATTGAGTGTAAATAACGGCTAAATTTTTAGCAATTTCACTAACCTTCGGAGGAAGACCGTGACCAAGAAAATGAAAAAAGAGCTGATCAACGACGTCCTGACTGGACTGTTGGTCTCCGCCGCCTTTTCCGCCGTTGCTCCGGCGGGCGTCATGGCAGCGAACTTGGCGGATGTCGCGACCACCGCCAGTAGCTCGGTCGGCGCACCTTTCGTGACGATCGTGAGCTACATCAGCTATGGTTTAGGCACTGTTATGACGGTCGCGGGCATTGCCGGCGCCAAGAAACACGCCGATAACCCGAGCGCAAACCCGTTAAACCCTGCGCTTGGCAAACTCGGCGCCGGCGCGGCGTTCCTCGCGGCTCCGTCTGTCGTCAAAACGCTGCAAGATACCGGCAGCGAGACGCTGGGCGGCCCGGGTGCGACAGCCACGACGATTGGCTTCTAATAGGGAATGTCTTTTCTTCCTCTCTCTCTCGGCGCCGGACAGTCTACCGGCGCCGGGGGCGGAGCCTTAAAGGCTCTGACCAAGCATGCCGCCGAAAAAATCCTGAAAAACGACAATTATACGTGTCGTTTTTGCGGCTTTCGATCCATTCAACATCAGCGCGTCGTTCCCTACGAAGGGGATTATGTGACCTCATGCGGCTTTTGCGAGCTTGTTTTGGCGCTGGAGCGCGCAGGCTTGATGGGAAGCGGCCTTCTTGTTTGGCTTCCCGAAATTCCCCAAGCGGAACTGAATCATATAGCGCGCGCTATTTATATCGCCAAGGCCTCGGAAGACAGCGCCATGGTTGATGCCGCCTCGCGCGCTTTGGACGCTTTGACGGCCCGGCGGACCGACGCCAAAAAACGCCTTGGAACGGACGATCCTTTAGTCCTTGCGACGGCCTTCCATGAATCCCTGTCCGATGAGGAGCGCAAGGCCGCCGTTCATCGCCTGGAAGGCGTTCGCCTGTTGCCGCTCGATAAGCACATGATTCGCTCTAAGGGCCGCGACTTCAACGGCTTTCCGCAGATCGTGAAATACTGGCGCTCTCCCGAGGGGCCTTTCGCCAAGCTGCCGACGCAGGAATGGAAAGATTTGTTCGCGAAGGTTTCGGGTTAATATACGGGCCTTTCGCAATACCGAAAGAACGAAAACAAATGGGATGCCCGCCTGCGCGGGCATGACGGTGGTTCTTGGCGAGGGCGCGGCTTTCCACTTTTTTCTATCTTCTTGCGCTGCTTTTGATCGGCATCGGTTATATCGCGATGATGCCCGCTTTCGAAGGCTTCGACGAACGCGCGCATTTTTCCTCCATGCGCCAGATCGCCGCGACCGGCACCGTTCCTGTTTTGAAGAAAAGCTATGTCGACAGGGCCTTCGCCGCGTATCGGGGCCCAAGGCCGAGTTTAAACGTCTTTCATCCGCCCTATAACGAGGGACTGGTCTATTCGACTTTTTTCAAAAACGCTGAGCTTGTTTCGTCTTATCGCCCTTTGTATCGCGAAGAGGCTTTCCCTTCTTCTTTCACGCCGGGCACCGAGTATAACTGGCAGGCGCAGCATCCGCCGCTTTATTACCTGATGATGGCCCCGGTCGTGACGTTCATCAGCGGTATCCCGCTTGTCGTCCAGTTTTTCGCCTTGCGTTTGCTCTCTTACATACTTGCGCTTGGCGGCGTTTTCCTTGGCCTTATGGCCCTGCCCGCGGCCCCCGTGCGGAAAAACGAGGCGTTTGCTGGTTACCTATTATACCCGTTTATCTTTCCCATGTTCTTTCCCGAATTCGCGCGTTTGGGGAATGATTCCTTCTGCCTTTTTCTGGTGGGCTTGCTGGCCTTTCTGTTGGCAAGGTGGAAGAGAGATGAAGGGAATCTTAAACGGTCGCTTGGGATCGGCCTCGTTCTTGGGCTTGGGCTTTTGACCAAGGCGTTCTTCATGCCTTTGACCGTCGGCCTTGCCGCTTTTCTTGCGTACAGGCTTTGGAAAGACAAGGAACGGGACGCCCTTTGGCTTCGGCGACGATTTAATCTTCTGGCGATGTTCTATCCGGCGCTGCTCATGGGAGGGCTGTGGTATGTTCAGCGCCTTTCGCTGGGCGGGGATATATCGGGCGGCATCGATTCCGTTCTTCTTGCTGAAAAGGGCGGGCTTTTGGCGGGGCATTTGGAAAACTTTTCGGTTTGGGGATTCCTGAAAGGCCTTTTTACGACGCTGACGACTTTCATCTGGACGGGAACGCAATCGCTGGCGCTCGTTTACTGGCCCTTGCGCCTTCCCTTGCTGGCCCTGTTCCTTTTGGTTATGGGCGCTTGCGGCTTTTTGCTTTCGCGGCGCAAGCCGGAGGATGAAGCCTGGCTGCCCGCATGGCTTCTGGCTTTCCTGATGGCGGGATTTCTTTATCACATTTTTGTAGGGCTTGCGATCAACGGCGTGGGGCAAACGCCCGGCTGGTATTTGCATATCCTGATGCCCTTTACCGCGCCTGCCGTCGGGGCGGGGCTTTTCGCGCTTTTGCGAATCCGGCTTTTGAAGCCTTTGGTCCTTGGGCTCGTTGCCTATGCTTTTGTATTTCAGGCGGGCGCTCTTTGGTCCCAATTCGCGCTGTTCACGGGATGCGCCGTTAAAGGGGACGATATGTATTACCTTTTCCCAAACGGCGCTTTTTGTTTCGATCAGGCGAGGGAGCTTTTTGATCGCCTTGGCGTTTTAGGCTATCCGCGGCTTGCCGTTTGGGCTTTTGGCGCGGGCATTCTTTCCGCTATGGCGGCGTTTGTTTTGCGGGCGGAGAAAGAGGATTCTGAATCTGCCGCTTAACCGCTTCGGCTTGTTCGCGTGTAAGCGCTTCTTTCTTTTTATCGCCCAAACGGCCATAGAGAGTGGCAAGGTCGTCTAGAGCCAGATAAAACCTAGGCTTGATTTTAAGAGCGGCGTTTAGATGGCCGATGGCTTCGTGCGCATGGGTTTTCCATGATTTTTCTGAAAGCAACGCGTTGGCCAAATTTCTGTGCGCCTCGGCAAGCTGGCCGTTCGACTTTTGAAGCGCGAGGCGGAATTCCTGCACCGCTTTTCCCTTATCGCCGCGAAGAAAGTATATGCCGCCGAGATTATTGTGCGCGTATGCCGTGTTCTTTTCATTCGCGATAATGGTTTCGTAAAAGACGACCGGATCGCGCCAGACGAGGTTCTGCCGGAGGGTTAGGAAACCGAAAAGCAGCGCAGCCGATAAGGATAGAACAGCAAGCCACCCTTTTATCCATGGCCTGTTTTTGAACATCAATGCGAGGCTTTGGGCCGCGCCGAGAAAAAGGCCCGCCGAAGGCAAGTAAAGCCAATGTTCGTAATAGAGGTCTTTGACCTGTATCGCCGGCACGAGCGCGGCGGCGAACCAGCATAAGCCCCAGCGAAAGGGAAGGCTGCGCGGCGTTGGCTCGCGGATGACCAAGAAGACGCAAAGAATGAATAAACCGATGCTGCCGATAACGTTGGCGTTCCAAGGCGTGGCGTAGGCGGGCAGATCGTGGCCCATATGGAGATTGAGGGGCAAGGCAAGGAATTTGACATAAGAGATCAGCGTTCCGATGGCTCCGTATAAGCCGCCTTGATCGGCGGCTTGGAACAGCGCGCCCGAAGAAGACGGCGCGCCTGTCGTTACAGGAAAATAACGGTAGTGCCAAAGCACATAGGCCGCAGAAAGAAGAAGCAAAGGCCAAAAACGGACGTAGCTTTTTGGCGCGAAGCGCCGGTCGCTGGCGAAATAATAAGCGCTCATCGCAAGCAAAGGGAAGACGACCGCGGATTCCTTGCTGAGAAGCGCCAGCAGCATCAGCGGCAGGGAAAGCGCGATTCTTTTAGCGCTGAAATCCGGCAAGAGGACAAGGACGCCCAAAACGCAGAAAAGGGAATAGAGAGGGTCGGCCGTGGCGCTGATATAGGCGACGGCTTCGGTTTGCACCGGATGCACGGCCCAGAGCACGGCGGCGAGGAAAACAGCCTTGCGGTTGAAGCGCAGCTTGACGCCAAGCGTGAAAACCAGGCAGGCGACGAGCGCATGAAGCGCGACGTTGACGAGATGAAAGGCCGCCGGTGAAAGCCCGGCTTTCTGAAAAATAACGCTATAGAGCAGGATTTGCAGCGGGCGGTAGTAATGCGTTTCGACGTTGCTTCCCGCAATCGTTGTCGAAAAAAGGGCGGTCGAGAGGGAGCGCCAGCTTCGCAAAAATCGATTGTCGACGATCAGCGTCAGATCGTCATAAAGAAAGGCATTATCGTAGACGTTCGCGTACGCCGCAAATACGGCGGCGATGAGAAGCGCGTAAGGAAGCGCGTTTGCGAGAACCGCAGGAAAGCGAAAGGCCTGGGCCATGATCACTCTCAATCAGGAATGCTTCGGTCTTTGTTATCCAAAAAAATGGGATGCCCGCCTTCCTCCTACGCCAAGGCTTCGAAGGACAGGTCGCGGGCATGACGGTGGTCTGGCTGATTTTAGATAGAATACCTTTAGATATTCTTACTTGCCGGTGGCGTCGCGGATCAGCTTCACGAGAGGCTCGTGGATGGCGGCGTTCGTCGCGATAAGGGCTCCGTTTTGCATGAAAGGATGTTTCGGATCGATGGGGACGACGAAGCCTCCCGCTTCCTTGACCAACAAAACGCCCGCGGCCATATCCCACGGCTTGAGGCCTTCTTCCCAAAAACCGTCGAAGCGGCCCGCCGCAACATAGGCGAGATCGAGCGCCGCCGCGCCGAAACGGCGAATGCCGGCAACTTCCGGCATGACGGCGTTGAGCTGATTGGAGAAATTCGGCCGCTTGTCCATCACGCCTTTAAACGGCGCGCCGGTGGCTATCAGGCAATCGGAAAAATCCTTGTGGCCCGCAACGCGAAGGCGCTTGTTGTTGAGATAAGCGCCGATGCCTTTTTCGGCCCAAAAGACCTCGTTCTTGATGGGATCGACCACCACGCCCGCGATCAGTTCTCCCGCCTTTTCGGCGCCGATGGAAATGGCCCAGTGGCCGAGACCGTGAAGGAAGTTCGTCGTTCCGTCCAAAGGATCGACAATAAAACGTTCGGGCTTTTGGGACGTATCGGGACAGCCGTCGTTTTCTTCCATAAAGAAGCCGAATTCAGGCCGCGCCTTGGCGAGTTCCTGACGGATGATCTTTTGCGCGTTCAGATCGGCCGTGCTGACAAAGTCCGCCGGGCCTTTGTGCGAGACCTGAAGCTGTTCGACCTCGCCGAAGTCGTGCACGAGCCCCCGGGCCGCCTTGTCGGCCGCCTTGAGCATTACGTTTATTAACGCCGAACGGACGGGCATTTTATACGTCTCCTATACGAGAGCAGATCGCGAGAAGATTGGCGGCCTCGCCGCCAAGCTTTTGAGCGTCAATCGGCCCGATAACAAAAACTTAGAGCCTTTTTCGGCAACGGCAAACACGTCAACGTAATCGGAATATGCTCTAAAACCAAATTAAATTCCGCCTCTTCGCCCCGCCTTGCGGCGCAAGCTTCGTGCGGGATGACGCTATCTCTTTTCCCAAACAAACATAAAACTTAGTCGCGCGCACGCTCGACATACGTGCCGTCGGCCGTGCTGACGACGATGCGCGTGCCGGCTTCGATAAACGGCGGCACCATCACGCGAATGCCGTTGGACATCTTGGCGGGCTTGTAGGAAGAGGATGCGGTTTGCCCTTTCACCACCGGGTCGGCTTCGACAATCTCGAGCACGACGGAGGGCGGCAGTTCAACGGAGAGCGCCGCGCCCTCGTAGGTCATGACCTTGCAGATCATGCTTTCCGCCAGAAAGACGACCGGTTCGCCGATAACGTCTTTCGGGATGGTGAGCTGTTCGAAATTTTCCTGATCCATGAACGTGTAATCGTCGCCCGTCGCGAACAGAAACTGCATCTCGTGTTCCTGAAGCTGCACACGCTCGATCGTTTCCTGCGTGCGAAAGCGGACGTTGTTCTTGATGCCCGTGCGCACGTCGCGCATTTCAATCTGGATGACCGCGTTTCCCTTGCCGGGGATCATAATTTCGCTTTTGATGATGGCCCACAACTTATTGTTGTAATCAATAACGTGGCCTTTGCGTAAGGTATTGGCGTCGACTTGCATATTAAAATAAGCTTTTCGTTTTGGTTTAACGGAGATAGGGGATTAGCATTATGGGCCTGAAAGCGCAACACAAAGTGTCTTTAGGCGATGTCTGTATTATTCTTAAGAAAACATATGGGGAGGTTTTGACTCGCTCTTAATTAGGGCCGGAACCTGGCGACAGCTCATAAAAAAACCGCCGCTTCGATGCGGCGGTTTCTTTACCATAAAGGCTTTATTGAATATCGACGGGCGCCTCGGCGGGGACTTCCACTGGAGCGGCCTCTTTCTTAACCTTGTGTTGCTTCTTGACATGCTTCTTGACGTGCTTCTTGGCATGCTTGACTTTGGCTTTGGCCGGAGCGGCGACCGCGGGGGCTTCGGTAGCCGTCGTTGCTTCCGGAGCTGCCAGAATGGCTTCCTCTTGAGCCAGAACAGGGCCGGCGACAAGAGCGGCAACCAGGGCCGCCGCAATCAACAGATTGGAACGCATAGGGGGAGTCCTTTCATTGGTTTTAGTCGAGTCTCGGATGAGCTCGCGTTTTATGAAGATTGATCATGAGCATGGCTAAATAATGGCGTCAACAGGTATTCCATAGGCTTTTTGGCGCTTCGAGGCCTATCTCAAAAATGACACACTTTCCCCCAAAATGATAAGTACCCTGCGCTCGTTCGCCTTGGCTCTTGTGAGGTTTCTTCGCACTGCCTTTCTAAAAACCGCGCCTTAACAGGGCGGATTTGAACTTCGGTTCGATTCCGAGCCGAAAATTCCGATGGAATCGGGAATAATTCTGATATAAACATTTTTAACACCTCGGTTATTATACGGTTTAATTCGTTTTCTTTTCTCTTACCCACTTATCGGAGCCTTTGATTATGCCCAGCATTCAGCGAATGATTCTTGTCGCCGTGAGCCTTTTTGCCTTGGCGGCGCCGCTTCCCGCTTCCGCGGCGGAGTTGGTTATGACGCGCTCGCACATACAAGCCATGCAGACTCCGAGCGGAAGATTTATTCAGGATCTGGGAGATCGCGCGATCAAGATCATTTCGAACAAGCAGATACAGCAAAGCGAGCGGTCGAATGCCTTCAGCCAAATTTTAAACGATTCCTTCGATCTTAAGACCATCGGCCGCTTCGTTATCGGGCGCTCGTGGAATACCGCCACGCCGCAGCAACAGAACGAGTATTTGAGCTTGTTCCGTTCGCTGGTTGTTAAAACCTATGCGGAGCGCATGACCTTGTATACGGGCGAGGGTTTCGTGGTCGTCGGCACACGGCCGGAATCGGATATGGATGTAACCGTGCAGAGCCAGATTACGCATCCCGACGGATCCAAGCCGACGGAGATTGAATGGCGCGTTCGCAATAAAGACTCGAAGCTCGGCGTGATCGACGTCATGGTGGAGGGCGTAAGCCTTAGCGTCACGCAAAAGCAGGAATACGCCGCGATTATCCAGAACAACGACGGTAACGTGGAAGCCCTGTTGCAAAAAATGCGCGAGCAGGTAAGGGCCACCAAAACGGCGAAAGTTTCGGCCTCTCGTTAGTTGATCCGCCGGTTTTTTACACGCCGGTCTTATAATCGATTCCAGACGATTTACTCAAACGGCTATTTCGAATAAGCTAGCCGGCATGAGCCGTTTTATTCCCAAATCCCGCCGCGGGCGAATCTCGCTGGCTGTCGTCGTTCTTCTCGTTGTCGCTGTCGGTTTCAGGATAGCGCAAAAAAGTCAAGGGCCCGAGAGCGGGAAGCGCGCGCGCGACGAGGTTGTGACCGTTTCTGTCGCGCCAATCATGAAAGGCGACATCGACATTTTACGCCCCGCGCTTGGCACGGTGACGCCTCTTGCCGATGTCACGGTGCGCACGCAAATCAGCGGGCAGTTGCAGGACGTCGCCTTCCGCGAGGGGCAGCTTGTCAACAAGGGCGATTTTCTGGCGCAGATCGATCCGCGTCCCTATGAGGCCGCTTTGGAACAGGCAAAAGGCGCGTTGCAGAAGGATATGGCGCTTTTAAAAAACGCGCAGATTAATCTGGCGCGGTATCAAAAGCTGGCTCAGCAAAACTCGATTGCGAAGCAGCAGCTCGACACGCAGGCGTCCCTGGTGCAGCAATACCAAGGCAATGTGACCGCCGATCAAGGACAGATCGACGCGGCGGCTTTGAATATCGCCTATTGCCATATCGTCTCGCCGATTACCGGGCGGGTCGGCTTGCGGCAGGTCGATCCGGGGAATTATGTGCAGACCGGCGACGCGAACGGGATCGTGACCGTGACGCAGCTGGACCCTATTTCCGTATTGTTCGTTTTGCCGGAGGATCAGCTTCCAGGCGTAATGAAGCGGCTTCGCGAGGGCGCGGCGTTGCCGGTGACAGCCTATGACCGCGGAGGAGACGCCAAACTGGCCGAGGGAAAATTAACCGCCGTGGACAACGCGATCGACCCCTCGACGGGGACGATCAAGCTGCGCGCGCAGTTCGACAATGCGGATCATGCGTTGTTTCCCAACCAATTCGTGAATGTTCAAATCAAGGTCGAAACGCTCAGCGATGTTATCCTCGCGCCGCAAAGCGCGTTGCTGCGCGGCTCGGTCGGCGCTTTCGTTTATGTGGCCTCGGACGACGGCACCGTGGCGATGCGGCCCGTTAAAACCGGCGTTTCGCAAGGCGACAAGATCGCCGTCACCGAGGGCTTGAGCGAAGGCGACAAAGTTGTGATCGAAGGCACCGATAAATTGCGCGACGGGGCCAAGTACAAACTGCCGGGTTCGCCCCAGCAGCAATCGCACGACGTGCTTGGCGTGCCGGGCGTTACGGTAAAGCTTTCCGCACCCCCTGCTCCTTGAATTCATGCGTTCGCTTGCCCTCGCTTTCTGTTTCCTTCTGGCTTTCGGAATGCGGGCTGAGGCCGATGAAGGCGTCGTTGCCGTACGGGCGCTTTCCGGCGATGAGCTGGCTTTGCACGACGGAAGAATTTTACGGCTTTATGGCGTTAAAGGGGCGGCGCCTCAGGCCAGGGCTTTTCTGGACAATCTGGCTGTAGGGAAAAATCTGAACCTGCGAGACGAGACAAAGGATCGTTACGGGCGCGTTGTTGCGACGGTTTATGCCGAAGGCGAGGCGAAACCGTTGCAAGAGGCTTTGCTGAGCGAGGGCATGGCTTGTGTTTTTGCATCAACACTAATACCCGATGATTGGATGAACGCGGAGCGCGATGCGCGACGCGCCGGCAAAGGGTATTGGGCGGAAAATCGGGATATTCCCGCAGAAGAGGCCTTAAAGACGGAAGGCACGTATAGGTTTGTTATTGGTAATGTGACGAAGGCCGAACGCGTGAAAAACAAGGTATATCTGAGCTTGGGCGACGCGCCGGGTTTGACCGTGATTATCGCCGCGAAATTCATTCGCGTATTCGGAAAGCAAGGAATCGACCTTTTTGCGCTGCCCGGGCAAAAAGTGCGCGTCAGGGGGTGGGTGAACGCGACAGCCACTGAGCCTGCGATAACGATCGGCGACACGCATCAGGTGGAAGTGGCGCCGTAGTACCTTCTATTATTTCTTTTTGGAACATAAAAAGCCTTCGATGAAGGCCGCCGCCGCATGGCTGAGGTTCCGCGGTTGGCGGTAGAGCCAGCTGCGGAGATAGCGAATATTATCGAGGATGATGGCGATAAGCAGCGCAAGGATCAAAATCACGATCCCGCCAAGGATGATGGCTGCCAGAAACGGATTCATGCCGCTGGAGACCATAAAAACATAAAACATGACAATGACGCTGGCGATGATGCCGCAAAAAAGGAAAGCGCAAATGATCGCGAGAATGACCGTTTTCGTGACCGTCGACAGGAAGCGGCTCATGAGCCCGACGCTGGCCAGAGAGTTTCCGAGCGATGCCATGCCTAGGAGTCTGCCGAACATTTGCGTTCCCGTGCCGTATGCCGGATTTAACGGCGGTTCAACCTGCCCAGAAGCATGCCGACCCCAAGCGAAACGAGCAGCCATTTCAGCGGATTTTGCCGGACTTTCTCAGTCGCCATGCGGCTGGCGTCCTTCAGCCTGAATTCCGCGGTATCCGCAAATTCACGCGCGCGATACCCCGCGCGGCGCGCAACATCTTCCAGATCTTCGCGGATGACGCCCGCCGCTTCGCGCACATCGCCCTTCAAATGACGCGCCGATTCTCTGATATCCTCACTAAAGCGTCCGTTGTTCATCGCTTTGCTCCTTTAATTTTGGGAAATCGTCTTTATTTTTCTACGCTCATCGGCAGGGGCCTCTTTGATATTCATCAAAGCAACAAAGCAAAGCCGCCTGATGCGGCGGCGCCATAAAAGAATATGCAAAGAAAAGTAATTAAGCGTCGCCGGCAAGGTGCAGGATCAACGAGCGTTTGCGGGGGATCGCGCGGTGCTCGAACACATAGAGGCCTTGCCATGCGCCGAAGGCCAGTTGGCCCTTGTGCAACGGAACGGAAAGGGATGTTTGAGTAAGCGTCGCGCGGATGTGCGCGGGCATATCGTCGGGGCCTTCTGCCGTGTGCTTGAAAAGGCGGTCGCCATCGGGAACGAGGCGCGCGAAGAAAGCGTTGAGGTCGCGGATGACGTCGGGATCAGCGTTTTCCTGAATGAGAAGGGAAGCCGAGGTGTGCTGTATGAAGACGGTTAAAAGACCTGTGGCGATTTTTTGCGCGCGCACCCAATCGGTAATACTCTCGGTGACGTTGTAGAGGCCCCTGCCGCGGGTTTCAACGTGGAGATGGTGGGTGAAGTGGGGCATGGCCTTCGCACGACCTCCGAAGCTTTATCTATAACCGACATAGTTTATCGACATTTTTTATGGATCAAAAGTATTACATGCGCCTTATTTCATTGAGTTAATTAAAGTAAGCCTTTTTTCCTTGCCCGAATGCCGAAAAAACTGTTTATTTCGGGCGGCTTGCGGAGAGGTGGCAGAGTGGTCGAATGCGGCGGTCTCGAAAACCGTTATAGGTTTTGCCTATCAAGGGTTCGAATCCCTTCCTCTCCGCCATTCCCTATTCATTTTTAATCCAGCCTTTAATAGCGCTGGCTTGCCTTTGCGGTAGAGGCCGCATCTATTTTGCGCGGTGCCGATTCAGGTGAGGTGTATTGAATTCATTTATATGTCTAAGTATAATTTCGTGAATTGCTTTTCGCTTTAAATTCGGAGAAAAATTATGGCTCTTATTGTAAAGCTCGACGCTCCTTTTGTGCCTTGGAAGGACGGGCTTAGTTCCACAACAGCCGCCGTGCAAATGGACAAGGGTCTTCGGTTGGCCGGGCATCACGACGTTCTGAATTTAGGCCAAGGGCGCGAGATGGACGAGCCGCCGCAGAACCTTTTTCCCAAAAACTACCGAGGCACCCATGCGACCGCTTACAACAGCGATGTCGGCGGCGGGCCCGACGTCCGCGAGGCGGCGGCCGGTTATGTGCGCCACTTCCTTGGCGCCGATGCGACGGCGGATAACACTTTCGTTTTACAGCAAAACGGCCGCGTCGGCATTGGCGTTGCGCTTTCTTACGCCTCGGTCTTGAACACCAAGGCCGATGCCGTCGCTTACTCCGCCGACCGCTGGCCTATGTATGACGACATCGTTAGCAAAATTCGCGGCGCTTACATCATCGACTATGACAACCCGACGGGAGACAATCTGAGCCGCAGCCTTGAGAAGACTCTGGAGTCTGGAGAGCTTTTCGCGTTCAACACGAACACGCCGCATAATCCGACCGGCATGCAGTATCCTGTGGGTTGGATGCGGGCCTTGGGAGAAAAGCTGGACTCTGTCAACCAAGGACTGGAAAAACCGATTGTTCATATTGTCGATGCCCCCTATTTTTATGCGCTAAATCCTTCTTCGGATTCGTCGCAGCCTTATTTCAACGGCGGCTTTCAGCATGTGACGCGCATGGACTCGCCCACCCCGTGGGCTTTAGTGGTGAGCGAATCCAAGGCTTTGATGTCGAACCCCGGACTGAGCATCGTTACGGTGCACCCTTCGATTGTTGACGGCGTGAAAAAAGCCTTATCGTCAAGCGTCGGGGTTAGCTACGACCCTTCGTTCTTTTCGGAAGTACGGGATTGCTTTCATCAGGATCGCTTCGCCGATCATGCGGCGCATTACAAGATCTTGCGCGACAAATATCAGAGAAATTTCCCGATTTTATTGAGTAACTTTTCGCAGCAAATCGTTCCCGGCGATCCCGGCATGACCGCGCTTGCCATCTTTACCGGCATGGTCGGAAAAGAGGTCGCCTATCAAGCGCCTGGCGGCGAGAGGCATGCCGTCGTTATCGATTCCCCCGAACGCCTTGCCGAGTATTACAGCAACGCCGCGCGGGTCGTTACCGTTCCTAACGGTTGCAGCAAAGACGGCAACCCCAAGATAAGATTTGCGCTCGCCCAAAAAACTGAGAATTTCGCGAGAGCGATCGGCAGGATTGCACGTGCAAACGCGAAGCTTCTTGCCGCCGGTTGCCGGTAGGCCGGGTTTTGCCTTGACTAATTTTTGCGCGGAATGCCGAAGCACGGATACGGCTTCATCCCGATTTTGGGGTAATAGTCCAAGGCCGCGGGGGCCGATACGAGATACAAGCCTGCTTGATAGCCAGCGGCCTTGTGCGTTTCCTCGATGAGTTTTTTGCCGATGCCCTGCTTTTGATAAGCGGCATCCACCGCTAAATCGGAAAGGTAGCCGCAGTAAGCGTAGTCGGTTATGGCGCGCGCGACGCCGACGATTTTGCCGTTATCGCGGGCCGTGACGATCACATCGGCGTTTCGCAGCATTTTATCCAGCCGTTGCAGATCGTCGGCGGGACGCCGCGCCGCTAACGAGGACGCCACAAGGACATCGCGGAATTCCTGCACGGACAAAGCGGGTTCAAGCGCATAAACGACAGACATAAAAAAACCTCATCGGCAGGCTAATCGCATCATTGTTGCCAATCTATACAATCTATATAGGCGTGCATCCCGCTTGGTTTCGGATAAGAGGAACGCGGCCTTGTCCCCGCGCGCAGGTTTGCGTTTCGGACAGATTGAATTTCGGAATAGCATACGCGTTGCCTATCGCCTTTTCAATGACCGGCGACAGAATTTCGGTTTTATCCAGCAAGAGATTTAAATCGCCAGCGTCAAAAGCGCGCCCGGAAGACAAGAGGCCGCATCTAAGATCGAACTGGTTGTTGCGGCCAAACAGGCTGCCCGGCCCGCGTATCATGGAGGTAAGGCCTATCTGCCTGTGCTCGGGCCTGTTGTCTTCGTTTATGGCAATGCCGGGCATGAGCGGCTGATAGCCTTTATTGTGATAACGGATTGACGCGCCACGAAAGACATTGCTTATGCTTTGCGCCCACTGATAACCGTTTTCGAAAAGGGTTTCGTTAGCAATTTTAGCGCCCCGGGCGGCGAAGACATATGAAAAGAAATCCTCTGTCGTGGGCGAGACACATGACGACAGGTCTCTTACAGGACCCGTTAACAGGACAAAATCGGCCTTCGTTTTTTCTATGAGATCGTTGGCTATGGGAGTTACGACGGAAAGAAAGTCCCCCTCGGGGGCAGCGAGTTCCGCGGCGGCCTTGCGCATTTGATCCGGCAAATCCATCGAGCGAACGCGATCCATGACCAGTTCATCGCGCCTTCGGGTCGCTCCGTCGATACTTTGGTAGATAACCTTTTGCGTCGCAAGGTTCTCGCGCCGCCCCTTCACGAGGATGGCGGTCTCCAGCAACGTGCCGTTAGGGGCGAAGCTGCTCATGCGGGCAAGCTTTTCATTGAAGTGCAGGCGAAGGGCGGAAAGGCTGAGTTCCTGATTGTTGAATTCTTCATAACGCGTTTGCGATACGGACAGCAAATGCAGGCTATAAAGCGCACAATCGTCCAGCCCTGCGCTTTCCGGCGCTGAGAGTTCGGCAATGAGGTCCGTGGCGCTTTTTGGCGAACCATTAATGATGCAGTCAAACGTGCTGACTTTGCCCAGGTCGGCAAGGATGTGCCCGACCGCCGCACCGAGCCGAGCGTTGCGCTTCAGCGTTTGGATTTCAAAGCGGGCTTCGTCGTTATCATTTTTGTCTGTCATGTCATCCTCACAAGGCCCAAAAAACGGCTCTAACGCGGTCGCAAAGCAAAACGGTTTATATTTTTCTGGACACGGTTAATTCGCGTTTCAAAGTCCTTGCATGCAAGGCTGCCGTTCTCGCTAAGCTGGAAGCCTGCGCGCACAAACCGGTAGCGCAGGCTGTCGGAAAATTTATGCGCGAAGCCCAGCCTGACATAATTGAAATGATGCTCGGGAATGAGGCTTGCGGACCTGGGATCGCTGAAATTTATTTTTTCAAACAGATCGAGGATGTCTTTTGCGATGACAAGCTGCGTCGCCTTCCGGGTTTTTTCAGTGTCTTCGATAAAAGCCGTGAACGCATGAACGCCCATATTTTCAGCGTATTCCGCGTCCGCGCGCATAAAATTCGCGGCGGCGCTGCCCGCCAGGCTATCGATTTCGCTGGCGGAGAACCTAATGTCGAACCAGCGGGGATCATCGGCTTGCGCTTTTGGCAAATCCTTTTCGACGATGTTTTTAAGTTTCGTCAGTTCATTCTGGCCGGTCTTGAATAGAATGGCAATCCTGAGCCTTTTTAGGCGGGCCTCGACATCCTCGCTCAAGGCGCCATCCGCTAACGATCCGCGCGCGATCAAGGTCTCTTTAATATCGTTGGTAAAACCCTTTATGGGATAAAGGTATTCCCAATAGGGCCTGGTATCCAACTCGCTTTTATTGCCGTTTCCAAAAAAAAATTCTTCGGCCTGTAAAAGCTCCTGATATTCTTTGATGCCCCTTAAAGATTGATCGTTCTTTTGGTTTTTGCGCATGAAGGCCTATCGGCAATAAAGTATCGCACTCATTTTTCCGGAACATTCCATGAAAAATATTGCCGAGGTTTCGACGCGCAAACAACAGCGCAATGTGATCATTTCCGATACGTAAGCGCGTTCTTTCAATGTAAAGAACTGAAAATAGATTTTTTCATTATCTTCCACATATTATTTCAAGCATGAAAAATGAGCCGATTTGAGGCTTGCGTTTGGAGGTGCGGGCGGAGATGGGGGAGTTGGGGAAATGGGTGAAGAGAAAGTGGTGCGCCCGACGTGATTTGAACACGTGACCCCCGGTTTAGGAAACCGATGCTCTATCCAGCTGAGCTACGGGCGCATGCCGATCTTTTGGAACGCTTTTATAGCAGACTGCCGCGCGATGTCGAGATTGGCGCCGTTTTTTCTTAATTTTGGCAGATTGCGATAGATAATAAAGATGGATGCCCGCCTTCCTCCTACGCCAAGGCTTCGGAGGACGGGCCGCGGGCATGACGCCAAGGAAACACGTGGAAAATTAACGCTCATATTACGGAAACTCGAGGCGCTACTAAAAACAGGATAGATGTTGAAAACAGGCAAACGAATTATATCGTCGCCGTTATGCGTCGGCTTTCCGCCCATTGCCGCGAAGGATGCGCGGGTTTTGATCCTCGGCACTTTGCCGAGCGAGGAGTCTTTGCGGCGGGCTCAATACTACGGCAAAAAAGAAAACGCTTTTTGGAAAATCATGGGCGAGCTTGTCGGCGCGGGGGCCGACCTTTCTTATGCCGGGCGCGCAAAACGGCTGAAAGAAAGCCGCATTGCCCTTTGGGACGTGTGCGCGTGCGCCAAGCGCGCCGGCAGTTTGGATTCCAATATCGATGCGACGAGCGTCAAAGCGAATGATTTTATATTCTTTTTCAGAGCGCACAAAAAGATCGCGATGATTTGTTTCAACGGCCAGGCGTCCCATAAGCTTTTCAAACGGTATGTGCTGCCTTCCCTGCCCGCCGCGGTTGCGGCTTTGCCGCAAGTGGTCTTGCCGTCGACCAGCCCCGCTTATGCGCGGCTGACGTGGCGGGATAAATTAGCGCGGTGGCGCGAGGTTTTGATGAGCGTTGAGGGAATAAATGTGAGATACCGTTCGTAATTCTGAACCGGTATATTGCACGTCGAGGCCATCTGGATTCCGATGGCCTCCGTAAGGAATGACGCCGGATTTACAGAATATCGGGAAAGGAAAAGGGAAGGAGGATAATCGGCAGATAAATGGCCGTGCCCCACAGCACCATCATTAACAGATCGTCGGACATTTCATCCCATACCATTCTGATCGACATATTCCTTCTCATAAGACGCTCCCTTAAATACGATCGACAAATAAAACGCTTTTCAATTTGGCTATCGTATCATGCAAAGATGAAAATAAAGAGTCCAAGTACAAATGTTTTCAGGGCTATTTACTAACCAACGCCCGTTTAAGTCCTTATCTTCCTGCGGATTTTCCCTGCCGGATTCTTAATGCCGGTTTGCGCGTTATAAGATCTTTAATGGTGAAGGCTTTTTTAACGCTTTGGCTGATTTGTTATTTACTCCTCGTTAGCAAATTTATGTGAGTATTTGCGGCTATTAAGAGGAAAGACTTGGGGATATGGCGTCCTCACGTTTTTTTCGATGACCATCGACACGCTGGAACCTCACATGACCGCCATCGCTCCCGACAGCCCGATCCTTGTTATCGACGACAGCCAGATTATGCGCCGCTCCTTGCGCAATTTCCTGGCGAACGAGGGCTATAAAAATACCGAAGAAGCCTCGAACGGCATCATCGCGCTGGAAAAAATTGAAGAAGCCAAAAAGCGCAAGTCGGCCTTCCGCCTTATTCTTTTGGATTGGGCCATGCCCGAGATGGACGGCCTGACCTTCCTGAAAAGATGCCGCGAGGACCGCGATCTGGACGATACCGCCATTATTATGGTCACGGCCATTTCCGATCAGGCGCATACAATCGAAGCTTTCGAAAGCGGCGTAACCGCTTATCTTCCCAAGCCCTTCCGGCAGGAAGACATCGCAAAAACTATGAAACAGGTTTTGGCTTGGGCCGAAAGAAATGCAGGCAAGTAATCATACCAACAAGTATCTGCACCCCAGCAGCGCTGTTTCGACAGAACAGCGCATCAGCAGCTCGCTGACCGATCTCTTTCAGTTTATGTTCAATTTGAGTTTGTCGACATCTTCGCGCGCCGTGCAGCGGAAGGATTTCATTCCCGCTTACATTATTCTTTCCCACGGAGGCGTAAAGGCGTGCGTTTCCCTGCATATCTCGCGGCAGGCGGCTTTGCTGATCGCCGAACGCGTGGGCCTTTGCGGCGATCAAAGCATCGTTCAGGACGTTGCCTGCGAAATTGTGAACATCGTCGGCAACAATTTGCGCACATTCTATTCCGAGCAGTTGGGCGTCCTCTTCACCATGGAGCTGCCGAAGCCCGGCGAAGCGACGCTTGTTCCAAAACCGGATGTTACTTTGAATCTTGATTTCGAGGCGACGCCGGAGGCTTTGGTCAGCCTTGATTTCCTTTGCTGCGACGCTTTCATGTCTCCGGATCCCTCGGCCTCAGCCTCGGACGTGCGGCAATAACTGCCCCGCCGCTACGCCCCTAAGAAGGGGAGGGAATCGCATGCCTCAAAAAATCAGATGAAAAAGCTTTTTAAAAACAATGGATTGGCTTATAGTCGCATGACTTAATGCGGTTTTAATAGTGCCTTGGTAGAATTCTTGCATCGGGAGTTCTTATGGTTTCGCTCGTATCCTCGTCCGTCAACGCCGCCGCTTATGTAACGACATTTAGCGCCCAGAAGGAATTTGCCAAAAACGCGACCGTTGACGATGCGATCAACATCGGCAACCTGGACCAGGAAAGCTCCATTATCACGGTAAGCGACAAAGGAGCTGAAGCCAGCTCTTCCGTTTCCGTAACCTTTACGTCGAAGGACGGCTACACGAGCCTTTCCGAAATTTACGACAATATCGTCACTCAGATAACGACGACCTTTCAGCTTATGGACAGCGAGGGAACCGTTATCGCTTCGAATGCCACGGGCGCACCCGACGCGCAGAAAGCGGCGTTTCACAAATGGCTTGCCGGCGATCTTGAGATCGCCGCGGGCACCTATACGGCGACCGCCGTGGCCGGCAACGGCTATAATTTGTCGATCAACAAGAGGGAACAGCAGGGAACGACGCTTCAGGTCGCGAGCAAGCTGACGGGGAGCGACACCACCGAATTTTACAATTTCAATCTGGCAGGAACGAATATCAAGCTGGACTTCAAGACCGACAGCAACATGACTCGCGTCATTTTATACAACGAAAACGGCGCCGTCGTTGCCGACAGCCAGGGCAATTATTACGAGCGCGCGAAGTACGCCGAGCTTACATCCAATGTGGGCGTTGCCGCGAAATCCGGCGATTATCTGATCGAGGTGACATACGCCAAGAATGCGGACACGACCAAGGAGATCGACTACAATTTCCAGCTTTATTCCGGCAACACCTACTCGGTGATCTATAAAAACACGGTTGAGGCGCAGGCCTACGACAATACGGCCGCCGGCAACGTCGAAGCCGCCGAGGACGCCTTGCTGTATGAGCATACCGACTACAACAAGATCGTCGCGTCGGCGGACAAAGCGGTCAATATCGGTTGGCTGCAAGAGGATAAATCGATGCTGGACGTCGTGAGTAAGCTGACGGCCGCAGATCATACGAATTATTATACGTTCATTCTCCAGCAGGGGGACAATCTGAAATTCGGATTCGATACGGACGGCACGAAGGACGCTTCCGCCTTCCGCGTTCAACTGATGGATCTGACCGGCTCGCGTGTTATTGCCGATAACTTCGGAACCGACGAGCAGAAGCAGGCTTATGAGGAACTGACGACGATTAACGGCATGACGACCAAGCCCGGAACATATATTGTCAAGCTTTCCTATGCCGATGGGGTCGACCGCCGAGACGCCGCTTATGAATTCGGCATCTATTCGGGAACGACCTTTGCCGCTCAATATAAGACGTATGCCACGCCGCAAACCTTTGAGAACGCCATTTTACGCAAAGAGCTGGGCTATTCGTCAAACCGGGCCTCGGCCATCGCCGCTTATATGACATCGTGGTACAACAGCACCGAAGATGTGAATTTGACATCGACGGCCCTTACGGATGCGCTGAAGTCGAAGTATTAAGGGCGAAGATACCCTACGGCAAAATCAGGGACTCGTTTCTTTTCAATTCCCCAAACGCTTTTTGGATGCCAGCTTATCGATCAGCCACCCTTGATACTGCGTAATGCCGAGCTCGCGGCCGATTTGCAGGGCGTTTTCGTTGTCGCAATGGAAAAACACCAGCTTGTCGAGCGGCAAGCGCTCGACGTGATTGCGGATGATGGGGCTGAATATTTCGTTGGCGCGGTCTTTCGAGACATTGATTTTTATGCGATCCACCTCGAATTTATTCAAGCGGATGTACTCGGCCATATCCGGCGTAATGTCGTCGAGCACGATGCGGAAGCCTTCGCGCCTCAGAACCTCTATGGCGCTGAGGGTGAGGGAGAAATCTTGCAGCATGTCGCCGCAATGCAGCTTGAAGCCGATCAGATTGCGCTTGGCGAGCGGCACGCGCCGCACAAATTGGGCAAAGAGAGAGCCCATCACCGAGCCGATGGACAAGTTCAGGTTCACCATGCGGTTGGCGACAATATCGTAAGACGTCGTTAGCGCCCCCAGCAATTTTTGATCGAGCTGCGTGCACAGGGCGAGAAAAAGATGCTCGGACCGCTTGAATTCCAGTTTGGGGAAGCGTTCGCGCCGAAGGCTTTCGAAGCTGACGAAGTATTCCTCGACGATCGGCTCCCAATCTTCTTTGCCGTCGCGCCCTTTCGGGCCGTCCTGATAAATGCACTGTATGTGGCCATACTGCCGAATATCGATTTCTTTCAGCAACTGTTCGATCTGGTCGACGTTTTTGGCCGTCAAATGGCCGCTGGTCTCATCGACGTGCTTGCCGGTATCCTCCGCAAGGCGTTTGCGCACGTCTTCAACGTAGGCGTTCGTCCGTTCACGCAGCGCCGTGTAGCTTTCCGGCATTCGGTACGTGACGAGGAATTCCGACGCTTGGTTTTTGTAGGGGGCGAGCGCGGCATCCAGCGCGCGCTCGGCCACGATCCGCGCATCGCCTGCGTTTTCCCATGCCAGGAACGCATCGCCATTCGACATTTCGTGATAGGACCCGCGCGTCGAAAGCGCAAAGGCCTTGAGCTTGCCTTGCGCGTCTTCGAGCGCTTTTTGGCTTTTCGCCAATGGTACGATCGCGGAAAGGGCAAAATTCAGCACAAGGCAGGGAAGGCTCAGGCGCTGCATCCGCCGGACGCGCAGGATGAAATCCTGTTCGCGCACCAGATCGGATGGCGCTTCCCTTTTGTCTTCGAATTCCCAGATACGCATAAACCCCTACTCGGCAAAGGCAATCTTCTATTTTCGCCGCCTTACGTTAACAACACGTTTCCATTTTAAAGTTGTTTTGCCTTAGCGAGAAAGGCCTTAATTTTGCTGGCTGATTTGCGGCCGCAGGCGTCTTCGACGCCCGATGAAACGTCCAGTATTCTTGCGCCTGTTGCCGCTACCGCCGCGCCGATATTGCTTTCGTCAAGCCCCCCGGCCAAGAGCCAAGGCCTTGCAAAGGAAACGCCCTTGATGAGAGACCAGTCGAAAACTTTGCCGGCGCCCCCTTTGAGGCCTTGCGCCGGCTTTGCGTCAAGAAGCAACATATCGGCCACCGCCTCGTAGGTTTTGGCTTTCGCTATGTCCTGAACGGAAGCAATCCCAATCGCTTTGATAACCGGAAGGCCGAACAGTTCTTTCATGTATGCCACGCGCGCGGGCGTTTCGTCGCCGTGAAGCTGAAGCATGCGCAAGGAAACCGTTTTTAGAATGCTTTTGATGTCCTCGTCGGAAGGATCGACGAACAGGCCGACGGACAGGATCGAGGAGGCGCTCGTCGCCAGCAGGGAAGTCGCAACAGCGCCTTCGATAAAGCGGCGCGAGGGCGGATAGAAATTGAAACCGACGTACTGGGCGCCGCCTTCAACGGCGGCGGCCAAGGCTTCGTCGTCGCTTACGCCGCAGATTTTGACCTGTATGGTCACGCCAATTCCGCCGCAATTTTTTGCGCGGCGTCGACCGGATTTTCAGCCTTCGTAATGGGCCTGCCAATGACCAGATAGGAGGCTCCGGCATCGCGGGCTTCTTTGGGCGTGAGGGTGCGTTTCTGATCGTTCGCCGCCGCCCATGCCGGGCGAATGCCGGGCACCATAAGGATGAAATTTTTGCCCAAAGCCGCGCGGAGGGACGTAATTTCCGCGGGAGAGCATATGCAACCGTCCATGCCGTTGTCTTTTGCCAGCCGTGCAAGCCGGACGACTTGCCCGCGCGTGTCCGCCCCCTGCCCGACATCCGTGAGATCCGCATTGTCCAGACTTGTCAAAACCGTCACGGCAAGGAGCTTGGGACGGGCCGGCCCTGCCTTTGCGGCCGCGTCGGCGGCCGCGCGCATCATCATGGCGCCCCCGGAGGCATGCACCGTGATAAACGCCGGACACAGGGGCAAAAGCGAGCTTACCGCGCCAGCCACCGTATTTGGGATATCGTGAAGTTTTACATCAAGAAAAATGGGTAACCCCTTGGCCGCAATAGCGCGATAGCCTTCGGCCCCGTGGGCCATAAAGAATTCAAGGCCCAGTTTCAGGCCGCCGATCGAGCCTTTGAGCTGGTCGGCAAGGGCGACGGCGGCTTTGAGATCGGGCGTATCCAAAGCACAGAAAACGGGATTGAGATTCATTTCAGGGCTTCCAAAATGATTTGGTTTTGATTTTGGCGTTCTTGACGATGGAAACGCTTTGAAGTTCGCCTATTTTATCGTTTAGCGATTTGAGTTCCTTGTTCAGGCTTTTCGCGCGCTTGCGATGCGGCAGCGCCCCCATCCAGCCCCAAAAAATGCCCAGAATGCCACCCAGGACGAAGGGCGACAAACCGACGATATAGAGGGGCATTTGCCATGTGTTCGCAAAAGGCCAAAGCGCGATGACGACATCCTGCCGGTTCGACAGGACGAACAGCACCACGAAGGCGAGAACAAGAAGTCCGAAGACGCTGGTGAAGATTCTCATGAGAGGAGAGTTTAGCAAGTCCACGGCAAATGCCAAGGGGGATGAGCAGCCACGAATTGGGATTAGGACTGCCTTTCCTGATCGTCCCTCGAATAAGACATCACTTTACGCGCGATATCATAGGAAAAACCCGCGCGCGCGAGCGAAGCGAGGTCTTTGCGGCGCTGATCCGCAGCATTATCCCCGCCGAAAGGGCCAAGCCTTTTTCTTTTGGCGAAGGCCAAGGCGGCGCGGAATTCGACTTCATCGGAAGGCGCGCCTTCCGCATTTTGCGCCAGCGCCGATGAAACGATGGTGCTGCTGACGCCTTTCATGCCCAGTTTCTGTTCGATGGCGGTGCGCGAAAGGCCGCGCCGCCGAAGGCTGTTCACTTTCATTTCAGCGTAAACTTTGTCGTTCAGGATGCCCGCTTTCTTATATTTTTCGACGATACCGACAATAGCCGTATGAAGCGCTTCGATGCCCTCCTTATCGGTCGCGAATTCGGGATTATCCATGGCGGCGCGGCGAAGCGCATTCTTTAAAACCCTTACCAGCGAGCCTTCCGAGGCGGCGTAGCGTTCAAGATACCTTTCTGCGGCTTTGGCAAGGCTTTGCGGCGTTGGGATTTTTCGTTTAGGCTTCATGAAAATCTTAATGAATAGTGTGCGCCCTTGACTCGCGCCTGCTTTCTGTTTTACCACCACCTCCTTGCTTGGCAAACCTTTGCGTTCGCTAAGCTAAGCCCAGGTGGCGAAATTGGTAGACGCACTAGCTTCAGGTGCTAGCGGCCGCAAGGCCATGGAAGTTCGAGTCTTCTCCTGGGCACCATCTTAAGAGATTGCCATTATTCCAGCAAAAGATGGCTGCTGCCCCGCCTGCAATGGCATGATGGATTCTAAATTTGAAAATATTCCTTTTAAACTCTTGATATCAGAGCCAAATAATCCTGAGGCATACGTTGTCCCTCGTCGATATTTGATGTGACAATTTGAATTTTCATTTAACATTTAGAAAAGGCTGTTCCAAGGAGGCTGAATGGCGAGCCTGCATCAATGGCGTTTTTATCTGTCCGCGAAGGAAGCATGGGAGGCCATGTACCGCGATTGCGAGACGGCGCGCAAATCCATTGAGCTTGAACAATATATATTCGAGAACGACTCCATGGGCCGGCGCTTCATGGAGCTTTTCATAAAAAAAGCCGCCGAGGGCGTGAAGGTTTTTGTTCTTTGCGACCGATACGGGAGCGCCGCTTTTCTGAAATCCCCGTTGATTCAAAAGTTGCGCGCGCTCGGCGGGCGTTTTTATTTTTACCATGAAATACGCTTTCTTGACATGTTCCGGCCCTGGCGCATGCTGCCGCGGACGCATATCAAGACCCTGCTTGTGGATTCCGAAATCGCGTACACAGGCGGCGTTTGCATCGCCGAGCGCATGAAGGATTGGCGGGATACGCAAATAAAAATTACCGGGCCGGTCATCCCGCAAATTAAGGAGTCCTTTTCCAGGCCTTCTTTGACTTTGAGAATACGGCGGCAGAAGTGCATGCCGCCTTCTTATGAGGGCGAAGAGTTTACGTATTTGCAGAGCAACCCGGTTTTTTGCCGTTCATTGATTTATAACGAGCTGGTTCGCCGCATTAAGGGCGCGAAAAATTATGTGTACATAACGACGCCTTTTTTCGCCCCCAACCGCCCCTTTCGCCGCCTTTTGAGGCGCACGCGCGCAAGGGGCGTCGACGTCGTTTTGCTGATCCCGGAGCGTTCGGACGTTCTTTTTGCCGACTGGATGATGCTGTCTTATGCCAAAAACCTTCTGAGGGGCGGTATCAAAATTTTCCGTTATCAAACCGTTCCCATCCATTGCAAAACGATCGTTATTGACGACGCGTGGGCAACCATCGGCAGCACGAACATGGACGTGCTGAGCTTCTTCCATAATCGCGAGTCCAACCTGATGATCAAGAACGCCGACGCCATTGCGGAAATGAAGCGGCAGTTTGCGGACGATTTGAAAAACAGCCGCGAATTGACCCTTGAAGAACTTGCAAAAGAACCCACATATAAATTGCTTATCGGACGCCTTGCGCGTCATTTGAAACATTTTCTGAAATGACGAAGCGTAAACTTACAATTCTTTTCGGCAACCTTGGTTATGCGCGAGGGATAAACGGCGATCTGGCGCAGCATGTTCGTTATATGCACAGGCATTTCTATATCTCGAAAGCCTGCCAGAAGCAGGCGCTTTGCAAGGTGCGGGAGATCATCGCCAAGGAAAACCCGGATCTTTGCTGCTTTGCCGAAATCGATCAGGGGTCTTTTCCATCGTCCGGTTTCAACCAGCTGGAGGCCCTGATCAACGAGGATCATTGCCATTTCGACATCGAGAACAAGTACGGCCTGTCGAGCCGCCTGCGGCAATTCTTCATGACCAAGGGGAAAAGCCTTGCCTTTATCGCCAAACATCCTTTTGCCTTCGAAAAACTGTATTTCGCTAACGGCACGAAACGGCTGATTTACAGGGTTGCGCTGAGCGAGAACGTAACGCTTTTTTTCGCGCATTTTTCGCTGAGCAAGGCCGCCCGGAAAAAGCAAATCCTTGAGGCGCGCAAGCTGATGCTGGACACGCAAGGCGAAGTGATTTTCCTTGGGGATTTCAACATTCTTTCCGGCATGGAAGAGCTGACCCCGCTCTTGGCGGACGAGTTTGTCTTGCTGAACGATACCCGTCCGACGTTTAAGTTCCACAAGCGCGAGCTTGTTTTGGATCTATGCATCAGCACGCCGGGCATCGCCGATCAGGCGAAGCTTAGCATTGTACCCGTACCCTGCTCGGACCATGACGCTCTGCTGCTGGAAATAGCCAACTGATCTTGCCGCCGACCTACCAGCCGTACACATCGCGCACGGGGCCGGCCGGGCCGGTATCCGCCGGGCCGCCGGTATACGGCTGGTTTGTCCCGTCGCGCGTCGCGGCGGACGCTCCTGAATAACCGCCGGCTCCCATGCCGGATGTACTCCTTTTATGGCGCATCATCGAGGATTCCTTGTCCGATTTGTATCTGTCCCTGTCCCTTACGCAATCCCTGTACTCCGATCTTTGCCTGCACACGCATCACCTTTGGTCATAATCCCTGTCGGGGTCCCATGTTTCGCAACCGGCAACGCCAACAAGAAGGATCAAAGGCAACAGCGTTTTTAAACACGACATGGGGTCCCTCCCTTGAATGAGTGGATTTCTTCCGTCTAGAGCCCGATTAGGTTGACGCGTTTGTCGTTGCTGAAAAAGGCTTTAAATCTTTAGTTATCGAGCAGATTCAAGCTCAAATCTTGACGGCTGAGGCCGCCAACCTTCTGACGTCGGCTCTAGAGCGTGCTGTATTTAAATTCCGGCATAACCTTGAGCCCGTCTTTTGTCGCGCCGGGCATAACGATCCTGTTGTTCGTGATTTTCAGGTTGTCAAACGGCGCCGCGACAAGGCGGTTGCCCATGCCCAAAAAGCCGCCCACCGAGAGAACGACAAAAGCCGTTCTGTTATCGTCGGGGCTGACGATCAGGTCGTCGATTTTTCCGACCGTATCGTTCGCGTCGTTCATGACCGTGCTGCCGATAATTTTCGACGCGCGATAACCGGTGGAAAGCCGTTGAACGTCGATCTTAACCTGCTCGACCATTTGCGGCGCGACGGTATCGGCCGCTTCCACCGGCAAATTTGACAGGGAAAAACCAAGCCCAAGCAAGGCAAGGCCGCCGACAATCAAGGTTCTGCTTTTTTTCTGGTGCATGGGAATCTCCTTGAATAAATGAAGATCATGGCAAGAGCGCGCCTACGTTTAAGAATTACGCTACCTTTAGGTTTGCTGTTTGATGATTATCAAAAAACCGCAGCGCGCATGGCGCTCATCCAAAGGCATTCTTTTTGCGGTTTTTTCTCCGCGGAAAAGTGCGGTTTTGACAACTGTCAAAATGAATAGGCGCGTTTAGCGTACGCAGGGAGCATCAAAACAAATCTAAAACCAGAAGAAGGAATTTCCCCATGAAGCCCACGGTTCTCGCGGCCGTCTTTGCCGTAAGTTTCATTCTCGTCAATCCCCTGCCCTCTTTTGCGGCTGGAAAATCAAGCGGCCACCAAGCGGCGGCACCAAATGAGGCGGGCCAGCCCCAAGATACGCAAGGCCGGAAATACATGACCCCGCAGGAAAGGGCGCAACATACCGAGGAGCGCATTAAGGAGCTGCACAACCAACTGGGCATCACCGGCGCGCAAGAGGCACGCTGGGCGGAAGTCGCGAAGACCATGCGGGACAACGAGGCCACGCTGTCGTCCATGATCGAGCAGCGCCACAAAGATGCCGTATCCATGAACGCTTTGGACGATCTGCAATCCTATGCCGACATCACGCAGGCGCATGCGGACGGGATCAAGAGAATGATGACGGCCTTCGAGCCCCTGTATGACGACATGACGGAAAATCAGAGGAATAATGCGGACACTGTTTTCAACAGCTTGCGCGGCAAGCGGTCCAGTCAAGTCAAGAGCGGCAAGTAAGCCCTTTGGAGGGAAAAAATGACAAGACTCCGTAAAAAGACCGGGACAACGGGCTTGATTTTGGCGCTGGTCGCGGGGCCTTTGTTATCCCTCGCGAACGCCGCCGACGCTCAACCTTACAGACGCGACCATGACGACCGGCGGCGGGATTGGCGGCAAGACAGGGATTGGCGGCATGAAAGGGATCGGCGCAGGTACAACAAGCCCTTGGCCCGCTCGTACCGCTATTATCCCGTTTATCCGCCTGTGTATGCGCCGCCTGTGGCGCCCCCGCCTTATTATTACGATTACGACTATTACAGTTCGCCGGGCTTTCAGCTCGTTGTGCCGCTGAACATTCATTAAACCATTGAATCAATGAAAGCCGATACGCCGTTTGACATCACTCGCTCTGCGGTACGCTAATTACTTGTTGATGGTCCTCTTGTTTCTGCACAAACGCTTCCCGCAACCGCTCGTGACCGATGCGGGTCGCTTCATCGGTTGGTTGGTATAAGTCGACTTTTAACTCAAACAAGGAGGAAAAATATGGAAGACAAAATGAAAGGGAAATTCGAGCAGTTAAAGGGCAAAATCAAGGAAACATGGGGGCGTTTAACCGACGACGAGATTGCGCTCGCCGAAGGCAAGCGGGATCAATTCCTCGGCAAGGTTCAGGAAAAATACGGCCTTGCAAAGGAAGACGCGGAAAAGCGCTTTGACGAGCTTGTCGAAAAGGACGATTGCGACGATGAGGACACAACGTCTTCCTGTTGCGGGGGCGGAAAAACAACGTAACCGCGCGAACCGGCTTTGAGGCATCATGTTTTTTTTCAACGTGTTGAGGAAAGACAATTTTGCGGCTTTGGGTCCCGCCATCGAGCGGGACCTGCAAGCCCATAGGGGAAAGTATATCGCGCAAGGCGTGTTGTTCATTCTCGCGGGCGTAGCTGCCGCTGTCTTTCCGGCGTCGACGGTTGTCAGCCTCAGCCTGATCGTCGGCGCGCTTCTTCTTGCGACGGGAATTGTGCAGCTTTTTTTATCCCTGAAATCGAAAACGCACTGGTGGTCGATCTTTTCGGCGCTTCTTTCGATCGCCGTCGGCGGCATTCTTCTGATCCGACCCCTGCCCATGCTGCTTGCCTTCATGACGCTTGTCGCTCTTTTTCTGACCGTCGAAGGCCTTTTGGAGCTGCTGCTCGCCCTTCAGTTTAGGCCGGCGCGAAACTGGAACTGGATGTTCGTCTCGGGCATTATGACGATCCTTCTGGCTCTTCTTTTATGGATCGGTTGGCCGATTTTCGGCTTCTTTTATCTGGGATGGGCCATCGCCATAAATTTGATCTTCTATGGCTTGTCGCTGCTTATGCTGGTACGCGCCGCATCAAGGCGCTTGCCGGCATCGCCCGCCTCGCCGCCCGGCTAAAGACCCTAAAATTACATCTCCCGCAATTTATTTGCCAAACATCAAAAGATTGGCTTTCGTGCGTGGTATTTTGTTTCCTTCATTAACAATAATCATGGAGACAGGAATGAGTTTAGGCACAATTCTTTTGATCGTCCTTGTGGTTCTTTTGATCGGCGGCCTGCCAAACTGGTCCTACAGCAGAAGCTGGGGCTATTACCCGTCAATCAGCGTCGGCGCTATTCTTCTGATCGTGCTTATCCTCGTCTTAATTGGCAGGCTGTAGAGTAGTGTTTTTGTGACTGTACGTAAGCTGACCGGACTTCTCGATAGCCAGATTTTCCCTTATCGCCAACACGCCGTTGGCGAGCAGCGCCGCCATGATGACGGCAACAAAAATATAGGGCGTTGCGTATTTATTATCGGCCATATCGATCCTCCGGCTGTCTTTTTATCATCCCCGATAACGTGCCATTTTAGACCCGGATCATTTTGATAAACATCAAAGCGACGCGTTGAAAACAGGCGTAGCGAATGAATGCCTTGACCCCCAGCCGTCGGAGGATCGATGATACAATTCCGCTCCCTCATTTTATTTTTGTTTTTCCTGCTTCCTTTGAGCGTTGTTCTTGGAACCGGCGTCGCTTATGCCGAAGCCCCCGAAGAATTGAACCGGCAGGCGGACGAAGCGCTGAGGATGCTCACTTCCTCAAACCAGGCGGCGGCGCGGATCGCAAGAGACGCCAGAGCGGTTTTGATTTTCCCGAAAATCATTAAGGCCGGGTTTATTTTCGGCGCCGGTTACGGCGAAGGCGTGCTGAGGGTCGGGCAAAGCGTTGACGGTTATTACAACTCGGTCACCGGATCATGGGGGCTTCAGGCCGGCGCGCAATCTTACGGCTATGCGATGTTCTTTATGAGCGACAAGGCGTTGCAGTACCTTCGCGATACGCGCGGGTGGGAAATCGGAACCGGCCCGACGGTCGTTATCGTCGATCAGGGCGCGGAAAAGAATCTTACCTCGACGACCTATAAAGACGATGTATATGCCTATGTCTTCGATCAAAAAGGCCTTATGCTTGGCATCGATATTAAAGGCACCAAAATATCGCGCCTTCGTTATCCGTGACCGATTTTAACCTTGCTTGCCCCGCAATAAACCGGGCCTCCCATTTTAAGTATATGATTTTAAACCTCCTTTTAATGACGCCAAAGCGGCAAAATTAAAGGGGGTTTAATTATAGTGTGGTTTAATAAGGCAAGATGCCTTCGTAAAGGGGCTGCCTATGAGCGTGGGACATAGAAAAGAATTAAATTCAGAAAAATTAGATTCAGCGTTGAATCAAAGCCCTCACGAATTTGCAACGCTTGAGGGAAAGCCGCAATTTGACACTTGCTCATTAGAACAGACAGAAAAACTTTATAGTACCGCGCATCCGGGAGAAAAACCTGAATATAAGACAAATATCACCGACGAGAATAATTATGCTTTTTCAGACACCAGCGCTTCTCCGAACGGACAGGAAAGAAACCCTCGTTATAATAACTATAGCCTATTAAACAGGTCTTCTGACGTTCAAAACGAATCCACAAACAACGAAGGCTATAATATGTCCTCGCCCACGAGCACTAACGCGGCGCCTTCTACGCCTATGACTACATCAAGGGGGCCGCATCAATACAACACATTTGATTGCGTTTAAGCTTTTGTTTCAACGACGGTCCAGTTTACGCCTTTGACGTTCATGTCGCGGGCGAACGTCCATGTGTCCGTCACTTCCTGAACTTTTCCGGTAGCGCCGCCGATAACTTCGCCTTTTGAATCGCGAAGCGTGTTTTCCTGATCGCTTACGAACCGAACCGTTGCGAACGCGCGCGCGCCTTCGGCCTTTGCCGAAAGGACTTCGGAATCCTTAATGCGCGCAATGCGCGTGCGCGCCGTTTGGCCTTCCTTGGCGCGCGCATCGACCGCTTTCTGGAAATGAGCCAAGAGTCCCGGCGATAAAAATTCCGCGACGGTCATCAACCTTCCTGCGGCGTAAGCGCCGACGACAGACGTAAAGATATCGCGCGCTTCCTGCAGGAAGGACTTTTCATCGAAGGCCGGGTCGATGGCCTTGATTTGCGCGAGCCCGCCTTCAAGGGAGTTGGGCGGAGGGGCAGCCAGCTGAAGCTTCGGCCCGTTGTTGATGTTTTGGGGTTCGGCCTTTTCCTCCTCGCGCTTTTTGAGCGCGGCCAGAGGATTGGGGCGCTGCGGCTCGCCATCATTCCGCGTCCCGAAAACAGCCCAAAGCCGCCCCAGAAGAAGGGCCGCGATTACGGCAAAGATAAGGATATCGACATCGACCTGCATTTACATAACCTCGAAGAGTTGCGCGCACGCGTTATATTTTTCCATACTAAAAAAGATCGCCTTCGGCCAAGCAATTATAGCCCGGTTCGCGTTGCGGAAAAGAAGAATCAGTGGCAGAAGGAAACATACATTGTCTTAAAAACCATGATATAGGTTTCTTTCATATCCTCAAACGATGGCAGATTACATGACAACCGAAAACAAAGCCGAACCGCATACGATGAACATCCCTATCGGCATGGGCGCGCAGTACGTGAAGGATTTCTCTTTTGAAAACCCGAATGCGCCCCAGATTTTAAACGAACTGCAAACGCAGCCTAAGATGGGACTGGATGTCAACGTGCTGTCCAGGAATATGGGCGGGAATCTGTATGAGTCCGTTCTTAAGATCAAACTGGAATCCAAGATCGGAAACAAGACGGGCTTTATCGTCGAGCTATCTTATGCCGGCTTGTTCAGCCTGCCGGAGAATATTGTGGAGGAACAGATTAAGCTTTTCCTTCTGGTCGAGGCGCCGCGCCTTCTCTTTCCGTTCGCCCGCGCGATTGTGTCGAATGCCGTACGCGAAGGCGGATTCCCTAACGTGACGCTGCAACCCATCGACTTTGGGGCGCTTTACGCCTCGCAGCGCGGTAACGTAGGCACCATGAAGCCTCAGGGCGTGGCCTAGAATCATAGGGCGACACGGCCATCTGCCTTTATTGGACGTTATTTTGGATTGATAGTCCCGCCAAGTCACAGCGGCTTCCTTATGAGGAGGAACTTGAGCATTCTTTTCTTTGCTTAAATATTTTAAAAGGTTAAATTATTAACCTTATCTTCGGGAATCGACCGACTCCCGATTCTTTTTCATGAGGTTCATCGTGGCCGAAGACAAAAAAAAGGATATCGAAGAGGAAGAGAAGGAAGGCGAAGCCCCGGAGGGGGCTGAAACCGATGAGGCCGCGGCCAAGAAAAAGAAGAAAATGTTGATCATTGCCGGGGCCGCCGTTGCGGGGCTTCTGCTTATCGGCGGCGTGAGCGCTATTTTCCTGGCGGGCGGAAGTGAAAAAGAAGCCGCCTCGGCGGAAAACATGAAAGCCAAGACCGCCTATTATCCTTTGGGGGATATGATCGTCAACCTCAGCGGCGAAGGCAAGCGCCCCAATTATTTGAAGGTCAAGGTCACCCTTGAGTTGGCGGACGAAAAGGACGCCGCGATGATGGATTTGATCAAACCGCGCATCATCGACAATTTTCAGGTTTACTTGCGCGAATTGAGGATCGAGGATTTGCGCGGTTCGGCCGGCATGTATCGTTTGAGGGAGGAGCTTTTGATGCGCGTAACCGAGGCGGCGCAGCCGATTCGCGTTCGCGATGTCCTGTTTCAGGAAATGCTGGTACAATAGGTCAGGATTCGCCTTCTCCCTTTCGGGATTGGGGCTTGTCCGTTTTCAGGTGTTGTGGTTATGGCAGAACAGACCGAAGAAGAAATGATGGCCGAATGGGCCGCCGCCTCGGAAGGCGGGGGCGGCGATGACGGCGCCGCTGCGCGCGTCTTAAGCCAGAACGAGATCGACAGTCTTTTAGGATTCGGCGATGCCGCCGCCGCCGGGCAGGAAAACTCCGGCATTATGGCGCTGATCAACAGCGCGCTTGTCAATTACGAGCGCCTGCCGATGCTGGAGGTCGTTTTCGACCGCCTGGTGCGCATGATGTCGACCAGCTTGCGCAATTTCACGTCCGACAACGTCGAAGTCAGCCTCGATCAGATCACCTCGGTGCGCTTCGGGGATTATTTGAACTCGATCCCCCTGCCCGCCATGCTGTGCGTGTTCAAGGCCGAGGAATGGGATAACTCGGGCCTCATGACGATCGACAGCGCCATGATTTATTCCATCGTCGACGTGCTGCTTGGCGGACGGCGCGGCACGGCGCAAATGCGCATCGAAGGCCGCCCTTACACCACCATCGAACGCAACCTTGTGGAACGGCTCGTGCGCGTCGTTCTGGCGGATATGTCGGGCGCTTTCGATCCTTTGTCGCCCGTGACGTTCCGTTTCGACCGTTTGGAGACCAATCCGCGCTTTGCCACCATCGCCCGCCCGGCGAACGCCGCCGTGCTTGCCAAGCTGCGCATCGACATGGAAGACCGCGGCGGACGCATCGAAGTGCTTATTCCCTACGCCACTTTGGAGCCGATCCGCGAACTTTTGCTCCAGATGTTCATGGGCGAAAAATTCGGCCGCGACAGCATTTGGGAATCCCACTTGGGCAACGAATTGCTGATGACCGATATGAAGATGCGCGCCGTTCTGGACGAAGTGACGGTGCCTTTGAAGGATGTTATGAACTGGAAGCCCGGCTCGCGCCTGATGCTGAACGTCAAGGCGGACGATCTGGTTTCCTTGCGCGCGGGCGATATTACGCTGTTTCAGGGACGGATGGGATCTCTGAACAACCATGTGGCTGTCCGCGTCGAGGAAGTTACGCTCCATAAGCATGAGGAGGATGAATTATGACGGAGTGGATCGGCCTTTTCCTCGATCTCGTTTTAATCGGCGTTGTAAGCGCGGGCGTTGTGCAGGCTATTCGCCTTATTCGCCAGTTGCAGGATTTGCGCGCTTCCCGCGCCGAAATGGAGCGTTTCGTGCGGGACTTCAACGGCGCGGTTACGCGGGCCGAGGCGGGCATCAAGGGTTTGCGTTCGGTGGCGCGCGAAAGCGGCGACGATCTGGAAAAGCTGATTGAAAAGGCTTCGCTGGTGCGCGACGAATTGAACTTCATTATCGATAGCGCGGAGGGTGTGGCGGACCGGCTGACCCAAAAAACCTCGACCGTCATGAGTGCGGAACGGACGGCCAAACCTGCGGAAATGGCGCAGGTGAGCGAACTGAGGCCTAAAAAGCAAGCACCGGCGGTTAATGTGGATATTCCGACCGCGACGCGGGCCGAGAAGGAGCTTTTGCAAGCCCTTAAAAAGATGCTTTAAGATGATCCTCCAACCCATCGTTTCACAAGCGAAATTCATGAATGTTAGTCTTTTGCTAATTTTCTCTGTGCTAGATGTAGCCTCTGAGGTCTGCCTCTTTGCGCCCCGCGAGGATTCATGAAACGCTTCCTGTTAAGTCCCCGCTTTTTGCTGCCCGTCGGTATTTTGATCAGCCTGACGGTCGTCAGCCTGCGCGCCGCGGAGATTTGGGATACCGTGTCGTCGGGGAAATTATTGGTTCACCCCGCGCAGGCCGAAGAAAAAGCGGCGGATAAGCCGGCCCAAGCCAAGGCCGACGCCCCCGCTCCGGCGGCGACGCCCGAGGCCAAGGCAAAGGAAGACGATTCCAAAACCAACCTTACGCAGCCCCCAACCGCCGACGCCACGCCCGCGGAGATGGATGTTTTGAAACAACTTGCGGATCGGCGCGAACAGCTGGAGAAACGCTCGCGCGACCTGGACATGCGCGAGTCGTTGATGAAAGTCGCGGAGCAGCGCATCGAACAAAAAATCAAGGAAATGGAAACCTTGCGCGCGCAACTGCAATCTATGGTCAATCAGGCCGGCGAAGCGCAACAAGTGCAGCTTGATAATTTGGTCAAGATTTACGAGACCATGAAGCCGGAAGAGGCGGCCAAGATATTTGAAGGCCTTGATATGAAAGTTCTTCTCGGCGTCATTCAGCGCATGAAACCCGCGCGGACGGCCCCCATCCTTGCCAAGATGGCCCCCGACAAAGCCAAGGACATTACCGTGGCCCTCACCAAGCAGGATCAGCTGCCGCAGGTGAAGTAACACCGATCAAACAGGCTCTATTGTAACCTATCACGGTCTGTTTGCGCTGCGTTCGAGATCGCGGTGCCCGACGCCCACAACATAGCCGTTTGCGGCAAAGATGTTCGCCAGTTCCTCGGCAACCATGACGGAGCGATGGCGGCCGCCGGTGCATCCGACGGCAATCGTTAAATAGCTTTTCCCTTCGTGCTGAAAGCGCGGAAGAAGCGGAAGGACGAGTTGCGTTAAATGGTCGATATAGGAGGCGAAATCGGGATCGCGGCGAATGTAGGCGATGACCGCTTCGTCGGCTCCGCTGAGGTGCCGGAGCGACGGCTCCCAGTGCGGGTTTTCGAGAAAGCGCACGTCGAAAACGAGATCGGCTTCGCGGGGAAGACCATGCCTATAGGAAAAAGACGTGATAAAGAGGCTTAAGCCCTGCGCGGTATCGAATTGGTAATGGCCGATCAGCTGGCGGCGAAGATCGTGAACGGAGATTTGCGACGTGTCGATGACGCGGTCGGCTTCGTTTTTCAGGCCCCACAGGATTTCGCGCTCGGCATGGATACCGTCCGTCAGCGGCCTGTCGAGCGCCAGCGGGTGGCGGCGGCGCGTTTCCGTAAAACGCAACTGTAGGGCGTCGTCGGAACAATCCAGAAACAGCAGGTGCACCTCGATCTCCGGCTTTGCCTGAAGCAGATGATCGACGCGCAGAAGTTCAGCCACCGAAAACGTGGCGTTCCGCGTGTCGATAACCGCAGCCAGATGGCGGCCCGACGTTGCCGCGTCGTCGACCAGCGCTGGGACAAGGCTCAGGCGCAGGTTATCGACGCATTCATAGCCAAGATCCTCGAACGCCTTAAGCGCCGTTGATAATCCGGCCCCCGACATGCCCGTAAGAAGCACAATCCGGCGCGTAGGCAGTTTGTTTGGAGTGTCGGACATCATGGCGATCCAGGGTCGGCTGAATGACGCCCCACCCCCAGTACCATTCGGATTTTCGCGGGGGTCGAGGCGGCGAATGATGGAAGCCTAAGCCGCCTGACGGGTTGGTCAAGGAAGAAAATGGTTTCCGGTTCCGGCAGGCGCTCGGCCTGTTCATCGGGCCCTAACAGGTCGACATAAAGCGCGACAGGAGCGGCTTTTACGAACGGCAGGCGCATCAGCCCCACATGCCGGACTTCAATCAAGCCTTCGATGGAAGCGGGCGGCTTGGCGATGAGCCCCCCCTCTTCGCGCTCCAGAAGCGTTTGGTCGTCGGAAAGCAGAAGCGCGCCTTCGTCGATAAGCCGCAAGGCGAGATCGGATTTTCCGATGCCCGGCGGGCCGGAAAGCAGGACGGCTTTGCCATTTACGGCAACGCAGGAGGCGTGAATCAGCATTTTCCTATTCCTCTTTTGATTTCGAGGCAAAAAATTACCGTTTTCTTCCAGCTCAAATCCCTCTAACCTGTCGGCTTGGCATTCTCTTCCTTTTGCGACTTTGGTTCCATGAAAAAAATCCTTGTTCTTACCGCCCTGCTCGCCTCGACGATTCCGGCCCATGCCCAGCGGCTAGGGCCCGCGCCTTCACGCGGCGCGCTCGATTCCGTTATCGTCGCCGTCGTGAACGACAGCGTCATTACGAAGGTCGATCTGGAGCAGCGCATGCAGTTGGCTTTGCTGTCTTCGGGCATGCCGAACAGGCCCGATGTGCAGGCGCAGATGCTGCCCCAGATTTTGCGCAGCCTGATCGACGAACAACTTCAGGTGCAGGAAGCCAAGCGCCTCGACCTGACCGTTTCGCAGGAGGAAATCGACCAGGCTTTGCAGCGCGTCGGGAGGGAGAACAAGATACCCGGCAACATTCTGGACTTTTTGAAAAAGAACGGCGTGCCGCCGGAAGCCTTGACGGCGCAGGTGCGCAACGGCCTTTTGTGGACAAAGGTGGTTCAGCGGGAATTGCGCCCGCGCGTCGAGGTCGCCGAGGACGAGATCGACGCCATGATCGAGCGTATTCGCGCCAATGCGGGCAAAGAGGAATTTTTGTTGAGCGAAATTCTTCTTCCCGTCGATAATCCTTCCGAGGAAGAACAGGTCCGCGCCGTCGCCGATAACCTTGTTAATCAAATCAGGACCGGCGCGAATTTTGCCGCGATTGCCTTGCAGTTCTCCCAAGGCGCCGATGCCGCCCATGGCGGCGATCTGGGATGGGTGCAGCCGGGCCAGCTGGCCCCCGATATAGCCCGCGCCCTGACGAACGCAGCCGTCGGGCAAGTCAGCGCGCCCATTCGCACAGCCAGAGGATTTCACATCCTTGGGGTAAGGGACATGCGCACGATTTCCATCGGCGATCCGGCCAAGGCCAAGATAACCTTGGAACAGGCTTTTCGCCCTTATGCAAACGGCGACCAGCCTTCGGTTTTGAAGGAGGCCGAGCGCCTGCGTAGCGACGTGAAAAATTGCGCAAGCCTTGAAAAGACGCTGGCTGATTATCCCGGATGGAAAGCGCAGAAACTCGGCGAAGTTAATCCCACGGAAGCGCCTTCGTGGCTGGCGGAGAAAGTACGCAACGTTCCGGCCGGAAACTCCAGTGAGCCCTTGGATACCGACAAGGGCGCCGTTGTAATTTTCGTTTGCAGCCGCGATGCGGGCGGGATCGACCGCGAGGCGATTATGCGCGCCATAGGCACGGAAAAACTGGAGCTGCAATCGCGCCGGCTTTTGCGCGATTTGCGCCGCTCGGCGTACATGGACATCCGGGTCGGGAAGGGCACCTAGAATTCCGCAAAGGGCTTTATAAAGCTTCCGTTAAAGCCTTTTTCACGTCGATAAGCACGCTTTGCCAGTCTTCCGGTTTGGGTTGGCGGAAGAGGCGCACCGTGGGATACCAGGGGCTGTCGTCGCGCCCGGTAAGCCACCGCCAATCCGGTGCAAAGGGGAGCAGGATCCACGTTTTTTTGCCCAGCGCCCCCGCCAAATGCGCCGTTGCCGTATCGCAAGTGATCAACAAATCCATCTGCCCGATCAATCTCGCCGAGGCCGCGAAATCGGTTAGAAGCGGAATGAGGTTTTTCATCGGATAGCGGTGCAGTGTTTCCTGATCGCCCGCTTTAAGATCGCGGTTGAGGCAATAGAACGTGACGTTCGGCACGGCAAATAGATCGGCAAAAAGAGCAAGCGGCACCGATCTTTTCCTGTCGGACAAATGCAAGGGGCTGCCCCCCCAGACAACGCCGACCTTGAACCCTTTTTCGGGAAGGCGCGTGGCCGCATCCGGCTCAAATCGCGGGATATAAGGCACGGCGCGCGGCAGGGCTTCAAGGGTCGCGCAGCATCTGTGCGGCAAGTCAAACGACGAGCAAAAATAATCGCACGTCGGCACATGTTCGCCATGGGCAATCACGGTATCGATGCCGTTCCACCCTGAAAACAGGGGCTTCAGCACCGGATGCACGGAAAAGACGATGCGCGCGCCGCCTTGGCGAAGCCGGGGGAGGAAGCGCGCCATCATAATGGTATCGCCGAAGCCCTGCTCGTCACAGACAAGGAGGCTTTTGCCCCGCAGGTTCTCGCCTTTCCACAAAGGAAAGGGAATGGCCTGGCGTTTGAGTTCCGGTATCGCCGCCGTGCGGGCACGGTAACGCGCGAAGCCTTGCTTGTACTTGCCCTGAATGAGTTCGATAAGCGCCAGATGCCAATGGCGGTGGCCGTATTCCGTTTCGTCGACCTCCCCGTTCTCGTTCGCCAGGCTTTGGCCATCGACCTCAATGGCCTTGCGGAAGGCTTGTTCCGCCTCCTCAAGCTTGTTCAACGCCTGATAGCTTTGGGCGAGGTTGTCCCAGATGTCCGCGCGCGAGGGGTTCAATTCCAGCGCTTTTTTATAGGCTTCTGCGGCTTCGGCGTCGCGGTTCAGGCGATTCAAAGCGACGCCATAGCCGAACCACGCAAAATGATTATCGGGCATCAAGTGGCACGCGCGCCCACCGGCTGTTAGAGCCGTATCGTAGTCTTTTAATCGTTCCGCGACGTTGCTAAGCGTTAGCCAGCCGTCGCCGAAGTTGTCGTCAATGGCTACGGCACGCGCGGCCAGTTGAAGCGCTTCTTTGTATTGTTTCTCATGCACAAGCGAGAGGGCAAGATTGTTCAAAGCGTCCAGGAATTTGGGATTCAGATCGAGCGCGGCGCGATATTGCGCGATCGCCGCCGGCCAGTTCCCGCTTGCGCGCAAGGCATTGGCATAATTGAAATGGAAGTGGGGCGCGTCGGGCTGATACGCAACGGCTCTTTCAAGCGCGGCGACCGCATCCGGCAATTTTTGCGCGGCCATGAGGACGGTTCCCCGGTGGAAATGCAAAAGCCCCGATGACGGGTCGACTTCCGTCGCTTTATTAACCCACTGGACGGCTTCGTCATAAAAACCGCGAGTCCCCAATACGACGCCCAAAAGCGCACACGCATCGGCATTTCCGGGGTCTTCCTGCAGTACGGAGCGATACAGGCTTTCCGCCTGGGAAAGATTTCCGGCTTCGTGCGCGGCTATGGCGGATGAAAGGGTCATGGCGTTTTCATATTACATTTAAACAAGCCTGAGGCAAAAGCCCAACATGGTTTACATATCCTAAAATTTCCGTTTTTTAAGTTTATAAACATAGGAAATAATTTCCGCCACGGCACGGTAATGCTGCGCGGGTATTTGCTGATCCACGTCAACTGTATCGTGCAAAGCGCGCGCAAGCGGCGGATTGCTGACGAGCGGCACATTGCTTTCGTTCGCTATGTCGCGGATGCGCTCGGCGATCAGATTGATGCCCTTAGCGACGACGACAGGGGCCGACATTTTGCTCATGTCGTACTGAAGGGCTACGGCATAGTGCGTTGGGTTCGTGATAACGACGTCGGCTTTCGGCACGGAGGACATCATGCGGCGGCGCGCGCGATCCATGCGGATCTGGCGCAAGCGCATTTTGATCATAGGATCGCCTTCCTGCTGTTTATGTTCGTCCTTAACTTCGACCTTCGTCATCCGCAGGTTCCTGAGATACTGAAAGCGCGTGTAGAACAAGTCCAGCGCCGCGATAATCGTGAACGCAAGCAGCAGAACCTCAATGAGGTGCATCACGTGCTTGTGCAGGAACGCCAAAAGGGCTTCGAGAGGAAAGCCTGATAAATCGGGGGCCCTTAAAGCAATGGGCTTCAGAATCACGTAGGCGATGCCACCCAGCAGGACAAGCTTGCACAGGCTTTTGCCGAGCTCGACGAGCGCGGAGAGAGAGAAGAGCCTTTTAATCCCGTGTGAGGGCAAGATCTTGGTCAGATCGGGCGCAAGAAGTTCGAGCGAATAGAAGAAACCCGTTTGCAGCATAAAACCCGCGATAATCGCCGCCATCATCAGCAAAAAGGCGATGCCGCAGATCATTCCGACATTAAGGTAAATCTGCAAAAACAGCGCCTGAACGCCGCTATCATCAAGTACGACATCGGGCATTTCCAGAAAGTTTTTCAGATAAATCGCCAGGCTTTGCATCATGGAAGGCGCGACAAGCCCCATAACGGCGACGATCCCCAAGAAGGAAACCCACATGGCCGTTTCCCGGCTGACGGGCAGCTGACCGTGCCCGCGCGCCTCCTCAAGACGCTTGCCGGTCGGCTCTTCGGTTTTTTGATCCTGATCCTGTTCGGCCATTGCGTCCTACTTCTGGAAAAAAGAGCCTATGGATTGATCGAAATAGTTTAGCCAGATGGTCAGAATTCCGGCCGCCGTTAACGAGAACATCAAAAGGCCGCCCCAGATTTCCAGCGGCAGAATAACCATGAAAAGCTGAACGGCTGGTAAAAGGCGCTGCAAGATGCCAAGCGCCGTATAAAGCAGCAAGCCCATGATCAAAAAAGGCGCGGAAAGCTCGATGCCCATAATAAACGTTTGATTGGCCACGCGCATGATCGTTTCGGTCATATCGCCAAGCATTGGGGCGCCGCCGGGGGGGAATTTATCGTAAAGCGCAATCGTGGTGCGGATCAGGAAGTGATCCATGCCCGTTATAAACACAAGAACCAGCCCTGCCGTGCTGAGAAAGGCGCTGGGCAAGGGGCTTTGCACGGCCATTGCCGGATTCATCATCGTGGCGTTCGACAGTCCCGTCTGCATGCCGACGATCATTCCCGCTGCTTCAAGAGCGCTCATGGTCAAACGAATGAGGGTGCCGAAGAACAAGCCGATGACGATTTCATAAACGACAAGGCGCGCGATTTCCGCCGGCGCCGCCGGCATGGGGGGCAGCGATGCAAACATCGGCCCCAGCAAGAGGAAGCACAACATGGACGCAAAAACCATGCGCGTGCGCCGGGGCACGTAATGCTCGCCGATGCCCGGAAAAAGCATCAGGACTGCGCCGATCCGCGATAAAAGCAGCATGAAGGCAAACACATGCCCGGTCAGGAAAGTTTCAAGGGAGAGCGCGTGCATGGTTCGTAAACGATGGTTATCCCCTCTGTTCAGCCTGCCCCTATGGCATCAATCGCCTTGGCCGATCTCGACGATGCGATCCGTCAGCGAATGCGTGAAGCTTCCAAGCGTCGATAGCATGAACGGGAGAAGCACAATGGTAAGGCCGAAAACGACGACCATTTTAGGTATGAATGTGAGCGCCTGTTCCTGAATCTGAGTCACCGTTTGAATAATGGAAATGACGACGCCGACCAGAAGGCCGGCGAGCATAACGGGACCCACCAGCTTGAGCATGACGATGATGGCCTCACGGCAGACTTCTATGGCTTCGGCTTCATTCATGAATAGGACGGGAGGGGCTGGATTCGTTCTTTAAAACATTCCTTTATTCACGCAGCGCGGTCAAGCCAAATGCTCGGAATAAAACAACCTTTTGGAAAAACACGGTTTAACGCATCGATTTAGCGCTTGCATTCGTTCCGGCACTTTGTATTATCGCCGCCTGTTAAAAGGGATTCGATTGAAATTCTTTTTTTGGATGCGGGTGTAGCTCAGCGGTAGAGCACGACCTTGCCAAGGTCGGGGTCGCGAGTTCGATCCTCGTCGCCCGCTCCAACTTTCTTCTACCGCGAATATTTTCTTCAGTGGAATGCGTTTCCCTTCATTTCCATAAACCTTAAGACCGCCTCATGCTATATGATCAATCATCCACTGGATGCCATTCAGCATTCTTAAGCTCGGAGACCCGTAATCGCTCATTGGCCGCATCAAAGGCGGGTTCGGAAAACGCGCCTGTCTGACGTTATCGTCCTCGACGCGTGTATTTTTTTATAATTTCGTCGGCCAATTCTTCAGGCGACAGAGCCTTGCTAGAAACCGATGCTTTGCCGTTATGGACGATAAGTTCTGACGGCAAGGGCCGCAGATTGTAGATCGAGGCCATCGAAAAACAATAAGCACCCGCGTTTAATATGCCCAAATAATCGCCTTCGCGAATTTCCGGAATTTTGCGATTTTGAGCGAACAGATCGCCGGATTCGCAGATATTGCCGCATATATCGTAGCTTTTCGGCTTGCCCTTGGGGTTCGAAAGATTCACAATATGGTGGTAAGCCCCGTACAAAACCGGCCTGATAAGATGGCCAAAACCCGAATCCGTTCCGGCGATAAGTTTGTGCCTGTTCCTTTTGACCGTGTTCGCGCGAACGACGAGCATGCCGCATTCCGCCGCCACGTATTTCCCCGGCTCGAAATAAAGCTCGAGCTCGCGCCCGTATTGCTTGCAAAAGGCTGCAAATTTTTTCGTCACTTTTTTGCCGAAAGCGGCGTAATCGATGCGTTTTTCGCCCGGATGATAGGGCGCCTTGAAACCGCCGCCAAAATCCATAAAACGCAGATCGGTGAATTCGCCGCAAAGCGCAAGCTTTAGCAAGTCATCCATTCCCTTGGAGAACTTGGCGGTGTTGTCGATGCCGCTGCCGATATGCTCATGCAAACCGACAATTTTCAGTTTATGGGCTTTCGCGATTTTCAGCACTTTCGGCGCTTCTTCCACGTGGATGCCGAATTTCGTCGTATCGCCGCTGGTTTGGACTTTTTCGTTTTCTCCCGCGATGACATCGGGATTAAACCGCACACAAACATCGCTTCCCGGAAACAGCTTGCCGAAGCGTTCGAGGCAGGAAAGCGAATCGATGTTCAAAAGAACGCCGAGTTTATTCACGAACCGCATATCGTCGTCGGACATGCTGTTGGCGGTGTAAAGAATATCGCGGGGCTTAAAACCAAGACGCAGGGCGAGGATAACTTCCGCCGCGCTGACCGCATCGATGCCGGCGCCCGCGCCTTTCAGCGCTTTGAGAAGATCGACGTTGTAGTTCGCCTTCATCGCGTAATGCGTTTTCTTTTTCGGCCATAAAATCGCCTGATCAATTTCCCGATAACGCGCCAGGGCGATATCGATATCGTAGACAAAGAAAGGCGTTCCCTGCTTTTTGCATAAGGACAACAGGGGAATATTTTGAATGCAATAATTTTTACCGGTTAACTGAACAAAAGCACGAAAACTCATCAAATCCTCTTTAGCCTATGGAAACAAGGCCCCCTGCATAGCATAGCGGGGACGTCGTTTTCTATGCCCGTTTTCGCTGAACGTCCAGTTTTCTGCCAGTTTCCTGGGCTTCGGCGCCCCCATAAACCATGGCTTTTTCCCACATCGAATAGAATTGTTGCCGCATGGACTGCGTGATTGCCATCGACTGAATGACGATGATTTTGGGAAGCCCGCGGTTTTCAAAGAGGGCGTATTTGTCCCCGTAAACGAAGAAAGGCGCGGGATCCACAAAATGCTTGGAGAGCTGGCGGCACTCGCAAAGAGCCGCCGTCAGTGGCGACGCGTAATTTTCGGTCAGAAGGCATTTGACGGAAACCAAATGAGTGTCCTTAAGGTCGGAGATTTTCCGCATGCATTGTTCCGCATGGATCTCGTCAAACTCGAAAAGCGACCCGGATTTACTGACAATAAGGAGGTCGCCTTTCTTTTTCTCCATGGTTTTAAGAATGTCGTCGAAAAAGGCGAGCGTTCCGTCGGGGGCCGTGTAGGTGGTGATGTATTCCTGGCGATGGCGCACGCCATCGGGGTCGAGGAATTCAAGGCCGCTTCCTTCGAACGCTTCGCGGATTTTGGCCATCGTCGCGCTGCGCGGGGAGATATAGCCAAGCTCCAGCTTGCGGATAGTCGCGACCGAAAGCCCCGACGCATTCGCAAGGTCATCTTGCAACCAGCCCAAAAGAGCCCTTGCGGCTTTAATTTGCCGCGCGTTCATGAGATTATTGTTCCGCATGCTATCTCCAATGGCTATTTTTTATATGAGGCCTATTGGATCAATATTCGGGAACAATAAACAACCGCTCATTTCAGCGGTTTTAACTACGGAAGTTAGCTTATTTCGCTATCATGGGAATGTTTTGTGCTTTTCGATACTTTGGGCAAGGCGCAGAAAATCGGGAAAATAGCTAAAAATTAGTGTCGATAAACATCTTTGCGGCAATAAGCACCGGCACCGAGGCAAAGATACTGCGTAAAACGGGTTCAGATATATCGACAGCCAGTTTAGCTCCGAAAAAACCCGCCGATCATGAATCCTAAAGCGATGAGAAGTGCGGGCGCGAACATCGACAAACCCTTTTTTGATAATAGGCCCACGCGGCGAGAATGCCTATGGGAGGAAGAAAAAGCGCCATTGTCGTGCCTTGCGCCATGTGAGCAGACTGCCGAAAAAAGTATATGAGCGCAGGAACGATGACAATTCCTCCCCCGCTTCCGACGAGTCCGCTTAACGCTCCGGCAAAAAGCCCAAGGATGATATATCCGGCTATTTCCATGGTTTTTTCCTTTTAGAGAAAAGTGGCCAACAAATATTGTTATTATTATCATGGTGGCCCACCAAGAAGACTTCTTGAAACATTGCATCCTCAGTTGCGCTCTTAAGTTTGAACAGGTGACCTTCCCCCCGCCAGATAGACCAAAATGATGTAGAGTCCTCAACCCAAG
>CAYVNS010000008.1:0-86601 GCA_964453225.1 uncultured Rhodospirillaceae bacterium
TTACCAAGGACGTGCTCTACCCCTGAGCTACGGCAGCCTTTAAGCTGAATTTCCCGAGGCAGGGTTTTTGCCATAGTCTTTGCGGATACGCAAGAAGTGATAATTTCTTAAGGGATTATTGCCGTGAAGCGGCTTTTCGCTTAGCGGAAACGCGATGATTTCGGTTCTCCATACCGCCGAATTTCAAGGGCGGCGGAACCGACGGTATTACACGTGCTTCTCGGCCCAGGACAGTACCTGTTCCATGGTTTTCGAGATGTTTTCCGATATGAAGGGCTTTGTAATAAAAGCCGTCGCCCCATTCTGGAAAGCTTTGACCATATTGGCCTGTTCTGCCGAAGCCGTGAGCACGATGATCGCGAGGTCATTCATTTCAGGTTCTGCGCGACACGTTTTAAGGAATGTCAAACCGTCCATCTCCGGCATTGACCAATCCAGAAATACGAGACGGAACGGGTCTTCTTTTTTTTGCATCGCTTCATAAATGATATCAAGCGCAATGCGCCCATTGGAAGCTTCATCGAGGTTGGTATAGCCTATCCGCGTCAAAGCATTGCGAACCATTTCGCGCGTTAAAGGGCTGTCATCGACGATCAGTGTTCGGCTCTGCTTCGTGATTGCACTCATCTGCTACCTTCCGTACTCCTCTAAGCCGGCGAAGAAAAAGCAAGCTTAAGAATTTGCGCAATCAAGCGTAAATTTAAGAGCGGATATTGACAGGCATTTACTAACTTAGAGTAAATCGCCAAAGGCTTCCTCACACTGAAGTGTGTAAGTGCAGGACTATCTGATGCTCGACAATTCGAGTCTTTGAGCATCGGCTTGCTTTACGAATTGTTCATGGACCTTATAACGTGGCCATTCACCATGAGCTAACTGAGCAAGCGTCGTTTCAGGTTGAGACAGGCGGGAGCGATACATCCAATACTGCAAAAGCACTTGTTGGACATAATCACGCGTTTCACGCACAGGCAGGCTTTCGATAAAGAAAAGCGGGTCGGTTCGATCGGTTCCGCCGAGCCAGCGAGCAACATTTCCTGGGCCTCCATTATAGGCGGCAAGCAATAAGAGAAGGTTGTCGCCTATCCATGGCTGCTCGGATAAAATGCGGACATATTTCTGCCCCAGCGTCATATTGTGGGCCGGATCCATCAAACGCTGCGGACACAGAGAACGGGATGATCTGTAGGCTTCGTTATCATTAGATATTTGACGCGCGGTCGAGGGCATGATCTGCATCAGTCCGCAAGCGCCCCGCGAGCTGATTGCCGTTGGGTCAAAGCGCGATTCATGGCGCATTACGGCATAAATCAAGGCGCGATCGACTTTAAAGCCTTCTTTTGGTTCCCAGGGCGGCAGCGGGAAAAGAGCTGCATCGAACGAGCGTCCGTTATCATTGCCTGCAAGATTGCCGAGCTGCATAGTTAACGATGGTAAATAGGCTTTTCCGGACAGGGCAAGAACGGCTGTTCGCATTTCAGGGGAGCTATTTTGGATAATACGCCGCAGTTCGCTTTCAGCAAGATCATTGCGGCCAACCTGAACAAGTGCCAAAGCCTGCCATCCTGTTGGCGTCGAGGACAATAACGCCGCACGTTTGGGGTTAAGCTCGGGCATTTCCCAGGGACGAGCTGGCTTATGCCCCATTAAACTGCCGGCCAAAGCGCCGTAAAAAGTTTGCGGGTATTGAGCGGCCTCGCTAAGCCAGAAGTAGGATTGCTTCTTGTCTCCCAAACGGCTGGTGGCACGGTAAGTCCAATAGAAAGCTGCGGCTTGATCCCACGAAGAGAGGCCCTTTGTCTGGGCAAGCGTAGCGAAAGTTTGCGCCGCCGATCCAAAATCATGTTTTTTCCATGCGGAAAGCCCCATAATCCAAAGCCCCTGAGGTGAATTCTCGGTTATCTGGGCCATTGAGCGCGCGCGCTCGATGTCTCCGCCATAATAGAATGTAGCCGCAATACGGCCAATAATATCGCCCGCCTCGGTTGTGGATAAAGCGCCCCTTTGCAATTCAGAATTCAATATCTCTCGCGCCTTATGTGGATCGCCCTTGCGTAAAGCTCCGCTGATTTTTCCAATGATGCGCGCTTTTGGTTCACTTAGATCATCATTGTCATTGATGTTTCGAAAGCCAGACGTGGTTTGGGCCCCATTAGACCCCGACCATGAGATATTGGCTTTGGGGGGCCTGATATAAGTATTCGAGAAACCACTTAGTTTTTTTGCTCGCGCATAAAGCTTGGGGGCCTGGGCATTATCTGAATAAATGGCCAACCACCCCTTAATCTCATCAAGCGTAAAGTCCCTTTTCAAGTAACGGTCGGCTAAAACATGCCCTACAAGCCTCTTGTCGCTAACCTGCTCAAGGCTATCGTCGGCAAATTTCCAATCGCCCACTTCTTGAGCGGCAAAAGCCGCTTTGTACAAAGCCATGTCTTTGTCGGACAAAACCCGGATCGAAGTGTTATCCGTTTTTGGTTTGGCTTGCTTTGCCTCATGGGGAGGAAGGTCGCCCTGAAGCTGCCAAACGGGCGCGGCATCAAGGCGCGCATTTGTGCTGAGTCCCAAAAAGATAATGGCCATCGCTGCCAATTTTGGCAGATGGAGGTTCTTTGTCCCGTTTGTTGGCGCAGCGTTCATCCCGCCCCTCTATGAAGGAAAAAGGATTTGGGCAAGCAAAATCGACTACCCCAAAAAGGTATGTCCTTTTTTTACATTTTTTTTCAATATGTTATTCTCTATTAACTGATTTGTGAGTAATAATATGTCGTTCCATGCTTGACGTTTGGCGCTGGATTGGCGCAGCAAGTATGCCGGGTGATACATAGGGAGGCATGGAATTGGGGTATCAAGCCCCGATCCGGGGGCAGGATTATAGCTTGTCCAGCGCCCTCTAAGCCTCGTTATTCCTTCCGTTGTCCTAAGTAGCGTCTTGGCGGCTATGCCCCCCATAAGAACCAGAAACATGGGCTTTATCAATGCGATATGGCGTTCTACGAAAGGAAGGCATGAAGCAATTTCTCCATCCGTCGGCGTCCTGTTCCCGGGCGGACGCCAGAAAAGAACATTAGAGATATAAACATCCTGACGTTGAATACCGGCGGATTGAAGCATTCTGTCCATCAGTTTTCCACTTACTCCTACAAAAGGCTTTCCTTGTCGATCCTCTTCTTCTCCGGGAGCTTCTCCAATAAACATAACAGGGGATGCAGGATTGCCGTCCGAGAATACCAGATTCATTGCTGTCGAGCGTAACGCGCAGCCCTGAAAGCTGGACAATTCGAGTCGGAGCTCGTCCAGCGTTTGAGCCGATACACGAAGCGGTGCTTCTTGTTGGAGCTGCTTTGACTTCGTTAAAGAAGGATCTGATGATGGAGTAAATAGGAGCGGTTTGCTTACTGGGCTTTTAGCGCTGTATTCCCTGGTCCGACTCCACTCAGTCAGCACCGGTTTATCGCCGATGCTCTCGTCCGCACCCAAAGCGATCTGCCATTCAAGATTTTTAAGCAATAGTTGCGCATCCGTCATGATTTTTCTATTAGCAGCATCGTCGTTATTCTTCCAGTTGTTCCTTGATCCTGCTGTATGTTAAGAAGGCTCTTTCATTTGCTTAGTGATCGCATGTTTTGATAGGATGCATTAAAGATATGCCGATTTAGCTCAGTGGTAGAGCAACCGCCTTGTAAGCGGTAGGTCGTCAGTTCAAATCCGACAATCGGCACCATTTTCACGGGTCTGCTAAACATCAAAAAACCAACCATTTAACATTAGTGAAGTTCCTTGAGTTTTGTCTCATACATGCTTACCATGCTTGCTTAAGGTTTTCCGACGTTTGTTATTGTTTTTCAATAACATCACGATGAAGCGGCAACGATGAATCAAAATTTTCTTAAAACATTCAAAAAGCTAGCACGCTCTCCACCCGAAGATGGTAGGCACTCCATCGCTGCTAAAATTCATGAAATGCGTCAGCCGCTTCAGGTCATGAGCCTGCTTCACGGCGTCTTGGCGGAAAGGGTAAAGGACGAGGAAGCGCATAAAATGATTCTTCGGCTAGAGGAAACTTTAGTTTCGCTGAGCCAGATCCTTGAATCCATGTCTCTCAAAACGGGGACGCATACAATTATATATAATCGTTCTTCAAAATTACAGGGAGGAATACCGCACGAAGATCTCCGAGCGACACAAGAACCTGCGGATAAGCCCGATTCACAATCCTTGATCTGGATTGTTGACGATGATTTAAATGTTCGAGAAAGCATGGGCTATTTTCTGTCATCCTCGGGCTATAAGGCCGCGCTATATGAGAGCTGCGAACACTTCCTTGAAGCATGCACGCCCGATAACAGTGGATGCCTTCTCGTCGACGCCATGTTGCCTGGGATGAGCGGGCTTGATTTATTACGTCATCTTAAGGAGAATAATTATCGCGTCTTGCCAATCATGATCACTGGGCATAAAGACGTTTCCTTGGCGGTTCAGGCAATGAAGGCAGGCGCTGCTGATTTCGTCGAAAAACCAGTCAAGCCGGATGCACTGCTTATTGCCGTCGAAAAGGTGCTTAAAAAAGCACAGAATGCTTCGAGCTCTTTTGCCGATCGCGAGGCTGCCCTAATCAAGCTTGCGCATCTCAGTGTGCGCGAAAAAGAGATAATGCATTTGATTTTTGCAGGCCACCAGAGCAAGAACATTGCAGCGGATCTCGGCATCAGCCGGCGCACCGTAGAAACCCACCGCGCCAATATTATGAAAAAAACAGGCGTTAGAACCTTATCCGAGCTGCTTAAATTAGCGTTAGCCGCAGGACTCTAGTCTAAACATTCCATTATTCGCTTATCCCTAAGTATAACTACGTATTTAAATTTTTGCATTAATCAAATAGTCTAACACTTGGTTAAATCATTCCCAGAAGCAGGGAACCATAGCGTGGAGATAACGCCATGATTCTTATGACTGCGACAAAATTTGAGGAGATCTCTTACGTTCCTCGATCAACTTCTTTTGATTGCTTGAGGCAGGCTTCCTTTTTCTGCAACCTTACGGATGCAGAATTAGCGACGTTTCAAAATGCCGCACAGCATAGAACATACAATAAAGGCAAGGTCATCTACCTTCAGGGTGAGCCGGCTGAGTACTTTTATGTTATAAACAGCGGCTGGATTAAACTGTTCTACACCCTGCCGGAGGGAGACGAGGTTATTATCGACATTCTAACGCGCGGCAATTTAGTAGGCGAAAACGCTATTTTTGAAAATGGCGCACATACTACTAGCGCGCAGGTCGTTGAAGATGTCTCCTTACTGAGCATCCCTTCGCGTGTGCTAAAAGATCAAATATGTAATAATCGCACTCTTGCCCTTAGCATGCTTTCCTCGATGTCCAGCTATCACAGGCGCTATTGTGGCGAGATGGCCCTCAATGAGATGCAAAGCGCACCGCAGCGCATTGGTCGTTTTCTACTGCGGTTTTGTAGTGAAAAAAAACACAATATCGTTTTTCATCTGCCATTTGAAAAGACCTTGATCGCCGATCTCCTTGGCATGAGCGGCGCCACCTTCTCCCGTGCATTAAATATTTTACGGCGAAAGACGGGCATGCGCATAAAAGGAAGCCGGGTTGAGATAGACGATTTTGACGAGCTGGCTAACTATGTGCACGGGTCTCTAGCGACACACGGCCTTGCAGAAAGCATCTAATCCCAGCAGCTCCCCTGATTCGACTGGATCTATTTTCTGGCCTGCATCAACTGTTCGAGCTTTCGACGGAGTTCCATAGCGCCCACTGGCTTAAAAAGAACATCAAATCCACTTGCCTGAATTTCAGTAAGTTGTTCACTTGCTGTATCGCCAGTAATAATAACGGAGGGGATTTTTTTACCTGCTTGCTCACATATTTTTTTTACGGTTTCGGTTCCCATAATTCCTCTGCCCAAGCGATGATCCGCCATAATCGCATCAAACCGCGTGTCCGTCGAACATAAGAGCAACGCCTCTTCACCCGAGGAAGCCGCAACGGATTGATACCCCCATCCTTCTGTTAATAGCTGTAGCCCCGTCCGCACGTCAGCATTGTCTTCGATAATCAAGATGCGCCCTCCGTCCTTTTTAATCGATTCCACCTGAAGCGCTGGCTGTTCAGGCGCATGGTTGTCAAGAGGGAGGGAAATCGAAAAGCGGCTACCATGACGTTCCCGCGAGGATACCTGAACCTGCGCGCGCAACAAAGTAGCGATGCGGCTAACAATGGAAAGCCCAAGCCCAAGGCCCTGCCTATGGCTTTCATTTTGCATCTGGTAGAATTCTTCAAATACCTGTGATTGCTTATCGACAGGGATGCCAATCCCTGTATCAACCACATCGATCCGGACGGTATTTCCGCGTCTACGCGCTCCGATCACTATGCCGCCTTTTTCTGTATAACGAATAGCATTCTCGATTAAGTTGCGCAACGCGCGTTCGAGTAGAATGGGGTCCGTATGAATACGCAAACTGCAGCGCACGACGCGAAGATTAAGTCCTTTGTCGTTAGCCAAATGAACATATTCCTGGGACAGTCTTTTCAAAAGCTCCCCAGCATTGATGGATGTTAATTCGGGAGTAATAAGCCCGGCGTCAAGGCGCGAAATGTTCAGGATGCTATTCATCAAGCTTTTTAAGCCTTCAAGAGCATTTTCCGCCATCAACAGCACTTTATTGAAGGCCGGCGACGTTTCCTGAGTCTTCAGCATAGCAAGCAACAAAACCAATGTTTGAACAGGCTGGCGAAGATCATGGCTTGCGGTCGCTAAAAATTTGGAACGCGCAAGCGCAAGACGCTCTGCCGCGGCTTTTGCCGCCGCCAAGGCATTCGTACCGACAACCATATCGGTGACATCCCTGAATGTCGTAGCGACGTATGGCTTAAACGGCACAACCAGATTGCGAAAGTATCTGGTAGTTCCGTTGACGTCGAATGAGAGCAAATATTCCTGCGCTTTGTCGCTTTCGATAATGCGCGCATGTCGATCAATAAGGCCACCCGGCTCTTTCGCTACGGGAAGAACATCGCTAATAAGTCGTCCAACCAGCTTTTCGGCTGTGGTATTATAATGTTCCCCCATCATGCGGTTTGCATAAATAATTCTTAGATCAAGAAGTTTGCCCTCTTTATCTTGAATCGGGGTATAGATTACGAAACAGTCCAGCGAGGCATCCTGAGCCGCGCGGAAACGCGCTTCGCTTTCCTTTAATGCCTGCGTTGCTTGTTGTATTTCGCTGATATCTAAATTGATGCCCGCCCAGCAAAGAATGTTACCGTTATCATCGCGCACCGGGGCTCCCCTCGCCAGAGTCGGATGCCAGTTTCCATCCACGCCATAATAACGGTGCACTCTATCCCACTTCCCTTCTGAGCGAACACAGGTCTGCCAAGCGTCAACCGTTTGTGCAGCATCGTCAGGGTGAAGCTTATTCGTCCATCCAAAATCTGAACATGCTTCCTGGGTGAGGCCGACCATTCTTAGGAAAGAGGGACTCGTATAAATGTTTCTTCCTTCGGGATCGCAAACCCAAACACCGTAATTTATGGATTCGCCGATGGCTCGATAAATGCGCTCGCTGTTGCGGGCTTTGCTGAGAGTTGCCAAAAGATCCGCGTTAATTTTCTCAAGATCCCGCAGCGCCGACTGTGCGGTAGCCTTTTCATTTTCCGAGAGAAACAGAACGCGGACATTTTGCTTTTTGATTAATTGATTAAAGGCGGAAATACTTACAGAAATAGATTTTCGCTTGCCTTGCTTTAACTTGACATCGCAAACGCCAACACTGCCCTTTGAAAGCCAAGTCTGAAGGCGGGGGCAATGCGCTTTAGCAACCAAATCGAGAAAACACTTTCCTTCAGTGTTTTCAATGCCTAGTAAAGAACGGATCGCATCGTTACTGTATAAAATAAAAAATTTTTCATTTATTATTGTTATGCTCTGCGGCGAATGATCGATTATTTTTTTACAAAATTTCCCTTCTTCATTTAGAGCTTCGCTCATGCGTCGACGATTGTACTCAGTTTCTTTGCGAAGAGTGGTCTGGTATTGCCCCATTGGATCCCCCCACATAAAAATCTATTATGGCTCAAGACAGAGGCTGTATTCTTGCAGTATCCTTGTATCACGATGATAAAATCCTGTAAACGTATGAAGGGATACGCATGACAGCAAAATAAGCTTTTGCATAAGTGACAATAGAAGCAATAATATAATGGATTATTGCCTATTGCTTTGTGTGGCTGAAGCATAAGCCGTCATATCCGAGGCCGGAACGCCGTCGACCAAATGTGACCCAAGCGGCTTCATGATTTGCCGTTCCGTTGCTTCCTGTATGTCGCGTGGAAGAGGCGCCATTCCGAACAAGGGGCCAATTTGCGATATGATATTACTTACTGTCGGCGCCACGACCCATCCGGCGGTGGCAAATCCTTGAGTTTTTGCGTTCCCCTTTGGATCGTCCAGCATTGCGAAAATGATGAATTTCGGACTCTGGATGGGGAATAAACCAACAAAAGAGGAGCGTCTGCCCCCCTCGTATTTATGATTGGCGCTAAGCTTGTCGGCAGTTCCCGTTTTACCACCAACCATAAAACCCGATACTTCAGCTTTCTTGGCTGTTCCGCGAGTTACAACGAGACGCATCAAGCCGCGCATAAGAGCCGATGTCCTAGGGGATATGACGGTATTGACGTCCTGCTCGTAAGACTCTGGCCGCTTCAGCATCGTTGGTTGCACGGGACGGCCATCATTGACGATCGTCGCAACGGCTGAAGCAAGTTGTACGGCGTTTATAGCAATGCCATGCCCAAACGCCGCCGTTAATGTTGTCGGTTCGCCCCAATCCTGCGCCGAGGGAATTAATGGCGCGCCAACTTCAGGCAATTCCAGTGATATTTTTTGGGTAAAGCCCAGACGAGCAAAGAAAGCTCTTTGCTTAACGCCGCCAAAGCGCTCTGCTATATGAGCGGATCCAATATTCGATGAATGGACGAAAATCTCAGCCACATTCAAATTATGATCTTCGTTTTCAAAATCCTTGATTTGATGCCGCCCAATTTCAATAGGGTGAACCGTATCGAATGTGTCCGAAAGATGCACAAGGCCGGAATCCAGAGCCAAGGCTGTATTGAATATTTTAAAAATTGATCCCATTTCGTAAACGCCGAGCGTGCTGCGATTAAAGCGTTGTTCTTCCGTGGCTGTGCCTGCGCGCCCCGGATCAAAATCAGGGAGCGAAACCATGCTGACAATCTCTCCGGTTCTGATATCCATGATTAGCCCCGAAGCCGCTTCTGCATGAAACTCGCGCATCGCCGCATCAAGTTCTTTGTGCAAAACGGTTTGGATACGAAGATCCAGGGCGAGCGCCAGTGGCTCTGGATTGTCATTAAGCCTTTTGTCCTGCGATTTTTCAATACCCGCAAGGCCATTGTCGTCAACGTCGCTATATCCAACAACATGTGCGGTAAGATTTCCGGCCGGGTAAATACGGCGCTCGTCGGGAAGAAACTGGAGCCCCGCGATTCCTAATTTGTTAACCTCATAATACTGTCGCGGCGAAATGTGCCTCTTCAGCGCCGAGCAGCGTTTGCCGTTACCAAGGTACTCAACCAATTCATTCGCTTTTAGATCCGGAAGAACCTGCATCAACTGATTGGCCGCTTCATTGACATCGATGATCGCTTTAGAATCCGCACAAAGCGAAATTGTGGGCAAGGACGTTGCAAGCAAAACGCCGTTGCGATCAATAATATCCGCGCGGTTTGAAACTGAATCGGTGTTTGTCCGTGCTGTAGCCATTTGCCTTTCTGTACCGCCGGATAAGGTCAAGTAAGCTAATCTTCCGCCAATGGTTACCCAAGCGACGGCAAAAAAGAGGATGACAATCCCAAGTCTCGCTTTAGCCAGATTTAAGGCCTGTTCATGAGGCGTTGCCAAACGGTGTTTTTTTATAGGCGGTAAAATTCCGGGCAACCTCGGTTGCGAGGATGCTGATTTTCCGGAAAGCCGCCATCTTTTCATTGGCTAAGGCCCAGCGTGCCAATGAATGAGCCGAGACCTTCCGTCGTTCCGGCTGCGCCCGCAAAACCGCGCGCAATATCGGCAATACCCGGCGCATCCAGTCCACTCTCTTCGACAGCAACCGTGGCCTTTGGATGTTGTATAACCATGTGATCGTTGATACGGCCTTCATTGAGCGTTGCGTAAGTGCGGTTCTGCTTACTGTCCATGGCAACAGTCGCCGCCGGCGTTTCTTGTGACCGATCGCGGGCCATCTTTTCAGAAGGGACTTCCCTAGAAGCATCCGCGAGCTGCCGCATGCTTTCGTCGCTCAGAGGAAGAGCTTTATCCATAGTCTGTGCAGTCATAATGCGCCGAAGCTCTGTTGGCAGCATGCTGAGGTGACGATAAGCTTGCGTTTCAACACGCGCAGGATTGGCAAGATACACCCATTCAGCCTTCAGTATGTGAAGGCTGGCATCCTCGGCTTCTATTTCCTTATTTAGATCACGCAGTCTGTGGTCAAGCGCTGCGACCCGATCGCTTGTGTGATAAAGCATAAGGCTGGCGCCAATCGTCATGCTGAGCCAAAAGAATAGAGATGCGCACGAGCGGATCATAGCGCGCCCCCGCAGGGTTGCTGATCCGTACGCTCTGCCACGCGCAATTTCGCCGAGCTGGCGCGCGGATTAGCCCGGACTTCATTTATGGAAGCCGTGCGTGGTTTTTTAGTGGTGATTTTAAAAGTAATGGCTTTGCAAGCTGGTGTGGGCATATAGCGCGACAGCCTGTCGCCCCCCCCGCTCCGCTCGCGAAGAAAGTCCTTCACGACCCTGTCTTCGAGCGAATGGAAAGAAACAACAGCCAGCCTTCCCTGGCTTTTCAGGAGTTTTTCGCTCGCGGCAAGCGCTCTATTTAATTCACCGATTTCGTCATTCACATAAATGCGCAAAGCTTGAAACGTGCGAGTCGCAGGATCAAGACCGTCTTTAGATCTAGGTACTGTCTTGCGGACAATTTCAGCCAGTTGATTTGTGCGCGTAATGCGTTTCTCTTTGCGCGCCTCCGCAATGCCGCGTGCCACGCGACGCGAACAGCGTTCCTCACCGTATTTAAAAATCACATCGGCAAGTTTTTGCTCTTCCATCTCGTTTATCAAATCTGCGGCAGAAGGGCCGCTCTTGCTCATGCGCATATCAAGAGGACCGTCTGCTGAAAAGGAAAAGCCTCTTTCCGGCTCATCGATTTGCGGGGACGACACACCAAGATCCAGTGCAACCCCATCCACAACAGAGATATGCTGTCCCGCCAATAACACATCCATGGCACCGAAGGGCCCTTGCAACAACGTCAGACGAGGCGCAAATTCATTGACCATTTGTTGTCCTGCCGCAATAGCATCCGGGTCTCTGTCAATAGCGACAACGCGGCAGTCAGCCGCTTTGAGAAGCTCGCGGCTATAGCCGCCGCGACCAAAAGTCGCATCCACATAAATGCCGTCTTTATGGGGGGCAAGGGCCTCGACAACTTCGCGCACCATGACAGGAACATGAGAGGCTTCTTTCATTAGGCCTCCCCTTTTTCTGCGCGGGTTACGGCGGCAATGATTTTGCTTAGTGAAATATCTTTTGCGCGGGCCTTGCTACGCATACTGCTTTCATGCGCGGCGAGTTTTGCGGGGTCCCAAAGCTGGAAGGTTTTCCGCCTCCCCACAAAAGCGACTTCATCTTTGATGGCTACGGCAGTCGTCAAACCTTGAGGGAGACTAATGCGGCCTTCGCTGTCATAGGGCAACTGAACGGAACCGCCGAATATGGTAGTTTCTATAAGTTCAAAAATGTCGGAAGGAATGTCCTGCTTTTCGAGGCTCTGACTGAGAAGCTCCAGATGCGCGATGGAGCATCCTTCCAAGGCTTCGTATTGAAGCGATCGGAACACCACGATCCCTGCGGTATCAGACCCCAATACGGCTCTAAAAGAGGCCGGAACCGACACGCGTCCCTTTTTGTCAATTTTGTTGACGAAACTGGACAAAAAGACGGCCATTAGATCCCCAAAGTATCAAAAGCTCTATAAATTCCGAACGATACCGCCCGAAAGTCATAGCTTTAATGTGAAAGCCCAGGTCCCCTTCTGGGTAAAATTGGGATAACATGGGAATATATGGGAGGTCAAGGGATTAAGCACCAAAAAATGGTAAATTCTGTGGAAAATCAATTAACTGCCGTTAACTAAGGAGTCGTGAAGATTTTTCTCTTTAAGGCTACTACGTGGTTGAAAATTATAATTTTTTCACTTTTGGTAATCGGATTTGGTCGCATGGGCTTTGCGGAAGCGAAAATTTATCTTATGGGTGGAAGGCCAAAACTATTTGCACAATGAATGACTAATGGATTGCCCTAACATATTGATTGTGTTATTTCCGTCGTCCTCCGGTTGTCCAACAGAACAGCCTAATTGTTTTTTTTCAACACTTAAACTTTGCCCCCCGGGAGGGATACTTCGTGCAGGTACTCGTTCGTGATAACAATGTTGATCAGGCGCTTCGCGCTTTGAAAAAGAAACTCCAGCGTGAAGGCGTATTTCGCGAAATGAAGCTGCGCCGGAATTATGAAAAGCCATCGGAACGGAAAGCACGTGAAAAATCCGAATCCGTGCGGCGTCAACGTAAAGTCGAGCGCAAGAGAAAAGAGCGCGAAGGTTTCTAGGGCATTCCGGAAAGCAAATAGTGCAAGTTTCGGAAAATTCAGTGAAGGAGTTTTTCGGTTTCCGGAATACCGAGATCGGCTAAATGACTCAACTCTCCGTCATACTTCCCTTTCATAATGAATCCGAAGGCGTGCGCCCCCTTTTGCAGAGGCTTAATCCCGTTTTGACACAACTGGGCATGAGCTATGAGCTTATCTGTATCGACGATGGGAGCACCGATGAAACATACACCTCCCTTCTTCGCGAACGCGACTTAGATCAAAGACTCAAAATCGTCCGTTTTGCCAGAAACTTCGGGAAAGAGACGGCCTTAACTTGCGGACTGCATCTGGCAAAAGGAGGAATCGCTATTACAATGGATAGCGATTTGCAGCACCCGCCAGAAATCATTCCACAACTGATAGATAGGTGGCGGGAAGGGCTTCAAATTGTTCGTGCCGCAAGGATTAGCCGCGACACCGACAGCACCTTCAGAAAAATTCTGTCGAAAACTTTTTACGCCCTCTTTCGCAGAATAGCCGACATCGAAATGCCCGAAGGCGCGGGCGATTTTTGCCTCATAGACCGAAAAGCGATTGACGCGATCAATGCCCTCCCCGAACGCAATCGCTTTATGAAAGGATTGACGGCTTGGGTCGGGTTCAAGCAAGGCAGTGTCCCCTTCGAAGTCGAGCCGCGAGAAAGCGGCCACACAAACTGGAATTTTTTCAGACTTTTGAGATTTGCCATCGACGGCATATCGGGTTTTAGCACCCTTCCTTTGCGCATATGGACATGGTGTGGCGCCTTAATTTCTTTAATCGCACTTGCTTATGCGACTTACCTCGTTTTCGAAACGCTGATCTACGGAAACAATGTTCCTGGCTATGCGTCGCTTATGGTCGGCATCTTATTCCTTGGGGGCCTCCAACTGCTAAGCCTTGGCATCATTGGCGAATATATGGCGCGCATTTTTACCGAAGTGAAGGCACGGCCTCTTTACCTTATTTCAGAACGTATAGGGTTTGAATAGGATGGGACAATTATTTCGGAGAGTCCTTGTTACGAACGACGACGGCATTGATTCAGTCGGCATTAACGTTTTAGCGGAAGCTATCGAGAATCTTGCCGATGAAATTTGGATTATTGCGCCTCAGCAAGATCAAAGCGGAATGGCGCAAAGCATCAGCATCAACGAGCCGCTTCGCGGACGCAAACTAAACGAGCGCAAATGGGCTATTGCCGGCACTCCCTCGGATTGCGTTGTGCTGGGGTTGTCGCATTTTATGAAGGAAAATAAACCGACCCTTATTTTATCCGGCATAAATGCAGGCGCGAATGTAGGCGATGACGTTAATTTGTCGGGAACATTAGGGGCGGCTTTTGCCGGCTTAATGATGGGCATTCCTTCTATCGCCGTGAGTCTCGACTTTTCTTCCAGAAAAAAAATAAGGTGGCGAACGGCGCGCACCGTCGTGCCGGAGCTTCTCGTAAAACTGGCGCAGGATAAATGGAGCGAGGATCACTGTTTATCTATTAATCTTCCCGACCTTCCTTCCGAGAAGATTTTGGGAATGAGTTGGACGGTTCCCGCCTATAAAACCATTCCTTCCTTTCGGGTCGAAAAGCGTGAAGACTTGCGTGAAAAGGATTATTTCTGGCTTTATCCCCGCAAAAATAAAATTTCAGCTCCTGCCGACAGCGATATTGCCGCCCTTGAAGGGGGCAGAATATCAATATCGGCCCTAAAACTTGATCGCAGCGTTTTTGTAAAAGCCAGCGATGAACGAAGATAGACTAGCGACTGAATTTTTTGTCTCGTTATGTACCCGCAGAGCGGCGTTGGAAGGTATACCGATAACTATTATTCATCGCGGGTACGCATCCAGCGGCACCATCCTTTTGAAGATCAACTTGTTGAATGGCTATGCACGGGTGTTGATGGAAGCGCGCTCTGGTGACGACAGGATATGGACTCCCGTTACTTCTGAGGACACTATGTCCGAGAAAGATGCGGATGCTTATCTGTTCGATCAAGTTGCCATTGATCCAGATGTTTGGCTTGTTGAAATTGAGGATAAACAGGGGCGGATATGGTTTCCCGGAAAAGTCGTTAATATATAATTGCTCTTGTTACAGAATGTAGAACCGTCCAAAAACTTTTTTAGCTGTCCATCATTTTTGCTATATAATCCGAGCATGAAAGACGACAAAAACAATCTCACAAGTCTTGGCGATAACCGCGTTGCCTCCCGTCGGCGCAAAGCGGTCCGGGTTCGAGCAAAAAAGAATCGCACCGAATCCTCTCGGCGATGGCTTCAACGGCATCTAAACGATCCTTTTGTGTCGGCGGCAAAAGAGGAAGGATTTAGATCGCGTGCCGCTTTCAAGCTTTTGCAGCTAGACAACAAATTTAAGCTTCTTGCACCGGGCATGCGCATTGTTGATCTTGGCGCTGCGCCTGGCGGATGGTCGCAGGTGGCAGCAAAGAATGTTGGGAAAAAGGGCAAGATCGTTGCCTTAGACATTCTGCCTATGGAGCCGATTGCTGGTATTGACTTTGTTCAGATGGATTTTCTGGATGCATCAGCTCCAGAGAAACTGAAAGAGCTTCTTGGGGGACCTGCCGATCTGGTTTTGAGCGATATGGCGCCTAATACGACAGGCCACCCGCGCACGGATCATATTCGCATTATGGCTTTAACGGAATTGGCAGCGCAATTCGCTATCGATATCCTTGCTCCGGAAGGCGCTTTTGTATGTAAATTCTTTCAAGGCGGGGCGGAACGGGACATACTGAATCTCCTCAAGCATCACTTCGCCAAAAAACGTCACGCAAAACCGGAAGCAAGCAGAGCGGAATCTTCCGAGACATATTTGGTTGCACAGGGGTTTAGAAAGTGAAGGTTTTCTTAAAAAAATTCGCGCTGCTTATATGTATTCTTTCCTTCGTTTTTCCTTGTGCTTTAAGCGCTCAGGAAAAAGCGCCTTTTACTTTTATTCGTGACGCCGAGATCGAGAATTATCTTCGCGCGCTGGCAAATCCTATTTATCGCGCTGCCGATATCAATCCGAATAGCGTTTCGATTGTTCTTATTCAAAGCAGTGAGATAAACGCCTTTGTGGCCGAAGGCATGAATGAATTTTTTTATACCGGCCTTTTGCTTTTAACCGACAATCCTGAACAGCTGGCCGGTGTCATAGCTCACGAAACAGGCCATATTTCGGGAGGACATCTGATTCGAGGTAAAGAAGAAATGCGAAACGCCTCGGCTGAAGCCATTCTCGGCACCCTCATTGCGGTTGCAGCTGGAGCGGCAACAGGAAGCGGAGAGCTTACGGCAGGCGGTGTGGCCGGAAGCACTCAGATGGCAGAACGCAGTTACTTGCGTTTTAGCCGATCCCAAGAATCGTCCGCAGACGCAGCGGCTTTTCGATTTCTTGATCGCGCGAGCGTTTCAGTAAAAGGAATGTTGGATTTTTTTAAAAAGCTCGAGGGACAGGAACTCTTACCGGCAGAGCGGCAGGATGCCTATGTTCGTACGCATCCCTTAACGCAAGATCGCATCGACGCCGTGCAACAGCATTTGGCTCAATCGAAGCTTAAGGATACCAAGCTTGCTGAAAAATTTTATGCGATGCACGAACGCATGAAAGCCAAGCTTATGGGGTATTTGCAGCCCGAAATGGCTTTGTTGCGTTACACGGACAAGGATCCGCGCCTTTCTGCGCGCTATGCGCGCGCTGTCGCGCTCTACAGGACGGGGCAAACAGTCCGCGCATTATCGCTTACCGATGCGCTTATCAAGCAGGAGGCCTCCAATCCTTTCTTCTATGAATTAAGAGGACAGATCCTGTTTGAGAACGGGCGCATCGAAGAGTCTTTATCTCAGTATAAAAAAGCCGTTGAGCTTCTTCCCGATTCCGCTTTGCTTCATCAGGCTTATGGGCATGCGCTGCTGGAAAGCAAAGCACCCAGCAAAGATGCAAATCTCGACCTTGCTATTCAGCATCTCTTGGAATCGAATAGACTTGAAGAACACATCCCCTCAACGTGGCGCTTTCTGGCATCCGCGTGGGGACGAAAAGCAGAGACCGCAAAAGAGGGCCATTTTGAGGCTATGGCCACCTATGCCTTGGCAGAGGAATCGGCGGCGCTCGGTAAAGAAAAAGCGGCCGCGCAGCTGGCTGATCGTGCCATGAAAGGTTTACCGAAGGGATCGCCCTATTGGCTTCGCGCGCAGGACATCAAGCTTTCAACGGCGGCGGCCGAGGATCATGATAATCCAAAAAAGAAATGAGGCTCGACCTTTTCTACAAGACACAGATACAACAAATTCTCCTAAGCCTCTTGCCAAAGTCTCGGTTTTTGCCTTTCCTGCTTAGCACAGCCAAAGACTACGGTTTTTCTGCTGTTTGACATGAAGAAATTGCCTACACAAAGCTGCTTTCATATGATAGAAAGCCAATCCCTAATTGGGGGATCGTCTAGTGGTAGGACAACAGATTCTGACTCTGTTTACCGTGGTTCGAATCCACGTCCCCCAGCCAAAGAAACAGGCCCCAATTCGGGGCCTTTTTCTTTGGTTTGCGCGGACAGTCGGAACGACCGCAGGGTTTGACAAAATGATCCGGCGGATCATTTTGAGCGTAGGGCCAAAGGCCCGAAGTCCTGAGTGAAGCGAAGGATGAAAACGCGCATCGGAGCGCGTTTTTTACAATCCACGTCCCCCAGCCAGGACTTGGTTTTCAGAAACCCTGCCCTTTTAAAGAAACCGCCTTACCGCCAAAGCATGCCCGCATATCGCCGCGAGCATTCACACTGCGCATAAAAGCAAATTATGTTATAATGGGGGTGCGCAAAGGGGGAAAAGAATGGCTGTTTTGTTACATCGCTCACATTCCGTCCCGACCCTAGTCAAATTCGGCTTGGGATATGGCGCCGTTGCGGCCATGGTTTTATCGTACAGCGCAAATAAATCCATCCTTTGGATGCTTTTGCACGGATGGTTCAGTTGGCTTTATGTTTTCTACTTTGCGCTTTTTAAATCTTAGGCAGCCGCCACAGTTTATTCTTCCTGCTTTTTAAAAAACGTCCTTAGAACGGCAAAAGCTTTGCTGATACTTTTGAATTTTTCTTCCTTCTCCGGATCGCCGCCGTGGACATCGGGATGGTGTTTTTTGACAAGCGCGCGATACTGCCCCTTCACGGCAGCAAAATCGACAGGAAATGATAATTCCAATACCGCTAAAGCATCGCGCTCCGCCGTAGGCAAGGGCACGGTTTCAAACTTTGGTTTGGCAGGCTGTTGATCGAAAATTTCGTGCAGGACTTTTTCGCGGATATGGCGATCCTGCATAGCCCATTCCGCCATCGGCCAGGATGGACGCTCCCACACAGTCGCATTGCGGGTGTATTTTTCTACTTGTTCCGGGGATAGGCCTGCAAAATAGTCCCACGCCTTGTTGTATTCCCGAACATGCTCAAGGCAAAAGAAAAAATACTCGTTCAGCTGATCGCGGCTTTTGGGCGCGGGATACTCTCCCGCTTGTCCGCAAGACGGGTGGCTGCAAAGTCGGACGTTGACGGGCCGATCCAGTGTTTCAAAGGGAATGTCTTTTAGTGTCCGCATAATCTATGCATTTTACCATAACCATAAGCAAAAAAGCTATAAGCCCAAGACCGGTACGGTTAATAATATCTTTCCAAACGTCCTTAATTAAAGGCTTTTTAATAAGTTTGTTGGCAAAATGAAGATGCGCGTGATAGCTCTTTTGCATGCAAGAAGCCCGAAAATAATTTTTGGGGAGAACGAATTTGTTTAAACCCGATTTGTCAAGAATGCCGCCCGCAACACAGTTGATGCTCGTCGCCATCTTTTGTTTGACGGGAGCTACATCTGCGCATGCACAGAGCCTCGGCTCTATTTTCTGCAACGGCGTCGCGAACGCGCGTCCCTTTGCACCTGTTTTCTCGTGGATTGCGTATGTTGCCGGCGTTGTCGCAAGCGCTGCCGGCATTTATCATATCCGCCTTCATACCGACTCGCCTCAGAATCACAGGCTTACCACGCCGCTGATGGAACTGGCGGGCGGGGCTGCACTTCTCGCATTGCCGTCGGCGGTGACCGTGCTCGTTACCAGCATTTTCGGCGATAGCGCGGGTCCGAACGGAAAGCTTATTTGCAAAGAAGGCCCTCTCGCTGGCGGTCAAAGCCTCGATGCGATGCTCAGAGGCTTTATCAGCAATATCGAACAGCCTCTTAAGATGATCGTTTCCGCCTCCGCGATGCTCGGCGGCCTTTATATGATTGTGCGTGGACTGATGAAGGCATCAAAATACGGAACGGATCCTAAAACGCACAACATGCATAGCGTTCTAACATATCTTGGATTTGGCGCTTTGCTCATCTCGATAGGCGATAATCTGGATATGATGCTCGCTTCCGTTTTCGGAACGGAGAATGTAGCCCCGAATACCGTTATCCACTGGGGCAAGCTAAGCGCCTTGATCGGCGGCGACGGTGTTTCGCAACGCTTCATCGATGCTGTCAATGCGGCTTTGGTTTTCGTCCAATTAATCGGGGCAATCGCTTTTGTACGCGGATGGATGATTATGAAAAAGGTTGTCGAAGGCAGCAGCAACGTGACACTTGCGCAAGGCATGACTCATATTCTTGGTGGGGTCTGCGCCATTAATATCTATCAATTTCTGGTAGCCATGGATCATACCTTTGGAACAAATTTGATTAGTTGAACCAAAAAGGCAGGCAAAAAGGTAATATTATTAACGTCTCGCAATGGCTTCAAAGAAATATCGTTTATTAACAAATTCTGGCATGCCAAGGTATTGGCGAATATAGGTTTTTGCTAAGCCTCTGTTTTTTCGTGCAGAAAAACTTAACCTGTGCTAATCGTTTCGATCCCGAACGATTTAGAAGCTCATTCCGCTTAGCTATTACCATTGCCTTTAGGAGGCGAAGAGCGTTCGGAGTTGAAAAGTGCGCGGAAGTGTTCGAACGCTGAGGAGAGATGAATGACCGCCCGTAATGCAGCCAAGCAGAAAAAGCCGGCATTGAAAAAAGCCCATAAGAAACCGTCCGCCCTCTTGACGAAAAAGAAAACCTCTTTTTCACTTCTCAAGTTTCAGCGGCCAAGCCTGGTGTCGCAACTCGCCGGTAAGGACGAAAAACTCAGCCCGCGCCTTCAAGCCGCCGTCGACAAAAGCGAGATTACGGATGTTCTTGTTAAATTTGCGCGCGGCATTGATCGGGTGGATGAAAATCTCTTGCGATCAGTTATACATCACGACGCAACGCTCGACTTTGGCCCCGGTCTTTTTCAAGGAACGGGGAGCGATTATGTGCACTGGGTTCTTAGCGTTTTGCAGGGATTTCGCACCTCGCATCATATGATAGGCAATGTTTACATCGAACTGGAATCGGATGTGGCTTTGGTGGAATCTTATTTTCAGGCTTATTTCCGCATTGAAAAGCCTATCGGCCGCGAAGATGTATTTCTCGGCGGGCGCAATCTCGATCGGTTTGAACGGCGTCCTTCCGGCTCTTCGGGAGTCTGGAAAATCGTTCATCGTAAGCAGCTTTTGGATTGGGCGCGCACCGAAGCGGCTTCGGACATCTTCTACCATCAGAATCCCGACGCCTTATGGAGCGCCCGCACAAAGCTAGACGCATCTTACCAGATGACGCAATTCCCCGGCACGCAAAGCGGCGGCAAATTGCCCTCTTTCCTTGGCCGGCACTACGAAAGCAAGAGCATCCGCTTTTAATCACCTCTCCCATCCCCCGCCCAGGCTTTTATAAAGGGCGATGAGGTTTTGGGAGGACTCCGCCCGCGCCTGAATGAGGCGGTTTTGCGCGGCGTAAAAAACCCGATCCGCCTCCAAAGCTTCAAGGCGCGAGGTGACACCTTCGCGATAACGCTCTTCCGCTATTTCGCGGGCTTTTTTATTCTTTTCAAAATCGAGAGCCGTCGCTTCATGGAATTTCTCCTGCTGCGTATAAGCCGACAGCGAGCGTTCAACATCCGACAAAGCGTTAAGGATCGTTCTTTGATATGAGGCTATGGCTTCTTGTTGCATGGCGTTCGCAACATCGAAATTTGCCGACAAGGAATTGTAGCTGAGAATGGGCCAAACGATTCCTCCTGCCGCTAGCCATGATTTGTTTTGAGATGTGAAAAGTTGGCTTGTGCTTGAATTCAAAACACCGAAAAATCCGCTTAAGGAGATTTTGGGGAAAAATTGCGCAAGCGCAACGCCTTGCTGCGCGGTTGCGGCGGCAAGCTTACGCTCGGCCATGCGGATATCCGGGCGGGAGGCTATGACAGAAGCGGGGGCAGCCAAAATCAGCTTTTTATCGGATAGGGGGACAGGTCTATGATCGGAAACAAGTTTATGCACCACCCCGGGCTGCTGTCCGAGCAAGACATCAAGACCGTATTCCGCCTGCGCCACATAATTCCGCAGCGTGGGGATTTGCGCCCTCGCCTGCTCAAGCCTGCTTTCGGCCTGCACAACCTCCATGCGCGGTGCCTGCCCCGACTCAAAGCGACGGTTTGCGATGTCCACAGTATTCCAACTTGTTTCTACCACGTTTTGCGCCACCAAAAGCTGCGCCTGCGAGTTGCGCAGCGAAACGTAGGTGCGCGCCACCTCGGCCATCAAGCTGATGCGCAAATCGTCGCGCGAAGCTTCAGTCGCTTGCATCTGGGCCTCGGCTGACTCTTCGGCACGCCTGTTGCCTCCGAAGAGGTCTATCTCCCAGCTCGCATCAAATCCTGCCTGAAAAATATTGAATGGTTTTCGAAGCAAATCGGCCTGTATGCCGCCCGGCATGGCCATTTGGTTGGCCTCGCGTAGCGCCGAAGCTTGGATATCGCCCTTAGGAAGCAAATCAGCTTGTGCCGAGGAAACGCCAGCGCGCGCCTGAGCAATGCGAGCTTCAGCGATTTTCAAGTCAAGATTATTGGCGGCGGCTTTGTCGATTAATTCCGACAAGACAGGATCGTTAAAGTTCCGCCACCATTTTTGGTCAATGTCGGTTTTTGCTGACAAGGTTTTTGTCTCTTTGGATATCCATTCGTCAGGCAAAGCGATAGGCGGCTTTTCATAATCCGGGCCAACCGTGCATGCCAATAAGGAGCAGATACACGCCGTCATCAATGCCTTGGTTAATGTTGTCATCTTTTCTCTCCTAATGCGCCGTGACGATGACCTCACTAGGTTTGTGGGGAGGATTTCGCGGCAGCGAAAAAGCAAACAGCGCCAATATAATGGATATAAGGGCAAAGAGTTGAAAGGCATCCGCATAGCCAAGGATCATGGATTGCTGAACCATATGGGAATAAAGCCTCCCGACCGCCATTGCCTGCGCCGCCATCGGAGGAAAGCCCATCGAAGTAAGGGCCTGCGCAATCGAGGAAACAGCCGTTTGATAAAGCGCATCTGTTGGCGCTAGGTGCTGGGATAAGTAGGTTTGGTGCAACTGCGATCGGCGCGCAAGGTACGTCAAGGTAAGAGAGATGCCGAAACTGCCCCCCAAATTCCGCATCAAATTAAACAAAGCCGAGGCCTTATTCGACTGTTCTTTTGGAACCGTACCGAAGGCCAGGGTTCCGATAGGAACGAACAAGAAAGGCAGGCTCACGACTTGCAGCGCGCGCATGATGACGAATGTTTTGAAATCCGTCTGAGGCGTATACATCATGGTAGCCATCATACCGACGAAGGAGCAGAGCATCCCGAATGCGATCAAATTCTTCGCCTGAAATTTGGTTACGAGTTTCCCGACAACCACCATCCCCAAAATGACGACGATGCTTCCGGGCGAAAGAACCAACCCCGAAAGCGTCGCCGAGTACCCGAAGATGGACTGCAGCAAAAGGGGCAAAAGCGTTGTCGCGCCATAAAGAATAAAGCCGATAAAAAAAACCATCAGACACGAAGGACCAAAGTATTTATCCTTCAATAGGCGCAAATCGACGATAGGGTCTTTTTGCCGCAACAGCCAAAAAACGCCTCCGACGAGACAAGCCGCCGATACAAAGGCAAGGGTAACGATAAAGGCGCTGCCGAACCAATCCTCGTTTTGGCCCTTGTCCAAGACAATCTGCAAGGTTCCCAGCCCCATGGCAAGCAAACCAAGGCCGATGAAATCAATGCGCTTGATGCCGGTCCCCTCGGCATGGGGAGGATCTTCGACAAGACCTTTGACCAAAAGTGCGGCAAGCAGGCCGACAGGTATATTGATAAAGAAAATCCAGCGCCAGCTGAAATTATCGGTTATATAGCCGCCCAGGGTCGGGCCTAAAATGGGCGCCACGACAATCGTAATGCCCGTGATGGCAAAAGCGACGCCACGTTTTTGGGGCGGAAACGAATCCATGACGATGGCCTGCTGCATCGGTTGCAACCCTCCGCCCGCGAGGCCCTGCAAAAGGCGAAAAACGATAAGCATTTCGAGCGATGTCGCCATGCCGCAGGCGAAAGATGTGGCGGTAAAACCGATGATGCAGAAAAGAAAAAAGTTCTTCCGCCCCATGACATCGGCCAACCACCCCGAAAGAGGCAAAACAATGCCGTTGGCGACGAGGTACGATGTCAGCACCCACGTGCTTTCGTTTTGGCTGGAGCCGAGGCTGCCCGCAATATGAGTCAGGGACACGTTTGTAATGGTCGTGTCGAGCACTTCCATAAAGGCGGCAAGGCTTGCCACAACGGCAATCACATAGGGATGCCGGGGAAGCTTCGATGGCGCAGAGACGGCATCTTCAGACATGATCAGTCGCGGTTCGATGTATCGACGGTCGGGATCACGGACATGCCCGGCCCTATCGCGAGCGAAGAATCGGGCGGCGCTTCAAAAACGATTTTTACGGGAACGCGCTGCACAACCTTCACGAAATTCCCCGTCGCATTTTCAGGAGGAAAAGCCGAAAAAAAAGCACCTGTACCAGCTTGAATGCTGTCTATTTTTCCCCTGAACTGTTTGTCGGGATAGGCGTCAATACGGATCGTCACGGGCTGGCCGACCCGCATATGGCGCAACTGGGTTTCCTTAAAATTCGCAACAACCCATAAGTCGTTCCCGACAAGCACCGTTAAGGCTTGGCCAGGTTGGACGAAGTTACCTCGCTCGACGCCCCGCTTGGTGATGCGTCCGTCCATGGGGGCGATAATTTTGGTGTTCGCAAGATCAATCTCGGCCTGCTGCATGGCCGCTGCCGCTTCCTTCACCTGAGCCGCCAGCCTGTCGCTGTTGTTTTGGGCTTCAGCAACGACATTGGGGGCTGTCTCGGCAGAACGTAATTTAGCTTTGGCGGACTCGAGGTTCGAACGCATCGCCTTTTCCGCGGAAATCGCCAAATCGAGTTGTTCCCTGCTTCGCGCATCGTTGCTTAGCCGCTGCATGCGTTTGAGGTCGCTGGCGGCCTTTTCCCAGTTCGCCGTTGCGGCGACGACTTGCGCCTGTGCGGCCTCAAGATTTGACGGCGCCGTAATGCCTGCGGATTCGGCGCTGTTTTGCGCGGCTTTTGCCGCTGCGGTCGCGGCATCCAAAGCGGCTTTTGCCCGGTCGCGTCTGGTAAAATAATCGGCCGGATCGATCTCAAGCAAAACATCCCCCGCTTTAACAAGCTGGTTATCCGTAACATTCAAGGTTTTGACATAGCCTGCGACCTTTGGGCTAATCATAACCGTGCGTCCATTGATGGCTGCATCGTCCGTCGATACATCATAGCGGCGGATAAAAAGATAAATGCCGCTGGCGATAGCCGCGATTACGACGCAGACGACGGCAATTCTAAAGGCTGGCTGTTTCATGAATGATCCGTTTTGGCTTTTGGTCCGTAGATGGAAAGAAAGAAAGAAACCGTTGCTTTTATGTGCGCTTCAACTTTCTCCTCCGAAGGCAGGGGCGCATGAAGAAAAAGAATTCTTTGCAGCATCTCCCCCTTCAGCAAGCTGAAGAACTGTCCTGAAGCGTAGGCGGGATCCGGGATATGCAGCTTGTCTTGTTGATAAAATCTTTGAAGCAGTCCGGTGAAGGCCTGAATAACCCGCCCGGGGCCAACATCGTAAAAAATGTTGGGAATATCGGGGCCATGCAAGGATTCAGCATGGATAATGCGAATGAGGCGGATAGACTCTGGTCTTAAAATTTTATCGAGTGCTTTTCGGGAAATAGCAAGCAGCGCCGCCTCTGCCGAAAGTTGTTCATACTCCTGTAAGTCTATGGGTATTCCAATATCGTCACATCTCTTTTGAACAATGGCGCGAAACAGATCTTTTTTGTCCACGAAGTGGCTGTAGATCGTCAGCTTTGAAACACCGGCCTTGCGCGCGACAGCGTCCAGACTCGTTAATTCATACCCGTTTTTGAAGAATAATTGCGTGGCAGCCAAAACTATATCTTCGCGTTTGGCTGAGTCTTTTGGTCGGCCTTGGCGGCCCGCTTTAAGAACGCCATCCATATATACTGTCCGGTACAGTTTATTATAAGTTTTCTTAGCGCTGCGGAAATGCAAAGGCAATAATTATTTACAAAACATTAACAGAACTACTTCCGGTTGTGTGTGACGAGTTTTTCTATCAGTCTTTCAACGTGCACCCGCGTCGCCATCAAACTGCCGCCCGTCGGTATGATGTAATCCGCTTTCCTGCATTTTTCCGCGTTCGGCATTTGCTTGGCAACGATTTCACGGAATAGAGCCTCGGTCATTCCTGGGCGTGCAAGCACGCGGGTTCTCTGAACCGCACGAGGCGCATTCACGCAAAAAACGATATCGCAGCGGCTGTCGGCGCCGGTTTCGTAAAGCAGCGGGATTTCCAATATGGCAACCGTATATTTCGCTTTGCGCGCCTGCTTTAGAAATTCTCTTTCTGATTTCCAAACGATGGGATGAAGAATGCGCTCGAGCTGTTTCAACTTTTTTGGGCTATCAAATACAATTTTCCTAAGGAGCCCCTTGTCGATTCTTCCTCTTTTGATCGCTTCTGGAAAAAGTTTTGCGATGCGCAACGCTGCGGGACTGTCTTTTCGCAACGCTTCATGCACAGCCGCATCGGCGCTGTGCATGGGGTAGCCCTTAGCGCGCAAAATCTTCGCGACGGTACTTTTGCCCATGCCGATGCTGCCCGTAAGGCCTATGACGAGCATGCCCTTCCCCTCTCAAGAACATGGCGGCGCAACGCTTCCGTCACGACGGGGTCGCAGCCGAAAAACGCCTTAAAGGACGGTCTCGCCTGATGAAGCAGCATGCCAAGACCGCTTATTGTTTTATGTCCGCGCGCTTTTGCGCGGCGAAGCAAATCCGTCTCAAGCGGTACATAAACGACATCGGCAACGGCGGCTCCCGTCGGCAGCGCATCAAGTGGAAAGATTAAAGGCTTTTGGCCAGCGAGGCCGAGGGAAGTTGCGTTCACAAGAAGCTCCGTTTCCTGCAACGTCTGGGGTGCTTTGTCCCATTCGATAGCGGAAATTTTGCAGGTATGCGTTGACAGCTCCCTTGCCAGTCTTTCGGCATGTTCTTTCGTGCGGTTGCAGACGCGAATTTCACAATAACCCATATTTTCCAATGCCACCACGACAGCGCGACTTGCGCCTCCTGCACCTAAAACAAAGGCGCAACCACCGGAAGGTTTAAAGCCAGCTTCAGACACGCTTTGCTCAAAGCCGAAGGCGTCGGTATTGCTGCCGATCAATCTGCCCCTTTCATCGATCTCAACAAGATTGACGGCCCCGATACGCTCGGCGGAAACGCCTAAGGAATCCATTAAATTTGCGACCGCAATTTTATGCGGGATGGTTATGTTGACACCGCAAAAGCCTTTATCCTTAAGCGATTTTAAAAAGACGGACAGTTCCTCAGGCCTTACAGGGAGCAATTCGAACCGCCCTTCTATCCCATAGGCCTGCAACCAAAAGCCGTGGATACGGGGCGAAAGCGAATGGTCCACCGGCCAGCCCACGATTCCCGCTTTCGGAATATCCTTTTCACTCACAAAAACCTCATACAATAAACTCCAATTTTGTTGTACACCAAAGCTCTCTTGCGGACTATTCTTTAGTTTGATTCATTAACTTGTTTAACACATGCCTTCCTTGTTTATTCTCATCCCCGATCAGCCGTTGCGCGATGCCGTCGTTGAGCAAATTCTCGCGGAAAAGCTTGGCGAACCGCTACTTCTGAACGAGCCTCAAGATTTTGCGCCAAAAGATGAGGACAACGGGGACATCATCATTATCGATGAAGGTTCGGTGGAAGGCGAAGCAAATAATGTTTTGACGTTCTTCTCTGCGCTCGAGAAAAAGCCTGTGATCCTATTGTTGAGCAAAGCCGAGGGCTTGGAAAATGTCAGTGAGACTTTCGTAAAGCCCTTTCGGCTTGGTCATTTAATGGCAAGGCTTCGCTATTATATAGAAACGGCCCCGAAACTTAGGGATAAAACGATTCACTTCGGCCCTTACCGATTAGAGCCGCAGAATCGCCGGCTTTTTCGAGAAAACGCAGACGATCCAATTCGTCTGACGGAGAAGGAGACGTCCCTTTTAGTTTTTTTGGCACAAAACGAATTTCCGGCGACACGGAAAGATATTTTAACTTCCGTTTGGGGATATGATCAGCGCATCGACACGCATACGCTTGAAACGCATATTTATCAGTTAAGACGGAAACTCGATCTTAACGGTGAAAACTGGTTGGCGTTCGATTCGGGCGCGTATTATCTGGCGGGGAAAAAGACATGAAGCCTATTCTCGTTTTGCTTTTGATAGCTACGCTGGCGGCCTGCGGTTCAGACGGGAAAAAGAACTCTTACCGCAACGTGACGGGGCGAGGCTTAGCCAAAACGCAGCCTGATCGCGATCCCGTTCGCCGCATTGTCGTTACTTATCCTTATACGAAAGAGATGGCCGACGTCGTGTATTTTCATGATGGACATTATGATTCCACCGCCTTGCGAAAAATCGAGCACGTAATGCGCGACCGGCACGAAAACGACGCGGGCGAAATCGATCCCGAACTCATTGATTACATGGTCGATATGAGAAAAAGGCTTGGCCTTCCCGACAGCGTCAACTTCCAGATATTATCTGGCTATCGAACCCGCAACACGAACAAACAGCTTGCCGTTAGCAACGGCAATGTCGCCAAAGAAAGCCTGCATATGCATGGATGGGCTGTTGACTTCCGTATCCCTGGCGTTAACGGTAAGGCTATATGTGAGATTGCAAAGACGATGCAGCGCGGCGGCGTTGCGTATTACCCCGAAGACAACCACGTCCATGTCGATCTGGGCAATATCAGAACATGGAAGTGATCTATTATGGAAAAGAACATGGAAGCACTCGAAATTTTGAACGATTTGATCGGCAATGCGCGCAAAAAAGGCGCGGATGCTGCTGATGCCCTCTTTATTGAAGGAACAAGCCTTTCAGCATCGATGCGCCTTGGGGTTATCGACCATTTGGAGAGATCGGAATCGACGGATATCGGCCTGCGGGTTTTCATCGGAAAAAAACAAGCGCTCGTCTCAACCACCGATTATAGCGCTAGCGCTTTGGGCAAATTGACGGAACGTGCCGTAGCGATGGCGAAGCTTGCGCCCGAGGATCCTTTTTGCGGCCTCGCTTCGGCGGATGAGGTTGCGAAGACATACCCGGAACTTGAAAAGGACACGACCGAATATTCCGCTGATCAGCTAATCAACATGATCCGCGAAGCTGAGGATGCGGCGCGCGCTGTTAAAGGGGTGACAAATTCGGACGGCGTGAGCGCGGGTTGGGAATCTTCGCGGGTCGTTCTGGCCGCCAGCAATGGCTTTTCGGGGGAAAAACAGCATTCAGGATATAGTTTATGCGCCTCGGTTCTTGCGGGCGAAGGAACGGAGATGCAACGCGATTATGAATATGCAGCACGCGTCTTTGCCGCCGATTTGCCTTCTCCCAAATGGATTGGCGAAAAAGCGGCCGCGCGCGCCGTAGGACGCTTGAATCCGCGCAAAATGCCAACCACGCACGTCCCGGTTTTCTTCGACCCCCGCGTTGGGAGTGATTTAATGAGTGCTTTGCTGGGCGCAATATCAGGAGTCGCCGTCGCGAGAGGCACCAGTTTTTTAAAGGATAAGCTTGGGCAAAAAATTTTCCCCGAATCTATTACAATCATCGACGACCCGCACCGCGCGCGGGGCCTACGTTCGCGCGCTTTCGACGCGGAAGGCCTGTTGCCTCAAAAACGAAGCGTAATCGACGCGGGGATACTGACGACCTGGCTGCTTGATCTTCGCTCTGCACGGCAACTGAAGATGCGCAGCACAGGACATGCCGCGCGCTCGACTGGGGGTATGCCCTCTCCGTCGCCCAGCAATGTGCATATGGAACCAGGGCTCGTTTCGCCCACTGACTTGTTACGCGACGCCGAGCAGGGTTTTTATGTGACCGAGACGATGGGTATGGGGGTCAATGGCGTGACGGGCGATTATAGCCAGGCGGCGGCGGGCTTCTGGATCGATAAGGGGGAAATCGCTTTTCCCGTCAGCGAGATGACCATCGCCGGAAACCTGAAAGATATGTTTTTAAATATTACGGCCGCTAATGATTTGAAATTTGAGCGAGGCATTAATGTGCCTACATTGCGCATCGACGGCATGACTGTGGCGGGAACCTGATGCCCTTACGCGTTGCCGTTCTCGTCGATTTGCCCCGAGAATCTGCCTCTGGCGGCCACGTCAAGTACTGGGAACGCTTTGCGCAAGCGGCGGCAAAAGAAAACATTGCCGATCTGACGGTTTATTTTTCGGGTCATGGCGACGATGAACTTTTATCGCCTTGTGTTCGTTTCCGTTATTTGCCGCCCGTTTTCAGCACAGCGAAACTTAAATTTCTGCCTTATGTCCCGGCACATACCGATCTTGCCCCCTTTCATCCTCGCCTTGCAAAAGAACTGATAGCGTATGATGTCCTTCATACGACGGACGCCTATTTCGCCTTCGCGCGCACGGCGGAGCGTATCGCAAAAAGAAAGGGCAAGCCCCTTGTCACGTCATTTCATACGGATACGCCCGCCTATGCCGAGGTTTTCACCCGCCAGACGATACAGAAAGTTATGGGGCGAAAGGTCGGCGGCTGGATCGACGATACCTTTCAGATTTCATACCGTCAGCGCCTCTCCAAAGAAAAGCGACTGAAAAAGCATTTAAGCGCCTGCTCCGCCGCCCTCGCGATGCGGCCCGAAGATCTTGTAGCTGCGCGCGATGTGTTGGCGGTAGAAAGGGTTGCCTCTATGCGTCTTGGCGTGGATAAAGATCTTTTCAGGCCGAGAACCGAAACACGCGCGCAAATCGAGCGCGAGTATACAATTCCCGCCGGCAAGTTCCTTGTTCTATTTGTGGGGCGTGTGGATATCGGCAAGAATATGCCGCTGCTGCTAAAGGCCTGTGTAAAAGCGATTCAGGAAGGCGTACCTTTGCATTTGCTGGTCGCTGGATTAGGCCCCATGTCTGAAGAAGTGGCGGCGACTTTAGGCAAAAACACAACGCTGGCCGGATTAGTTACCACGGAAAAGCTGGCGGAATTTTATGCGGCGGCCGATTGCCTCGCGATGGCTTCGGATATCGAAATCGGCGGGCTGGTCGGGGTCGAGGCGCTTTCGTGTGGATGCCCCGTTCTGGTTTCAGGCAAAAGCGGGGTTGCGGCCTTGTGCGACAGAACGGAAGCCATGCAGGAAATTGAAAGCGACGTCCCGTCATGGACGCAGGCGATAGTTTCTTTTTGGAAGGATAAAGCGAAACAGTCCGCAATGCGTTCGGCGGCTCTTTCTTTCCGCCGCGACCATATCGCGAGTTGGGCGGATATATTCAAGGATGACTTTCTGCCTATTTGGAAATCTGCGCGGTATTAACCATAAGTTGTTCACAAATTTTTTTTGCGCCGAATTTACTTTGGGTCGGCCTACCGTTATAGTCTGTGCCATCGTTATTTTTTATACTATGGAGCTAACCATGAATACTAAAGCCGTTTATTCCAATGAAGTTCTTGTCCGACAGGAAGAGCAGTTTCCTCACAACATGATCTGCCAGTTCCCCCCCGCATCGCCAGTCGCCAGAATAGAAATTATAACGGCAGCGCGCGTCCCTTTAAATGAGCAGACTGTTAATCCGGGAAAAATCCAGATTCAGTACAACCGACAGGATGGTAAAGAGAAATCAGTGGTCTGGGACGTGATTGAATCACCCCCCGGAGAGGTGACGAAACAGCAAGTTCAAGAGCTTCTGTTGTCTCTTAGCTCGAACGGCCTCCTTTCGGAAGACGACGCCCATTATGCCTCAAAAAAATTAGAGCTGGCTCCTGCAGCCACTCCTTCACGAAAAAATAATGCGGACACGACGCGCCGTGCGAGAGCATGGCGCAACCTAAGGGACGGGTATCCTTTAATCAAATAAATAAAGCCAGACGGTCTGTAAGCCGGGTTCTGTCCTGCCGCAAGGCAGGGATGATCATTCATCTAGGGCATTCGTTGCCGAATGCCTCAAGCAACCAACCCGAGCCGCGCGCGGGGAAAACGCCGCATATCGCCCGAAGGCCATACGCTGTGCAGCTCCTATTCGGTCTTGCTTCGGGTGGGGTTTTCCATGCCATTCCCGTTGCCGGAAACGCGGTGCGCTCTTACCGCACCTTTTCACCTTTTCCCTCCCCTTTCGGAGGGGGTAGTTTGTTCTCTGTGGCACTTTCCTTTAGGTTGCCCCAACCGGACGTTATCCGGCACCCTTTCCCCTGAAGCCCGGACTTTCCTCCTCACCCAATAAAACAGGAATTAACCCTATCTTATTGAATATTATAGTATGTGCGGCGATCATCCGACCGTCTGGCAGTTAAAGTATAACATGAACATCTGTCGCTAAAAAACAACAATCTTGGTTAAAAACCAATAATTAACATACTTATGTCTTATATAAGTTAGCAATGAAACTGCTTTAATGGTAAATTCCTTTCCGGAATTCTTTTTGTCCTTGTACCAGTTCTTTGAACACCCTTAAGGAGAATAAAATGAAGAAAATCGCTCTTTCACTCTTGGCGGTAGGTGCCGCAGTTGCCCTCTCCCCGGCAGCGCAAGCACGCACCACCCCCGGCTGGTACGCAGGCGCGGGCGTTGGCGCCATGTTCCCGCAAGATTCAGACATTCGCTCAGCAGGCGGCAAAGTCAAAGTCGAACATCATTCGACTAATCTCGATGCCGTTGCGAACGTGGGTTATGCTTGGCCATTTGGTATCCGCGTGGAAGCTCAATACCTTCACAATCAAATGAACAACAAGAAGGTTGAAGGCTATACGAACGGCTTTGGCCATATAACCAATAATGCGGTCTTCGCTAATGTTCTCTATGATTTCGATATGGAATCGATGTTTACGCCATATATCGGAGCGGGCGTCGGCCCTGACTTCGTGAACATCAAGAACTTCGGCAATCCGGGCTATGGCTTCCTGCACGGAGACACGGTTGTCGCCGCCTATCAAGGCATCGCCGGCGTCGCCGCACAACTTGACAGAAACTGGGCGGTTACCGCCGACTACCGCTACATTGGCTCTTGGGATCCCAAGGTCAATTATACAGGCGGCGGCAAGGGACGCGCCGAGAATTTCTCGCATAACGTCATTCTTGGCGTTCGGTACAGCTTTGGACCATCGGAAGCTGCTCCTGCCCCAACCCGCATGGCCGAAGCACCTATGCTAACGCCCGCGCCGTCGCAACCCGTTCCAGCGCCCGTTGCCGAGCAGAACTTCACCGTCTTCTTCGACTTTGACAAGTCCATTCTCGGCCCCGAAGCCAAGAGGATTATCGCCTCAGCCGTTCAACAATTTAACAAGGACGGCACGGCAAGGATAACCGTTACAGGCCACACCGATACTGTCGGCACGCCGGAATACAACAAACGGCTGTCCGAACGTCGCGCGTCGGCTGTGGAGGAAGAAATCAGAAGGCATGGCATTTCCCCTCAAAATATCGCCAAGCGAGGCGTGGGTGAGAACGATCTGCTGATCCCAACGGCGGACGGCGTGCGTGAAGCGCAAAACCGCCGCGCGGAGATCGTTTTATCCAAGTAATCTCCATCCGATCCAAATTAAAACGCCGCATAATTATGCGGCGTTTTTTTTGCTTAAGCTGCATCTTGCCCCTGCCTAGGGCTTTGAGGTATAAATATGCAGACGCGTTCTTGGGGGCGTCTATTTGTGTTGTCATATTTTTTCTCACTTTTGGATTTGCCGGTTCCGTCAAACATCGGCTTCTCGCGACAGTGCGACTGCACACATCCTCGCACGCGGAGCGCCCCAATTAAGCGCTAGCTTTGTCGCACTCAGCAAAAGGGAAAGGCTCAAATGAAATACGCAGTCGTCGGTACCGGGAAGACGGGAGGCGTGATCTTGGAATCGCTGCCCGCTGAGGATGTTATCGCAGTTTTTAACGAAGAAAGCCCTGTCACCGAACCAAAGCTAAAAAAAGCAGACGTGGGGATTGTTTTTGTTCCGGGTAATTCCATGAATTATCTGATGCCTCTTTTGCTTGATTCATGCGTTCCCATGGTCATCGGCACAACGGGCTATGAGTGGCCGACAGATCTTGACGCCAAGCTGCAAGAACGTAACGTCGCATGGATTATTGGCATGAATTTCAGCATCGGGCTGAACGTGATGCGCCATTTTTCGAGGCGGATCAAGAATGCCATGAATACACTAAAACCCGGCCAGCTACAGATGGGGATTACGGAAACCCACCATATCCATAAAGTCGATGCGCCTAGCGGTACGGCCATCAAATTGGCGGACTATCTGGATTTCCCGAAAGAAAACATCAAAGCCATTCGCGAAGGCGAAGTTATCGGCATTCATGCCGTCGATTACAGCTGGCCGAACGACCGAATCCTTCTGACTCATGAAGCTTTCAATCGCACGATTTATGCCGAAGGCGTGAAGCTTGCTTGTGAGCGGATCAAGGGCTTGCCGCCCGGGCTGCACACGTTTGAAAAACTTGCCGACGCTATCATTGAAGCTGCTTAACAAAAATCAGAAAGAGATGGACATCATGAATCCGAAAAACACGTATTTGTGGACGGCGCTTGTAACGCCATTTTCTCCCGATTCAAGCGCCGTGGATTTTGACGCGCTCGTAAAACTTATCAGACGGCAGGAAGCCGCTGGCAACGGCGTCATGATTCTCGGCAGTACAGGGGAGTCCATTTCGCTTAGCGACGACGAGAAGCGCGAAATTGTGCGCGTGACCTGCAGCTTGAAACTCAAAGTTCCTGTGATGGTCGGCACGCCCAATTTGAACTTCAAGCAAACGATGACATGGATCGAGTTTTGCCATGGATGCGGCGCTGACGCCTATCTCGCGGCCACGCCCGTTTATACGAAACCGTCCGCAGAAGGACAGGTGGAATGGTTCACAAGGGTTTTCGATGCCGTCGATGCGCCAGTCATGCTCTACAACATTCCGTCGCGCACCGGAGCCGTTTTGCACACCGCCGTTTTGAAGGCGCTTAAAGGCCACAAGAATTTTTGGGGCATCAAGGAATCCTCAGGACTCGATATGCAAGTCGACTATATGGCGGCAGCGCCGAACGTCGCCCTTTATTGCGGCGACGATTATATCTTTGTGGCCTCGGCATCCATCGGAGCCTCGGGCCTCATTTCGGTTGCCGCGAATATGTGGCCGGAAGCCTGCAATGCCTACGCGAAAGGGTGCCTGGATGGCACCTATCGCGGGCAGGAATGGTGGCATATCAGCAAAGCCCTTTTCTCGACATCGAACCCCGTGCCGGTCAAGGCCTTGATGCAGCATCGCGGGATTCTTGCCTCTGGCGCGGTGCGCCTTCCGCTTAGCGCGAAGGATCTCGCTTCCATAGACGGACTGGTAGCGGCGGATGAGAAGGTGAAAGAATGGCAGAGCCGCTTTTCGCAAACCAAGGGCAAGGCGGCATGACTTTCATCAATGAGAATTTCGCCAAGCTTTCCGGTAGCTATCTTTTTGCCGATATAGCCAAGCGCGTCGAGGCTTATAAAAAAGAACACCCAAACAAGGCAGCGGGAATCGTTCGTTGCGGGATTGGCGACGTCACGGAACCCCTGCCCGCGGCTTGCATTTCGGCTTTGCATAAGGCTGTGGACGAAATGGCGGCGCGGGAAAGCTTTCACGGCTACGGTCCCGACACCGGATATGAATTCCTGCGTCATGCGATTGCGGAGGATTACCGTCAGCGCGGCATGGAAATTGCCGATGACGATATTTTTGTGTCGGACGGCAGCAAGTGCGATTGCGCCAATATCCTGGATATCTTCGGCAAGGGCAACCGCATTCTAATGCCTGACCCCGTTTATCCGGTTTATGCCGATACGAATATCATGGCGGGAAATGAGGACGTGACGTTTCTGCAAGGCACGGCAGAAAACGGCTTTGTTCCATCGCCGCCTGATGCTCCGGCAGACCTGATTTATCTCTGCTTCCCTAACAATCCGACCGGATCGGTCGCAACGCGGGCTCAGCTCCAGAAATGGGTGGATTACGCGAAGCGGCAGCAGGCAGTCATCCTGTTCGACGCCGCATACGAAGCCTATATCCGTACGCCCGGCATTCCGCATTCGATTTATGAAATTCCGGGCGCGACGGATTGCGCCATAGAAATGCGAAGCTTTTCCAAGAACGGCGGATTTACGGGCTTGCGCTGCGCTTTTTGCATTATCCCGAAAACGGTGACAGGCAAGCGCAAGGACGGAACGAAACAACCTTTGCATGCCCTTTGGCATCGACGGCAGTCAACCAAATTTAACGGCGTCGCTTATCCGGTACAGCGCGCCGCGGAGGCCCTGTATTTCACTGAGGGAAAGAAACAGGTCGCCGCGTTGATCGATTTCTATATGGAAAATGCGCGCCTGTTCAGCGAGGCCTTAAAGAGAAAAGGATGGACATTTTTCGGCGGCGCGGATGCTCCTTATGTGTGGGTCAAAGCGCAGGAAGGCAAAACAAGCTGGGATATGTTTGCGCTTCTGCTGGAGCAGGCAGGAATCGTTGTGACCCCGGGGGTTGGCTTCGGCGCGAAAGGCGAAGGATATTTTAGAATTTCCTCCTTCAATAGCCGTGAAAACGTTCTTGAAGCATGCCGTCGCCTCGAAGAATTGAGATAAGTCTCTTTCTTTTTGACGATAATCAAACACGCCTTTGCTGAACTTCTTCAGGCTGCAATGCTTGTCCGGAAAGCGGGGAAGCATGCTAACCAAAGAAGAAACGCGCATTCTGCATAGCGAAGGAACGGAACGGCCTTTTTCAAGCCCACTGCTTAACGAATATCGCAAAGGCACATATGTATGTATGGAATGCGGGTTCGATCTTTTTACCTCCGACATGAAGTACGACAGCGGCACAGGATGGCCCAGCTTTTACGATGCGATTCCGGGCCACATCGAAACGCGCGTGGAAACGCCTCTAGGCAGTCCCCGCACTGAATATCATTGCGCGCGTTGCGGCGGACATCAGGGCCACGTTTTCGAGGACGGGCCGCCGCCGACAGGCTTGCGCTACTGCAACAACGGCCTTTCGCTGAAATTTATCCCAGAGCAGCCGGAGAGCATAACATGAGTTTGCCGTGCGATGAAGCATATGCCGCCCCTATTCATCTTCCCGATCCCAGGATGGATGAATTGCCCGCCGATGACAGGATGCTGCAAAGCATCGTTCTTGCGGGCGGTTGTTTCTGGGGAATGGAGCTCGTATTCCGACATGTCGCCGGCGTCGTCAATGTTCTAGCGGGGTACACGGGCGGGGCGAGCTACACGGCGCATTACGAAAGCATCGTCGTCGGCACAACCGAACACGCAGAGTGCGTAAAGGTGGAATATGATTTGTCGCAAATAACGCTGGGAAAGCTGTTAAAAGTTTTTTTCTCTGTCGCGCACGATCCCACACAGCTTAATCATCAGGGCCCCGACATCGGGAAGCAATATCGTTCGGCCATATTTTATTCATCAGACGCCCAAAAACGCATTGCGGAAGCCTATATCGTTCAGCTGAAACAGGCGGGCGTCTTTTCCCGCCCCATCACAACGAAGGTAGAGCGCCTGAAAGCTTTTTATATGGCCGAGGATTATCATCAGAATTATGCCGAAGCTCATCCTGAAGGCGATTACATTGTAACGAACGATCTGCCAAAATTATCCGCCCTAAGGGCCGAGTTTCCCGATCTTTATGTTTAAGCCAAATATCTTTGACTATTCAAAGGATTGCCATACTCCCCCCTGTCTTTGTTTTATCTGGCGGCGGCGTAATTTTATAGATATGCTCGGCTCCTTCGAGGATAGGAAACAAGAGTACCGTTTATGAATTGGCTTACGAACTTTGTGCGTCCCAAAATCCGCGCTCTTGTCGGCGATAAAAAGGATATTCCCGATAATCTGTGGGAAAAATGCGCCGGTTGCAGCGCTATGCTGTTCCGCAAAGATATGGAAGAAAACTTCCATGTCTGCCGCACCTGCGGCTACCATCTGAAACTGCCGCCGGTTAAGCGGCTCGAAAGCCTTTTTGACGACGGCAAGTATAAAAACATTCCTGTCCCGAAGGTCCTTATCGATCCGTTGAAGTTCCGGGATCAGAAAAAGTATACCGACCGCCTGAAGGATGCCCAGAACAAGACCAAGAATTCCGATGCGGTGCTTGTCGGCGAAGGCGCTGTCAGCGGCGTCAAAACCGTTATTGCCGTTTTTGACTTCAGTTTCATGGGCGGTTCGATGGGAACAGGCGTTGGCGAAGCCCTTTTGACAGCGGCAAGGCGCGCTGTTTCTACGCGTGCAGCGCTTGTCGTCATTCCCGCTTCGGGGGGCGCGCGCATGCAGGAAGGCATGCTGTCCTTGATGCAGATGCCGCGCACTGTTATCGCGGCCGATCTTGTTAAGGACGCAGGACTTCCTTTTATCGTCATTCTAACCGATCCAACAACAGGCGGCGTTACAGCCAGCTTTGCGATGGTGGGCGATATTCATATCGCCGAAAAAGGGGCGCAAATCGGTTTTGCTGGCGCGCGCGTCATTGAAAGCACAATCCGAGAAACCTTGCCCGCAGGATTTCAGCGCGCCGAGTATCTTCTAGAGCACGGCATGGTCGATATCGTCGTGGAGCGCAAGGATTTGCGCGATACGCTTGGGCGTGTCTTGCGCCTGTTAAAGAAAGAAAAAACGCCCGCGAATGCCTTAATCGGCCCCGTGCCACATGGCGCAAGAAGCGGAAAACGCATTTAAAGGATAAACTTCGACAAATCGGCGTTTTCGGCGAAGTCTTTCAAATGCTCGCGCACGTAGGCGCCGTCAATAACGACCTTGGAATTAGGCTTGTCGCTGGCGTCAAAACTGATGTCCTCCAGAACCTTTTCCAGAAGCGTGTGAAGCCGTCGTGCGCCGATATTCTCGACGCTTTCGTTAACCTCGACGGCCAGACCGGCCAAAGCATCAATCGCGTCTTCCGTAAATTCAAGCTCGACCTTTTCCGTTTCCATCAGCGCCTTGTATTGCTTTACAAGACTGGCCTCCGGTTCGGTGAGGATGCGCCTGAAATCATCCCGCGTCAGGGGCTTCAACTCAACGCGAATGGGAAGGCGCCCCTGCAACTCCGGCAGAAGATCCGAAGGCTTGGCAAGCTGGAACGCGCCCGAAGCGATGAAGAGAATATGATCCGTCCGCACGGTTCCGTATTTCGTGGAAACGGTTGTGCCTTCGATGAGGGGCAGAAGATCGCGCTGCACGCCTTCGCGGCTCACATCACCGCCGCCGCGAAAAGTATCCGAGCGCGCCGCAATCTTGTCGATCTCATCGAGGAAGACGATTCCGTTCTGCTCCACCTCGTCGATGGCCATTTCGATGACCTTATCCATATCCAGCAATTTATCGGACTCTTCGGCGTGCAGGACATCCAAGGCTTCGGGAACGAGAAGCTTGCGCGATTTTGTGCGCTGCCCGCCGCCCAGCTTGCCGATCATGTCGCCGATATTGATCATGCCCATTTGCGCGCCCGGCATACCCGGCACATCGAACATCGGCATATTGCCTTGCGCCGAGTCCTGAACCTGAATTTCGACTTCGCGCTCATCCAGTTCGCCATTTTTAAGCATATGACGGAATTTCGTGCGCGTTTCCGGCGTTGCGCTTTCGCCAACCAGAGCGTCCAGCAATCTTTCTTCAGCCGCTTTTTCGGCGCGCGGATTAAGCTCCTTGCCAAGGCGGGTTCGCACCATTTTGATCGCCACATCCAAAAGGTCCCGCACGATCTGTTCGACATCGCGGCCAACATAACCGACTTCCGTGAACTTTGTCGCTTCGACCTTGAAAAAAGGCGCCTGAGCAAGCTTGGCCAGTCGGCGCGCTATTTCCGTTTTGCCAATGCCGGTAGGCCCTATCATAAGGATGTTTTTAGGAACGACTTCCTCGCGCAATCCTTCCGACAGCTGTTGGCGGCGCCAACGATTTCGCAAGGCGACAGCGACAGCGCGTTTGGCATCGTTCTGGCCAATAATGAATCTGTTCAATTCAGCCGTTATTTCACGGGGAGATAAGGGTGTCATGATTTTCCTAAATTTCAATACTTTCTAACGTAACGTTCGTGTTTGTGTAAACGCAAATACCCGCCGCAATGCCTAAGGCTTTACGCGCAATCGCTTCGGCATCCAGCCCATCGACATCCATCAATGCGCGCGCAGCCGCCAGCGCATAAGGCCCGCCGGAGCCAATGCCAATAAGGCCGTCCTCCGGCTCCAGAACGTCGCCCGTGCCCGAAAGGATAAGGCTTGTGGTTTTATCGGCAACCGCCATCATGGCTTCGAGGCGGCGCAGATAACGATCAGTGCGCCAATCCTTTGCCATCTCGACGCATGCGCGCATCAGTTGGCCGGGGTGTTTTTCCAGCTTGGTCTCCAGCCGCTCGAAAAGCGCAAAAGCATCGGCGGTCGCACCCGCAAAACCGGAAATAACATCCTGTCCGCCGCCCGACCTCAAGCGCCGGACCTTTCTCGCGTTGCCTTTGACAATCGTAGCGCCCATGGAAACCTGTCCATCGCCGGCAATGACAACTTTATTGCCTTTGCGAACCGCGATAATGGTTGTGCCGCGCCAGTTTAAGGAAGTACCGTCGGTCATTCACACATAAGGGGTTAAGGTTAAAAGAGATTACTCCTTATTAGATAGTCTGCCTTAAAAAAGAAACAAGGGGCGCTTTTGTATTCGCCGTTTTTGTGATAGCAACGGGCCATTCCTGCTTTTCCAAGCCCTTCGCTTAGCCCTTGTATGCTCACACTCTACCCATCTCTTCACCTCAAAGACGGAACCGTTGCGCGGCTGACGCGCACAAGCAAGGATATCCGGCAGGCCGAGCTGCTTCATCCCGATCCGATCGAATGCGCCGCGCAGTTTGAGACGGATGGTTTTCCATGGCTTCATATCGTCGATCTGGACGCCGCCTTTTCAAGATCATCGACAAACGCGGCATGCATTGAAGCCATAACCAAAAGAGCCAAAATCCCTGTTCAGCTTTCAGGCGGCATACATAACATGCACGATATGGAAAAGTGGTTCGAAAAGGGTGTGGCCTGCATTGTTCTGACGTCGGCAGCACAGACGAGTCCCGCCATTGTTTTTGAAGCGGCCAAGCGCTTTCCCGGTAAAATTGCGGTCAAAATTGATTCCCTGGGCGGCTACGTGGCCAATACGGGCTGGACGGAGATTTCGTCCCTCAGGGCGCTCGATCTCGCGCTGCGCGTTGAAGAGGCGGGCGTTGCGAAGATCATATATGCCGATATTAATGTGGACAGCGCCTTAAGCGAGATCGACATTGAATCGACCATCGACTTGGCCTTCGCGCTGACGATACCAGTGATCGCCTCGGGCGGCGTGAATTCCCTGCACGATCTCGCCGAACTGAATTCCCATACGGATTCAGGCATTTCAGGCTTGATACTGGGGCGCGCCCTTTACAACGGCACAATCAGGGCTAAAAAAGCCTTGGAAGTAGCAAACACGTAAAAACTTTCGCGGCAAGATTTAATTAAACATCCATCCTTACTCTTAAGAAGGAATCTTTAGCCGCCTACAGGCTTGTGGTATAATCTTCGAAGAATCAGGAGTTCTTATTGTACCAACACACCGAAACCTCATTGGCCGCAGCCGGGCCGAATATCATGGATACCGATGCCTATCTGAGCAGCGCCAATGCGCCGGATATCGAGGAAGATATGCGTCTTTGCATCTTCAGCGGCGCGCGCCGAATGATTGTGAATTGCGCCCCCTTAAAATATGCAACAGCCGCAGGTTTGCGCGCTTTCCTGAACATAGCACGCGATATGTACGCCGTTGGCGGAACGGTGCAGATTAAAGGCCTCAAAAGCCAACCGCGCCAGCTGTTCTTTGCCTGCGGCATGGACAGCATCATCCCTCTGGTCAAGGAAGAGACGCGTTTTCCGGCATATCGGGATTGATTTATGGACGCTTCGGATTGATCCATTTTTTTGCTACAAAAATAGAAAGATCGATTCTGTCAGGATTTTCTCATGCAAACCCTTTCCGTCGCGATTACCCCCCTACCCCATGCTGAAAATCTGGGTTTGCCGTCGTATGCAACCGCGCATGCGGCGGGAATGGATCTATGCGCCGCCGTCAGGGACGATGTGGTTTTAGAGCCCGGCCAACGCAAGCTGATTCCTACAGGACTATCGATTGCGCTGCCTGAAGGATATGAAGCGCAGGTTCGCCCCCGCTCAGGCCTTGCGCTCAAGAATGGGATTTCGGTTTTAAACAGCCCCGGCACAATCGATGCCGATTACCGCGGGGAAGTGCAGGTCATTCTTGCGAACCTCGGCAGCGAGCCCTTCACCGTCAAGCGCGGGATGCGCATCGCTCAAATGGTTGTCGCGCCCTATATGCGCGTCGAGTGGCAAAAAATCGATCAGCTCCCCGAAACGGCCCGCGGCTCCGGCGGCTTCGGTTCGACAGGCGTGCGCTAGACCGCGATCAGTCCAGATGGAAGCAAAGGTTGCTTCCATCTGGACTGTGAATCGCTGGTCTTACAGATAGGTAGAGCATTTTCCGCCCTTCAGAACTAATTCCATGAATTCGGAAAATGCTCTAGAACTTTATTTATACCCTGAGGCCTTATCCAAAGCCTCTAAAACGATCTTTGGTGTCAGCAGCTCTGGCAAAACAAGGCCCTCGGTCGCTCCCGGCCCGAACACAACATTGAAAGGAATGCCATAGCGCCCGTACTTGTGCAGAAGCTCCGTGACTTCCGGATCCGGATTCGTCCAGTTCGCTTGCATGGCGATAATGTCGCTATGAAAAAGACGCAAGGCGACTTTATCGTTGGACAGAGCAAATTTCATGTTGGCTTTGCACGTCAGGCACCAGTCCGCCGTCACATCGAGAAAAACGGTTTTGCCTTCGGCAATATCCGCCTTCAATGACATGGGATCGTAAGCCATCCAGAGCTTGTCCATCGCGGCTTGCTCTTTTGGCTTCAAAGCACCTTTCGTCCCAATCGCCACAGCCATAATACAGGCAAGAAGAATAAGCCCTATGATCGCCAAGTAATGAGTGCCGCGCTTTTTGAGCGCCAGCAAAACAAATATGACAACCATCATCAGTCCGAATCCGAGCGCGGATGCGGCCGATATCTGGGCGGACAAGATCCATAAGAGCCAAATGGCGGTCAACGCAATGGCGACGCCAAGAATTTGGCGCAGCCGGATCATCCATGGCCCCGGCTTTGGCAGCATCGTTGCCGCACGGGGGAAAAGAGCCACGGCTATATAAGGAAAAGCCATCCCTATGCCCAAAGCGCAAAAGACCGCGAATATCTCTTTAGTGCCGGAGGCAAGGGCAAATCCAATGGCCGTGCCCAGAAAAGGCGCGGAACAAGGCGTGGCGAGCAGGGTTGCAAAAGCGCCGGTTGCGAAGTCTCCCGCCAGTTTGGGATGATACGCGTTATTCAGCGTATCGGCCAGAAAGCGCGGCAGCGGAATTTCGAACAGTCCCCATAAATTGGCCGCAAAGAATGTAAGAAGAAGGACAAGAAACATCAGGAAGAATGGCTGCTGAAACTGCACGCCCCATCCCAAGGCGAGGCCGTAATACTTCAGCCCAATCATTCCTGCGGCAAGCACAAGAAATGAAAAGATAATCCCAGCGGCCGTATGTAAAAAGCTCAGCCTGACGACGCGCGCTTCCCCGCCGCCATGGCTAACGACGCCGACGATCTTGAGAGACAAGACAGGCAGCACGCAAGGCATGAGATTCAGCAGAAATCCTCCTAGAAAAGCAAAAAGCAGGGCCATGGAAAAACATGGCCTTTCGGGAACGAACGCCGGGGGATCAAATACTGTTTCAGGCATTATGTTTTTAATTTCCGTCGCATGATCTCCATTTACGATGGTTAAGGTCATGGGAAGTTTTTCGAGCGTCACGCCTTCGGGAAGCGTATCGACCGGTTTTATGACAAGTGTCGCCGTGGAATTTTTTTCGTTCCTTTCGACAAGCGGCGCGCCAAAGCCGATGTTCTTGTCGTTTTCAGTAAAAATATCCGGGGTTCCCAGCCTGTCGCGCAAGCTCACGGTATAGGTAAGGCTCTGTCCATCGCTGGATACGCTTTTGAGCAGGATGCCCGATTGTTCAGGATTTGTCGGCAAAAGAGCCTGCGCCTGTTGTAACAAGGCCGTTTCTGCATCGACATTCGCGCCGCCGGCCGGAACGGAAAGCGCCAAATCGAAATGCTTCGGCACGCAGATAGAACTGCATAGGAGAATATCAAGCGATACTTCGGCATTCAGCCCCTGTCCGGCTTTTAACAGCTTGGCCTCGATGGGAAAAACCACATGGCCGCTATACCCAACCGTCTCAAGCCCGAACGCCATATAACGATGCGGGGCAGGATAGGCTAAGACGGCCTCTTTCAAATTATTGGTTTCGGTCTGGCTACGGCTCCAATCGAGTTGAGGCGGCAACCCCGCTATTCCCGGCGAGCGCCAATAGGTATGCCAGCCCTCGGCAAGCTGAAGCTCAAGCCCAAGCTGCGCCGATTCATCCGTCGGCGCGATAGGGCCGGATGCTATCAGCCGCGCCGATACGGCCTCGTCCCGAACCCAGTCGCCGTTCAGGGCAAAGGCGCTTGCGGGCCAAGCAAAAAAGAATAAGGCAATGAAGAGATATTTCATGGCGAAACCCAAGACACGATACAACCCGTTCTGCCTACAGCAAGAGGTTCAGCACATTGGGTTGTCTTAGAATTAAATTTAGCTATCAAAGAATCGCAAGTTGAGAGAGAATATGCAAGAAAAGAACTCAAAGCCGACCCGGACATGAAAGATATCATTTCGCACATTAAAAAAATGGGCAAGGAAAACAAGCCGGATGCGCCTCTTGCACCTAACTGGCTCACAGGACAGTTGCTTGTTGCGATGCCCGGGATGGCCGACCCCCGCTTTGTGCGCTCGGTAATCTATATTTGCTCGCATGGGCCGAGCGGCGCTATGGGGCTTGTCATAAATCGCTTATTCGGCGAAGCCGATTTCCCGATGCTTCTCGAACAGTTGAACATTGAATCAGCGTCGGAAACGCCGGATATGCCGGTACAATTCGGCGGGCCGGTAGAAATGGGCCGGGGATTCGTTTTGCATTCAAGCGACTATTTGCACGAAGGCACCACGCGGATCGACGATACGGTCGCCGTTACGGCAACCATTGAAATCATTCAGGATATCGCCAAAGGCAAAGGGCCCGCCCGCGCCCTCATGCTTTTGGGCTATGCGGGTTGGGGCGCCGGCCAACTTGAAGAGGAACTAAAGAATAACGGCTGGCTCACCGTCGGCGCGGACGAAGATATTCTTTTCAGTAGCGAGCTGGATTCAAAATGGGATCGGGCCATGGCCAAAATAGGCATTAGCCCTGCGATGCTTTCAAATATGCAAGGAAACGCCTAAGCAAGCGCAATAAAATAACGCTTATTCAAGCCTGAGCTAAAAAAGAAAGGTGAATTTAGATCCCCTTTATGTTATTATCAAATGGTTAAGGAGGGGCGGATGGATTACGAATACCTTCATAATACGCACGATACACGTAGGCTTACGAATGCGTCGCTTCAGCCTCGGAAGACGGGTGCTCGTAATCTATTAAAAACCGAACATTCATTGGAACGAAGATCGCCGGAGCCCTCGGCTGGGCGCAGAATGCCGGAGCCGACTCTTAACCATACGCATTTGCGACGGCAAGAGTCTCTACCCGCTCCGGCTCCTACAGGCGGCAAAAGACGCAATTACAGAGATGCCATCGCGAACAAAACCGTCAAAGCGCCCCTAACAACGGAACTAGCGCCGCAGCCTGAACGTCGGAGACCAAAAGCTCCCGAACTGGCGCCGGTATAATTGGTCTTATAAGACGGATCTTTTCAGTCCCGCTTTCGCCCGCTATAACTGCCGCATGATTATTGGCATCGGCAGCGATCTAACGAATAGTGAGCGCATCGAGAAGACGCTTGCGCAACACGGCCATCGATTTGTGCAACGTATTTTCACGCCTGCCGAACAGGCCATAGCCGCTAAGCGCGATGCAAAAGCGACCACCTATGCCAAGCGTTTTGCCGCCAAGGAAGCCTGCGCAAAGGCGCTTGGAACGGGCATGAACAAGGGCGTGTATTTCAAGGATATGGGCGTCGTGAATTTACCTTCCGGGGAACCTGCGTTAGAGCTGACCGGCAGCGCCTTAAAACGCTTGCAAGAAATAACCCCCAGGGGCATGACGGCAAAAATTTACATAAGCCTTTCCGACGATCCCCCATGGGCTCTGGCCTTCGTCGTGATCGAGGCGGTGTAGATTTCCAGCTTGTTAGCTATAGTTCTTCCCCACGTTTCAACGCTTCGGCAATAGGAGAGAAGAAGTCCACGACGCGGTCGTAGCAGGGCTTCTTAAAGGAAACGATTAGGGAAGGGGTTTCCTCTAACTCCGCCCATCTCCAACTGATAAACTCCGGCAGTTCCGGCTCATGCTCGCCGGACAAATTTATCTCGCCGTCCCTCCCCAAGAACATCAGCGCGAACCACTCTTGCTCCTGACCGCGATATTTTCCATGAAATACGGGGCCCGCGCCTCCCTCCATGCTGATGCGCCGATTTTGAAGCCAATCAGGAAATTCATAACGCAAAATTTCGGGAGCTTTGCCAATAAGGCGGGCATTGTCCGTGCCGATTTCCTCCTTCATTTCCCGAAGGACCGCTTTGGCCGGATCTTCGCCTTTCTGAATGCCCCCTTGGGGCATCTGCCATGCGCCCTTCTTGTCGCGGCGTTCGGCAACAAGAACGCGCCCCTGCCTGTTGAAAAGACATATGCCGACGCTCCGGCGATAGGGCAATTTATGATAATCGATGGGCGGTATCATTCTTTCCCCTAATTCATTGCGCAATAGCCGTTATCGGCGCAAGGGCGATGCCCTTGCGTGGCAGCGTCTCCATCCACATCTGAAGCTGATTCATCATAACCGGCGTTGCCGACGCAATGCCGATAGCACGCCCGTTCCGTTGCGCCGTTTTTTCCAATTCCGACATCGCCGCCTTTATCGCTTCGGGCGCAAGGTCGTCATCAAGATGCAGCGTTACGGTTGCAACCGGAACAGAGGCATTACGAGCCATCTCTGTTATGACGCTGTGGGGGGCGGAACGTGAATCAAGAACCATCAACCCTCGATCCCGAAGTGTGTGCAAAATCAATGTGAAATTGGCTGAATCCGAAGTAAAAGATGAGGCGGCAGTCATCGTAACGCCCACATACCCCGTCGCACGGCGAAGTGCCTTCGACAGACGCGCCAAATTCTCCTCATTCGACAAATTGACCAAAAGCGACTCCGGCCCCGGATCGCTGTGCGGATAATCATAGGGTTCCACCGGTAACTGAAGCAAGAATTCATGCCCCTCCTGCCTCGCGCGCGCCCCCCAAGCCTCCACGACGGCCCCCATCGTGCTGAAAGACAGGGTGACGCTCGGCGGCATTTGCGTAATGACTCGTTCCGTTAGCGGTTGAGATAGCCCCAGATCCGCGATCACAATGGCAATCCGAGGCCGTTTGTCCCCAAGATCGAAAGGACGCGCATAGACAGTCCACGGTTTAAGTCCAAACTCACTAATGCGCGGTAGTGTGCCGTCGGCGGTATCCTCGCTTACGCGACTATCGGGGGCTGGGGTTAATTTGATGCTCCGGTCATTCTGATCATTAAGAGCCGGCGCATGAACGTCCGTTTCAATCCGGCCAACATCGGCTTTTTTCTGCGCACTGCTGAAGAAGGAGAAAAAGCCCCCTTCCGATTGTCGCGCGCCCTGCTCGGAACTTCCGCTTGGCCAAAGAGCGATACACAATGCCGCCAGCAAAACGACTCCCGCAGCGACAAGCTTCTTCTTGCGCGGGTATTGCGCGAGAAAAGTCTCGCAATGCGGCGGAATACTGGATGAATCGTTTTCGTTGTCGTGCATGGGAAAGCAGATTCGGAAGGAAGGAAAACTTTAAAGCATTTCTTCTCCCAGCGGAATCCTTTTTCTGACAAAAAAGTGGAGGCGCTAAAAGCCCCAAAAACCGCGATCAGGAACGGTTGATAACCCGCTCAAGCCGATGTATCTAAATGAGGAGCGGCCACTGCATCCCCCCTTGCCACAGCCACAAGAGCCTCCCGCAGCAGGCGATCATGAATCATATAACCCGGCTGGATGACCTGAACGATTGTTCCCGCCGGTTGGCCCTCGACATCCACTTCCATCATGACGCGATGGAAGTGGGGATCGAAGGACTGTCCAAGGGGATCCATCTTTTTTATGCCGAAGCGTTCCAGTGCTGCGAGGAATTGGCGCTCCGTGGCATCGATGCCGACAATGAGGTTTCTCACAGGCTCGTCGAGATTATCCGTCGGAGCGACATCCAAAGCGCGGCGGAGATTATCCGAAACCGTTAACATTTCCTTGGCAAAGTTTGCGATTGCGTATCTCGACGTTTCTTCGCGCTCTTTCTGAGTGCGACGACGGGTATTTTCCGCATCCGCCATAGCGCGCAAGACCTTGTCCTTCATCTCGGAAAGCTGCTTTTCCAGCTCAGCAACATGCGTCGCTGGATCTGGCTCCTTTTCAAGGCCGCCCTGACAAGCTTCAGCCATCTCTTCGTTTTTGTCTTCAATATCAGTCATTTAGATTCCTCTATAGTCTGGCTGGGCTAAATCATAGCCTATTTCCCCAAAGATGTATTGTCTTAGCGCAAGATTGGGGCTTATTCTTAAATTTCAAGAATAGGGTGTTTTTCCCTATGGAATTGTATGGTAGTGAACAATAATAATTTCTTGCAATTTTTTCGGAGAATAAAAATGTTAGATAATTCAGCACTGCTAAATATGGGCTTCTCTAAGGAAGAAATTGAAGAGTCTAATAAAATAGAAGACGCTCTCCCCGTTGTTCTCGCAAAATGCGAACATGGAGGGATAATATGCGAAGATGAGGAACTTGCAGCTAATCTCCTTCGCCAAAGGGGCTTAATACTGCACAACCCGCTCCACGAAATTAAGCATAATGATGGAAGCATCAGTATTGTAAGATATGCTCAAGCAACGCCAAAGGGCCTACGTCTGTTAAAAGAATATCGAGATCAAGGCGTCTTGCCGCAGCCTCCGAAAACAACTTTATACTTAGTTCCAGTAATAAGAAAAATATTAGGGTTCTAATTTATTTATATGCTAAAATCCTGGGGCATTTTTAATTGGTCAAAGATCCCATGCCCACCTCCCCTCAAAAGCTCACATCCTCCCATTGCAGCCCTCTCGCAGGAGAGCTAACCCCTCCCGGCGATAAAAGCATTTCCCACCGCAGCGTCATGCTTGGCGCCCTTGCGACAGGGGAAACAACCATTTCTGGCCTTTTGGAAAGTGAGGATGTCTTTTGCACCATTAAGGCGATGCGCGCCATGGGGGCCGACATTCGCAAAGACAGCGATAATATCTGGCATATTAATGGCGTTGGCGCGTCAGGGCTAAAAGCCCCTCAGGAAGACCTTTACATGGGGAACAGCGGCACCTCGGCCCGCCTTCTGATGGGAATAGTGGCCGGGCAAAATTTTTCAGCTCGATTCACAGGCGATGCCTCTTTAAGCAACAGGCCTATGGCCCGCGTTATCGAGCCTTTGTCCCAGATGGGCGCACGCTTTGACAGTCCGCAATCCAGTTTACCTCTGACGGTCAAGGGTTCGGCGCACCCGAGGCCAATCATTTATATGTTGCCCGTTGCCTCGGCGCAGGTCAAATCCGCTATCTTATTTGCAGGATTAGGGGCCGAAGGCACAACGACCATCATACAGACAACGCCAACGCGCGATCATACAGAGAACCTGTTGCGTTCTTTCGGAGCGGAAGTCCTTGCTGAAATGCGCGCAGACGGTGCGGAAATCATTTCTTTTGCCGGAAAACAGATTTTAAAAGAGCAAAACATAAATGTTCCCGGCGATATCAGCTCGGCCGCTTTTCCGCTGGTCGCCGCCGTGCTTTGCCCGGATTCCGAAGTTAAACTCCGCCGTGTTGGCGTCAACTCGCGCCGCGCCGGCTTGATCGATGTTTTGCGCAGCATGGGCGCAAGCATTGTTATGGAAAACAAGCGCGATGAGGGAGCCGAACCCGTGGCGGACCTTATCGTACATGCCGGAAAGCTAACGGGCGTTACGGTTCCGCCTTCCCTGGCGCCCAATATGATCGACGAATATCCCATCCTATCTATCGCCGCCGCCTGCGCGAAAGGCACGACGCGCATGAAAGGACTTGGCGAACTGCGCGTGAAGGAAAGCGATCGCTTGAACGCAATGATGCAGGGATTGGTTCAGTGCGGAGTCAAGGTCGACGTTGATGGCGATGATCTTATTATCTACGGCACGGGCCATCCTCCCGAAGGAGGCGCAACCATCGCTACTGGCATGGATCATCGTATCGCCATGAGCTTTCTGATTCTTGGCATGACAACGGCAAGGCCGATAAGCATTGATGACGGCAGCTTCATAGGCACGAGCTTTCCCGCCTTTGCGGAAATGATGAACGGTTTAGGCGCCAATATTCTTTATGAATAAAAGGGGCGGCTTAGATTCCCTTTTAATAATGCCCATACCTTCTTTATACTGAACGGATGACTGTGCCCAAACAGGAAAAGCCTTCCCGCCTGAAGCGTTTCGGCATGCCCCTTGTTCGTTTTTTCGGATCGGGCTTGTCGGTGCTTATTCTTTTTCTGGCAATGGCTCCGCTTCTCGTCATCGCCGGACTTTACGCCCCGGGCCCGCTAAGCGAAAATAAAACCGTCATTATCGCGCATGGCTCCAAAACAACGGACATCGCCACGCTGCTGGCAAACGAAAAAACCATTTATGCGTCCCTGCTCTTCCGTTTTGCGGCGCGCATCACCGGCCCAATTAAAGCTGGCGAGTACGCCCTTCCGGCGGGCGCAAGCAGCATGGACATCGCCAGGATGATGCATGAAGGACGCTCGGTCGTACGGCTCTTTACCGTCGTCGAAGGATTAACCTCAGCTGAAATCGCGCGGCTTTTGAATAAGGATCCGGTGTTGACGGAATTTATCGGTCTTCCGCCTCCCGAAGGATCGTTGCTGCCCGAAACCTACCGTTACAGTTACGGAGACAGCCGCACCGGCATGATTCAGCGTATGCAAAAAGCCATGCAGGAAAAACTGAATGCTTTGTGGGAAAGGCGTGAAAAGGATCTGCCTTTAGCCTCGATTTCCGAGGCTGTTATCCTCGCCTCCATCATTGAAAAGGAAACCGGAAAAGCCGAGGAGCGCGCGCGCGTCGCCGGCGTGTTTTACAATCGCATGCGCGAGAAAATGCGGCTGCAATCCGACCCGACCGTTATTTATGCGATCACAAACGGGCAAAAAAACCTGGATCGCCCCCTCACGCATGAGGATTTAGCCTTTGCGTCGCCTTACAATACCTATGCCAGCGACGGCCTCCCCCCTAAGCCTATCTGCAATCCGGGATTAGCTTCAATCGAAGCGGCTTTACATCCTGAGCATCACAAATTCTTTTATTTCGTCGCTAACGGAACCGACGGAGGGCATTCTTTTGCCGTCGATCTACCAAAACATAACGAAAATATAAACCAGTGGCACAAAACCAAAGAGAAAAAGGCTGTTAAGGAAAGAATAAGGCGCCGCAAAAAATGAGTTCTATCGCCTCGACACTTTTTGTTTTGCGCAAGCGCCTTAATGACGTCACACTTATTGCCGTCAGCAAAACCCAAAGCATTGAAGCCATTCGCGAAGCCCTCTTGGCTGGGCAGCGCATCTTCGGGGAAAATCGCGTACAGGAAGCGCAACGGAAATTTTCTGCTTTGCGGGCGGAATTTCCGGATATCGAGCTTCACCTGATCGGTCCCCTGCAAACCAACAAGGCGCAGAACGCCGTGGAGGTCTTTGACGTTATCCATACGCTCGACCGCCCCGCGTTGGCCGAGGCGTTGGCAAAAGCCATGCGCAAGACAGCGCGAAAACCGCGCCTTTATATTGAAGTCAATATCGGGAACGAACCTCAAAAATCCGGCGTTACGCCGGATAAGCTGGATGAGCTTCTGTCCTTCTGTAAAAATAGCTGCGGCCTTTCTATTTCAGGCTTGATGTGCCTTCCGCCTAAGGCCGAAAATCCTAGCGCCTATTTTCAGAATCTGCGCGCATTGGCCGACCGTTTATCTTTGCCTCACGTAAGCATGGGAATGAGCGACGACTATGAAACCGCGCTTGAATGCGGCGCGACGGAAGTGCGCATCGGCACGGCCATCTTTGGAGAACGACTTTAGTTTGCGTACGTATTCTTGATTCGCAAATGGTACATGAGAAATACTTTTTAACCATATTTCTTGTGTGCTAATATGCCGTTTCTTTAATTGTACCTCCTTTCCATGCGCTACGCCTTTAACAAAGAGATTCCAAAGATTTTCGTCCAAAAATCGCGTTGGATGCTCGCCTATTTGCGTCAGGAATTGATCGGCATAGCCGAGGATTTCTGGAAGGACGGGGGCAACGAAAAAATCGTCAAGCAAAACGGCGTTTGTTTTAGCGAGCCCCTGTCTCCTGATCCAACGGTTGAAAAGTATTGGCATGCCGCGCCTGGCGAAATAGAGGAAAAGCTGTGGGGATCGTGGAATATTTTTCCCGGCGATTCTTCCCTTGCCGGCCTTCTGGTACAGCCCTTCAATATTACAAAGGGCATGAACCTTCTTGACCTCTCCGCCGGTCTGGGGGGACGGATGCGCGGCATTTACGAAGAGTTCAAAATTTCCGTTGCAGGCCGCGAAGCTGATCCGGAAATCGCGGCGCGGGGCATGGACTTACTTATCGCCGACCGGCTGGATAAATATATGTCGATTACGCCTTACGATCCCATGGCTTTGACCGACAAAAACTCGTATGATTGCATCATTCTACGGGAGACGATTTATAGAGCTGCGGATAAGGAAAGGTTTATCAAATCCATCGAAGCTTGCTGTAACGACGAAGCCCAAGTTTCCTTTACCGATTATATCGTCAACCCCGAAAATCGCACCGAGCCGGCGATCATCCAATGGCAAAAATACGAGTTTGGCGCAGAACCTTTAAGCCTCGTTGAAATGGCCGAATTATGGGCAAGGGCGGGCTTTAGCCTTCGCGTTCACGATGACCAGACCGACTACTATAAAAAAGAGGTCAAACGCGGCCTTCTGCGTCTGGCGCAATTCATGCTCTCGGGCGTCAAGCCGGACGCGGAGACAAAAACCGCCATCGAAAAGCAGTTAACGCTGTGGGCGCTGCGCACGGCGGCGCTTGAGAAAGGCATGAAGTTCTACCGTTTCTATGGGTTGAAATAAGTCGCCGCTTTGCGTATAGCTACCGCCTTTCATATGTTGAGGCATTTATAAATGAATTCTCGGAAAAAGTCGCATTGCCCGCCAAGCGACGCCTTATGGTTTTTGCCTCTGGGAGGCGCGGGCGAGATTGGAATTAATTTTTATCTATACGGGACGGCTGGCAAGTGGCTTATTGTCGATTGCGGCGTTATGTTCGGCGACGAAACGACACCGGGCATCGACATCATGACCCCGGACATTTCCTTTATCGCCGAGCGGCAGGAAGAACTTCTCGGCATTGTCGTGACGCATGGGCATGAGGATCATATAGGGGCGATCGGCTTGCTGTGGCCTCAGTTGAAATGCCCTATCTATGCGACGAAATTTACCGCCGAGTTGATCCGCAACAAGCTGGCTTACGACGATCTCTTACCGTTGGTGAAGATTATCGAAGTCCCTGGCGGCGGCTCCTTTGAAATCGGCCCCTTTAAAGGGACGTTCATTCCGATCACGCATTCCATTCCGGAATCCCAGATGATCGCGCTCAAAACGGCCCATGGCACCGTTCTGCACACTGGCGACTGGAAATTCGATTCCGATCCGATCATCGGCAAGCTTAGCGATATCGAGACGCTTCAGGCTCTGGGCGACGAAGGCGTGCTTGCCGTTGTGGCCGATTCCACAAACGCCATGGTCACGGGGCATTCAGGCTCGGAAAAGACGGCGCAGGATGAATTTATTCGCCTTTTTCCGACCATCGAAAAACGCATTGTTGTGACCTGCTTTGCAAGCAATATTGCGCGCCTTAAATCCATCGCTGTCGCCGCAAAGCAAACAGGGCGCTATCTCACTCTCGTAGGTCGTTCTTTGTGGCGCAATGCAGGAATTGCGAATGAGTGCGGCTTCTTGCCGGAATTCGACGAGTTCCTGACCGAAAATGAGGCCATGCTCTCCCCGCGCGATAAAATTGTTATCATTGCAACAGGCTGCCAGGGCGAGTCCCGCGCGGCATTATCGCGGATTGCTATGGACGATCACCCCGAAGTCGACCTCGACGAAGGCGATACGATCGTTTTCTCCTCACGCGAGATTCCGGGGAACGAAAAAGATATCGCACGCCTTCAGAACAACCTAATTTCGAAAGGCTTGCGTGTCGTCACAGCAAGCGACAAACCCGTTCATGTTTCAGGACACGCCGCGCAGGAAGAGCTGAGCCAGCTCTACGAATGGACGAGGCCCCATCTGGTTTTGCCGATCCACGGCGAGCCTCGCCATCAGGCAGAAAATGCCCGCGTCGCCAAAAGTTGCCAAGTGCCGCATACGTTAATTCCGCTAAACGGACAGATCATCCGCCTTGGGCCCGGCGTTCATGAAGTCGTAACCGACGTGCCAGTAGGCCGATGGGGACTGGACGGAAAGGTCTTGCGAAGGCTCGACACAGGCGTTTCAAAAGACCGGAGAAAGCTCGGCTATAACGGCGCCGCCGTTGTAACGCTTGTGATGGACGCCAAAGGAAAAGTTATGGGCGAACCGCAGGTTTCCGTTATCGGCATTATTGAAGGCGAGAGCCTTGTCGCTCTTCAGGAAAATCTGGCCGCGCTCGCCCACGACGTTGTCGAGGAGATGCCGAAATCGTCGCGCATTGACGATGCCGCCGTGCGCCATGCTATCTCGCTTGCGGTGCGCCGACGCATTAATGAAATTCAGGGGAAAAAGCCCGTCACGGATGTACACGTGGTGAGAGTCTAATATTTTACAACGACACGTCAACCTAATCGGAAAAGGCTTTAATCTTATAAATCATCTCCAGCGCCTGCTTGGGGCTAAGCGCATCGGGGTCGATCTCTGACAGCAGCTTTTCCAGCTTCGCGCTTAGGGGTTTTCTTTTCGTCGGGATTTTTGCTTCCGCATCGTAGGCTGGAAGGCTCCCCGCGATTTGGGTTCCTGTTATACCTTCTTTCGCCTTTGTTTGCTCAAGACTCTCCAGAACGTGCTGCGCGCGGGCGATGGCCGAGGCCGGAAGCCCCGCCATTTGTGCCACATGAATGCCGTAGGAACGATCGGCAACGCCTTCAATAACCTCATGAAGGAAAATAATATTATTTTCCCATTCCTTAATGCGCATCGTGGCGCAGAAAAGGGATGCCAGCTTTTTGTCCAGCGCCGTCAGCTCATGATAATGCGTCGCAAAAAGCGCGCGGCACAGGTTAACTTCATGCAAGTGCTCAAGCACCGCCCAGGCAATCGAAAGGCCGTCGTAGGTTGCCGTGCCTCGGCCTATTTCATCAAGAATAATCAAAGAGCGTTTGGTTGCCTGCGTTAAAATGGCGGCGGTCTCAACCATCTCGACCATAAAAGTCGAACGCCCGGCCGCGAGATCGTCCGCCGCGCCGACGCGACTAAACAAGCGGTCTATGACGCCAATATCCGCGCGCGAAGCGGGGACAAACGAGCCCATCTGAGCCAGCAAGGCGATCAGGGCATTTTGCCGCAGGAAAGTGGATTTTCCGGCCATGTTCGGCCCCGTAAGCAGCCAAAGGCGGCGCGCGGGCGCCAGATCGCAATCATTGGCAATGAAAGCGGTGCCTCCGTTTTTGCGCAAGGCCTGTTCCACAACCGGATGCCGCCCGCCTTCGATATTAAAGTTCAAGGAATCGTCGACGGCGGGTCGCGCATAATTCTGCTCGACGGCCAGTTCCGCAAGCCCGGAAGCAACGTCAAGGGATGCCAGCGCTTGCGCCGTCTGGCGCAACTCCTGAAGATGTGAAACGACATCCTGAACCAGATCGGCGAAAAGGCGAAGCTCGACCGCAAGCGCTTTATCGGCGGACTCGTTTATTTTGCGCTCCAGCTCCGACAGTTCAACGGTCGTAAAACGGGCCGCCGTCGCCAGAGTTTGCCGATGGATGAACGTATCCTTGTTGGCAAGCAGTTTGTCGGCCTGCGAAGGCGTAACCTCAATATGATAGCCGATAATCTGGTTATGTTTGATCTTCAGGGCGTTCACGCCCGTTTTGCTCATATACTTCTGTTGCAGGCTCGCGATAAGCCGCCGCCCGTCGTCACGCAAGGAGACCAATTCATCAAGCTGCGCCGCAAAGCCGCGCGCGATAAAATTGCCGTCGCGCGCAAAAACCGGCAGGTTGTCCGCTAGCGCGCGCTCTAATTTATCAATTAAGGAATTATGCTCGCCGAGACTTTTTACATCTGCGCGCGCCTCGGAGGGCATGGCGGGAAAAGCGAGAAGCGCGCTTCGGATGCTTTCGGCCTGTTTTAAGGCGTCGCGCACGCTTGCAAGATCGCGAGGGCCCCCGCGCCCCAAAGCGAGTCGCGCCAAAGAGCGTTCCAGGTCCGGCGTGCGGCGCAGCATCTCGCGTACCTTGGCGCGCAACAGGCCGTCATTCGCAAAAAAGCCGACGGCATCGAGCCGCGCCGTAATAGCGCCTGTATCCGTCAAAGGGTTGGCCAGCCTTGCCGCAAGAAGGCGCGCCCCCGCCCCCGTTTCGGTACGGTCGATCGTCGCGAGCAGGCTGCCCTGCCTCTCGCCCGTCAACGTGCGCGTCAATTCAAGATTGCGCCGTGTCGCGGCATCTATCGCGACCTGTAAAGCGCCCGATTTTTGCGGTCCGGAAAAGTGTTTCAGATCGGTTTTTTGAGTAAGCTCCACATAATCCAGTAAAGAGCCGAGCGCCGCCAGTTCCGCGCGCGAGAAATCCCCGAACGCCGACAAATCGCCCACATGATAAAGATCCAGCAACCGCCGCTTGGCGTTGTCGCTGTCGAAGCGGCTGTTCGGCTGAGGCGTCAGTCGGTCGCGCCACGAAGCCAGTATCTCGAACAACTCAGGCTTCTGCACTAATCGGTCGGCAATCAGAATTTCACTGGCATCGAGGCGCGCCAGCACCCCCGGCAAATCCGAAGGCGTTACGCTCTGAACGGAAATATGCCCGGAAACAATATCGCACCAGGCAACGGCCATATCCGCGCCGGCGTTGGCAAGGCAAGCAAGAAAGTTGGGCGCGCGCGCGTCAAGAAGGCTGTCTTCGGTCAGGGTTCCCGGCGTAATGATCCGAATGACGTCGCGCGCCACGATGGTCTTGCCGCCGCGGTTTTTTGCCTGTTTTTTCGCTTCTTCGGGCGTTTCCTTTTGCTCGCAGATGGCGACGCGGTGCCCCGCCCGGATGAGTTTGGCGACATAACTTTCATAGGCATGCGCCGGAACGCCGCACATGGGCACGTCCTTGCCCTGATGCTGGCCGCGCCGCGTCAGCGCGATATCAAGCGCCTTCGAAGCGACAATCGCATCGTCGAAAAACATTTCGTAGAAATCGCCAAGGCGAAAAAAAAGCAGGCATTCCTGATGCTGTTTCTTGACAGCCAGATACTGCGCCATCAAGGGCGTTGCCGCTTCCTCTGCCGATTCGGAGAAAAAAGAAGGCTGAACGACGGACATCGACAAAAAGAATCCTGAAAAAAATGAAAAGCGCGTTTGCGTATCGCACAATGCCAAAGAAAATTAACGACATCAAGGCGCGGCTATTATTATAAATAGGGAAATTTACCATAAAATAGACCTCCCATCGCCTTAAAGTGAATAAGAAAGTATAAAACAGCACTCAAAAAGCAGGCGGATTTATGATATGCTTTAGAAGCATTGAAAGGCTGTTCGCATGAACCCCGCTCTTTCTCTTTCAAGAAAACGCCACGTCTCGGGACGTTACGGTCCGTTACAAGACGCTCCTTCGGACGCAACCGCATCACTGCTTGGCGATTTATATCCAACGCTCGAACTCGACAACAGACTTCCGGACATGCGCCCCGAAGCCAAAGTTCTCAGAGGCCCGCGCAAAGATCGCCCCGTTGATAGCCTCTCATCCAACGCGAAGGGACAGGACGGAGGACCGGGCAAAGGCCGGAAACCGGCAGCGCGTGCAGGCAAGGGGTCGCGCTTGGCAAAGTTGCTGGGATTTGCGCCCACCCACTCGACTAGTGTGTTGCCCCACAAGGATGGCGATGGGGATGGCGAAGATGAGTTGGATGGCTTGGTCAGCGACGAGGAATTCGGAAACGAGCCCAAGACAAGCACGGGCATGACTCCTACAGATGGGAAAGAAAGAGCCGCTATGGCGAGATCATTCCTGACGGCGACTAGGCCGTCTCGCCCCGTTTCTCCAGCAAAACCCAACGGTTCCCTGGCTGGCCCGTTTCCAAAATAATATAAAAAGCATGCGGCCGCGCAGATGGAACGCGACCTTATTCAGACTGCTAATCCGACATTAATTTATCAATATCAGTTTGGCTTATGGCGTTGGCCGACAGCTGCGGCCCGTTCAAGAGGCCATGCTCCGGATCGGCAGCGTGAACGTTCTTCATCACATGCGCTTCGCCGATGCGGTGGATTTCCTCGCCCATCGCCTTTACGATGGCCTCAATACGAACGTCGATGACTTTCAGGGTTTCAACGACCTTCGTAATGCGCTGTCCGGTAATATCCTGAAAGTTGCACGCTTCGAAAATTTTGGTCGTGCAACTGACGAGCTTGTCGCTGATCTCGGGCGGAAGGGCGGAAGCGATGGAACTCATCTCGTCGCAAACGTCCATAATGCTGTTCGTCGCTTCTTCCGTTGCCCCGACAACGGCGTCCAACTCGTCCGTCGCCCCGGGAATGAAGTTCGTGCTGATATCGTCGGGCTTGATCGACGCGATATCTTTTCTGGCTTGGCGGATATAACGCGTCAGGTCTTCGAGTTCGGAATAAAATTTTAAATCGGCGGATGAAACGTCGCCTTCCAGCGATTGGACGACTTGCCGGACGACGGAAGCAACTTCTTCCGGCGACAAGGGCTTTTTAATCGCCGCGTGAGCCGCATTGATTTCACTTTTCAGACGCTCTTCGAAATCCTGTTCGGTTTCAGTCATGGAATATCCCTTAGAAGGCGCCTAGAACTGCGGAAATTTTTTGTTTTAAGGTTTCGGCGTTAAAAGGCTTGACGATGTAATTATTGACGCCCGCCTCTTTCGCCGCAACGACATTTTCCGTTTTGCTTTCAGCCGTTATCATAATGAAAGGCGTTGGCTTGAGTTTTTCGTCGGCCCGCACTTCTTTCAACAACTGCAAACCTGTCATCGGCTGCATATTCCAGTCCGAAATGACCAAACCCATCGGCATTTCATGAAGCATTTTCAGGGCCATGCTCCCATCCGTCGCCTGATGAATATTCTTAAAACCGATCTGCTTGAGAAGGTTTTCAATGATACGCAACATGGTTTTATAATCGTCCACGATCAGGACATTCATGTTCTTATCAACAGCCATCACAGCACCCGGAAAGGAATGGAAGAGTAAAGAGGGGCAAGCATAGTCAACCGCGTTAACGCTATCGCAAGAAAATAAAGAAAGTGTTACCGCAAGTCCATGCTTCAAAGACAAAAACTGTCGCCTTTTCAGCAAACGGGGGGAGGCACAACGAGTTGTTAACTTTTATTCGTCGTAGCTCAGCAAACAGGTTACGGGAACATCCAGCCGGGTTCGACCTTGAAGAAAGTTGAGTTCCATGACAAAGGCTGCATGAACGACCTCGGCCCCCGTTTGACGCGCTAAAGCCAAAGCGGCGCACGCCGTGCCGCCGGTCGCCAATAAATCGTCGCAAAGAACGACCCTGTCGCCCGGTTTAAGCATGCCTTCCTGCATTTCTATAGTGTCTTGGCCATATTCAAGCGTATAGGTTCGGGAAAGCGTTTTCCCGGGGAGCTTTCCTTTTTTTCTAAACATGGCGAAACCAATGCCCAACTGAGCAGCGATTGGCGCGCCGACAAGAAAGCCCCTCGATTCAATGCCTACGATGACGGTCGGATTCGCCTGCTTCACAACATCGCTCATGCGGCTAATGGTTTCGCGCCAGGCTGGCCCATGCGCGAGAAGCGTGCCGATATCGTAAAAAAGGATCCCTGGCTTGGGATGATCGGGAATGGTGCGAATGTGATCTTTGAGATTCAGCACAGAAAGGCCCCTCTGTTAACTTTTTTGTAACCTGAAAATAGTCTACTTGGACAATATCACGCTAGCAACCCAAAGATTTACCTTGAACCAACCTTGCGGAAACGCAGGTTCTCGTATAGGAATCGAATCGCGCCTCAGGAATAAGAAGCCTGAACGAACGACTATTAATCTGGTGAAGGCATGCAGTCGAAATTATCCCAGGCTGACGTTTCAAAGCTTTTAGCTGAGCCATCACCCATCGTTCGTGCCGAACTGGCGGGCAAAATCGGATTTGAAATCGAAAACCCGGATCTGACCCCTCAAGAAGCCGCCCTCGCGCAGGATATTGTGCGCATTATGGCAAAGGATGTCGAAGTTAGCGTGCGCCAAGCCCTGGCTGAAAATTTGCGCAATGCCCAACATCTGCCCCATGATGTCGCCGTTAAATTAGCGAACGATATCGAAAGTGTCGCGCTGCCGATCCTTGAAAACTCCAAGGTCCTGACGGATAACGATCTTATAGAAATCGTTCGTCACGGAGAGCCTGCCAAGCAAGAAGTTGTGGCGAGCCGCAAGGATATATCGGAAAGCGTGTCCGAGGTGCTTGTTACGACTGGCGCCGAGAAGGCTGTAGCCAAGCTTATGGACAATGCCACGGCTAAAATTAGCGAAAAAAGCCTGAGCAAAGCCGTCGACCGTTTTGCAAAAAGCGAAGTCGTAAAAGAAAAAATCGTCAAGCGGCCGGCGCTGCCCCCGACGGTAACGGAACGGCTTGTAACCATGGTCGCCGACAATTTGCGCAACTACCTCGTCCAGCACCATCAGGTTTCGCCCGAAATCGCGACCGATATCGTTCTGCAAGGCCGCGAGAAAACGATTGTTGGCCTGACGGGTAAATCAAATACCGATGAACTGGAAAAAATGATCGTGCAAATGCACGAAAACCAGCGCCTTACGCCCTCCCTCGTCGTCCGCGCGCTCTGCATGGGAGATATGGCCTTTTTCGAAATGGCCCTTGCCGTGATGGCGAATGTTCCGATCGTGAATGCGCGCATCCTGATCCATGATTCCGGCCAGCTGGGCCTCAAATCGCTCTGCGAAAGATCGGGGATAACGCCGGATCTGATGCCCGCGATAAGAACGGCCGTCGACGTCGTCCATGAGACGTCTATGGACGGGGGCGAACGCGATCTGGAGCGCTATCGCGCGCGAGTCATTGAACGTATCCTCACCAAATATGAAAACATGGGCGAGGATACGGTTGACTATCTCCTTAATAAACTGGGCGACGTTTTGACACCCAAAATATAACTCACTGGAATTTCAGCTTTTATCGAGACTTTTTATAGCCCAGCTTTGCATAACCATGGGCCGTTTCAAGCGGTCGCCAGCAAGTTTATCTTTGCAAAACAAGGGCTTATTATTCAGGCGGGTTGTGAGCCGGAACTTGCCTGTTGTGCATTTGTTAAAAAAAGGCTAAAATTTCACGTTTCTGTAACACTTTGTGTCGATTAAGTAAGAGGTTGCCTTGTCGTCTATAGATGTGTCCCCTGAATCGGATCAGGGTTTTCAGACTGAAGCCGTGGTAAAATGGTTTAATCTGACAAAAGGTTTTGGATTCGTCGCCCCGGTTGATGGATCTTCCGACGCGTTCATTCACTCCTCAGTCGTCAATCGCGCAGGCTTGCGCGATGTTGCCGAAGGCACAAAGCTCCTGGTTCAGGTGGGCGAAGGCGCGAAAGGTCGACAGGTCTTCAACATCATTCAGGTTTTAGGCGTTGGCGAAGTGCCGTCGTCGTCTCCGCGTCCGCCGGCAACCGGCCCGGAAGTCGAGATGACGGGCATTGTTAAATGGTTCAAGTCCGATAAAGGTTTTGGCTTTGTCACGCCCGACGATGGCGGCCATGATGTGTTTGTTCATCGTACGGCCGTTCTTCGCGCAGGATTGCAGATGCTTGAATCGGGCCAAAAGGTAAAAATGACGGTCCAAACGGCGAAAAAAGGCCGCGAAGCCTCCACGGTTGAATTGATCGGCTAATCCATCATTAGGTTCGTTGTTTTTCGGCTCGCGTCGCATGTGTAACAGCGACTTTTTTACCCTTTAATCCCAAAACGAGTTCCCCCCGCATCAGCCCAAGCGCAAGCTCGCCGAAAAGTTCCCGACGCCAGCCGCGCAAAACGGGCATATCCACATTGCCGTTGATGGCTAAATCTTCAAGATCATCCGTCGTCGCAATAAGCTTTGACGCAATGCCGTGTTCTTCGCTGACCTGTTTTAAAAGAACTTTCAAAAGATCCACGACAGGGCCTAGGCCTCCAGGAATATGACGTCGAGCAAGCCCCTTGGGACATTCATCAATAGGAAGGCTTTCGGCCCTAGCCACCGCCTGTAAAATTTCGGCTCCCTGCCGGCTTTCGGAAAAACCGGAACTTAGCCCCCTAATTCTTGCAATATCCGCAGAAGACTTTGGCGGATGATGAATAATTTCCATCAAGGTTTCGTCGCGCAACACGCGGTTTCTGGGCACATTTAGCCTCTGGGCTTCAAGTTCCCGCCACGCCCCAAGTTCGCGAGCAAAGGCGCACAAACGCGGTTTGTCGGAACGTAATTTTAAGCGTCGCCATATCTCTCCGGGCTCGTTTTTATAGGTCTCGGGGTTTGAGAGAATTGCCATTTCCTCCTGAACCCATGAAGCTCTTTGATTGCTTTCCAGCTGTGCTTCAAGCTTGCGGTACACGTCGCGCAAATGAATGACATCGCCAAGCGCATAAGTCAGTTGTTTCTCGGATAAGGGACGGTGGGCCCAGTCCGTGAAGCGGCTTGATTTGTCAACTTTCGCATTAGCCAGAGACGCAACCAATGTCTCATAACTGGCCGATTCGCCAAACCCGCATACCATCGCGGCAACCTGGGTATCAAACATCGGCAAGGGCACCCGGCCCGTTAAATTGTAAAAAATTTCGATGTCCTGCCGCGCCGCATGAAACACTTTCATCACATGCGCATCGTTCAGCAAATCCAGCAAAGGCGATAAATCCATGCCTTTTGCCAAAGCATCGATAGCGACGGCTTCGTCGTCTCCGGCAACCTGAACGAGGCAGAGTTTGGGCCAGAAAGTGCGTTCGCGGATAAACTCGGTATCGACAGTAATAAATTCGGCTTTTTTCTGCCGTTTGCAAAAATCTTCAAGATGTTGGGTACTGACAATTAAGGACATAATACTTTCGAAATACCATTTTTTATCGACCGACTCCAAGGCTAAACTGCGTTAGCCCACTTTCGCCCTAGTGCTTGCAACCCCTTGCCGGTTGCCATATACATTTATTCATCGTTTTTCACCTTAATAATATGGAGATGCGTTTCCATGAATCAAGCTACGCCGTCAAAAGATGCTCCCGCCGAAGCGTTGCCAATGTTTTACTCTGCGCCTAGGCCGCTGGATCGCGTGCGTGACGGCAAAATGAAATTAAATCGACCCACAAATTTCAATTTTGCATCGAAATCCAACGCCATTCCCCTCCTTGTGGAAGAATTTCCGATGGCGGCTGCTTATTACCCCATCGTTTTCGCAGACGGGCCCACGCCCGTCCCCGCTGCCGTTGTCGGACTTAAAAACGATCAAAACCTTTATGTCGGCCCAGATGGCGCCTGGATACCGGGCGCTTATTTGCCTGCTTACATCCGGCGCTACCCCTTTATCCTGATGGATGACCCTCAGAACAAGCAGTTTGTTCTATGCATCGATGAAAACTGCGGCATTATGAGCGAGGAAGGGGAATTCCCCCTGTTCGAGGGCGAGCAACCTTCATCCTTCACAAAAAGCGCCATGGAGTTCTGCGCGGCGCTTCGGCAACAAGGCGATTCAACAGACGAATTTGTCAAAGCACTGAAGGAGCACGACCTCTTAATTCCCAATAATGCCCAAATTGAGATTACCGGTGGAAACCGATTTCAACTAAGCGGCTTTTTGATCATCGATCCCAAAAAATTCGATGAGCTGCCGGACAGCGTTATCCTTCAGTGGCGTAAAAAGGGCTGGCTGGGTCTCGTCTATGCGCAGCTGCTCTCTTCCCATAAATGGCAATCTCTTGTTGAACTGATGGCGAGGCAAAAAACATGATTCGTCTTCTCCTTTCGGCGATCGTTTTCCTGTTCACTTTTTCGATCGCCGCAGCGCAGACGGCTCAACATGGCATCGCCTTGCACGGCCAACCCTTTTATTCGGATGGCTTCACGAATTTCAATTATGCCTTAATTAGCGCGCCCAAAGGCGGCGAGCTGCGCTTTGGGGCCACTGGCACTTTCGATACCGTTAATCCCTTTACACTCAAAGGTGTCGCCGCCGAAGGCGCAGGCATGGTTTTCGAGACGCTGATGACGCGCTCGCTGGACGAGCCCTTCAGCCAGTACGGATGGATCGCGGAAAGCGTTTTTGTGCCGCTGGATAAAACATGGGTTGCTTTCAGAATTCGCAAAAACGCAAAATTCCATGACGGAAAGCCTATTACGCCGGAGGATGTCATTTTCTCTTTTGAGACCTTGCGCGACAAGGGAGCTCCGGCTTACCGGGCTTATTATAAAGACGTTGTTAAGGCGGAGATCATCGGCACGCGCGACGTGCGTTTTATTTTCAAGGATGGAAAAAATACCGAGCTTCCCCTGATCGTTGGCGAGCTTCCCGTTTTCGCCAAGCATAGCTGGCAGGGCAAGGACTTTGCGGCCACCACGCTCACGCCGATTATCGGTAGCGGGCCTTATAAAATCGGAAAGTTAACCCCGGGCCGATCCATCCAATACGTACGCGTCACGGATTGGTGGGCAGCCGAACTTCCCATTAATATGGGGCGCTTTAATTTCGACACGATCACTTACGATTACTATCGCGACGGCGCCGTCTCGTTTCAGGCCTTCCTTGCGGACCGCTATGATGTCCGTCTGGAAAACGTCGCCAAATATTGGGCCACCGATTATTACGGCCCCGCTGTGGACAAAGGATTGATCCGCCGGCAACAAATCAAAAATGAACTGCCCGCAGGCATGCAAGCGTTCATCTTCAATATCCGCAAGCCGATGTTTAAAGATCGGCGCGTACGCGAGGCTTTGAATTACGCTTTCGATTTTGAATGGGCGAACAAGGCCTTCGCTTACGACGCCTACACGCGCACTTCCAGTTATTTTGAGAACTCCGAGCTAGCGGCAAAGGGCTTGCCCTCTTTGGAGGAGCTGAAGCTTCTGGAGCCCTACCGCGGAAAAGAGCCTGCTGAACTTTTCACGCAAGCCTTCTCTTTGCCTAAAACGGACGGCAGCGGCGAGGATCGCGAAAATCTGCGCAAAGCCGCCGACTTATTGCGCGAAGCCGGCTGGACATTGAGCAACGGCGCCTTAGTCGATGCCTCCGGACGCCCTTTCACATTTGAAATCATCAATTCCGACCCGATTTTTGAACGCTGGGTTCAGCCGTTTTTGCGCAATCTAGAGAGGCTCGGCATTCGCGCAACTTATCGCGTTGTCGATACCGCGCAGTACCAAAACCGGATGAACAATTTCGACTTTGACATGACAATTACTGTTTTCCCCCAGTCCTTATCGCCGGGGAACGAGCAGTTTGACATGTGGGGTTCAAGCAAGGCCGATCTTATCGGCAGCCGCAATCTCATCGGCATCAAGGATCCCGTCGTTGACGCTTTAGTACAGAAACTGGTTCAGGCGAAAAGCAGGGAAGAACTTGTCGTGACGTGCCGCGCCCTGGATCGCGTTCTGCTATGGCAATATTATGTCATTCCTCATTGGCACATCGGCACCTATCGCATTGCTTTTTGGGATCGGTTTAGACAGCCCGGCATGCCCCCCAAATACGGTCTTGCCGTTGCCGATACATGGTGGATCGATCCGGATAAAATTGCCTTTATTAAAGAAATGAAGGGCGTAATAAAAACCAGAAAATAAGGCGAACCGTTCCTTTAGTTTGTCTTTGTCGATCGCATCTTTTTTTTGTCGACGGGCTGGATGCGATGCGCAATCGCGCCTTCCGACATCGTTTCGGCACCATCATCGTTATAAAAGAGCGAGGTAAGAAAAACACGGCGCAGCATTTCTTGCCTGCGATTGTCATTTGAAAGCTCAACAAACCCGTAACGCGCTTTTTGTCCCGACTGTTGCGCCCAAAATTTATTATACAAATCGACATGCCAAGGTTCCGAAGGGTAAAAGGTAAAGCCCGCTGACGACAGGACGTTATATAAAAGCCGCCTGTTTTTCATCGCTTCATGGTCTGGCCTCGAAAGAAACCCTTCTTGTTGAAGCTTGATTTCATAATAGTGGAGGCAGGTTTTATCTCGGCCCTTTTCATCAAAGGCGATCTCGTCGAAAGCGACGCCCATATCCAACATGTGCGCCTGTTCACATAGGAGCCGCCAGCGTTGCGCCTCAATATGGATAAGCTTTTCCGTCTTCTCCCTTTGCTTGTTTCCGGATATTTGCTTTTTCAAAAGACACGTTAAATTGAAGTATTCTTCCCAGGCCAAGTCGTCTTTGAATTCGACAATCGTTACATCAACCGCGCCTCCCGTCAGATGCGGGGAGTTTTCTATCGAGGGACGAGAGACATATTGCTCGGTTTTTCTGGCGGCTTCTTCCTCACATAAACGGTAAGGAGATTTCATCAATTCATTCTTGAAGTTTTCGAAAAGCGTCGTCTGAACCTGTGTCGTCCGAAAGGCGTCAAGAACCATCAGAACGAACCTAGGCGGCAGCAAGCGGCTTGCTTCAACAAGCCTCTCGGCAACAGTCTTTCTCACAAAGCTCGTAAGGAGCGCCCCTTTAAGCTCCCCGGGCGAATAGGGAGAGCGGCGCTCTCCATAATAAATCCCGTTCGATGCAATATCGGGATAGTCCGAAAGCAACCCGACCGGCACAAGTGGCTCATAAAATTCAGGGCTTTCCTTATCGATCAGGTTTTCTTTCCACCCGTCAATCTCAATGCCTTTAGGAATAGGGCAATAATAATTTATACTATCTTTATTAACCATTATATCCTCAAATAATGACGCCCGTTGCACACGTCGGAAGCGAAAATATTATTTCTTGAGAACTTACTTGTCAAAAGTTGCATTATTTGATAGTTTTATTGTCAGTATTTGAAACCTTTCGGATCACCGCCATGACTCAAACATCATTATCCCCTGCGCAACTGCGTGCTGCCCGGGCCCTCCTCAACTGGTCAAGACTGGATTTGTCCAAATTGTCGGGCATTAGCGAACCTTCAATTCACAGGTATGAGACGGGAATAACATCCCCCGCGTCCCGCATTCGAAACAAGCTGTTCGAAGTCTTCGATGCGCATGGCGTTGAATTTTCCCCACGTAACGGCGTCTGTTTTAAATCAAGCGAAGTCGAAATTTTTCAAGGCAAAGATCGCTTCGATGATTTTTATGATTTTCTTTACGACCACCTCAATCAATTTGGCGGCGACGTGTGCGTCGTGATTTACGACCAAATGCTGTTGATACAAGCGCGCAAAGAGCCGACCACGCATAACAAGCGGATGAAAAAGCTTTTCGATCAGGGGAAAATCTCCTTTAGAATTTTGACGACGATCAGCAATTTCAATACCCACGGCTATGCACAAATCAGGTGGCTTCCTGACATGCAGCCAACGCCCACGAGTTTCTACGCTTTCGGAAACTGCCTTGCGCTAATCTCATTGCTCGACCAGGACTCTCCCTATGTCGTCGTTGTCCGGTCACGCCCTCTGGCAGACGGATATAGGGTTGCCTTTGAAACATCATGGCAGTCAGGCAAAAAACCTCCGCCCCCTGAAGTTATTACCAAAATGCTGGAAAGTTATCCGTCGGAGTGTCGTTAGAGCCTGGCTTTTCTGACAGTGGCGGCCTGGGCCCGATCCCGTTAAGGTGGAAGCGTGAAGCTCCCCTCCTTAACGGGGGAATCGGTTCAACAAACAAAAACACCTAAAATTGCAACCGCATCCGCTCCCCCAAACAGGGAAGAAACAAGTTTCCTCAGATGGAATATTGGCCGCCGTTAAGCGTAAAGGTCGCGCCGGTTGCGAAAGCCGCCTTGTCGGACGCAAGGAAAACGACCATAGCCGCAATCTCTTCCGCTTTTCCAAGGCGCTTAACGGGGATTTTCTCGATAATCTTGTTCAGTATTTCCGGCGCAACCGCGCGCACCATATCGGTGTCGATGTAGCCGGGGGCAATGGCATTGACGGTAATCCCTTTGCTCGCCGACTCTTGCGCCAATGCTTTGGTAAAACCGATAATGCCTGCCTTCGCCGCCGAATAATTCGTTTGCCCCGCCTGCCCCATCTGACCGTTTATCGAGCTGATATTAATGATGCGCCCGAAACCGCGGCTGCGCATGCCTTCAATGACATTGCGGCACATATTGAAGACCGAATCGAGGTTCGTATCGACGACCTCGCGCCAATGATGCGGCGTCGTCTTATGAAGAAAAGCATCGCGCGTAATTCCGGCGTTATTCACCAAAACATCGACAGGCCCCAGTTCCCTTTCGATCCGCGCAACATTTTCGCAGCAAGCGTCGAAATCGGCGACGTTGAACTTATAAGAGGGGATGCCTGTTTTTTCAGTGAACTTCTTGGCGGCTTCGTCGTTGCCCGCATAAGTCGCCACAACCTTGTATCCATCCTTATCCAAAGCTTCGCAAATCGCGGCGCCTATGCCGCGCGTTCCACCCGTTACCACTGCTACTCTTGTCATTTAGTTCTCCGTTTTGATGTTCCTAAAAAGAAGGAGAGGCAAAAAGCCTCCCCCTCTTCATTTACGCTACGAATTATCTTTCGACGCACATGGCAATGCCCATGCCCCCGCCTATGCACAAGGTCGCAAGGCCTTTCTTAGCCTGGCGCTTTTGCATTTCGTAAATCAACGTCACAAGAACGCGCGCGCCCGAAGCACCGATGGGATGCCCCAATGCGACCGCGCCGCCGTTGACATTGACCTTCGCTGTATCCCAGCCCATTTCCTTATTGACGGCGATGGCCTGAGCCGCGAATGCTTCATTAGCCTCGATCAGATCGAGATCCGCAACTTTCCATCCGGCTTTTTCCAAAGCTTTACGGCTCGACGGAATGGGGCCGGTGCCCATAATCGAGGGATCAACGCCGGCTGTCGCCCATGCCACAATGCGGGCTAAAGGCGTAACGCCATGTTTTATGGCGGCCTCCTCTGTCATCAGAACAACAGCGGCGGCGCCATCATTGATCGAGGACGCATTGCCTGCCGTCACGGTTCCTTCCTTGGCAAAGGCAGGTTTCAGCTTGGCGAGGGACTCAAAGGTCGTGCCGAAACGCGGATTTTCGTCCTGCGCGACCGTAATATCCCCCTTCTTATTCTTGATAACAACGGGAACGATCTCGTCGGCAAATCGGCCGGACTTGATCGCGGCTTCGGCCTTATTCTGGGAGGCAGCGGCAAATTCATCGAGCATATCGCGGGTCAGGCCGAACTTCTTCACGACATTCTCGGCGGTCGTACCCATGTGATAATTATTGAACACATCCCACAGCCCGTCCTTGATCGCCGCTACCCGCGGTACTTCCTGCACGATCATCTCGGCGTTGCCCAGCTTAACCCCCGTCCGCAAGTGAATGGCATGAGGAGCAAGGCTCATGCTTTCCATGCCTCCCGCGACGACAATATCCGAATCTCCCGTTAAAATTGAAACGAATCCGTTGGCAATGGCGCGCAATCCCGAACCGCATATCTGGTTGACAGCATAGGCGGGCCGATCCACGGGAACGCCTGCGTTGACGGCGGCTAAGCGCGCGGGTCCTTGGCCTTGGGCTGCGGCAAGCACATGTCCCAAGACGGTCTCGGAAACCTCCTCCGGCGCGGTCTTGGCGCGTTGGAGCGCCTCCTTAATGCAAATAGACGCAAGCGTCGACGCGGGCAGCGTGCTGAGCGAGCCATTCAGTGTGCCGATAGCGGTACGGGCAGCGCCGGCGATGACTATGGATGATGCCATGGAATTTTCCTCGGTTTGAAGGTGACGGAGCAGAGAGCAAGAGGACAGTAAGGCCACGATTTTAACGAATCAAGAGTGTAGGAGTGCGGTGCACAAGGCCGCCCTTCGAATCTGGCGTTCGTAACGCAAGCCTAATCATTTGACCAAAATCATATTGCATACTAGATTCCGGATGAAGAGATTCTTTCAAGGAGTTGCGTCTATGCCAGAAACGACCGTTACTCGCGCCCAGTTGGCGGAAGCTGTTTATCAGGAAGTCGGCCCAGGATCCCGCAACGACTCGGCTGAGCTTGTCGACGACATTCTTGAACAGATCAGCCAAGCGCTGATCCAGGGCGGTTCGGTCAAGCTTTCATCGTTCGGAAGCTTCCAGGTGCGCAGCAAGGGCGAACGCATTGGGCGCAATCCGAAAACCGGCGAAGAAGTTCCCATAAAACCGCGCCGCGTCTTAATTTTCCGCGCAAGCCACGTGCTGAAAGATAAAATCAACCGCGCACTTCTTGGGCCTAAAAAAGACGAAGCGAAAGGCGGCCAGGCATGAACGAACACATGGCCATGGACATTTCTTCCCCTTCGACGCTGACCCGCGAAATGAAGTCGCCGACCGCTTTCCGAACCATCAGCGAAGTGGCGGATGGCCTTGCCTTGCCGCAACACGTGTTGCGCTTTTGGGAAAGCAAATTTCAAGAAATCAAGCCTCTGAAGCGCGGCGGCGGGCGGCGCTATTATCGGCCGGAAGATGTCAAGATTATCCACGACATCAAGGAACTTCTTTACAATCAGGGCTTCACAATTCGCGGCGTCCAAAAGCTTCTTCGTGAGAAAGGCGCCGCCTCCCTTTCGCGGGCCACGCTTACGCGCACGCAGGTGCCCGGCAACCTTTCCTCCGTTCAGGAGCCGGGCTCGGAAAACGAATCACGCTCCGTCCATGGAACTCTTTCACCCGAAAAGCGGCGGGAGATCGAAGGCGTTTTAAGCGAACTCAGATCCATACGCGCCGTTCTGCAACAAACCGGCATATGACCGTTTGAAGGCGGAAATCCTTTTAAAACAGGGACTCGAGCCGCCCTCCTTCCTTGATGTAATTTATGAGCTACATCCGCAAACTTTATGCAATTTCTGCGGGAATTATTGACATTATTAATTGACTTGACGTTAACCATAGCTTACTCATGTTAACCAACATGTGCCGCAGCATTTCCCTTTCCCTTTGCGGCTTCTGAAAGTCATTTTCATATTATGGAGCTTCATCATGACCACGCCACCTAACGGCCTTAACGACATACCCGAAAACGTCGCGAAAGCCTTCGAGAATATTAACTCTGTCATATCCGACTACGTCGCGGCCGTAACGAAATCGAACACGACGCTGTGGCAAGGCGTCGAAGAAATTATGCGCAGCGTCGGCGGCTTGTCGCAAGAATCTTTTGCACGCGCCGTAAGCGCTTATAACACGATTTCTACGGCAAAAACGCCGCAAGAACTCATCAGCACCCAAACGGACTTCGTGCGCGACAGCATCGACAACGCCGTTGCGGGAGGAAGTAAGGTTTCCGAAATTTCGGTTCGCGTCGCAAAGGAAGCCATCGCTCCTTTAGCGCAACATGCTAATGAAACGATTGCCGCTGCTATGAACAAGGTTAAAAACAAGTAACCTTTGTTTTTCTGTCTATCGATAAGCTCCACAAAGAACCCAACTCGTCTGTTCCTGCTTTAGGGATAAACGATAGGGTTCTTTGCTTATGGCTATTAAACGCATCTTTTTTATCCCTAATTCACAACCTTTTTACCCTATTCCATTATTTATATCTTATGGACGGGGCACACACAGCAAGCCGGCGCAGCTGGCTCTATCAAGGACTCGAAGCGAGACGAAACGACATGGCGCGCCTTTTGCGTCGCGTAGCGGGCGTATGCGCTTTCGTCGCGACGAATTTCTCGATCCATAAAAAGCTTCTCGAACTGATGGACGAAATAACGGATGAAAAACAAAAAGAATACGAAATTCTTCATGAAATCGAGTCGGTTGAAAAGCATCACGAAGAAATGAAGCGTCAAAATCTGTTACGCCACGCCGATCCGGATTTAAACATTAAACAATCAACTTTTCTTTTAAAGGCCGACGAAGAGGAAGAGCCAAAGCGCGCCAATCTTCTAAATTTCTTCGCTTTCCTGTTGTTGCTTATGCCTCGTCAAAACCCAACGCCAAAACCTGAATCAAACTAGCTGAATAAAGTTTCGGAAAAAAATCTTATGGTGTTCCCGTTCACCTGTCTTGTAACATCGGGACTATAATTCAAATGACCGGGACGCGCAAAAAAGCGCCCAACGCCTTCGTGGACTTGCGTGTGAATCACGGGATTCTTCTGAACGATGCGAACAATCCTGTTCCGCACCGCGCCGGGCAACAGATCGTCAAGCGCCGCGAAATGCAACAGGAGAGGCATGCGCACGTCATGCGCTTCGTCCAGATGTTGGTCCAGATCTCTTGCGTAATAAGCGACGGTTGAATCGATGTCGCTCCGCACAGCAAGCAAATAAGCCAAAAGCCCGCCAATGCCGTACCCAACGCAGCCCACCTTGCCCGCGCATTTTTCGCTTTTACGCAAAAAGACCAAGGTCGAAAGCAAATCGCAGACAGCCGCCTCGACCTCGAAACCTTTGGGTATCTGCCCGACCCGCTGAATATGCTTTTGGCGCCAGAACAGGTCAGGACATACGACAACATGGCCTTTCGCCGCGTATTCATCGCAAACTTGCCGCGTACTTTCATCGATGCCGTATGTATCGTGAATAACCAAAAGGCCCGGCCCCAGTCCCGAAGCCGGCGTCGTGTAATAGGCATCGAAGAAATGACCTTCGAGAGAAGAAATCTTGATATCCGTCATGACGCGTGGGGGGAGGGCAACCCGGATGCAAAAGGAGGAGGAAGATATTATCAATTTGCTTCCTATCGTTAAAGTGTTAATATTTACTTCATTCATCACCCCAAGCGTCGGCTCCATCATGAAAGTCACTGTAAATGTCGAATGTACGCCCGACGAAGCGCGCGCGTTTCTAGGGCTTCCAGATGTGGCGCCAATGCAGCGCGCGCTTATGGGCGAAATGGAGAGGCAGCTTAAGCAAAGCATGCAAGCCATGACTCCTGAGTCTCTGTTCAAAACATGGCTTCCGGCAAGCCTTCAAAATGTTGAACAGGCGCAACAACTATTCTGGCAGAACATACAACAGAATTTCAGTCGTCTGGCCGAATCCACAACGAACGCCATGGTCTCGTTCGCCGACAGCCCCGACAAGAGATAGCTCTTGCCCGCCCCTTTCGCCGAAACGGATCGCCTGATCCTTCGTACGCTTGAGGAAAGCGACCTTCCCCGATTGGTCAAGCTTCTGGACGTATGGGAAATTGTGCGCTGGCTTGCGGTCGTTCCCTATCCTTATACGATGCGCGATGCCGAAGATTTCTATATGGATATTAGGGAATCTTACGCCGACGGTAGACCCCAGTTCTTCACAACGGCGCTCAAGAACGACAACGAACTGATTGGCGGCGTGGGGCTTCACACACCGCGCAATGCCGATCACGCCGAAGGCGAAGTTGAGATTGGGTATTGGCTTGGGATGGATTATTGGGGACAGGGCCTCATGACAGAAGCTGCGCGCGCCGTCGCCGCTATTGGCTTTTCATGGCCGTCAACGAAAGCGCTCGTCGCCACCACCGATCCTCAAAACAGGGCGTCGCAGCGTGTCCTGGCCAAGCTTGGCCTGCGCGATCTTGGATTGGCGGCGCGAACTTATCCAACGCTGCGCGGCGGCGATACGGTAATAAAATGGATGCTATCGCGCGGCGAATGGGAAACCGGATAACTATCCCTCCTCCATATGCAAAAGCGCGGCATTGCTCAGCGCCAGCGCAACCGCCGGTATGGCCCAAGCGGCCAGAACGACCGGCAATGTTTGATTTATGCCCAGCGCGTTGACCACATTATTCAGGGTATAGACAAAGCTGCCAAGTAAAATACCAGCGATAATCATGGCCAATACGCCCCCGCGCCTATTCATGCGCAACGCAAAGGAAGCCGCGAAAAACACCATCGAACAAAGCATGATGGGCTGGGACAGCATATTCTGGAAAGCCAGTTCGTGACGCGTCTGCGGCAAGCCGATAGCCTTTAAGGCGCGGATAAAGCGTGGCAATTCCCAGAATGAGATTGTATCGGGAGCCGCCATGCTTTCCTGAATTTTGCCGAGCGTTAAGGCCGTGGACAGGCGCCACGCCTCGACAGGCTGTGGATCGTAGTGATCCATGTTAATCAGCGCGTTGGCGGCGTTCCAGGCCCCCTCTTGCAAAACGGCCTTTGGCGCATCGACGCGACCGAGATAATTACCCTCCTTGTCGTAAATCAACGCCATCAGTGGCGATAAGGTTAAGGGGTTCATTTCGATATGGTCAGCATGCAAAAGATAGTTCCTTTCGCCCTCCTGCTGCCGGAGCCACAATCCTGCGCCCGTAAGCTCCAGCATCGGCACGCGCGCCAAATGATGCATCTCAAGAGCGCGATAGCGCGCATTCATCATGGCCCCTATGGGATTGATAACCGCAACATTCAGCAGGGCAAAACCAAGGGTAACAAGCAAGGCGGGCCGCATGAACTGCCAGGCAGAAATGCCGACCGACCGCGCGATGGTAAGCTCCTGCGTGCGAGTCAATTTCCAGAAGGTGAACAAGCCAGAGAACAGAACCACGAAGGCCAGAATGCGCTCGATCGTCTCCGGCAGCTTATAGATTCCCATTTTCAGAATAAGATCAAAGCCGACATCCGCGCGCCCGCTGGCCCGGCGCATCAATTCGGCGATTTCAAACAAAAAAACGATCCCCGACAAGGAAACCAGGAACACAAGGAACCACAATAAATATTGCCTTCCAAAATAGCGTTGCAGAACCCAGCGCTCCTTCATGACATTGCCTTTCGCCAGAAACGATATCCCGGCCGGCGACTCCGCGGGTTCACGCGAAGGAAATCCTTGCTAAGCAGCCCCATGCCGATCACCCCGGGCACAAGCGCCACGGCATAGAGAGCGATAGCCATTCGATTGTCGCGCGCCACCATGCCGTTCAACGTCATAAAGCCGGTTTGCATAAAGATCATGGCGAGCGCGCCAATCAGAATGCGCCCCGCCATCCCGCGCCGGTTAAAAGTGCCCATAAGGATCGACGCCAGCCCGATCATCGCGTACGAAAACGATAAAAAAGGCGTTGCCAATCGCGAATGGAACTCGCCCCTAAACCGCGCCATCGGGCCGCGTGCGCGCAGAAGTTCGGGGGATGGATCAAGCAGTTCCGACGTCGACAATTCGCGCGGATCGGGGTAGCGCTGTTTACTGGTATTGCGCAAAACACTTAGATCCAGAACATATTGGTCGAAAGCAAGCTCTGACAATTTATTAGACGTTCGGTCGAATTCCTGCCGCCTGCCGTTGAAAATAATCATATGCGGCTCGCCGCCCGTATCGACGAGTTGTCCAGTAGCGGCCATAGTGGTGACGACGCGATCGGGTTGGCGCACATCATGAATAAGGATGCCCTGAAGGGATCCGCCCTGCCCGCGCCGATTGGCGTAAAACGTAAGCCCGTCCGCTAAATCATTAAAACTGCCCGGATGCGAAAGGAACACGGCATAGCTCTCACGCATTTGATATTGCATGGAAACCAGATGTCGGCTCGCCAAAGGCGTAAGCCACATGGTCAATAGCGCGCAACACACAATGACGATGCCCGACAAAAGCGCAACCGGCAGGATCAGTCCCATCGGGCTCATTCCCGTCGTCCGCATAACAACAAGCTCGGAATCCGTCGCCAGCCTGTTATAGATAAAAACAATCGCCACGCCGAGGCCCAGCGGCATAATCAGGGGGAGAAACGTCAACGCCGATAAAAGCATCAATTCGAAGAATATCCCGATGGTCGAAGAGTTTTCGATGACCAGCGCTAGAAGGCGAAAGGACTGGGTGAAAAGAACGACGAACGTGACTCCGCAACTCGCGAAGACAAAAGCCGTCGCAATTTGCCGCAGAATATAAAGCGTGAATATGCGGTTCATGGGGGGATTATAGCCGTTTTATGTGGTTAAGCGCAAAAAGCGCGCTATCCAGCAGCAAATACTGGACAAAATATCTATCGCGTCTAATCTAAAAAAGCAATGAAACACAGGAGATCATGCTTATGCTGAAAATTTCTTTTGCAGCCGATGCCTTGCCCGACCGCAACGCCCTCGTTCTTACCGTAGCGTCCAAAAAGAAGCTGGGCGAACAAGGTGCGAAGCTTAACAAAAAATGCGGGGAATGCATAACGCGCGCTATGGAAAGCAGCGATTTCACAGGAGCCGAGGAACAAACATTAACGATTCTGTCGCCGGCGAAAACAGGTTTGTCGCGCCTTGTCCTCGTCGGCATCGGCGATGAAACCTCGGCGGATGCCAATGTCTGTGCGCGTGCAGGCGCGGCTGCCGTCGCAGCCCTGAAAGGAAAAGAGAGCCAGGCCGTCTTTTTTGTCGACCAATTCAAGGAACTGAATATTCCCGCCGCAGAAGCCGCGGCACAAGCTGGCTTTGGCGCGCGCTTGCGCTCGTACCGTTTTGACAAATATAAGACAAAGCAAAAACCGGAACAAAAGCAGGCCCTGAAATCGTTGGTTGTGGCGACGAAAGAATACGTTGCCGCAAGGCGGCTCTATCCGCCCATGGACAAAATCGCGGATGGCGTCGGTTTGGCCCGCGACCTCGTCAACGAGCCGCCGAATGTTCTTTACCCTGAAACTTTGGCCCAGCATGCCTTCGCGCTTTCCGAAGCCGGGGTGAAAGTCGATATTCTTGACGAAGGGCAGCTGAAAAAGCGCGGCCTAACCGCACTTTTAAGTGTCGCGCAGGGAAGCGTCCATGGGCCGCGGCTTGTCAGCATGCTTTGGCAGGGCAACCCTCAGGACAAGACGCCGCCGGTTTGCTTTGTTGGGAAAGGTATAACCTTTGACACAGGGGGCATCTCCCTGAAGCCTGGTGCCGACATGGATAAAATGAAGTACGATATGGCCGGAGCTTCCACGATTATCGGCCTGATGAAGGCGCTTGCAGGCCGCAAGGCGAAAGTAAATGTCGTTGGCATCATCGCTCTTGCCGAAAATATGCCCTCCGGCTCCGCGCAGCGTCCGGGCGATGTCGTCACCTCGGCTTCGGGGCAAACCATCGAAATTATTACCACGGATGCCGAAGGCCGCCTCGTTCTTGCCGATGCTTTCTGGTACGCCCAAGAAACCTTTAAGCCGCGTTGCATTGTCGATGTCGCAACCTTAACCGGCGCCATCGTCATCGCGCTTGGACATGAACATGCGGGGCTTTTTAGCAATGACGATAGCTTGGCCGAAAACCTTGCAAAGGCAGGAAAAGCGGTCGAGGAGAATGTGTGGCGCTTTCCCATGGGTAACGCTTACGACAAGCTTATCGACAGCATGATTGCGGATATGAAAAATGTGGGCGGCCGCTACGCCGGAAGCATTTCCGCTGCACAATTCCTGCAGCGCTTTATCAAAAAAGGAACGCCTTGGGCGCACATCGATATTGCCGGAATGGCTTGGCAAGAGAAAGGCCGTGCGTTGACTCCGAAAGGCGCATCGGGATACGGCGTGCGCTTACTCGATCGCTTTGTCGCGGATAATTTCGAGGCTCTTTAGGCTTACTGTTCAACCGTAAGACAGCTCTTGCTTCGCTGAACAAGGTAAGAGCAAACATTCTGCGCCGTTTGCCGATCGAGGGAAACAAAGCGCGCACGATACATGGTCGTGCCCCCCGTCGAGACCTCTTGCACCTGAGGCTCCGCATGATTTGGCAAAAGGGCCACACTGGTTCTTAAGGAGGCCAGTGCTTGTCGCCCCGTCGACGGATTGCTAAACGCGCCGATTTGAACGCCCCAATTCCCTTTATTATGCGACGTATGATAGCTTTCCATTTGGGCGCCGGCCTTTCGCTGGGGCGTCGAAGCACGAACCGCAGATGTTCCTGCTGGTGCAAAGACAGCCGCGATTTTGGCAGGCAAGGCTAGGTCGTCCGAGCCTTTATCGTCCATATCGCCTTCCCCTTTGACCTGGATAACGCGGCTGTATTGGGTGTCGGAGGCTGAAAACGCGGAATCAAGCAGCTGGGCCATCTGATTATCGCGCGCAACGGCGGAACGCCCTCCCATAACGACGCCAATAAGCCTTTTATCGCCGCGTTTCACCGAGGAAACAAGATTGAATCCCGAAGCGCGGATATAGCCCGTTTTAATGCCATCCATGCCTTCGTAGCGTTCCATCAAATGATTATGATTACGATGATAACGCCCGGCATAGGAGAAGCTCTCCGTGCTGAAATAAGGATAAAATCTCGGATAGTGGTGAATGAGCGCAGCCCCCAGAATAGCCATGTCGCGGGCGGAAGTGACCTGATCGGGATCCGGCAGGCCCGAAGGATTGCGAAAACGCGTCTGTGTCATCCCTAAGGCGCGCGCCTGCCGTGTCATCAGCGCGGCAAAGCCTTCCTCGCTCCCGCCTAGAGCCTCGCCCAGAACGACGGCAGCATCGTTCGCGGACTCCGTCACAACGCCACGAATGGCATCGTCGACGCGAATGCGTTGCCCGGCGCGCAGCCCGAGCTTCGACGGCGATTGATACGAGGCATTTTGCGACACGGACAGGTATTGCCCCAAGCTAACGCGTCCCGCTTCCAAAGCCTGAAAAGTCAGGTAAAGCGTCATCATTTTCGTAAGCGAGGCCGGATGCCGCAATTCGGTAGCGGCAACAGCATGAAGAATGCGTCCTGTTTCCGCATCAATAACGATATCCGCATATTCCACGGCTGGATTCCTAGCCGGAGCCGTGAAGCGCCGCGCATGCGGCTTTGGATGAGAACGTGCATAGGCGCGGGAAATGTGCGGCCGGCTCTTGTGGGAATTTTTTTGCACCTTCATGGCAAAGGCATCGTGCGAGAAAAGAACGAGCGCCGCCAGTGCAACAAATAAAACAGTTTTATTAATTTTCATTCTTTAGCCATCGTGTTCAACGATTCGCGCGAGAATCTTATAAGAATCCCTGCACACGCGGATTGCAAGAATATTTTACTAGAGACCTACTGCAAACTGAACTTCTGGACTTCTTTTGTCATAGCGCTAACTTATTAAATAAGTCTAAATCGGAAGGAGCGCTATACTACCTCTTTCGTAACTGAAAGGATTTTACGATGAACAAAAACATGCGCGAATGCGAACGGGTCGCCCGTATCGTCGTTGGGTTATTGATCGCCTCGCTTGCTTTCTGGGGGCCCACAAATCCTTGGTACCTTCTAGGCCTGCTCCTGGTTGTTTCCGGCGCCGTCGGCTATTGCCCGTTGTATTGCAAGCTCGGCATCAATAAATCCTGCGACACCGGCCCTTGCTGCTGCAAGAAGAACAAACCCGAGTAAGTTTCCGTAGCCCGCGCGGCTGCTTACGTCCAGGAGGAAGCGGTCGCCATTTTCTTTTCGGAAGAAAGGATCTTGGCCAGAAGAACGATCAGCCCGCTGGTCTGTTCCCATGGTATGCGGCGTTCGGGGTAATGGCTGGCGGTCGAATCCCAGCAATAAATGGCGTGACCTATTTTCCCAAGGCAATTACCGATTGTCCAATAGGATTTGCTGCTGTTTTGAAGGAATTTCAAGAAGTCCGAGGATCCTGATTGGTATTTAAACATCTTATCATAGCTTTCCTGATACTCCTGTAGAACGCCCTCAGCCTCCTGCTTTTCCTCTTTCAGTCGTCCTTTGATCGTCTCGATAATGCTCCTGATCTCGTTGCGCTCCTGAACAGAGCCGGCGGCGATAGGAACCTGTATGTCGTTCAGCCATTTTGACAGTTCCTTCATCTGGGGCAAGGCACGCTGGTATTCAAACCCATAAAAGTTAATGCCTTTCCATGCGGCGAAAATCTCCAATTCCTTACCCTGAGGAAGGCGAAAAGCGATGATGAGCGGCTGCAAGGCTTCGAGATCACGGCCTTCCCATATTTTCTCAATTAATTTTCGCGCCACCTCATCCGACGACAGGGCATCCGGAAAAGCTGCCTTCGCCAAAGTTTCAAAGCCCTGAAGAATATAGGATTCAATCTGATCCCATAAAATCTTGTCGACTTCGAAGTAAGAAGGATTCATGTCGATTTTTTCGTTGATAAAAACATCTTTCAACAAAAAAGGATCAAGCGAGGGCAGTTTATCCAGGATCTTAAGAACGCGCATGTCCAGATCCAACGAAGCCTTGGGCAAATCGCCTTCACCGAAGTTATCGATAAGGCCCTGCTCAAGATACTTGTTGTGCACGAATATGGTTCGCCCGCCCTCGTAAATTTCGTTTTCGTTAAAGGGGAAATAGAGCTTCGTTCCGATGGCGGCGCTGCGGGATTGCGGATCGGTATCCTTGATCAGAACAAGATTGTTCAAGGGGCGGCATCTAAAAAAAAGTTTAGCATTCGGATCCTCGGCCAAAATCTTCCGGGTAATGTAGTTGCAATTCAGGACGCGGGGCGACCCCACGTCGAGCATCGGTTTTAGGTATTCTTTTGCCATGAAAGAACCAGTGAAGTGCCAGACTGCGCGCGCAGAGACTACACGGAATTAAGTTAAAAAAAGGTCTATATCCGCGAGGCGTCGCCGTTAATAATTTGTTATTTCTGTTGAGCGCGCCGGGAGGCGCGATTCCGTAGCCCAGCGAGCGCTCCTTCAAGCACATTGATGAATGCTTATAAAAATGCTTAAAGCGATTATGACTTTAGCCGCGCCCTATAATCTGATTCGCCGCCGGGGATTGATGTTTGTTCTCTCCTCGCCTTCCGGCGCCGGAAAAACGACCCTCTCCCGCCGCATACTGGAAACAGATCCGGAAATTTCTTTGTCGATCTCGGTAACGACGCGTGCGCCGCGCAAAGGCGAGGTGGCCGGATCCGATTATTCTTTTATCGATACGACGGAATTCAATTTGATGGTGAACCGCGGTCAGCTTTTAGAGCACGCTAAGGTATTCGGCAATTACTATGGCACCCCGCGCGCGCCTGTGGAGAAAACGCTAACGGAGGGCCGGGACGTCCTGTTCGATATCGACTGGCAAGGAACGCAGCAACTGGCGGAAAAAGCACGCGACGATCTGGTCAGCATCTTCATCCTCCCCCCAACGTGGCACGAACTCGAACGCCGCTTGCAGAATCGCGCGCAAGACGACTCTTCCGAGATCAACCGGCGCATGGCCAAGGCCTGCGATGAAATGAGCCATTGGGCGGAATACGATTACGTAATCATAAACTACGATATCGAACAATCGGTCGCCGCCGTTCGTTCGATCCTTCTTGCCGAGAGGCTTAAACGACGCCGTCAAATAGGTCTTGCGGATTTCGTCAACGGTTTGCAAGCGGGAACGTAGCCGCTTTGGAGTTCCGCCGCCTTCGAGGGCTTATAGGTTTACGGCCTGGAACAAATCCGTGCCGCTTATGATCGAAGGCTCCGGCACGGCGCCTTCCTCCATATGAACATCGTTGGCGACTTCCCGTTCATAAGGCACGGTTTCCAAATCGCCCTTGCCGCCAACAACGACAAGCTCCGTCAGTTTACCCGAAGGCGTAAAACACCCACAAACCAACGGCCCGCCCCGGCCGCATCCGCCGTCAAGCGTCACGGCAAGATTATCAAGATCAGCCCCGCCGTTTACAGAATCAAAACCGCGTACGATACGGCTGTAAGCATTCGCCGCGCGCCCTGAAACATGGAAAGGAACCGCAGTCCACCACAAGGCCTCGCCCTGATCGTCGATCGAGCGCGTCGGATCGAAACTTGCGGGAACGAAAAGCAGCCTCTTTTGTTCGGCATCGGGATTTGCAAAAGCGGCGCGCCGCATGGTGAACATCAGCTTTTCATGCCCGGGCGCGGCACGCTGCAAGGAGCGCAAATGATTTGTCCAACGCGTGATGGTAAGGCTCCCGGCGCGCGCAATCGAACGCGTATCGGTAATGCTTACCCCGTAAAGGCGCAGATAGGACTCGACCCCCGACAGCAAAAGCTTTTCCAGCATCTGGTGCGGCAAAGGAGCAAACTGCAAGCGCAACAAGCGCTGCCAAGCCTCTTCAGCAGGCCCCCTTAGGTAAGAGATATCCGACGCCTCAAGGCCGGTCTTGCACAAAAGCGCAGAACGGAAGAGCAAGATTTCTTCCAGAACAGCCGCGTTCGTACGAGATTCGACGCCAAGATAATTACCCAGATACACAAGTCGATCCCGAACCGAAAAACGCGCGGCCAAATGATCATGCAACGTGACAAGGCGATCAATATCCCCGTGGATGGCGGCCACAGCCCAGATTTTCCGGGGGCTTCCCAGTTCGGCAAACTTCTCGTTCACGGCCCTAAACCTTCGTTAAGAATACGTTAACCAGAAGGAACCACTGACAGGTCTAAAAATCAATGATTCGATTTTTTTGAGTTCAAGAAATCCAATTTTTCCACAGCCTTGCATACGAATTTGGGTTTTTGCGCCAGAGCAGTGCCGCACCAAATCCGTCCCTTAAAAGCCAAGAAGCGTGCGCCGATTCGTGCCGATTATCGCCGTACGCGCGGTACCCTTGAGGATCTTTATTCTCATTACTTATGTGTTTTAACGCTTTTTTTACAGTAAAAGGTGCCTTTCAGAGAATCATATTGAACTGCCATTGGCGGGGGTTCGACGTGCTTTCCGCTCCTATCGACACTAAAATTAACAATAAATATAATCTTGGTTACTTTTATACTCTTGAAATTCTTGGAAAAAACTCCATATACACCCCTTCAGGAATAAGTGTTTTGATTATTTCGCGCACCCGAAACAAACAGACAGCTTTGACCTGTCGAATAAATCCTATATATACAGCTTTTCGTTGGGACTAGAGACAGAATGGCAACGACTAAAAAAACAGCAAAGAAAAAAGCCGCCCCGCAAGCAAAAGCCCGCAAGGCAAAACCGCAGAAGGCCGTCGCCAAAAAACCGGCGAAGAAGCCGGCTGCCAAAGCGGCTGCGCACAAAGCAACAAAAACAGCCAAAGCGCCCGCAAAAAAACAGGCGAAGGCTGTAGCTTTGCCCTCAAAAAAGGAAATCAAAAAAATTCCGCCAAAACCTGAAGCGAAGAAATCAGCGGCCCCGCAAGCAAAGCCGACACCCCTAGCCGCAAAGCCAGAGGCCAAATCCGTCAAAGCCCTATCCCCCGAAACGGAAGACGCGATCAAGGCCGAAGACGAAAAAGCCGAAGCGCCTCTCATCGACATGGTGGCGGATGCCATCAAGAAAATGATCAAGAAGGGCAAGGAACGCGGTTACGTCACGATCGACGAAATTAACGCGGTCCTCCCACAGGATAAGCTTAATTCCGATTTGATCGAAGACACGATGGCGCAACTGTCTGAAATGGGCATCAGCGTCACCGAAGGCGATGAAGAGGAAATCCCTAAAGCGGCAAAGGAAGATGAAGAAGAAGGTGAAAAAGGCAACGTCAGCGAAGACATAGGCCGCACGGACGACCCCGTTCGCCTGTACTTGCGCGAAATGGGCACCGTTGAATTGCTGAGCCGCGAAGGCGAAATCGCTATCGCCAAGCGCATCGAGGCCGGGCGCGAGATGATGATTAGCGGAATTTGCGAATCCCCGCTGACCATCCAAGCCATCTTGGGATGGAACGACGCGCTGAACGAAGGCAAGATGTTGCTGCGCGACATCATCGATCTCGAAGCGACCTACGGCGGCGGGCCGGCGGGCGAAGCCGAAATGCTGGGCGAAGGCGAAAGCGCTGAAGCGGAAGAGGAAGAAGAAAAGCCCGAGTCCGAAAACGGCGAAGCCGTTTTCGATGATGAAGAGCAGGAAAACCTTTCCCTATCCATGCTTGAGGAAAAGCTTAAGCCGCAAGTCATCGAAACCTTCGGCAAGATCGCGAATGCCTATAGCCGCTTGTACAAATTGCAAGCGGCGCGGATCGCTTCCGCCCAGAAAGGCGTCGCGCCGACACCGCAGTCGGACAAGAAATTCGAAAAAACGAAGGAAGAACTGGTCGATCTCGTTCGTACCGTTCGCTTCAACAATAATCGCCTCGAACAACTGGTTCAGCAACTCTATACGCTGAATCGCCGCCTTGTCGGCATTGAAGGCCGCATCTTTCGTCTAGCGGGCGACTGCGGCGTTGGACGTGAGGACTTCCTCGCGCGCTATACGGGCCACGAACTGGACCGTAATTGGCTCCATGACGTTCTGGCCGGAAAAGTTGTCGCGCCTCCGAAAAAGCCGGTGATTAAAGGCAAGCCCGATAAAAACGCAAAAGTCGAAAAGGCCGTCCATAAACATGAGACGGCGCATGCGCCGAAATTTGTCGCGCCGAACATCAAGGCCTGGGCCAAGTTTGTCGAGCGCCATGAATCAGAAGCCGACCGCTTGCGCGCCGAAATCGCCGCCATTTGCGACGAAGCCGGACTTCCCTTGGGCGATTTCAAGCGCATCGTTATGACGGTGCAAAAGGGGGAGCGTGAATCCAACCGCGCGAAGAAGGAAATGGTCGAAGCCAATTTGCGCCTCGTCATCTCCATCGCCAAGAAATACACGAACCGCGGCCTGCAATTCCTCGACCTCATTCAGGAAGGCAATATCGGCCTGATGAAGGCGGTCGAAAAATTCGAATACCGCCGCGGCTATAAATTCTCGACCTATGCCACGTGGTGGATCAGGCAGGCGATCACGCGCTCGATCGCCGACCAGGCCCGCACGATCCGCATCCCCGTGCATATGATCGAAACGATTAACAAGCTGGTGCGCACAAGCCGCCAGATGCTGCACGAGATCGGCCGTGAGCCGACCCCGGAAGAGCTTGCGGAAAAGCTGCATATGCCGCTGGAAAAGATCCGCAAGGTCATGAAGATCGCGAAAGAGCCGATCAGCCTCGAAACCCCCATCGGCGACGAGGAAGACTCGCATCTTGGCGATTTCATCGAGGACAAAAACGCCGTGCAACCGCTGGATTCAGCCATTCAGGGCAATTTGCGAGAAACGACGACTCGCGTTCTCGCCACGCTTACGCCCCGCGAAGAGCGCGTCTTGCGCATGCGCTTCGGCATCGGCATGAACACCGATCATACGCTGGAGGAAGTCGGCCAGCAGTTCAGCGTCACGCGCGAACGCATCCGCCAGATCGAGGCCAAGGCCTTGCGCAAGCTGAAGCATCCCTCCCGCTCCCGCAAGCTGCGGAGCTTCCTGGATACGTAACTGTATGCCTCGGTAGTTTAAAAGGGCTCCGCAAAATCGGAGCCTTTTTTATTTCGGCCGATATTTCACAAGCGCATCTTTATAAGTTATCTCGATGCCCGCAAGATGCCCACGGCGCGGCATGGATAAACCAAAATCGCATCTCAGCGCCTTTTGCACGGAAAACAATACTTTTTCAATCGCTACCCAAGCGGGTTCCAGCACGCGAATTTCCATAAATTCCGTCGGCAAATCACTCGATCGACCGTCGCTGCAAAAAAACATGGACAGCATCTTCCCACTGCCGGCGTCAACGATCAGTTCACGGCCTTTGGTTTCGTTATCGGGATTGCCGATTTCCTTGCGAATGACGGTGGACACGAAAGCCGCCTGTTCTTTTCCTTCGATGCTAACCGTCCCGATGGATCGATACGTAAAGCGCTGCGTAAATCTCTCCGCAGGACCATCCGAGACGAATTCCGCCCCCACCACAGCTCCTTCCTTAGGCCTAAAATCCAGAATAATGGGCTGATTGTCGGGATTAACGTACTGTTCCCAAACGTTATCCACGCGATCCTTGTTGCGATTGCAGGCAAAGCGCGCCGACGTCGTCCAAAGAACGGCCATAAGCTTTGCCCCGGCACCATCCGATACGATAGTCGGCGTCGTAACAAACGCTTTTTTCTGTTCTTCGGTCAAAGATGAAAGCCAGCGCACATAAGGCAATATCGCCTGATCTTTAATATCGCTGTAATCAAAGCTTCCGGTATTATTCATGTCAAAATCCACACGATGTTCCGCCCTCTTTTTATACTTTTCCTCACAGCCTCTCAACAGAAGAGCAAACATCAATACTTTCGTATTACCTTTTTAACCATAAAGCCCCCTTGCCCTCTCCTCGAACGCATTCACCATTTTCGCCAGGGCTCTATCAAAAAAAACGCACATTGCCGCGCGCATCTTGCAGGCATCGAGAACACATATAAAGAAGCGCAAAAGAATTATAGACCGGAAATAAATTTTCTCCAGACAACGTCTTACAAGGTTAATACCTTGTAAACCATTGTTTTTGCTAATTAGTTTCATTCGTTTCGCATATGATGCTTTGGAATGAAAAATATTGAGCTTCCTATGACAGAAGAAGACCAAATTCTTTTTGATTACGAGAACGAGATCCGCATAAGAAGGGATGAACTTCTTATGCTGAAAAAAGAAACCTTTGAACTGGTTCGCTCTTCTTCCCACGGTTCCAAAAATACAAAAACACAGATAAAAATAGTTGAAACAGCTGAATCGAGAATAGATACAACCCTGCATTCCATCGTGGAATTTTCTTCAGTTGCTGAAAATCTAAATGCGGCGGAAAAGATTTATGAAAAATGCCGAGATCTGTATGGTTTTACGCGGGACATGAATGATACTCTTTCCAGAGATCTTGCAGAACAATATAGGAAAGAGACTTCGAGTATTACGGGCAAAATTGTATCTTTTGCAACAATACTAGGCGTATGCGTCACTGCGGTGAAAGCGGGCGTTGGAGAAGGAGTCATAACAGTTTCTCAAGCAGTCATAATTGGGGGAGCAATAGGTGGGGTTTCCATGTTCCACAAGGATATAAAAACCTTATTCGGTCATGCAAAAAAAGTGACCTTCCCCCCATTTATAGACCGGTCATGGGTAGAGCCCTTGGTTAAAT
>CAYVNS010000009.1:0-78784 GCA_964453225.1 uncultured Rhodospirillaceae bacterium
GCTGCGCTCAAAATTTTGAAAAGAGAGACGTTTTTCGCCTCAAGCTTGTTTAAATGGATTTGTTTAAAAGGGGCGGGGTCTTTTTTTTGTCTTCCAAAGTGGAAGTAGTCGCGCAACGAAACTGAAGAGAAAAACACAAGAAAATGGGATGCCCGCCTTCGCGGGCATGACTATCTGCTCGAATAAGGCTCTCGTTGTTCCCGTTCTTAATCGAACTGCTTTTGGGCCATGCGAATTTGGCGGGCGCGCGTCAGTATGGCGTTTTCCAAAGAGCCTGCGGTTGCCGCCGCGACGGGCGCGTCTTTCCAGTTGCCCTTGGGATCTTTTGACTGGCGGAAAACCGTCACCTTGATGCCATTTGCCGTCAGCTCGCGATCGCGCACGAAGACGTTCAGCTTCGTGCGTTCATTGGGGGCTTCGGGCGCGCTATACCAATCCGTCAAAATCGTGCCGCCAAAAGGATCCGCCGATGTGATCGGCATGAACGCAATCGTATCCAAAGCCGCGCGCCACAGAAAGCCGTTGACGCCAATGCCCGTCGTTTCGGCTTTTTTCTTGTCGCCGCCCAAGAGGTCCCAGCCGCCCTTGTCGCTGACGAGGCTGCCGTTTTTATAAAGATCGTCATGCGCCTTGTCCGCATAGGTGGGATCGGTCATAACGTCGGTGCAGCCAAGAAGGAAAAGCGGCCCGAAAAGCGCGAAAACAAGCGAAAGAGAGGATTTCATAACGCTCCGAAGAAGGGAAAAGGGGGTGATTCTTAAGGCCCCTATTTAAGGCGCGCGCCGCCCGGATTGCAAGGAGTATGCGGGCCAGCTAAAAGGGTGTGTCGTTTCGCACACGAAAAGCCTTTTAGGTACGAAAATGCGCCGATTTATCCACATTTTGGAATAAAGAAATTTTTTACAAGTCTGAATCAGATGAAAATGAAATCATTAGATTTCAATAGGTTATCATATTGCGCATCTATACGGGTTGTTGCTGGAATGCAACATCCGAGAGGTGTGTAAAGCAAAACATCATTTCATCCTTGTTTGTGCACGCCCAAGGCTTCAAATTCATGCCCGTGGGGCCATTCGTCCCGTCTTCAGTCTTTAATCAGTAACACACATCCATAACAACCCAAGGGGGATAACATGCGTAAGATTCTTTTGGCGACGACGGCTCTCGTCGGTTTCGCGGTCGCTGGAGCCGCTCAGGCCGCGACTTCGCCACTCGAAGTCACCATCGGCGGTTCGACCGACGTTGTCGCCGGCGCTTTCCATCAATCGAAGGCTTCGACTGTCGCCATCAACGGCTTCAAGCAGAACAGCGACGACTTTGAAACGCTCTATGAACTGAACTTCGGCGTCACCGGCAAGATGGGCAACGTCCAATACGGCGGTAAGCTTAGCCTCAACAATTATCATGACATCGCGAACCTGTTCGGCGCTTCGAACCGCGAATCGCTGTATGTCACGGATGCGAACATCTTCTTGTCCAGCACGTACGGCAAGCTCGTCCTCGGCGACTCGCGCGGTGCGACGGATCTGTTGCTGCGCGCTCCGTCGGTCGGCGAAGGCCAGGCTAACGGCCGTTACATCGACTTCCTCGACACGTACGCGTTCGCCAAGAACTTCGTGACGAACATCGACGGCGTCGATCACAGCACGAACATCACCTACTTCACCCCCAAGGTCGGCAACGACATACATAAGGTGCAGGCGGGTGTGACCTTCGCTCCGCAGTTCTACGACTTCGGCGCGGATACGGTGAAGTACAAGAACAACGGCACCGCGACAACGCCCTCAAGCATCAATCAGGTCTCGCCTTACAAGAACGTCATCAAGGGCGCCGCTGCCTACACGGGAACTTTCAAGCCCGTTACGGTCGGCATCAGTGCGGGCGTCTTGACCGGCAATGCGTACAACACGCTTTCGGCTGGCCAGTCCTGGATCGGCAATGCTCCGGCGGGCAAAGTTCGTGATTTCACGGCTTTTGATGTCGGCGCGAACATTGCGGCTGAAGGCTTCACGGTTGGCGGTTCGTACACGGATCTCGGCCATTACAATACCGTTGGCGCGCAGAACCGTTCGCAGCACCTCTTCCAAGCTGGCGTGAAGTATGAGTTCAGCAAGATTGGCGTAGCGTTCAACTACCTCGGTGGCGAAGCCTACGACAACATCCTGAGCCTGCCCGCTGGCAAAGCTGGCGCGGGTCGCGATCAGAACTACGTCCGTGACTTTGGCGCCTACGGCCTCGGCGGTGCATACACCTGGGCCCCCGGCCTGACGACGAACGTCGATGGTGTTATGTACAACCAGAAGACGCAGTCCAACGTCAAGAACGACGGCTATGTCTTGCTTGTTTCGCAGAAGCTGGCGTTCTAATCTGATTTCCGCTTAGCGGAATAAGAAATTGAAGGGCGGTGGGAAACCACCGCCTTTCTTTTTTGTGCATTCAAACGATCTTGGGCTGCAAAACGCTCTTTTTCAAAATTTTGATGCTCACGTACGTTTGAGTACGCTGCGCTCAAAATTTTGAAAGAGAGACGTTTTTCGCCTCAAGCTTGTTTGAATACTATGTTTGGAGTCAAAGAGTACGCTGCGGTCCTGCGCTCCGTTGCTCCTCGCATTCCCCTCGTCCAAGCGGGTTATACAGAAGGCAGAAAGCAGGCATCGGAAGGCAGAAGAAATCCCTAAGGCCGAAGGCTGGTAGGAAGGATTTAAAAAGAGGCGATTTTTCGCCTCAAGCTTGTTTGAATAATTAATTCTTCCTATTTTTTAGATGCTATAAACAAATAAGACCGTTATTGCATATGAGCGCCCCAAGTTTTTCTCTTTGAAAAGAAATGAGCATCTGCAAAGGCGGATATGCGTTTTTTGGTTGGCATCTCTAGATATTACGAAAAGAGATCGGATGTATCGTTGGACAGCCCTTTTAGGTTTTCTCGGCTTGGCGATTGCCACGGGAGTCATCGTCTGGAGCGGGATCGATCAAGTCCTTGCGGCCTTGGGGCAAGCGGGCGGCGGCATACTCGTTGTTGCGCTTTTTCATTTCGTTCCGCTCATCGCCTCGGCGGCCGGATGGCAGATATTGATACCCGGCAAGACGCTTCGGGACTTGCCGCGCTTCGTTTATTTCATGTGGATACGCGCGGCGGTGAATAACCTTATGCCGGTTGCGCGCATCGGCGGCGAAGTCGCGGCGGTGCGCCTGATGACCGCGTCGGGCATTCGGCAAAACATGGCGATAGCCTCGACGGTCGTTGAATTGACTCTTTCCATCGCCACCGTTTTTCTTTTTGTCCTTATGGGCATCATGCTTTTCGCGATGCGCGTGAACGACGCGAACGCGACCTCGCAGCTGCTTTGGGGGCTTGTTCTTTCCTTGCCGTTGCTGGGCGTCATCGCGTTCGTTCAAAAAGTGGGGCTTTTCAGCCTGCTCTCGCGCCTCTTCCGGCTGCTTTTCCGCGACAAGTGGGAATCTTTGGGCATCAACATCGATTCTCTTGACCGCACCATTCAGAATATCTATCGGCACAAAACGCGCGCCCTGACATGCACGGCTTTTCAATTTCTGCAATGGGTCGTCGGCTCCGGCGAAGTGTGGCTGGCCCTTTTTTTTCTTGGGCATCCCGTCGGCGTGATCGACGCCGTCATTATCGAGGCCTTGATTCAGGCCTCGGTCAGCGCCGGCTTTATCATTCCCGGCGCGCTCGGCGTTCAGGAAGCGGGCATCCTTGTCTTCGGCGGCATGCTGGGCCTGCCGCAGGATATTGCGGCGGCGCTTGCCGTCATTAAAAGATGCCGCGATATCCTTGTCTATGCGCCGGGGCTTGTCGTCTGGCAGGTTTTTGAGGGCAAGAAGCTTTTCGGCAAAAAAAGGTAGGTCATGCGCGACAAACAAGAAGAAGCCCGCCGACTGTTTGCGCAACAATGCGATTTTGTTTTGGCGGCCGCCGACCCTGCGCAATTTCCGAAAAGCCCGTTGCCCGAAGTCGCCTTCATCGGAAGGTCGAATGCGGGAAAATCGTCGCTGATCAACGCGCTGACGGGCCGCAAAAAATTGGCGCGGGCGTCAAAGACTCCCGGCCGCACCAGAGAGATCGTTTTCTTCAATCTGGCCGAGCGCTTGATGCTTGTCGATCTGCCGGGCTACGGGCACGCCAAGGCGCCGCGCGCGGAAAAGGAAAAATGGGAAGAACTGGCGCTGGCGTATCTGCTGCGCCGCCCGAACCTCAAGTGCATTTGCCTGCTTCTGGATGGCCGGCACGAACCGAAAGCCAACGACCTGCAGATGCTGGACTTTCTGGATCGCGCGGCGGTCGCCTACAAGATCGTCCTGACCAAGGCGGATCAGGCTAAGGACATGGAAAACATGAGGCGCGAAGCGGCCCGGCTTGCCTCCTTGCATCCTGCCGCCCTGGAAGGCGCTCTTGCGACAAGCGCCAAGACGGTGCACGGCGTGGACGACTTACGGCTGTTCCTTATACGAGTGGCCCTACATTTTGACTCATAATCGTTTTTGAAGAAAATTTAGGGCCTTCGGCGGCATAAGCCGCCGCCGCGGCAGTCGCCTCGGATACCAACGGACTCTAGTGTCAGAATTTAAGGGCCGTTGGTATTAGGTCGTTTGCGGCTACCAGCCGCTGACGCGCCGCAACGTATGGGACAGGGGTGTGCTCGCGCGGATGGCGGCGATGTTCAGGCTTTCATCGCTTCGCAGGCGTGCGATAATGTCTTTTTCGCAGGTAATCAAAACCTGCCCCATCGCCGTCACGGCCATGGAAGAAACTTTTTCCTCCAGCGATTCCTGATCGATCCAATCCTTGATCTGGCCGACAAACAGCAACGCTTGGGCGCGGCGAAGGGCGGCTTCGCGGTTTCGCGGAACCTCGATCGCTTCCATTTGAAGTTCGATAAAATAATGGCGCTTATCTTCGCGCATGCGCCGTCTCCTTTACGCGGCAATTTTATGCCGAAGACCGTTTAAAGAAGACTTAAGATTTCCGCGGTGCAGCAAAATCAAGCATTAAGGCCGCGAGCTGTTCCTCAGCGTGCGGATTTTCGAAAACAAGGCGCACCGGCAGGGTTAAAAGGTCGCTTCGAAAGGAAAGGGGCAGGCGAACAGCGTCTTTTTCGGTCGTGATGAGGCGCGCGCCGCTCGACGAAGCCTCCACCTGCAAAAACGCCAGATCCTGCGGACTAAAAACGTGATGGTCGGGGAAAGCGCACGTTTTAACCAGTTCAAGCCCAAGCGCGCTTGCCGCCCGGTAGAATTTTTCAGGCCGCGCAATGCCTGCAAAGGCCAGGAATTTGCCGGAGGAAGGAAAGCCGTCCGGCAAGTCGGGCGCAAGGCGCGCGCGGAAAAGCGGCGCCTTGATGCGGGCGCTTATGTTCTGGCGATCCTCGTCGCCAATAAGAACAGCGGCCTTAATTTTTTTCAAAGCGCCCTCGAACGGCGCGCGCAAGGGCCCGGCCGGAATCACGCGCCCGTTGCCGATGCCGACCTCCCCGTCGATCACCAAAAGAGCGCACGAAGGCGCAACCGAGGGGTTTTGCAAGCCATCGTCCATAACGATGATGGAGGCTTCCGTTTCGGCGGCGCGAAGCGCCTTCGGGCGATCTTTGCCAACCCACGTCGGCGCTTCGCGGGCCAGAAGCAAAGCCTCATCGCCCACCGCCGCGGCTGAATGGCTTGCCGGATCGACGCGCACAAGCTTGCCCGTGCCGCCATACCCGCGCGTTACGAAAACGGGCTTTTGCCCGCGCGCCTTCAAAATTCTTGCGAGCGCGAGCGCGGTCGGCGTTTTTCCCGCGCCGCCCGCCACGGCATTGCCGACGCAAACCACGGGCACGTTCGCGCGGTAGGGACGGCGGTTCAACGCGCGCCGCAAGAAAGTTCCGGCCTCAAACGCGTAGGAAAGGGGCGCAAGCAAGCGCGGCGCCAGGGAAAGCTCGGCGGGATTTGGCGGATACCAGAAAGCGGGCGTGCGCATGCTTGCCTACCCTTTGATCCAGGGGGATACTTCGTTCAGGGTCTCGTCAAGGACGCCGCGCTTTTGATGCGCCAGATTCTTCGCGCCCTCGACAAGGCCCAGCCGCACCTCGTTGTCTTTCCATAAGCTATCGACCGTGAAGGCGATGTCGGCCGCATGTTGTATCTGCAGCGCGGCATGCGCGTCGATGAATTCCCGCGCGATGGCGGCAAAATTGTGCATATGCGGGCCGAAGACGATGGCCGCGCCCGATTGCGCCGGCTCGATGGGATTATGCCCGCCGATGGGGGCAAAAGAGCCGCCCAGAACCGCAACGGGGCACAACGCATAAAAGAGTCCCATCTCGCCCATCGTATCGGCGAGATAAATTTGCGTTTGCGGCGTGACGGCTTCGCCCTTCGAGCGCTGTGCGAAAGGCAGGCCTTTCGAGGCGATGAGGGCCGCGATCGCCTCGCCCCTCACGGCGTGGCGCGGCGCGATGACCGTCAGAATATTTTTGCCGCTCGCGGCCAAGGCACGGTGCGTCTCAAGCGCCAAAGCCTCCTCGCCCGGATGCGTCGACGCCATAAGCCACAGAAAACGATGTTCCGTCGCCGTTTGAAGGCGCATCAGTTCCTGCCCGTCGTAGGGCAGGGGCGTGGCCGCGTATTTCAAATTCCCCGCGCATTTAACGGGAAAAGCGCCTAACGACAGAAAACGCTCCTTGTCGCTTTCGCTTTGGGCAAGGCAAAGCACGAAGCCGGACAAAAGCTCACGCGCCCATTTTTTGGCGCAGCGCCAGCGGCGGTAAGACGCTTGCGACATGCGCGCGTTTAAAAGAACGGCCGGAATGCGCCGCTTGCGCAGGGCCTGAAGCGTGTTGGGCCAAAGCTCGGATTCCACCCAGAGGGCCAGCATCGGGCGCCAGTGATCCAGAAAGCGCGCGACGCACGGTTGCAGGTCGATCGGCGCGTATTGATGAAAGGCGTAAGACGGCAGGCGCGCGCCGATGGTGCGCGCGGCCGTAAGGGTGCCGGTCGTGAGCAATATATGAAGGCCGGGCTGCGCGTCGTGCAGTTTCTCGATCAAAAGCAGAAGCGATGACGCCTCGCCCACGCTGGCCGCGTGGCACCAGACAACGCGCCCGATGGGCCGCGCGAGGGATGGGAAGCCGAACCGCTCATCGAAACGCTCGGCATCCTCTTTGCCGCGGGCGCGGCGGCGGCGCAAATAAGCCCCCACGAGCGGCGCGCCGAGGACGGTGAAGAGGCGATAGGCGTTTGCGAACATAAGGTTTCCGGTGTCTAGGAGGAGGGCGGGGCCGGTTGCGGCGTGGCGCGGCTGAATTTGTTTTTAATTTTTTCCCATGCGCCCGCCAAGGATAGCACCTGTTGCTTGCCGTCGATCAGGCAAAAATCGCCCCACGGGGAAAGGGTGCGTATGCCGTCGGGAAAGGCCGGATCGGGCGGGTCGAGGCGCGCCGCTTCCCGCTCTTCATAGGCGAGCGGCGTGCACATGACGATTTCCATGATGCGCAAGGCGTCGCGGCGGTCCGAGGTGTCGCGAGCCGGCCGATAAAGCTTTTTCCCGACTTTGAAAACGCCGCCCGCGTTGCGGCAGGCCTTAAGGCCGATCTGCACGGGGTTGGCGGAATGCAGTTTCCACGGCCCCGTGAGGCGGGACGAATAGATCAGGTGCAGATTTTCGCGCGGCGTCTTCGTCAAATCCGTATAGGAAATCCAGAACCAGCCGTCCTTTTCGAAAAGGACCGCGTTGGCGACTTTCTTGTCGTCGTAAATGACGGCATGCGGCGCCCAAAGGCCTTCCTGTTCCTGCCAGCGCAGAATTTCGAGCCGTCCCGACGCGCGGGAATCCGGCAACATATAGACGACGCCTTCGCGCATGAAAAGGAACGGAAACGCCAAGGGTTCGGGCAACGGCAAAGCAAGGGGGACTTCGGCCCCAATCCCGCCCCCCTCGATACGGATGGCGGTGACGTCTTTCTTTCCCGCAGTCAAATCGGTGTTTTCGCAAACGAACGTGTCGGCGCTGCCCGGCCATGGAAACGGGCAGGCGAGCGAACGGTTCGGGCTTGCGTCGATCCAGCGCACGACGGGCCGTTTTTTGGCTTTCAAAAGGGCGGGCAGGGGCTGGTCGATGACGCCGACCATCCAGCGCTCGCGGTAGAAAAGCCGTCGGATCAGGCGCTGCGCATGACCGGACCATTTAATGGCGCTGGGTTGAAGCATCACAAATTCCTTTGGCGGCCAGATTATCCCTCAACGCCCCTCAGCGTCAAAATGAATTATCGCTTAACGCGAGCCGCCGCATCAGCGGTCTTTTGAGATGCGCTGCGCGTTGAGCACGACGAGAATCGAGGAAAGCGCCATGGCAACGGCGGCCACCATGGGGGTCACCAGTCCCGCCATCGCTATCGGTACGGCAATAATGTTGTAGGCAAAGGATAAAAAGAAGTTTTCCTTCACCAGTTTTTCCGCTCGCTGTGAAAGGGAAAGAGCCTCGACAACCGCATGCAGGCTGCTCCCCTGAAAAACAATGTCGGCGGCATTTTGCGCGATATCGAGGGCGGCGGAAGGCGACATCGACACATCCGCCGTGGCCAGCGCGGGGGCGTCGTTCAAGCCGTCCCCGACCATAAGAATCTTGTGCCCTTCTTTTCTAAGCGCTTCGATTTTAAAGGTTTTATCCTGGGGGGTCGCTTGAGCGACAAACGCGTCGATGCCCACGGCGGCGGCGACGGCTTTGACGGCCGTTTCGCGGTCGCCCGAAAGCAGCAGCGTTTGATAGCCGCGTTGCTTGAGTTCCACAACCGTGCGCTTCGCGTCGCGGCGCAGCTCATCGGTAAACGCGAAGCGAACGGGCGTGCTGCCCTCGACGCAAAGCCACAATTCGGGGCTATCGCTCGGCGGCGCAGCGGCGTTCCCGCACCAATCGCGCCGGCCAAGCCTTATGTTTTTCCCCTCGCGCTGCGCCTTCAGCCCTTTGCCGGGCATTTCGTCGACGGCCATGTCGATGATTTTGCCGCCATACATGTCATGAAGCGCGCGCGCCAGCGGATGCCGGCTTTTTGCGGCAAGGGACGCCGCGAGCTGCATGTTGAGGGAGCCGATCTCGGACGGATTGGCCAGTAGGGGGCGGCCTTGGGTCAGCGTGCCGGTTTTGTCGAACGCAACCGTATCGATTTTGGCTAAACGCTCCAGCGCATCCGCCGATTTCAGCAAAAGGCCGCGCTTAAAAAGCCTTCCGCTGGCAAGAACTTGCACCGCCGGGACGGCAAGGCCAAGCGCGCAGGGGCAGGTGATGATCAAAACCGTCATCGCCGCCAAAAGGGAATCCTGCCACGGCCTTCCAAGAATGGGATTCCAAAGAATATAGGTCGTCGCCGCCAGAAGATGCACCACGGGCGTATAGGCGCGGGCGGCCTTGTCGGCAAGGCGCACATAGCGGGCATGGCCTTGCTCGGCGCGCTCCATGAGGCGAATCACGTCGCTGAGAAGGCTTTCGCTGCTGGAGGCTTTCAGGCGCACCGCAAGCGGCGCCAACACATTGACCATGCCGCCCAAAACGCGCGTCCCCGCGGCGACCGGCTGGGTAAGCGATTCCCCCGTCAACGGGCTGGGGTCGATCTCGGAGGAGCCGGATTCCACGACGCCGTCCGCCGCAATGGCTTCGCCGGCGGCGACCTGAAGAAGCATGCCGGCCTTAAGATCGCGAGTGGGAATCGCGCGTAAGCGCCCATCCTCCCGTATGGTGGCCGTGCCGGATATCATGGCAAGGAGGTCTTGCGCCGCGTTTTTGACGCGCCGGCGGGTGCGGAAATCCAGGTAGCGCCCGATAAGAAGAAGGAACAAAAGCATTGTTCCGGAGTCGAAATAAACATAAGCCCCGTGATGGAAGATTTCGAAGAGACTCATGCCCATGGTCATGATCAGGGCAACGCTGATCGGCACGTCCATATTTGTTCGAAAAACGCGTAACGCTTTGAAAGCAGAGAGGAAAAAGGGCATGCCGGCATAAAGAACCGTGGGGATGGCGATGATGGCCGAGGCCCACTGAAGCGTCCGATGCAGGCCTTCGGGCCACATATGCGGCGACAAGAGCATCAAGGCGAGCGAGGCCGCACCCGAAACGCCCAAGGCTATGCGCAAGGCCCTGTCTTCGCGGTTTTGCGAGGGGCCTTCCGGCCCCAGAGGCGCAACTTTGTACCCAAGGGCAGAGACCTTTTCGAGCAGCGCTTCCCCGCGCTCGACGCCGCCTTTCCATCCGAGGGAAAGCTGGCCGGCGCCGAGGCTGACGCGCGCATCGACCTCGGGTTCGCTATTCAGGGCTTCTTCAATGGCAAGTGCACACGAGGCGCAGTGCATGCCGAGGATGCGCGCGCGCAAGGCGAAACCGCCATCGCCGGCTTCAGGGGCGAATCGGGCAAGGATGCTTTGCTTTGGTGCAGATTTTAAGCTCATTGTTTCACGCTGATAGTCTAAAATGTCCGGTATTTCGACTCTTCCCGCCTGCATTTCTTTCTTTTACCATGCCTTGGCTTTTGGTAGTTTCCTTTTATGACAGCGTCGTCCCAGTCCTTGTCTTTGCCTCCCTTGTCCCTGTTGGAGGAATTCCTTCTTCTGGCCCTTGATGACCGGACGCAAGAGCTTGACGCCCTCGATTCCGGGACGCTCGATATCGCCACGGCCGGCGCCATTCTTATGGATTTAACGCTGCGCAACCGAATCGACAACGATTTGCGGGATATGTTTACGTCCGATGCGGCTCCGACGGGCGACGATATTCTGGATCCCGCCTTGCAAATGATCGCGCTGGCGCCCGTTCTCACGCCGCACCCCATCGCCTATTGGCTCAGGCAAATCGCGGACGACGCGCAAGCGATCCGCGAGAAGGCTTTGGCGCGCCTCGAAAAACGCGGGATCGTTCAGCGCCGGAACAAGCGCGTTTTTTGGATTTTGGGCAAAAGGCGCTACCCCCTTATGGACCAGCAAGAGGTGCGGGAAGTCAGGGAAAGGATTTTGAGCATCGTGCTTGGCGACGAGGTGCCCTCGCCGCGCGACATTATGCTGACCAGCCTTGCCGAGGCGTGCGGGCTGTTTCATAAAATCCTCGGCAAGAACCAGCGCGATATCGCCGGCGTTCGCATCCGGCAGGTGTCGCGGCTTGATCTTATCGGCCAGGCGGTCGCCAAAAGCGTGAGCGACATTCACAACGTCTTGGCGGAGGCGTCGGGATTTTAACATGATCAAAAACGGTTTTTTGCTTTTCGGCGTTTTGTTTTTTTCCGGCGCGGCCCTCGCGCAGGAAGCGCCGCCACCGCGCAAGATGCCGCGCGTTCCCGTCAGCCGCGAATTTTTGCCGTCGGGGCGCGAACCCATGCCGGCTTCCCGCGAAAAGCACGGCATCGCCGCCGTGATCGACGGCGAGAAACTTCGGATCGGCGAGACGAATTTGCGCCTTTTCGGCATCGTGCCGCCCCAGCTTTCGGCCAGTTTCGGGCCGCAGGCGCGCGGCGAGCTCGATACGCTGGCGGGCGGGCAAAACGTTGCTTGCCAGATCCGCGACCGCGACCGCGACGGGTGGCTGCTGGCGACGTGCCAGAATAACGCCGGCAACGATCTCGCGCTCGAATTGTTGAAACGAGGCCTTGCCGTCGCTGCGCGCGGCTCGATCGCCGACACGGAACTGGCCGTCACTTATTTGGGCGCGGAGCAGGCGGCGCAGGCGCAGAAACTGGGGCTTTGGTCGGCCTCCTCTTACGCGAGCGTTTCGGCCACCCCCGTGGCGCCCAAGGAAGGCGTTGAGGCGAAAAAGGAAGAACAAACCGCCGCCAAGGCCGACGCGCAGACGCAAGCCAAAATCGCGGCGGATGTTTTATCCGAGCAGGCGCGGCTCGATGAAATGGGCGGCGAGCCCGGCGAGGCGCGCGGGTTTTTTGAACGCTTTCAAATTTTGCTTGCCGGCATTCTGGCCGTGCTTACGGCGCTGGGGATTCTGGGCGTTTTGGCGGTGCAGCGAAACAGGGAGCGGTGCGAAGAGCTTCGGGGGCTGGCCGCCGCGTTGCGCGGGGAGCTGACCGCCATGCGCAATATCTGCGCGGGACGCGCCAAAAGCATCGCCAGCGAGGTGGACGACCGGGTCGCCGCGTGGCCGCGCCTTCGGGCCACGTTGTATCAGGCCTATGTGGGGACGCTTGGGTGCCTCGGCGCCGATCTGGCGCGCCAAATCGCCACGATTTACGGGCAATCCAGCGACTTCGCCGCTTATTACAATCCGGCATCCGGCATGCCCGATGCGCCGAAAAAGCAGGCTTTGGAGGCCTTGGTCAAGCACATCGACGAGATTTTGCCGCGCCTTGCGGTGATCGAAAAGACGGGCAAGATTCCCACGACAGGCTACATCAGCGCCGTGCGCCGGGTGTCCGCTGAGGCGAAATCGAACATTGCCGCTTATCGTCCGCCCATGCGGATCGCCGCTCCCGCTCCTGCACCGGCCGCGCCCACGCTTGTTGCGCCCGTGCCGACAGCGGCCGCCGCGCCTGCCGCGCCGATTGAGCCGCCGGCGGCAGCGGTAGCGCCATCGCCACCGCCTGCCGCAAGAACAACGCCGCCGGTTCCGACGCCTCTGTCGCGGGTGGCGGCGCGCGTGTCGTCGCTTCCGTTAAGGGAGCGGGCAACCTCTTTCCTGCGGAGCTGCCGCGAGGCCATGGCAAGGCCGCCCGCGCCGCCGCCCTCCCCCATCGACCCGCAAAGCGCGGAATACACTGCCCTCATCGAGGCCGAGATGATGCGGTATCAGTATGAAGAGCAGATACGGTCGATTGAGACCTTACAGCAGAAGCGGCGGGGATAGCCTAATCCGGCTGGACGGGCGATAGGTCGCCCCCCCCTTCAAACGGAATCAAAAAACTAAATGGGATGCCCGCCTTCGCGGGCATGACGGTAGTTCTAACTGAAAGGGAATTGCACTAGGCGTACCTTTTGCATCAATAAAAAAGGAGGAAGCTTTCGCCTCCTCCCTTTGAAAAGCATAGCGGGCTTTTTACGCAAACATCTTGCCGTAATTCGTCAGAAGCGCCTTAAGCTTGTCTTCCGTTTCCGGCTTGATCTGCTTGTCGCTGCGGATCGCGGCTAAAATCGCCGACCCCGCCGCGCCGCGCAGTTGTTGCAGCAGGCCTTGCTCGTATTTATGGATGTCCTCGACCTTAACCGTGTCGATGTAGCCGCGCACGCCTGAATAGATCACGCAGACCTGCTCTTCGACGGGCAGCGGCGTGTATTGCGGCTGCTTCAAAAGCTCGGTCAGGCGGCGGCCGCGTTCGAGCAAGCGGCGCGTCGTCGCGTCGAGATCCGATGCGAACTGCGAGAACGCCTCCATTTCGCGGAACTGGGCGAGGTCGAGCTTGATCGAGCCCGCCACCTGCTTCATGGCCTTGATTTGCGCGGCCGAGCCGACGCGGCTCACGGAAATGCCGACGTTGATGGCCGGGCGGATGCCTTTGTAAAACAGGCTCGTTTCAAGGAAGATTTGCCCGTCCGTGATCGAAATCACGTTCGTGGGAATATAGGCCGACACGTCGCCCGCTTGCGTTTCGATGATCGGCAAGGCGGTCAGCGACCCGCCGCCGTTCTTGTCGCTGAGCTTGGCGGCGCGCTCCAGAAGGCGGGAATGCAGATAGAAAACGTCGCCCGGGTACGCTTCGCGGCCGGGGGGGCGGCGCAGCAAAAGCGACATCTGGCGATAGGCCACGGCTTGCTTGGATAGATCGTCATAGACGATGAGGGCATGCATGCCGTTGTCGCGGAAAAATTCGCCCATCGCGCAGCCCGTGTAGGGCGCGATGAATTGCAGCGGCGCGGGCTCGGACGCGGAGGCCGAAACGACGATGGAGTAATCCATCGCGCCGTTTTCCTCCAGGATCTTGACGATTTGCGCCACGGTCGAGCGCTTCTGGCCGATGGCGACATAGATGCAATAAAGCTTCTTGGATTCGTCGTCGCTCGCGTTGATTTTCTTCTGGTTGATGAACGTGTCGATGGCCAAGGCGGTTTTGCCGGTCTGGCGGTCGCCGATGATCAGCTCGCGCTGGCCGCGGCCAATCGGAACGAGCGAATCGATGGCTTTCAGGCCCGTTTGCATCGGCTCCGACACGGACTGGCGCGGAATGATGCCGGGCGCCTTCACCTCGACGCGGGACATTTTAACGTCTTTTAAGGGCCCCTTGCCGTCGATGGGGTTGCCAAGGCCGTCAACCACGCGGCCCAATAGGCCTTTGCCGACGGGGACTTCGACGATGGCGCCCGTGCGCTTGACGGTATCGCCCTCGCGGATCGCGCTGTCGTCGCCGAAGATGACGACGCCGACGTGATCGGTTTCAAGGTTCAGGGCCATGCCCTTAATGCCGCAGGAAAATTCGACCATTTCGCCCGCGCGGACGTTGTCGAGGCCGTAAACGCGCGCCACGCCGTCGCCAACCGACAGAACCTGGCCGACTTCCGCAATCTCGGTCGTCGTGCCGAAATCGGCAATCTGCTTTTTCAAGACCGAAGAAATTTCAGAAACCCGAATATCCATTAGGCTGCTCCTTTTGTATGTTGGGGGGCCGTTCCGCCGCTTTTTCAAAAAGCGGGTTTAGGCCGTTTCCCTTGCTTCTTTAAGATTGCGTTCCAAAAGATCCAATTTCGTTTTGACCGAGGCGTCGATGAACCGGGACCCCACCTTGATGGTCAGGCCGCCGATAATCGACGGGTCCTCGATCAACGAGAGGCGAATTTTTCCTTTGATGGCCGCGGCCAGAAGGGTCGAGAGCTGGCGCCGCTGATTGTCGGACAAGGGCCGCGCCGCGCGCACGTCCGCGCGGAACTCGCCGCGCTTGGCGCTGACGACATCGATGAACCGTTCAACCAGCGCCGGAAGCAGGTTCAGGCGGTGGTTCTGCGCCAGCACGGCTAGGAAGTTGGCGGTTAATTTATGGAAAGAGGCCGCCGCCGCGACGGTCGCAACCGCTTCGGTTGTCGCGTCGCTTGGAAGGCGCGGATCGGAGGCGATGAAGCGCCATTCGGCGCTTTCTTTCCAAAGGCTTTGGAGATTCGCAAAATCGGACAAAAGCGTGTCCACCGCGCCGCTCGGTTCGGCCAGTTCAAAGAGCGCGTCAACGTAACGCTTGGCGAGAATCGCGCTGTCTCCCGCGGCGGATCGGGTGGAGGTTTCGGACACGTCGAGGACCTTTTAAATGATTATATCCCGCGCATCAGATAGCAAAGCCTCTCCGTCGATGCAACTAGAGTCGTGGCCATGATTCGCGAATTTTTCACAATGAAAAAGATAAGAGAAAGACGCGGCCCCGGAAGCATCCAAAGGAAAAGAAAAATGCCTAAAAAACAGGCAAATCGGCGTGGCTTTACGGCGCGCGAGGGGTATGAAAGCAAGAAGGCTCTGTCTTTTGGCTTTCATCATGCTTATAAAGGGACTTTCGGCAGGCATTTTCAACAGTCGGAGGCGGCAAAGGCATCCCTATGATCGATTTTTCGTTCCAGACGCTTCCCGCGCCCGAGGCGCAGAAATTCCTGTCCGATATTGCTTCCGAGATAGCGCCGGTCACCTTTTCGGACAAGACGACGGTTCAGGCGGCCGCCTTGCCCTTTTACGATCAGTTCAAGCTTTACGCCGTGAGCGACAACGCGCTGCCTCAGCCGAACACGCGGTATATGCTTTATAAGCCGGGCGATCTGAGCCTCCTCAACTGGACGAACGAGCCGATTTACAGCGTCAACGAGCGCGCCCCGATCAAGGTGGATCGCAAGACCGCCATTCCTTATGCGCGCTTTTTCTTTCACTTTGTGCGCGGGCAGCTGGGGCGCTTTATCATTGTCGAAAAGCCCGAGGAGGTCGTTTGGCTGTCCAGCGCCGAGGACAAGGAAAAGGCCGACGTCAACGAGCGGCTCATGCCGGTCACCTATAAAGGAATCGGGCGCGATAATTTGTTGACGTTGCAGGCGACCGTGATTTTCAAAAACGCGCTTTTCAAGACGGACATCAAGATGGCGCCGTTCGAGATGGACGTTTTCGATCCCGATCTGAACGCGCCGGAGCACTTCACCATCGGGCAGATGAAGCTGACGAACGAAGATCTGCTGCTTGAGGATCTGAATGTGCCGGTGGATCCGCCGCCCGGGGAATTCGGTTAAACCTGTCCATAATCTCGTGAGGTTGGCCTGCAAATCGCCGTTTTCCCGATTTTTTCTGCTCACGTACGTTTGAGTACGCTGCGCGAAAAAATCAGAAAAACAACGATTTTCGGCTCAACCTGACGAGTTTCTGAACAGGTTTTTTAAGGACATTAAACGAGCACGATAAACTTAAAATTAGAAAAATTTTCATGACTCCAGCGGCACGTATCGAGGCAACCCTTGAACTCTTGAAAGAAATCGCCGATCTGCCGCGGCCGGCCGATGCGCTTGTGAGCGCGTATTTCCGCGCACGGCGCTATATCGGCAGCCACGACCGCGGCGATGTGTCGGCGCGGCTTTATGCGGTGCTGCGGCATCAGGCGCGGCTGGATTGGTGGCTGGATAAAACCGGCGCGTCGCGCGGGCCGAGGGGAAGGTTGCTTGTGTGGCTTGTTCTCGGCGAAAAGCTCAAAGCCAAAAGCATCGACGAGATGTTCAACGGCGGCAAATTCAACCCCGAACCTTTGACAAAGGAAGAGCAAGCGGGCCTTTGCAAGCTTGAAGGCGGCACGGTCGAGCATCCGGACATGCCGGAGGCAACAAGGGCCGAGTGCCCGCCGGCGATGTTGGCGCCGCTGAAGCAGAAATTCGGCGACCGTTTCCTTGACGAGATGCGCGCGATGCAGGAGCCCGCGCCCCTTGATTTGCGCATCAATCCTTTGAAGGCTTCGCGGGAGGATATTGTTAAGGAGCTGAATAAGCTTGGGTTTAAGGCGCAGCGGGGCTCTTTGTCCCCGTGGAGCGTTCGGGTCTTCGACAGGCCCGCGCTAAACGCCTTGCCGATGCTGAAAAACGGCCTTGTGGAAATCCAGGACGAGGGATCGCAGCTTGTGGCTCTGGCCGTGGGCGCGAAACCCGGAGAGCGCATATGCGATTTCTGCGCCGGCGCCGGCGGCAAGACGCTGGCCCTTGCGGCCATGATGCACAATACCGGCAAGATCATGGCCTTCGATATCAGGGAGGGGCGGCTGGCCCGCAGCTCCGAGCGCTTTCGCCGCGCGGGGGTCTTTAACGTCGAAACACGCGTCTTGAAAAGCGAGCGCGACCCGTGGATCAAAAAGCATAAGGGAAGCTTTGACCGAGTCCTTGTCGATGCGCCGTGCGGCGGCACAGGCACCTGGCGGCGCAACCCCGATGCGCGGTGGCGGGAGAGCGGCGAGGGGATGGCGAAACTCGTCAAAACCCAAGCGGCGATTTTGGACAGCGCGGCGCGGCTGGTGAAGGCGGGCGGCCGGCTGGTTTATGCGACCTGTTCCTTGTTGCCCGAGGAAAACGAAAGGCAGGCCGAGCTTTTCCTGGCGGCGCATCCGGCCTTTGCGGCGGTTCCCTGCGGGCTGAAGGACGAGATGTATCTTTCCCTGTCGCCCGCGCGGCACGGCACGGACGGCTTTTTTGCGGCGGCGTTTGAGAGAAAGAGTGAGAAAGGGTCAGAAGACCTTTCCCAGAATAATACCGATTAGAATCATAAAGCCGAAATCGCGGTTCGCCTTGAACCGGCGCGCGCAATTTTCACCGTCATCGGGAGTCCATAAGAGCAGCTGCACGGCGATAAAGCAGGCCGCCGCCAGAAGCGCGAAGGCATAGGCACGGCTTAACCCCGCCGCCCAGCCCGCCAGCGCGAGGAAGGCGAGCGTTGCGGCGTAAAAGGTCGAAACCCAGCGCGTGGAGCGGTCGCCGAACAAAAGCGCGGTGGATTTAATGCCCGCCGCTTGATCGTCGCGCTTGTCCTGATGCGCATAGATCGTATCGTACGCCAGCGTCCAGAAGATGCCCGCGATATAGGCAAAGAGATGCGGCAAGCCGATGCCGCCCGTCACCGCCGTGCTGCCCATGAGAACGCCCCAGTTGAAGGCGAGGCCGAGAAAAAGCTGGGGCCACCAGGTTATGCGCTTCATCAAGGGATACGCAACGACCAGGACGAGCGACAGGATGCCCATGATGATCGTGGCGCGATTGAAGAGCAGAAGAAGGCCAAGGCCGACGAGCAGCAGCGCGCCGACGAAAAGAAGCGCTTGCAAAAGGCCGATCTCGCCGCTGGCCAAAGGGCGGGTTTTCGTGCGTTCGACAAGTCGGTCGAGTTTGCGGTCATAGATGTCGTTGATCGCGCATCCGGCGCCGCGCATGACCACGGCCCCCAGCGCGAAGAGCAGCATCAGCGCGATATTCGGAAAGCCGGTGGACGCAAACGCGACGCCCCACCAGCAGGGAATCAGCAAGAGCCATGTGCCGGCGGGCTTGTCGAGCCGCATCAGGCGGATATAAGGCGAGGCTTTCGAATCGGGAGACGTAATACCAAAGGCACAATGAAATATACCAAAGGCACAATGAAATGACTCTTTGATGGTTTTTGAAGATTTCATAGTGCTTCCGCCGCATAAGCGGCGGCCTCGGCGGTCGCCTCGGATACCGGCGGCAACTGTTTTGGATGGTTTCGTTGTGCCGCCCGTATAACGCGGGTCAAAAAATCTTTCGCGCTAAGCCAGAAGGCCTTTCCTTGCTGGGCGAGGCCGCGGGCGGGCTTCATTCATCGGCCTTTCCTGAAGGCGACGCGATCCTCGTCGCAAAGCGGCGCGTAGGCCTTGCCGGCTTGTTCCAAAAGCCGTTCTTCGTTCTCCACTTCCTGGGCCGTTGCGATCCGATAGCGAACCACCTTATCGCGATAGGCGGCGCAGAACTGAGGGGAGGTCATCGTCGCCGCCTTTTGCCCGTATTCATTGGCAAGCTTTGTGCGCAGGTGGTCGAGGTGCCTTACCGAGTTTCCCTTAAGCGTCGCCTTGTAATAAGCCATCATCGTTTGTTCGGCGTCGCGCAGCGTGTCGATGTGTTTGTTCGTAAACGCGCTGTACGCCTGCGGCAGGGGCTGGCCCGTCGAGCCTTTGCGGCAGACGGCCGTGATAACCATCAGCTCGGAATGAAGGCGCAGCAGCTGTTCGGCGCGCATTTCCTCGGGCGTATAGCATGTGGGCGCCGAAGAGGCGGGAACGGCATGGGCGGCAAGAACGGCGGCCAAAACACACCGCGCGCAAAGCGAACGAAACAACATAATTTTCCTCGGCTTTCTTTCGTTTGACGCGCTGGGGATCGAAAAACATAAGCTTCCATCCCGGGAGTCGTAAGGCTAGCATATCCGCGCCTTGTCTGTCGCGTCAATCCAAAGAAGGACGTTATGCACTTTACACCCGAAAACGCGGAAATAATCTTGCGCCTTGTGGACGACTTATTGAAGAAAAATGAGTCCGCGCCCGTTCGGCTGAACAAATTATGGTGGCATTTGCTTTTTTCCCGCGCGCGACAACTCGCAAGCGGCCTGCGCGAGATTGTCGGCGACAAGGTCTATGACGGCCCTTTTAAGGGCATGCTTTTGATTGAGGAGGCTTTGCGGATTTATCACGCGCCGGTTCTTCTGGGTTGCTATGAACAGGAACTGCACGCCGTTTTCGAGCACGTGATCGGGGAAGGCTATGGCCGCGTGGTGAATGTCGGCTGCTCCGTCGGCTATTACGCCGTGGGGCTCGCGCGCCGCCTGCCGGAAGCGATCGTTGAGGCTTTCGATATCGATGCCGACGCGAGGAAAAACTGCGCCCATCTGGCAGAGCGGAACGGCGTTGCGGATCGCTTGCGTATCGGCGGCCAGTTTTATGGCGAGGATTTTGAAAAATACGCAGCCGAAAAAACCTTGTTTCTGGTCGACATCGAAGGCGCGGAAAAAGAACTGCTGAATCCTGCAAGGCATCCCGCCCTGCAAAAGGCGGATCTCATCGTCGAAATGCATGACTATTTGGATTCGGAAATCTCGAAAACGCTTCGCGACCGCTTTGCCGCAACGCATGACATCGAGATCATAAAGAACCGCGCGATGCTGCCGGATATGAGCGGCCTTGTTTCACCGGATATGTATGTGGATCCCCTGGATCACTTTCTGCTGGCCTGGGAAGGGCGGGATGGACCGACCCCATGGGGCGTTTTCAAGAAAAAACCAAAATAACAATAGGATAATAAAAAAACAAAAAAGAACAAAGAAAGAACTTGTCAGGGCGCCGGGGGCATGATAAGAACAAAACAGAAACAAACCGACCGTTCCTCTCGCCCCTCGTTCCTGCTAAGCAAAGGAGTTTTTCATGAGCGCCGCCCGTTCTCATCTTCACGTTGTCGACAAAAAAGAAGGTAAGGAAATGAACCCCGATCGCCAAAAAGCTTTGGATGCCGCCTTAAGCCAGATCGAACGGGCTTTCGGAAATGGCTCGGTCATGAAGCTGGGCGCCAAGGCGGCGGCCACCGAAATTGAGACTATTTCCACGGGCTCTCTCGGCCTCGATATCGCGCTCGGGATCGGCGGCTTGCCGCGCGGCCGCATTGTTGAAATTTACGGGCCCGAAAGCTCGGGCAAGACGACGCTGGCCTTGCATGTGATTGCCCAAGCCCAAAAGGCGGGCGGAACATGCGCCTTTGTCGACGCCGAACATGCGCTGGATCCCATTTATGCGCGCAAGCTGGGCGTGCAGATCGAGGACTTGCTGATTTCGCAGCCCGATGCGGGCGAACAGGCGCTGGAGATTGCCGATACGCTTGTGCGCTCGGGCGCGATTGACGTTTTGGTCGTTGATTCGGTGGCCGCCCTCGTGCCGCGCGCCGAACTCGAAGGCGAGATGGGCGATAGCCACATGGGCTTGCAGGCGCGCCTGATGAGCCAGGCTTTGCGCAAACTGACGGGCTCGATTTCCAAATCGCGGTGCATGGTGATTTTCATCAATCAGATTCGCATGAAGATCGGCGTGATGTTCGGCAATCCCGAGACGACGACCGGCGGCAACGCGCTGAAATTCTACGCGTCCGTGCGCCTCGATATTCGCCGCATCGGCGCGATCAAGGAGCGGGAAAACATCGTGGGCAACCAGACGCGCGTGAAGGTCGTGAAAAACAAGCTCGCGCCGCCTTTCCGGACGGTGGAATTCGATATCATGTACGGCGAGGGCATTTCCAAAGTCGGCGAGCTGGTCGATCTTGGCGCGCAGGCGAGCGTCGTTGAAAAGTCGGGCGCCTGGTTCTCTTACGACGGCCAGCGCATAGGCCAGGGCCGCGAGAACGCCAAGCAATACTTGCGCGACAACCCTGAAACCGCGGTCGCTATCGAACAGAAGGTACGCGCGAACGCCGGCCTTGTGGCGGGCGCAATGCTGGGCGGCGAAGAGGGAGACGGGGAGGACGCGTAGCCACAGGTTTAGGTCCACGTGGGAGTGATTTGCAGGTCCCCAATCCCCAAAATCACTCCCATAATTTCTTTTGGCGGGCGGGACGGAACCCGATTTGATATTCTGATTCTTACCAATCCCCGATCAAAGACTCCATTGTTGAAAGATCACCCAAGATCACCCCCACCCAACCCTCCCCCATCAAGGGGGAGGGCTTTGCTTTCGGGTTCTTCTGGTTCAGTTTGATCCGTGATTGGCATCATAAGTAACCAAATCGGATTCCGCATCTCGGCACGCTATCGCGCACCTCGTGCGGAATGACGTTATCTTGTTGTTTTGGACTCGCTCTTACTTGTGATGGGACGCTATGCCATACACGGCTCATTCCATAATTGGCATTTGTGCGAGGCCACTGTACCCGACCCGTTTTAGCGGAAGAGCGCGGAAAAAAATACGCGCAGGAGGGCGGCGCAAATCAGGATAATCGCAAGGAAGGTGCTGATGGACGCGGCCAAGGGCTTCCCGGCCGCCCGAATGACGCTTTCGCGGTTATTGATCCTGGCTTCAAGGCCGATGATTTCCTTTTGAATATTCAGATACAGAAGGCGTGCGGCATGAAAATCCTGCTGATCGCGCGTGATCCGCTTGGGGTTATCGATGAGTTGCAAGAGCAGGGACAAATTTCCGCCGGCTATGATCTCATTGGCTTTCCTTTGAATATCGGCGCGCATGTTTTTGCTGAGAAAGCGGCGCGTTGCGGGTTCGACGACGAACGACAGCCACGACGCCAGATGCGGCAGGTTTTCCGGCCCGTTGCGGTATTGCATTTCGGCCAGCAAAGTTAAAATGGCAAGGCCGCGCGCGACCGAGCCTTCCGGCAAACTCATGGGAATAAAGATGGATTCGGAGCGTCTTTCGCGCGCGATTAGAAAAGCGGCGATATGGCGATCCATGGGTTCGCGCGAGCGGTTGCCGCTTGCCGCGATGCGTTCAAGCGCGGGCAAAAGGAGTTTAGGCGAGGTCACATACTGCTGGCGCAGCATCGGGCTGAGGCAGGGCAGGCCGGGATTGGCCTCGTAGAGCACGCGCTCGAGCCCGTTGCCGAAGGATGTTTTTTCCACAATGTTCTTGAGCCGCTCGAACAGCTGGCTCAGCGTAACGTAATCGACTTTGGATTCCCGCTGCATGCGAATCCAGACGATGACAAGTTCGCTGGAAATGATTTCGGACAGCACTTGCGTGTTGGCGCCGTTGAGCGTGGCGTCGACCAGCATCGTAGCGATGCCGGCGGGCATGATGGACAGCCCGCGGTAATGAATGGGGCCCGTGCAATCCAGCGCGATGCAAACGCGGGCGACAAGCTGGTCTTCGTAATGCGAGGTCTTGCCGCTTTGCTTCAAGTCCGCGATCACGGTTTCGAGGTCTTTGGCGCGCTCTTTATCGTTCAGCGCGCGCCGCAGCCATTTGTTCAGGGATTCGTTTTCGATAACCTTGGTCGCTTCGGTCGGGTTGGCGGCCAAGGCAAGGGCTAACGGCGCGATTTGCCAGTATTCCTTGTCCATAAAGCTGAAATGCCGCGCGGCGCGGCGTCCCGCATCGGAGCTTTTGGGCGTCATGCGCCTGCCGCTGAGCCATTGGTCGAGATCCGTCGATGTCCAGCGCTGCGCCGCGTCGTCGGCCAGAAGGCCGCGCAGGATTTCAATGTGCGACGGCAAGAGCCGGCGCGCGCCGATAATCGTGCCGAAACTGCCGCGCTGCATTTTCATGTCGATGATGGTTTTATCGTCCATGCCGCGCAAGGGATTGCCGCCCAGCACAAGGAAGGCCAGCGAGACGCCGAACGCGTAGCAGTCGTCTGCATGGCTGCCAACGCCGCGGCCGATCGGCAACGCGAGCGCCCGTTCGACGGGTTCGAACGCGACCGGTTGCCCGAGGCCGGCGGGAGTCGACAGGCATTCGCCGATTTGCGGCGGGACGGCGGTGCCGAGGCGCCAAAAGATATTGGTTGGCCGGATCGAATTATGAACGATGCCCGCCGCGCTTAGGGAAAGAAGCGCGCTGATCATCGGGGCGATGAAATGCCGGTTGATCGAATCTTCGCCCAGTATCGCGCAGCTGTCATCGAGATGGGCAAGCATGCGCGGCGCTGTCGGTTTCTGGTAAATGAGGGCGTACGCGCGCGCGCCGTCCAGCCACGGCACGACCCCCGCGTCGATGAGGCGCAACAGGCTGGGGTTGTCGATCGACCGCGACGCCTGGACGCTTTCGATGCGCGGCGGAATGCCGGAGGTGCAAACGACGGCATAGAGATTCGACGAGGCGTCGGACCGGTAACGCGCCACATAGGCCTGCCCCCCGGAACTGTTAAGCTCCGGCAGGGGCATCGCGGGGAATATCTCGATCTGCCCCAGCTGAACGCTGGCGGAAGACGTTATCTGGGCATTTTCAAAGACCATCGAGGACAGACGGACAGGAGGGACAAACGACGGATCATAATCCCGCATCGTGAAGGAGGGAAGCGCCTTCCTTGGGGCGGGGTTTGACCGGCGCTTTTCGGGGGAAGCGTTTTTATACCCTCAATGAAAGCCGTCACGCCGTTTGGCCTCCGCGCCGTTGATGTTATATCTTGTTGATGGGCTTGTCTTTCTGCGGCAAACGCTGCCCGCAACCGCTCGGGATCGGCGCGTCACTTTCCTGGTTCGCGGCCTTCCTTTCCATGAAATTAAAATAAGGCTTTACCTCGTGCCGTTTATCACACTATATATTCCCGCCATTAATCGAAAACCGATCACCGAAGGGTATCTCGATATGGCGCAACTCCGTGAAGCTCTGACATTTGACGATGTGCTGCTGGTGCCTCAGGCATCAAGCGTGCTGCCGGCCGACGTGCAAACGGCGACAAGGCTGACGCGCACCATCCCCTTGGGCATTCCCCTTCTTTCCGCCGCCATGGACACCGTTACCGAAAGCCGCCTTGCCATCGCCATGGCGCAGGCGGGCGGCATCGGCGTGCTTCATCGCAATATGACGGTCGCCGAACAGGCCGAGGAAGTGCGGCGCGTCAAGCGCTTCGAGGCGGGCATGGTCGTCAACCCCATCACGATGGGCCCGGCCGCGCCGTTGGCCGATGCGCTTCGGCTTATGGCGGAGAACAGCATTTCGGGCATTCCCGTTGTCGAGCAGCCTTCGGGCAAGCTGGTGGGCATCATAACGAACCGCGACGTGCGCTTTGCCGAAAACAGGCAGCAGCCCGTTTCGGAGCTTATGACGAAGGAGCTGGTCAGCGTTCGCGAGGGCGTGAGCAACGAAGAAGCCAAGGCGCTGTTGCACAAGCATCGCATCGAGAAGCTTCTGGTCGTGGACGACGCCTATCGGTGCATCGGGCTGATCACCGTCAAGGATATGGAAAAAGCGCAGGCTTTTCCGTCCTCGTGCAAGGATGAAAAAGGCCGCCTTCGCGCCGCCGCCGCCATCGGCACGGGCGCGGACGGCGTCGCGCGCGCCGAGGCTCTTTTGGAGGCCAGCGTCGACGTGATCGTCGTCGATACCGCGCACGGGCATTCATCGCGCGTGTTGCAGCAGGTCCGTGAGGTTCGCAAGCGGTCGTCCGCCGTTCAGATTATCGCCGGGAATATCGCCACCGGCGATGCCGCCCAAGCGTTGATCGACGAAGGCGCGGACGCCGTCAAGGTGGGGATCGGCCCCGGTTCGATCTGCACGACGCGCATTGTCGCGGGCGTCGGCGTGCCGCAATTAACCGCCATTAGCGACGTGGCCGAAGCCTGCAAAAAGCAGGGCGTTCCTGTGATCGCCGACGGCGGCATTCGCTATTCGGGCGAAATCGCCAAGGCCATCGCGGCGGGCGCGGATGCCGTCATGATGGGCTCGATGTTCGCCGGTACGGACGAGGCGCCGGGCGACGTGATTATGTATCAGGGGCGTTCGTACAAAGCCTATCGCGGCATGGGCAGCGTGGGCGCCATGGCCGGCGGCTCGGCGGATCGCTATTTCCAGAAGCTCGACAGCGATCCCGGCAAGCTCGTTCCCGAAGGCATTGAAGGCCGCGTTCCCTACAAGGGGCCCGTGCAGAGCATTATTCATCAGCTGATGGGCGGCTTGCGCGCGGCGATGGGCTATACGGGATCGGCCACGGTTGCGGATATGCAAAGCCGCGCCACGTTCGTGCGCATCACCGGCGCGGGCTTGCGCGAAAGCCACGTGCACGATGTGCAGATAACGGCCGAGGCCCCGAATTATTGGGTTGAGGAGTAAGTTCAGACGATCTTGGGCTGGCGCGAATTTATGCGGAATGACGGTTTGTCTATAACAGCGCATAAACAGGCTTTAACATTTCTTATGGTGAGGCCATCTGGATTCCGGGCTCCGCTGCTTCGCAGCGGCCCCGGAATGACACCGCAAGATGAGGCGCAGTCCAGAAACGACTTAAAAAATCACCAAATCGGATTCCGCCCCGCCTTCGCCCAGGCTTCGGTGGTCGCGGGCATGACGAGAGTAGCCCCTAGCCCCCAGCCCCTAACTCCTAGCCTTCCCTAAAAATCCAGATTGGCGTAATGGGGCGGCGGGGGGAAGCCCGCGATATGATCGCCCAGAATGCCGCGGAAAGAGGGCCGGGATTTGAGGCGCGCGTACCATTCCTTGGCGATGGGAAAGGCGTTCCACGGCACATCGCCCAAGTAATCGATAATCGACAAATGCGCGCCCGCGGCAAGATCGGCCAAGGTCAAGGCGTCGCCCGACAGCCAGTTCCGCCGTTCGGTCAGCCACCCGATATACTCCAGATGCCCTTTGATATTCATGCACGCGGCGCGGATGAGGGTGCTGTCCGGCTCGCCGCCGCGGCCGCACAAGCGTTTGACCGCTTTTTCGCCGACAAGCAGCTCGGTGACTTCCTTGTGCATCTTGCGGTCAAACCACGCGATAAGCCGGCGGGTTTCGGCGCGTTCCAGCGGCGTGCGTCCCAAAAGGGTTCCCGTATGGGTTTCATCGAGATATTCGCAGATCGCCTGCCCGTCGATGACGATTTGCTTCTCGCCTCCCGCATCGACGATAAGGACGGGCACCTCGCCCGCGGGATTCAGCGCGCGCAAGGCGGCGCTCGGCTCCCACGGTTTTTCGAGGACCAGCGAGGCGGAAACCCCTCGTTCAGCCAAGGCAAGCCGGATGCGCCTGGAGGCGGGATCGAAGGGGTGGTGGTAGAGGAGATATTGAGCGGTAGCCATAAACCACACGGGTACCATGCCTTGACCAAAAAGGCCAGAAGGAGCGTAAAAAACGGCCCCTTTTTTTGCAGGAGGAAAAGGCTGGACATAATCATGGGCCACGGTAAACATCGGTGGTTCCCTTTCAGGATTTCCCGTTGTGCAAGACTTTTCCGCCCTTTTGTTGAACCTCGACCGCGACACGGCGCGCCGGGCCCATATGGAAAAACAACTGGCGGGGGCGGGCATCGTTTTTACGCGCCAGCCGGGCGTTCTGGGCGACCGTTTGCCCGACGCTTTGCGGCCTTATTTTTATGACAGAACCGGAAGGCCGAAAACGACGATGAAAAAAGGCGAGCTGGGCTGCTATGCCAGCCATTTGCTGGCCCTTCAACGCGTCGCGAGCGGCGAGCTTGGCCCGGCGGTTCTGATTATGGAGGACGACCTCGACCTCGCGCCGGGATTGATCGAGATCATTGCCGAGGCCCGGCGCGCGGCCCCCGCAAACTGGGATATTCTGCGGCTGTCGTCCGCCTCGCGCCGCGCCTATGTGCCGGTGGCGCGCGTCGGGGCCTCGCGGTTTCTTGTGCGTTACTCGAAAATACCCAACAGCGCGGGCGCTTATTTGGTGACGCCGGAAGGCGCGCTGAAGTTTCTTTTGCGCGGCATACGCGGGCTGACCTTCGACGACGATTTGCGGCGGCCCTGGTTTCATGGCATGGAAACCTATGGCGTGCTGCCCTCGCCGGTGAAAGCGGGCGTTTTGCAATCGACCATCGACGCCGTTGAGCCCGGCCGTTTCGACAAGGGCATGAGCTCGACCATGGAGCGGTTCAGGCGCGGCGATCTTTATCACGGCTTCACGCGGCTTTGTTACAATATGCGATCCCTTGGCCCCGGGCGTTGGTGCGCCTGTTTCGCGATCAACCTTATCGACATGCTGGCCAAGCGCGTTCTGGGCCGCAGCATCATTGACGACGCCGCAAGGCTTTTCGCGCCGGGGCCCAAGCATGCCTGACACGGGGAAAGCGCTTCGGGGATTCCTGATTTTTCTGTATGTCGTTGCCGTGACGGCCGGGGCTTTTACCGGCGGCGTGTGGGGAAGCCTTGGCATCGGGGGCGGGTTGATCCTTTATTTCGGGACGGCCCTAGCCGACCGGAAACTGCCGATGCCCCCGGCGCAGCTGGGTCTGTTCGTTGTGCTGACTCTCGGCCTTTTGGCGGCGGAGCTGCCTTTTTCTTCCTATCCCCAAAGATCGGTCAAGACGTGGCTGCACCTGACGACGATATATGTGCCGCTGCTTTTGCTTATGACGCCGCGCGTGCGGGCGCTTGCCTATTCGCCGCGCTTTCTGCCCGCGGTGGCCATGGCCATGGCCATCGGGGCGATGGGCCTTGGGTTCGAGCATTTGACCCAAGGGGCCTTTATTTTCGGATTCAAAAAGCCGACCGCTTCCCTGAACGAATATAACCGCAGCATGGCGCATCTCGTCATTCTTGGTTTTGCGGTCGCGGCCGGCCTTCGGGCGCGCTACGGCAAGGGGCATGCCGTGGGGCTTGCGCTGCTTCTTTTGTTTCCCGTCAGCCAGACGTATTCGCACACCGTCAAGCTGGCGGCGGCGGCGGGGATTGCCGTAACCGTTTTTGCGATGTTCTATCCCGCCCTTGCGCAAAAGTGCCTGAGGCTAGGGATTTTAGCGGCTGTCGGCTGGCCGCTTTTCGCGCAAAGCTTTTTTACGTTCCACGCCGGGATTGTGGCCATGCTGAAGGATTCCTTCCGGCATCGCATGGAGGTGTGGGATTATCTTTCCTACCGCATTCTGGAAAGGCCGCTTCTCGGCTGGGGGTTAGGCACGACCAATACGCTGGATTTCACGACGCCGCACGGGGAGCTGTATCAATACGCGGTCACGGCCGCGCCGCACGCGCACAACTTTATCGTTCAGACATGGGTCGAAACCGGCGCGCCGGGGCTTGTTTTGTGCCTCTTGTTCCTGATGCTGCTTGTGCAGAAAGCGAACGCGATGCCGGCGTCCTTGCGGCCCTTTGCGTTCGGGGGCATCGCGATGTCGGTCGTGGTGTGCCTGTTCGGGTTCGATTTCTGGAGCGATTCCCTGTGGTCCGCGTTCGCCTTATCGGCTTTCGTTTTTGGCGTATTGCAGCAAAACGGCGAACGCAAAAAAAACCTCGTCAACGCTGAGGTCGCTTAGGTTCGGGCTTTGCCGCCAGGCGACTTTTTTCCCCGGCGGCTTAGACCAGGCCGGGTCGGACTTGCCGGAAAAAAGGGCCAGCGTCGGCGCGCCCACGGCGGCGGCCAAGTGCAAGGGCCCCGTGTCGTTGCCGATGACTCCCGCCGCGCGGCGCAGCAGCCCCGCCAATTCGAAAAGATTGGTCTTGCCGCAAAAATTGATTAAATCCGGGGCGAGCTTTTTAATGTCGTCGATGACGTTTGCGTCCGCGTCCGTGCCGACGGCGATGCAGCTTATTTTTTGGGCCCGCAATTTGTGGACGATTTCGGCAAAATTTTTTGCGGGCCAGCGCTTGTGCGGCGCGTCGGGCGAGCAGCCGGGTATGATGATGGCATAGGGCGACGGCGGTGCGTAGGCCTCGGTCGCCTGGTCGAGCCATGTGAGATCCGTTTGCGGCGCGGCGGGAACCCCGGCGGCGCGCAACTGGGCCGAAAGAAAGTCGGTGAAATGCATGCCCGGTTTCGGCGGCCATGGGCGGGGAAAGGCGCACCAGGGGGCTGCCCCCGACCACGCGGGGCCATGCGGGCCGCCAAGAAGGGCATAGAGAATGCTTTGCCGCCTTTTGCCTTGCAGATCGTAAACGCGCGTCGGGGCGAAGGCTTTAATTTCCCGGCGCAGCTGAAGCCAGGCGGATGGCGAAAAGGTTGGGTGGGTGTCGATCAGCACGCCGTCAAAAAAGGGAAGCATCCGGGCGAAGGCCGCGTAGGCCGGGCGGGTCAGAAGCGCAATTTCAGCATCGGGATGGGCAAGCCTTATTTCGCGAAAGCTTTGGAAACAGAAGATAAGATCCCCCAGCGCGCCGAGGCGGATAACAAGAATGCGTTCTTTTTTAAAGGCCATGGGCCTTTTCTCCAAAATTGTTTGTGACTCCGAAAGGGCGATCATTTATAGAAACCAAACCGTTTGCGGAACGATCGGATTTTTACCGAATCGCTACAGATTTGTGGCAGTCCTGTTATTATGCAATGGAATTGAAAGAGTCAAAATATGCGCGAAATCGTATTGGATACCGAAACCACGGGCCTCGACCATTCGCGGGGCGATCGCATTGTCGAAATAGGCTGCGTCGAGGTCGAAAATTACATTTCGACCGGGAATACTTTCCATGTGTATCTCAATCCCGAGCGCGACATGCCCTCGCAGGCGGCGATGGTTCACGGCCTTACCGACGAGTTTCTGGCCGACAAGCCTGTTTTCGCGGAAAAAGCCGATTCGTTCCTTTCTTTTATCGCCGATTCGTCTCTGGTCATCCATAACGCCTCGTTCGATATGGGATTCCTTAACGCGGAGCTGGTTCGCTGCGGTTATCAGAAACTGCCGATGGAGCGGGCTCTCGATACCGTAACCATGGCGCGGCGGCTTTTTCCCGGCGCGCCCGCCTCGCTCGACGCGTTATGCAAGCGTTTCAATGTCGACGCATCAAGCCGAAAACTGCACGGCGCCTTGCTGGACGCGCAGTTGCTGTCGGAGGTGTATCTGGAGCTGCGGGGCGGGCGGCAGCCGGACCTTCAGATGGGGCTTGCGGAAAGCGCCGCCGCGGAAGTCGTTCTGGCGACGGCAAAGGAGCGCAAAGCGCCCCGCTTGCATGTGGCCAGCGACGAGGAAATGGCTGCGCACGAGGCTTTTCTCTCTCTCCTTAAAGCGCCTTTATGGAAGCGCGCCTAGCCGCGCTTGCGGATGCGGCGCGGCTGGCCGCCTTGCACAAGGCGTGTTTCGGGCCCGCCGGATGGAGCGCTTCGCAAATCGCGGAAAGTTTGCGCCTTGAGACGACGCTTGGCCTGATGGCGGAAAGCGACGGCGACGCGGCCGCCGTTATTTTATGCCAGATCACGCCGGAAGCCGAGGCCGAGGTTTTGACGCTCGCCGTAAGACCCGAACTGCGCCGCTGTGGATTGGGACTGCTTTTGCTGCACGCGGCGATGGACGCGGCAAGGGCGCGGAAAGCGAAGCGTTTGTTTTTGGAGGTCGCGGCGGACAATGCGGCGGCGTTGGCGCTTTATGAAAAAGCGGGATTCGGCGCGATTGGCCGGCGACGCGGCTATTATGCAAGAAACGACGGCTCCGTTGACGCCGTGATGATGGGGGCGAGTCTGTAGAAAAGCCGCAATCCAAGCGTTTGTTCTTGTTGCAATGTCACCCCCATCCCTGCCTTCCCCCATCAAGGGGGAAGGAGAGTCTCTTGCATGGAACGAGAACTGCTTTAATCACCCGGAGTGGGAAGGCATTCCTTAATTCTGATCCGGCGTTTCATACGGCAAGGCCATCTGGATCCCCGTGTCTCGACAATGCTTCGCATTGTCTCGCACGAGGATGACGGAATTAAAGTTTCAGACGGGATGACTCGGCAAGATGATTTCCGTTTTCTGTTTTTCGACTTCAGTATCGCTTACCCGTCCACCCGCAAGGGGAGGGGGAAGTCTTTCTGCCTTTCGCCTTCTGTCCTCTGTCTACTGGTGCAGGTGCTTGGCGAGTTCGACCTGGGCGCGGAGATCGATGGCGTCGAGTATTTCCGTAAGGCGCGGATCCTTGATTTCGCCCTTTCGCGCATTCACGATGCGGCTGAGTTGAAGCAGTTTCTCCGTCGAAATGCCGCCGGTAAGCAATTCCAGCCGCAAATCGTCGAGGCGGCTGAGGATATCCTCGGCGCGCAGCTTGCCTTTCGCTGCATGCGCGAGCGCATCGTCAACTTCCTGCAACCCCAGAATGCCGGAGATGTTGGCGGCGCTCGATATGCCGCTTGTGGCCGCCGTTTCCTCGCCCTCGTCCAGCTGCTTTGCGAAAGAGGCGCTGCTGGCGCTTCCCGATTTAGCCGTGCGCTTGATCGGTTGCGAGGTTCTTACGCTTCCAAGGCCGTCAATTTTATCGATCACGCGTATCCCCTTCACCTCGATGGGCAATTTGTGCCTTAGGCGACTATATCTCACCCCTGTTCCCGTTCAAGTGTTAATGGAAAAAGGACGGAAATACAAAAGATTATGACGGTGCGTACAAAAACAGGCCATTTGGCACGACTCTCGCAAGGAAAGAGGGACAGAAGGGCCGGGGTCGCCATGTTTGCCTATGTATCGTCTTTGATCGCTATTTTCTCGCGCGCGCCCGCAGCCCGACGCGCGAAAGCGCATGGTTTTCTTCGGGCGGCGGCCCTTGCGGCAATCCTGTTTCTCCCCGTCGAGGTTCAGGCTGCTTCCCGAATCAAGGACGTCGTGAACTTCGAGGGCGTACGCGATAATATGCTGGTCGGCTACGGGCTGGTGGTCGGCTTGAACGGCACGGGCGACTCGTTGACGAACGTGCCTTTTACCGCGCGCAGCCTGATCGGCATGCTTGAGCGGCTGGGGATCAATTCGACGGCCGATTTTTCGACGCTGAAAACCAAGAATATCGCGGCCGTTATGGTGACGGCGACGTTGCCGCCTTTTGCGTCCCAAGGCTCGCGCGTCGACGTGGTTGTGTCCACGATGGGCGACGCCAAAAGCCTTCAGGGCGGGACCTTGCTTGTGACGCCTTTGCAAGGCGCGGATGGGCAGGTTTATGCCGTCGCTCAAGGCTCCGTCGCGTCGGGCTATAGCGCGTCGGGCCAGAGCGGCTCCAGCGTCACTAAAGGCGTGCCGACGTCGGGCCGCATCTCCGCCGGCGCGATCGTCGAGCGCGAGGTCAGGTTCCGCTTGGCGGAGTTGAACGATATGCGCCTTTCCTTGCGCAACCCGGATTTTACGACGGCCAAGCGCGTCGCTGACGCCGTGAATAAATATTCGAAAGCGCCGCTTGCCGTGGCGTTGGATTCGTCGACCGTGCGCCTTCAAATTCCCGAAGCGCGCCGCAGCGATCTGGTCGGCTTCATGACGGATATCGAACAGTTGAAGGTCGTTCCCGACGATGTGGCGCGGGTCGTCATTGACGAGCAGTCGGGCGTGATCGTCATGGGCGAAAGCGTAAACTTGAGCACCGTGGCCATCGCGCAAGGCAATTTGACGATCAAGATCAGCGAAGTTCCTCAGGTCTCCCAGCCGATGCCCCTTTCGCAAGGCGGGACGACGCAAGTCGTGGCGCGGACCGACGTGAGCGTGGACGAAGGCAAGGGCAACAAATTGGCCATGCTGCGCGGGGGCGTGAGCCTTCAGGAGCTTGTGCAAAACCTTAACGCGCTTGGCATCGGGCCGCGCGACATGATTCAAATCCTGCAATCCATCAAGGCCGCCGGGGCCTTGCAGGCCGATCTGGAGATTATGTAATGGAAGGCGTTTTGCCCATCACGGCCGCGCTCTCGCCGATCGATCATATGGCGTCGACGAAGACGTTCGGCGCGGGCGCCGATGTCGACGCCGCGGCGCAGGATTTCGAGGCGATGTTCGCGACCCAGATGCTTCAGCCGATGTTCCAGACGGTGCCGGTGAACAGCACGTTCGGCGGCGGAAACGGCGAAGAGGTCATGCGCACCTTCATGCTTCAGGAATACGGGAAGCTGGTCGCCAAATCCGGGCTTCTGGGAATCGCCTCGCAAGTTAAGGCCGAGATGCTTCGCGCGCAGGAAGACGCGCGAACCCAAAGCATGAAAACCGCGGACCAAGGCGCGCAGACCGCGCCGGCATCCGCGCTCACACAAACGAAAGAGACATCCCATGTCCCCGGAGCCTAAAAAAAGAACGCGCGCGCTTGTCGGCGCCCCGAAACTGGCGGTGGCGACCATACTGCTTATGGAGGAATTGACGCGCGTTCTCGTGGCCGAGATCGACATGGTGACGAGCCGCAAGAAGGCGGAGCATGCGGCGCTTTTGAAGAAAAAGCAGCGTCTTGCCGTTGATTACCGCGCGAATATGAAGGCCATTGCCGACGACCCGCACGTTTTCAAAACCATGCCTGAGGAGGCCAAGGATGTGTTGCGCGAAGCCGCCAAGCGCCTGGCCGAGGCTGCGGATTCGAATGCGCGCTCGCTCAGGGCCGCGGTGGGCGCGACGCGCCAGCTTATCCAGAATATTGTGGCCATGGTTCGCAGCGAGACGAACACGAAGGCTTCTTATAAAAACCACACGAAGGCGCATATGGAGCTTGGGTGTTACAGCCCGAAGTGCCGCCCTGTCGCCGTCAGTCGAACCGTTTAAGCGAGGAGTTTTACATGGAGTCTGCATCGTCGTTATCCGAAGCGCTTTTCAAAACGTCGTCCTTGCTGAAAAGCCTGTTGTCGCAGGTCGGCGGATCGTCGGGCAACAACGCGCTTGACGGCATGTTTTCCAGCCTTGTTTCCGGCGGCCTTGGGGCTTCCGCTTCGGGCATCAGCTCGTCGGGGTCGGCCCGGCCTTCGGAAGGCTCTTCCGCGCGCGCGTCATCGACCGCCAGCTGGATGCAGACGACGGCGGATCTAAAAGCGACGCTGCATCAGGCTTTGGCGACGCTGAAGCAAAAAGCACCGGTTGCAGGAAAATCAAACGCGGCCGACGGACAGACGCACAAAGCCGCGCCGCAAACGGAGCCGCCGCCGTCGCAGGCCGCGCAGGAACGGGAACCGGACGAGACCGCCGCCACGGCGGAAGGCGCATCCGCCCCTTTGTGCGAGTCCGCGGAAAGGCCCCCGGAAGACGCGGGCGTTGACCTGATCGCGGCGCAGGCGGAGGCCGCTCAGAAAGCCGACGCCGAGCTTTCCGAAATTCTCGCCGAGCTGTTGGCCTTGGTACAGCTTGTTCTCCAAGCGCTTATGCAAATGCAGGGACAAGGCGGAACCGCGTTGCAAGCATCCGCCTTGCCCGAAGAAGGGGCTTTCGTTGCCGACGGCGCCGGGGCGAGCGCGACGGAGGAAGACGCGGATGCCCTTGAGTCGGCCCCGCTTATGGAGCTTTTGAAGACCGTTGAGAAGAATGTGCAGGCCTTTCTGAAAAGCGGCAAAGACGTTGCGTCGGACGCTTCCATGGAAGCGACGCTTGCGGACACGGCGCAACAGTTGGCGCAGCTCGATTCCCGGATGGAAGAGATCGTCGCTTTGCTGCACGGGCAAAGCGCGCAGAGGCTGGCCGAAGTTAGATCGGATTATGCGCCGGAGGCGAAAAGCCAGCCGGCGGCGCTGACCGCCCCCGCTGCGGCCTTGGAGGGGACAGGGATGCCGGCGCCGGGCGCCGCCGCAAGCGCCATCGCGCTACCCGCAAGCGGCCTTGGGCATTTTTCGGCGGAGGCCGATGTAGGCTCGGGCGGCAAGGGCTTTTCTTTTGCCGCCGGCCACGGCGCGTCTGCCGCCAACGCCTCGGCCGAAGGCGCGCAGGCGACCGGCACTTATACTTTTACCAGCACGTTATCCGCGTTTCGCGCCGTTAACGGCGGCACGACCGGCTTGCCGAGCGTTGTGGATCAGGTTGTGATTCATTTAAACCGCGGCGTCAAGAACGGCCAGAGCCATGTGACGGTGCAACTTCAGCCCGGCGATCTGGGAAAAATTACGGTGAAGCTCGACTTCGACCGCGAAGGGAAAGTGCAAGGCACCGTGACCGCCGACAATCCCAAAACACTGGACATGCTTCAGAAGGATTCCCGGAGCCTTGAGCGCGCGTTGCAGGATGCCGGGCTGCGCGCCGACCCCGGAAGCCTGCAATTCAGCCTGCGGCAAGGGGATCAGAACCACCTCGACCAATCGAATGCGTATGCCGAGGGGGCCAAGGATAGGCCGGCGGAAGAAACTCTTTCACAAGCGGAACTTGTCGATATCGGGGCTCTTTCCGAGAGTTACTATCTGACGCCGACAGGCGTGAATATTAGAGTGTAAAGGAGAAGAACATGGCCGTTAGCGCAGTCAGCAGCCTCAGCAGCCTTTCCGATTTGGCCTCGTCGTCGACGGGCGGGTTAGATCAGACGAAAGCCTTGAACCTGAACTTTTCGACTTACTTGAAGATTCTTATCACGCAGCTCAAAAATCAGGATCCGACAAACGCGACGGACCCGAACCAGTTCACGCAGGAACTGATTCAGATGCAGCAGGTGCAGGCGCAGATCAGCAACAACGAAGCTTTGGAAAAGCTGCAAAAATCGACGTCCGCCAACGGCCTTGCCACCGGCGTCGGCTATATCGGGAACTACGTGCGCGCTGTTAGCGAAAACGGCGATTTCTCGCTTCAGGGAAGCGGCGCCGAGATCGGCTATACGCTGGGAACCACGGCGAGCGATTGCAAGATCGTGATCAAGGATTCGGCCGGCTCCGTCGTCACGACGCTGAACGGCGGCAAAGCCTCGGGCGACAATTACGTGACGTGGGACGGCAAAAACGCGGCCAACGAAGCCCTGCCCGACGGCGCCTATACGTTTACGGTGGTTGCGGTAAACAGCGGCGGCAATCCCATCGAAAGCACCAATCCGACGGCTTTGTTCAAGGTGACGGGCGTCCAATCGAACAACGACGGCACGTTGACCTTGTCGGCGGGGAACCTCAGCTTGCTCTCGACCGACGTGAACGGCGTTTATTCGAGCGCGACGTTGCCAGCGGCGACCAAAGGGACGGTCGTTACGTCTTGATTTTCGATAATTCCAAGCGACCTATGAACGCAGCAACGCGGTTTACTTCACTCGCTTTGCGCCTCGCCGGTCGCTTGCCGGGCTTCCTTTGCTTTTTCAACGGGTTCTTCGGTCCGGCGAGGATCCGCCTCCGCGCAGCCGCGCGTGATCCAGAGCGTCATTTCATTGGCCTGTTAACCTTTACCGAAGGCCTTCGCCCATTGTCTTTAGGCGCGTCACCCCCTATATAACGGGAATAATCAGGGGATCGTGATGGCTAAAAAAGATTATTATGATTTGTTGGGCCTTTCCCGGGGAGCCTCCGCGGATGAGATAAAAAAGGCCTATCGCAAGCTGGCGATGCAGCATCATCCGGATCGCAACCACGGCAATGCCGAAGCCGAGCACAAATTTAAGGAAGTCAACGAGGCGTATGAGGTGCTGCACGACGACCAAAAGCGCGCGGCTTATGATCGCTTCGGCCATGCGGCTTTCGAGCAAGGCGGCATGGGGGGCGGCCCCGGCTTCGGCGGTTTCGATTTCGGCGCGGGTTTCAGCGATATTTTCGACGAAATGTTCGGCGAAATTCTGGGCGGCGGACGGCGCGCGCCGCAGCCGTCCTCCCAGCGCGGGGCCGATCTGCGCTACGATATGGACATAACGCTGGAAGAAGCTTTTACCGGCGTCACCAAGAAAATCACGATTCCCAATTCCGTCGCGTGCGAAGCGTGCAAAGGGTCCGGCGCGGCCCCCGGCACCACCCCTTCGGAATGCGGCATGTGCAAGGGGCATGGGCGCGTGCGCGCGCAGCAGGGCTTTTTTACGATTGAGCGCGCATGCCCGACCTGCCAGGGCGTGGGGCGGGTCATTCAGAATCCTTGCAAGGTTTGCGCCGGGCAAGGGCGCGTGCATCAGCAGCGCACGCTTGCGGTTCAAATTCCTGCGGGAGTCGAGGACGGCATGCGCATTCGCCTTGCCGGCGAAGGTTCGGCCGGCATTCGCGGCGGGCATCCGGGCGATCTGTACGTCATTATCGGAGTCGAACAGCACAAGATTTTCCAACGGGACGGCGCGAATTTGTATTGCCGCGTCCCCATTGCGATGACGACGGCCGCGTTGGGCGGCGTGGTCGAGGTGCCGACCGTCGACGGCGGAGTCGCCGAGGTCAAGGTGGATTCCGGCACGCAGACAGGGCATCGGGCGCGCCTGAAGCATCGGGGCATGTCGGTCGTGCGCAGCGCATCGCGCGGGGATTTCTATGTCGAACTGGTTGTCGAGACGCCCGTTCATATGACCAAAAAACAAAAAGAGCTTTTAACCGAATTCGCCGCCGAGGCCGGGGAGCATAAAACGCATCCCGAGAGCGAAGGCTTCATGGCAAGGGTTAAAGAAGCCTTGGGAAGGAAATAAGGATGACCCAGAAAGCCGCGATGCTTTATGGCTTGGGAGCTTTCTTTATCTGGGTCGTTGTCGATACGGCGATAAAACTTGGCAGTCAAGCGAACCTCTCGCCTTTTCTGATTATGAGCGTCATGGGAACCGTAGCTGCGCTTACACTCGCGGCGCATGCCTATTTTTCGGACAGGATCGATTTTTTGCTGCCTCGCAGCCCGCGCCAACAAGCCTTTATAGGGCTTTGCAGCATCGGCATCAATATCGCCAATATTGTCGCGCTCAAGCATCTCCCCCTGACGATGTTCTATATCGTCGCTTTTACGGCGCCGCTTGTCATCGCCGTGCTTTCGGCGGCGCTAAAACATGAAAACCTCGGCTTTATAAAAATCGTTTGCCTGATTGCGGGTTTTTTGGGGGTTGTCCTTGCGTTCGGATTCGAAAGGGGAGCGGGCGACGTCACCGGCTATGTTGCGGCCTTCGTCGGCGTTTTCTGCTTTACGTTGTTGACCCTAGCCATTCGTAAGCTGCCGGAGTCGGACAGCGCCGAAAGCACCGCCTTTATGAGCGCCTTATGCGTAAGCGGGGCAGGATTGCTGGGCCTTTTTTTACAGCCGTGGGGGGCGCCGGAAGGGCGCGCTTCGATCATGATGGTTATCGCGGGGATTATCAACGCCCTTGCCAACATCCTGTTTAATCAGGCGCTTAAAAACACCGTTTCGACGAATGTGGCGCAGCTGCATTATACGCAAATTATTTTCGGCGCGGTGTTCGCCTATTTTCTCTGGCACGAAATTCCGACATGGAATTTGGTCGCCGGGTCCGCGATCATCATCGTCTCGGGTATGATCGTCGCCGCGGAGGCCCATAAAAGCCAAAGCTTGTCCGGGCGCGCGGGCCTGGGGCAGGGCGGCCAATGACGCAGCCCCAAGCCATGCTTTGCGGCCTCGCCGGTTTCTTTTTGTGGGTGCTCGTCGATGTGGCGATGAAAATCAGCAGCATGGGGCAGAGCGCGCTTTCGCCTTTCGTGATTGTCGCGGCGATGGGCTTGTTCGGCGGCGCGAGCCTTGTTCTTGTGTAGGCCATGAAGCGCGATCTTGGCGCTTTGCGTCCCCCGAACGCACGGGCGCAGATTTGGATCGGCGTGTGCTCGATCGTGATTAATTACGCCAACGTCATTGCCTTGAAGCATCTGCCGATCACGATGTTTTATGTCGTCGTTTTTACGATTCCTCTAATGATTGCCGTTTTGTCCGCGCTTTTTAAGCACGAGGTTTTGACGCGCGTTAAAATCGCCTGTCTGCTTGCGGGCTTCGCCGGCACGGCTTTTGCCCTCGGCCTGAAGGGCGGCGGGGGCGACGGGGTTGGTTATCTGGCGGCCTTTATCAGCGTGACCTGTTTTGCGATGTACACGCTTTTGCTTCGCCAAATCGCCAAAACGGCGTCGACCGAAAGCACGCAGCTTATCATGAGCCTTTTCCTTGGCGTTTTCGGCCTTGCGGGGGCTTTGATCGAGCGGCCCGGCATTCCCGAGCCGTGGTTTCTGGCGATGATGATGTCGGCGGGATGCCTGAACACCATCGGCGGCATCATGTACAATATCGGGATCAGGAATACCGCGTCGACGAATGTGGCGCAGCTTCATTATACGCAGATTATTTTCGGCGCGATCTTCGGCTATTTCCTGTGGCATGAAGTGCCGACATGGAATTTGGTTGTCGGTTCGATCATTATCGTCGTGTGCGGCCTTATCGTGGGGGCGGAGGCGCATAAGAGAGATCGTCGCAAGGCGCGTGAGGCGAAGAAGCAGGCAGGAGCTTATACCAAGGGCCATAAATTTTGACTCGCATGCGTTTTTAAAGAAAATTTATGGCCTTCCGCCGCATAAGCGGCGGCCTCGGCAGTCGCCTCGGATACCAACGGACTTTGGGGGGGGCAGAATCTAAGGCCGTTGGTATTAGGCCGATTTTGGGGGGAGGCGGGCGAGAAATTCCGCATGCCTTTTTGAAAGCAGCAGATCGACGGAATCGGCAAGGGCGGAAAGCAGCGGCTCAAGCCATTTTTTATCGGCTTTGGCAAAGGGATGCAGGACGTAATTGGTTACGGCGTCGCCCTTTACGGCCACGCCTTCGCTTGTCATCGGCCTACCGATCCCCAGCCGGACGCGCCAGTAATCCTTGCCGATGTGGGCGTCCAGCGATTTCAGGCCGTTGTGCCCCGCCGCGCCGCCGCCTTGCTTGATTTTGATTTGTCCCGGCAGAAGGTCGAGATCGTCATGAAAGACGATCACCTGCGGGGCGTCGAGCTGATAGAACTGCATAGCCGCCAGCGCGGATTCGCCCGACAGGTTCATGAACGTCTGGGGCTTGAGAAGGATAAAATTATCCGCGCCGGTAACAAGGCCTTTGAACTTTTTCTTCCACGCGGGGCAACGCTCACGCGCCGCGATTTCATCGACGGCCATGAAGCCGACGTTGTGCCTCGTTGAGACATACGCATCCCCCGGATTGCCAAGGCCGATAAGGAGATGAGCGGGGTGAGACATGAGGATCAGAAAAGCCGGGATTCAAAGGGTCGGTAATCTTACACGCTTTTTGAAAAATTCCGAACGATGAATCCCGCCTTTCCTTCGTGTTTATTTCTTGGCTTCGGGCTTCTTGGCCGCTGCCGCGCCGGCCGCAGGGGCCGCCGCGCCAGCTGCCGCAGGCGCTGCCGCGCCGGCTGCAGGGGCCGCTGCGCCGGGCGCTGCCGCCGCCGCCGTCGCCGCCGTATCGGTTGCCGCCGCTGCCGCTTCGTTTTCAGAGCGGATGGCGCTTGGGACCGCAATCGTCGCGATCGTGAAGTCTTTTTCCTGCGTCGTCAATTTGACGTCCTTGGGCAGGTTCAAGGCGCTGAGATGGATGGCGTCGTTGATTTGAAGCCCTTCGAGGCTGACTTCGAAACGGGGCGGAATCTTATCGGGGGCGCAAAGCACTTCGATCTTATGGTGCACGATATTAAGCGTGCCGCCGCGCTTGATACCCGGCGATTTTTCGCCGTTAATGAACGCCACGGGGATGGACACGCGAACGCGCGTATGGGCCGAAACGCGCATGAAGTCCACATGCAGGGCGCGGCCGCTGACGGGATCGAACTGGATGTCGCGCGGAAGAACGCGGAACTTCTTGCCGTCCACGTCGAGATCGAAGAGGCGGGTCATAAAGCCCGACACCTCAATCTGGCGGACGAGAAGTTTGTTTTCCATTGAAATAAGAACCGGGGCTTGCTTGTCCCCATAGATCACGGCCGGGACATGGCCTGAGGCGCGGATTTTATTGACGACGCTTTTGGTGGATTTGGCGCGGACGGTCGCGGCCATTGAGGTTACTTGGGTCATTCGTTCTCTCCTTCAAAGCCAATCGGGATGCGGAGAGAAGCAAGGCGCGCGAAAAAGCTGCGCGATCCGGCTGCCCCCTGACAACAAAACCTTTGGCGTTTTTGTTAAGGCCGACCTCCAGGGGTGTCGGCACGCGAGGGCTAGATAGCAGAAACGAACAAAGGAAGGCCAGCGATTTTTTGTGGAGGCCCGCTTACGCGGGCAGGACGGGCCTTTTAAGGGCGAATGTTAACTAAAAAGGCTTGAAACCGAGCGTTCCTGGTTAATGCGGATAATGGCCTCGCCCAAAAGCGGCGCGATGCTGATCTGCTGAATTTTCTTGGCGCCCGTCACATCCGGCGTCGCTTCGATGGAATCCGTAATCACCAGCTTGTTGAGCGAGGATTCGCTCACGCGCTTGACGGCGGTGCCCGACAGGACGCCGTGCGAGCAGTAAGCCGATACCGATTTCGCGCCCGCTTTCGTCAACGCGCCGGCGGCGTTGCACAGGGTTCCGGCGCTGTCGACGATGTCGTCGATCATGATGCAATCGCGGCCCGAAACGTCGCCGATGATATTCATGACTTCGGACTCGCCCGCTTTTTCGCGGCGCTTGTCGATGATCGCCAGGCCCGCATTCAGTTTTTTGGCCATCGCGCGCGCGCGGACGACGCCGCCGACGTCCGGCGAGACGACCGTCAAACCTTCGGGAAGCTTGCCATGCACGGAGAGCGTATCTTTCACATGGCGCACGAAGACGGGGCCGACGAAAAGATTATCGACGGGAATATCGAAGAACCCCTGAATTTGCCCGGCGTGAAGATCGAGGGTCAGCACGCGATGCGCCCCCGCGGTCGTCAAAAGATTGGCCACGAGTTTTGCCGTGATCGGCGAGCGCGAGGTTGTTTTGCGGTCCTGGCGCGCGTAACCGAAATAGGGAATGACCGTCGTGATGCGGCGGGCCGACGCGCGGCGCAGCGTGTCGATCATGATGAGGAGTTCCATCAGCGTGTCGTTCGCGGGGAAGGACGTGGGCTGGATGATGAAGGCGTCTTCGCCGCGGACGTTTTCAAGAACCTCGAAAAAAATTTCCATGTCCGCGAAACGCCGGATGGAAGACCGCGTGAGCGAGACGCCCAAATGCTGTGCGATAGCCTCTGCCAGAGGGCGATTGCCGTTGCCCGCGATAAGCTTCATGATGATCCCCGCCTGGTGATTACGGGCGAGGATATAACAGCGTCAATGAAGCCTGTAAAGGCGAAGGCGGCGGCAAGCGGCAGAACGTCGTTTGCCAAAGCGCAAACGCGGATATTTACAGGGCTTAATTTGTCTGTGGGGCCGAAAGGGCCGATAAAATTTGGACTTTTTCGCAATTTAGCGCTATGCTTTCCCCTTATATTCCGGATTAAAGGCGTTCCATGTCCCTCAAAAACGTTACCGTTAACCCCGACAAGCAGGCTTTGGCCGATCTGCGCGCGCAGATTGATCGCATCGATGCCGTTTTGCATGATCTCTTGCGCGAGCGGGCCGAGGTCATCGACCATGTGCGCAAAATAAAGGGTAAACAGCACATCTATATCCGTCCCGGACGCGAGGCGCAGATGATGCGGACTCTTTTGGGGCGTCCGCAGGGAAAGCTTCCCGAAGGCCTTGTGGTGCGACTTTGGCGCGAAATTGTTTCGGCCTTTACACTTACCGAGGGTTTATTCAAGGTCGCCGTGCCGGTGGCGCCGAAAGGCCCCAATTTTTGGGATGTGGCGCGCGACTATTACGGTTCTTTCACCCCCTTACTCGAAGTCCCTTCGGCTGTCGCGGCGATCAAGGCCGTTCAGGCTGAAAAGGCTGTTCTGGCCCTTGTGCCGTATCCGACGGCAACTGACAAGGAACCCTGGTGGCCGCTTCTGGGGAGCGATAAAAAGAACACGCTTACCGTCTTTGCCACGATCCCCTTCGAAATCGTGAAAGCCGGGCGAGCCAATGCGAAGCCGGCCCCTATGGGGCTTGTCATCGGCAAGCTTTATCCCGAATTGACGGGCGACGACCACAGCTTCCTTGCGTTGCAGTGCGTGCATGTTCCCGAAAGCGAGATGAAGCGCTTGCTGGGCAAGGCGGGGTATAAAGTCAGGCAGCTTTTGCTGCAAAGCATGGGGCGCGGCGGCTCGGCGCCCACGCTTTATCTGGTCGAAACCGAGGGCTATGTCGGGCGAAGCGATACGCGCTTGTCGCGCCTGCGCGCCATGCTGGGCAGCCGGTTGCAGCATTTGGCTCCTTTGGGCGGCTATGCCGTTCCCTTGAAATCGGGAAGACGCTGAAAGATGACTCAATCTTTTGGGCTTATCGGCGTCGGCGCCTTTGGCGCTTTTGCGGCACGGCATCTGGCGCCGCATTTCGACCTTGTGCTGCATGATCCTTCCGTTGAACTAAGCGGCTTTGCCAAGGAGATCGGCGCGCGCGTCGGGGATCTTGGCGTGGTCGCGGCGTGCGATATTGTTTTGCTGGCGGTGCCGGTTCAAAAAATGCGAAGCGTTCTGGCCGAAATTGCGCCGAAGCTGAAAAGCGGAACGCTGGTGATCGATGTCGCCTCGGTCAAAACGAGGCCCGCCGCGTGGATGGAGGCGCTTTTGCCCGACGGCGTGGCGATCGTTGGCACGCACCCTCTGTTTGGGCCGCAGAGCGGCAAGCATGGAATTGTGGGATTAAACATCGCCATCTGCGAGATTCGCGGCGGACGCGGGGACGAGGTCGCGCTTTTCTGCGCCGAAAAAATTGGGCTTCGGATTTTCCGGGTAACCCCGGAAGAACATGATCGCCAGTTAGCCTATGTGCACGGGCTGACGCATATGATCGGCAAGGTGTTCGTGTTGCTGAATTTGCCGAAGTTCAAGCTGACGACAAAGACCTATGAATTGCTTGACGAGGCCGTGGATTATATCCGCGACGACTCGGACGAGCTGTTTCAGGCCATTCAATCTGAAAATCCTTTCGCAAACGAAGCCAAGGCTGCGTTCTTTGAGGCGGCGAAGAAATTGGAGAAGAAACTGGCGGGGAACTAGGCCGACTTTAGGGAGAAGGCTTTGCCGCGTTATGTGACGCCGCCGGATCCAAGCGCGCGCCGTAGCCGCTGAGGAAGAATTGATCCATGAGAGCCTTGGTCGGAATCAAGAACATCGCATGCTGCTCCGGCAACAGGGGGGAAAAGCGTTCATGTAATCCAAAAGTTTGATGGTTTGGATCAATAAAACAGGTTTTGGCCGCATCCCGGCCGACATTTACACAATGAAAAATATCGGAAGCGGCGCAAATCTCCATGCAGATGGCATTTCGCAAAAGCGCTTTATTTTCAAATGGCACATTCGCCGGGAACAGAGACGTGTTCTGTTCAGCCATTTTCAGAAAACCATCTTTGATAAATTCCTTCACGGCGTTCGCGTAGAGGGAGGGGAAGAACTGATTTGATTGCAAGGGAATTCCGTCTAAAAAAACCTCAAGTGCAGGATCGGCGTTTTTAATAGCAGCCGCAACCGCGTGTATAATGGTTCCTGCCTTAGGATAAGCGTATTGTTGAAGGTGTTCGTTTATGTCTTTTGTGCCTATGATTTTGTCATTGCCAGTAAATGAATTTTTATGCATCAGTTCTCTCCACAAATATTCTAATAAATTTATACATAAATAGTTGAAAAACAGAAACTTGAAAAGGCTTTACTTGCTTTTCATAAAACGGCGCAACCTTTTAACAGTTAACCCTTTAACCATAAAAATTATTTATTAGGTTTCGCATTTTTTTGATAAAAAAACATTATGAAACGCGCGGGCATTCGAAAGCATTCGGGAGAATTACTCGAAGGAGAAGTCGGGGGAAATATCGTGTTCCCTACGTATACGGTTGCGGACGCAAGGCTTTTGAGCGGCGGCTTTCCGATATGCAAATGCTGCGGCAACCGCGTTTATTTTGCGGACGAGATTCAAGAGACCGAGGGCAAAGAGCCGCGCGCGTTTCACCATAAACCAAAAGATGTGGATAGTTGCCTGGTCGCAACCCGCGACGAACTTGCGTCTTTGCCCCCAAGCTCGTTGACGGCGTGCGACCGCCTTCGGCTGGAGCGCGTGAGCTTTGTCATTGGCAGAAACGAACTTGACTTCAGGTGCATACCGGAAAATTTGATCGCCACGTCGGCGTATGATTATGAAAGGGCTTATCAAGATATGGTTTGCCAGATCGCCTCGGGGGAGGAACTGGAGCGGGCTTTGGAGCGGGCCTATATAACGCAGCCGCAGCTTCTTTCCATAAAAGGCCTTGACCCCGAGAGCGCGCATCGTGTGGGCCTGTTCCTTGCGGGATCCTACCGAAGACAGGGCAGAAGAAACGCGCGCTGCACGTTTATTCCGGACGGCGACGTAAATTATATCCAAACGGAGGCGGGGCGTATGCTGGGCAGGCGGGAGAAAGACTATGCGGCCTGGGCTCCCGCGAAATTGCATGTGTTTTTTGTTAATCGTGACGGCCTGAGGCCCGTTTACTGGAACGGCGACAGGGAAAAGGCCAAAAGCTTTGTCTTTCCGCTTCAGCGGCGTGCGCCGGTCTACTCGATCGATCCTTTTTATAGAAGAAACGCCCCTGTTCACACTTGATTTTTAGGCGTTTTGCCGTCATCAAAGCTCTATCCAACATAGCCAAAGCGAGACCACATGCGCGCCGAAGTACAATCAGCCATAGCAGACATCGAGAAATCGCTGGGTTTGCTGAGGAGGCATCTTTGACTACGATCATGCCCTGGCGCGCCTTGATGAGCTGAACGCCTTTGCCGAAAATCCCGAGCTTTGGAACGATCCGTCGAAGGCGCAGAAGATCATGCGCGAGCGCACGCAGCTCGATCAGGCGCTTGGCGGGTATCGCGCGATCGAACGCGAGCTTTCCGATCATATCGAGATGATCGAAATGGCCGAGGCCGAAGGCGATGCGCCGATGGCGACGGAGGCGGAAAACGCCCTCTTCGCCTTGCGCGGCGTGGCGGCCGAGCGCGAGCTGGAAAGCCTTCTTTCGGGCGAGGCGGACGCCAACGATTGCTATCTGGAAGTCAATTCCGGCGCGGGCGGAACCGAAGCGCAGGACTGGGCCGAGATGCTGCTTCGCATGTACGTGCGCTGGGGCGAAAAGCATGGCTATAAGGTGGGGATGCTGTGCGAAACCCGCGGCGAAGAGGCTGGGATCAAATCGGCGACCATTCAAATAGAGGGCCATAACGCGTACGGATGGCTGAAAACGGAATCCGGCGTGCACCGGCTTGTGCGCATCAGCCCTTACGATTCAAATGCCCGCCGCCATACAAGCTTTGCCAGCATTTCCGTGACCCCCGTGGTGGACGAGACGGTGTCGGTGGAGGTTCTGGACAAGGATTTGAAGGTCGACGTTTTCCGCGCGTCGGGCGCCGGCGGGCAGCATGTCAATAAAACCGAAAGCGCCGTTCGTTTTACGCATTTGCCGACCGGCATCGTCGTTGCTTGCCAGCAGGAGCGCTCGCAGCATCAAAACCGCGCCAAGGCGATGGAGATGCTGAAAGCCAAGCTCTATGAACGCGAGCTGAAAAGGCGCGAGGAAGCCGCCGCCGATATCGAAGCGCAGAAAACGGATATCGCCTGGGGGCATCAAATCCGGTCGTATGTGTTGCAGCCTTATCAAATGGTCAAAGACGCCCGCACCGGCGCTGAAACGAGCCAGACGCAGGCGGTTCTGGACGGGGATATTGATCTTTTTCTTCGCGCGTCGTTGGCGAGTCGAATCAAGGGCCAGGTTTAATTGAACGATCTTGGGCTGCAAATCGCACTTTTTCAAAGTTTCGCTGCTCACGTACGATTGAGTACGCTGCGCGCGAAACTTTGAAAAATCACAATTTTCGCCTCAAGCTTGTTCAATTAAATATATGCGAAAAGTAATTAAAAAGAGCTTGATTGCTGCTTTGCGAATGATGTTAGCTTGACCGCAGGAGGATGAGCTTTAAATGTTCATAACTTTTTGTACGGGGAAACTGCATCGCGTGACGGTGACGGGCGCGTGCCTTGACTATCAGGGCAGCATCACGATCGACCGCAAGCTTATGGATGCTGCGGGCATTTTGCCGTTTCAGATGATTCATGTGAATAATCTTGCCAACGCCGCGCACTGGGAAACCTACGCCATTCCCGGCGACAAGCGCGGGGAGATATGCCTGAACGGAAGCCCGGCGCGGCTTTTCCATCCCGGCGATAAAGTGATTATTCTGGCGCTTGCGCACGGAACCGCAGCCGAGGCGGCCGCGGTCGAGCAGAAGGTTGTTTTTGTCGACGGGAAAAACGCGATTGTGCGCACCGAGCGGAAGTCCTATCGTAAAAAACGCGGCAAAAAATAATCGGTTTTCGCAGAGGTTTTCATGCTCACCCTCCACGACGGGACGGAAAGATACAAAGACATCGCCGCCGAGCTGGGGTCTTCGACCTTGCCTTTGCGCGTCAAATGGGTGGATATTCTGGATGGCACGCCCGAGGAAATAAATTTCATCGAGCGCGCGCTTAAACGCCATTTGCCGACCAAAGAGGAGCTGAACGAGATTGAAAGCTCCAGCCGGCTGCGCGCGGATCACGGGACTTTTTATTTGAGCGCAACGGTCGTCTCGCGCCTGACGGGCGTTCCGAAAGCGACGCCCGTGGGCTTCATTCTGACCAAGGATTTGTTCGTTACCATACGCTATGCGGCGCTGGCGGCGTTCACGGCTTTCGAGGAGGAATTCGCCGACGAGGATAACGATTATACCGGCAATCTGGGCGCTTTCGTCGGCCTGATTGCCGCCATCGTGGATCGCGCCGCCGATTTGCTGGAAAACGTGGAGAGCGAACTGGATCAGGTTTCGCAGCAGATTTTCTATGCCGGCAGCAACGGCGGTCTTTCCCTGCTGGGCAAGCCGGCGCGCGCCACCGCCAGCTTGCGCGAAACGCTTCGGCGCATTGGGCACAACGGCGATTTATCCTCGAAAATCCGCGACAGTCTTTTGGGGATCGAGCGGATCGTCTCGTACGTCGGCGAGATGAGCGCCGACTGGTTTCCAAGCGAACTTAAAGTCCATTTGAAAACGCAGTACCGCGATATCGCGTCCCTTTCCGATTACGACCGGCATTTGATGAATAAGGTGCAGCTTTTGCTGGACGCCACGTTGGGCATGATCAACATCGAACAGAACAATATCATCAAGGTTCTGACGGTCGTTTCCGTGGTCGGCATTCCGCCGACATTGATCGCCAGCATGTACGGCATGAATTTCAAGGTCATGCCGGAACTGGACTGGGCCTGGGGCTATCCTTTCGGGCTTATGCTGATTGTGCTTAGCGGCATCGCGCCCATTCTTTGGTTCAAGGTGAGGGGATGGCTGTAACTCTTTCATGAATGTTCTTGCCACCGTTTCCCTTGCCTTAAGCCTTTCCGCGGACGCTTTCGCCGTCGCCGTCGGCAAGGGCGTGGGCGTGCGCCATCCCCGGCTCGCCGAGGCTGTGCGCACGGGGCTGATTTTCGGAGGTGTCGAGGCGAGCATGCCCCTTTTGGGGTGGGGGCTCGGGACTCTGGCGAGCGGCGTTATCGCACGTTTCGATCACTGGGTTGCTTTTTTGATTCTTGCCGCGCTGGGAATCAAAATGATCGCCGAGAGCTTCACAAGGGATGAGGCGGCGGAAAAACCCGTAAGGCATGAATGGCATGCACTCGCGCTCGCCGCGCTGGGCAGCAGCATCGATTCGTTAGGCGTCGGCGTGACTCTGGCGTTTATTAAAGCGAATATCTGTCTCACGGCGGCCGCCATCGGAACGGCGACGTTTTTGATGTCGACCATCGGATTCATGGTGGGACACGCGATCGGCGCGCGCGTCGGCAAATATGCGGAAGGATTCGGCGGCGTTGTGTTGATCGTCATTGGCACCCGGATTTTATGGGAGCATTTGGCTCCATAAGAGAAGGGCTTGTATTGTTCGAACGCCAGAACTTCCTTCAGGATACGGGGGATTTCTTTTTTGTTCCGACACCACCCCCTCCCAACCCTCCCCCATCGAGGGGGAGGGCTTGGAGATGTTGTTCAGAATTCGTACACCTCCGGGACGCGCTGGAACGCGGCGTGGCCGGTAAAAGACCGGATAAGCTCTGAAGATTTTCCGAAGCCGATGGCGTCGCGGCCAAAGCGACGGTTGATGCTGTCGATAACCGGCGACAGGCGCTGCCGCCTTTTGACGAAGGCGTTGCTGTCGATAAAAAGATCGAGCTGGTGCTGTGCGGCCGGCACAAGGCCCATCAGAACGACGCCGACCTTGATTGGCGCGATCATGGGAAAATCGCGCCAGAGCGTCAAAAGCCGCCCGAGCAGGAAGTTCGTGTCTTGCGTTTCGGCAAAGCTCGTTTCCGTCCAGAAGTGTTCCCATGATTTTTCCGCCGCCAGATGGACGCCCATCCGTCGGCAAAAGTATTCCTCGTGCCGCAGCCGCTCCGCCGCTTTGGCCAGCAAATGCTGCGCGAACTGGACGGCGCCGTTCATCGTGCGCAAGGAAGGCTCCAGCACATGTTCGTGGCCGAGGCTTTGGCTTTGCGTCGACGACGGGAATTGAAGGTCGGCGCCGTGCAGCAATTCGTGATACAGGACGCCGTTGATGCTTCCCCAGGCGAGGCGCAGTTGATGCCGCGAGGCGCTTGTGAGATCGGCGACGGTATAAATGCCCGCGCGGTTCAGGCGCGCCTTCATGCGCTTGGCGATGCCGTAGATGTCCGTCAGCTCAAGGGGGCTGAGGATATCCGGCAGGTCTTTTTTCCGGATGATCACAAGGCCGTCGGGCTTTTGCATGTCGCTGCCGACCTTGCCCAGAAAAAGGCTGGGTGCGATGCCGATGGAGCAGGTCATACGCGCGCCGACTTTTTCGCGCAAGGCGGCTTTGATTTTAAGGGCGAGGGCGCGCGCGTTTTCGGCGTGCCGCTCGCGGCCCATGAGGCGGCAGGCCATCTCGTCGATGGAGCCGATCTTTTCGATGGGAAGGCAGGTATCGACGGCTTCAAGGATGCGGTGATGGTATTGGACGTAGAGCTTGTGGCGCGCTTCGACGAGCACGAGATCGGGGCAGCGCTTTTTCGCCTCCCAAACCATCGTGCCGGTTTTGACGCCGAAGGCCCGCGCTTCGTAACTCGATGCAATGGCGCAGGTGCTGTCGGTCATCATTTGCACAACCGCGACGGGGCGGCCACGGAGCTCGGGCCGCTCCTGCTGTTCGCAGGAGGCAAAAAAGGCATTTAAATCAAGGAATAGCCAGTTAACGGCATCGTCCTCGGCCACGCTCTTGTTCATGTTTCGTTCTATATGATGAAAGGAGCGGGGGAGGCAAGGGGAATCGGGGCTCTTCAGCATACATAAAAAACCCCCGCCCCCTTTGGCGATCGGGGGCAGGGGAAGTAAGGGCTTGCTTAAACCTTGGGTTTGACCTGACCCGCCGTCGCCATAGCCTTTGCGTGGACGGCCAGCACGTTCAGAAAGCCTTCGGAGTCGCGGTGGTCGAAGGAGCCTTCATTTTCCATCGAGCCGTCGCTTGTGTAAAGCGAGTGCGGCGCGTCTTCCCCTTTCAAAAAGCTTACGTTGCCTTTGTAAAGGCTGGCCGTGATCGTTCCCGTGGCCAGCGCGTTGATCGAGCCGATGGCTTTTAGGATCATTTGCGTCGCCAGATCGAAGTAATAGCCTTGGTAGACCTGCTTTGCAAAAGACTGGCTCAGCGCGTCGAAAAGCTCTTTCGCCCTGCGGTCGAGGATAAGCTGCAAGAGCATGTTGTAACAGCAACCCAAAAGCTCGATCCCCGGCTGTTCGTAAACGCCGCGCGATTTCACGCCGACAAAACGGTTTTCAACCAAGTGTTGGCCGATGCCGATGCCATGCGCTCCGCCGATGGTATTTGCCAGAAGGAAGGCCTGAATGGGCGTAACGGCTTGCCCGTTAAGAGCGACGGGAACGCCTTTGTCGAAGCGGACCTTAAAGGTTTCCGCCCCTTCCGGGGCATCCTTGGGCCAGACGCCCATTTCCGGCGTCACAAGCTGCGCGGGCGTTTCGATGGATTCGAGCTTGCCGCCTTCGTGCGTGAGGCCGAGAAGATTGGCGTCCGTCGAATAGGGCTTGTTGCGCGAGGCTTTAATCGGAAGCTTGTGACGTTCGCAGTAATCGATCATTTGCGCGCGTCCGCCGAAAGCCTTCAGGAACAATTCATCCCGCCACGGCGCGTAGACCTTTATCGACGGGTCAAGCATCGCCGCACCCAGATGAAAGCGCACCTGATCGTTGCCGCGGCCCGTGGCGCCATGGGCAAGAATCGAAAGGCCTTTTTTCTTTAACTCCGAGACCGCCCCGGCGACCGTCACGTAACGGGCGAGGCCCGTTGTGTTCCAGTAGTGATCTTCATACCGGGCTTGCGTTTGGATGCCCTCAAGGCCGATGGCGGCAATCTCGTCTTGCAGCGGCATTTTCACGAAACCGACGGCGCCGCAGGTCATCATGCGCTTTTCGATGTCCATGAAATTGGCTTCGTCGGGTTGGGCGATGTCGGCTGTCAGGCACACGACCTTTACCCCCTGCTGCGTCAACCAGTGCGTGATCGTGCAGCTATCGAGGCCGCCCGAGGCGAGGAAGCCGATGGTTTGGCCTTTGAGATCCGTTGCGTTCATAAAAAGTCTCCGTTCGTTTGTCTATTTTAGGAAAAGGCTTGGAGCGCGGGGCGCAACGAAAGCCAGTGATAAGGGGGAGTGCCGGATCGGCGCGCGAGCCCGTTGGTATTAGGCTCGTCGGAAGGCGAGAAAGTATGTGGGTGCGCTGCACATAAAGGCATGATAGCGGCGGGGTCTTAGAAAGCAATGATGAAATTATTTTGCCAGCAATTTTTTCCATTTCCTGATTTGCACAAGGACTTGCGCCGGCGCCGTTCCGCCGTAACTGGCGCGCGAGTCGACGGCCTTTTCGACGGTCAGGACGTCAAACACATCGCGGCGCAAACGAGGAAACACCGTTTGTAGCTGTGAAAGCTCAAGCTCGTCGATGCGGCACCGCTTTTGCTCGGCCAGCCGCACGATTTTACCCGTGACCTGATGCGCTTCCCGGAACGGCAGGCCGACGACTTTAACCAAATGATCGGCCAGATCCGTGGCGGTGAGAAACCCGTTTTGCGTTGCGGCTTTCAAAATTTCCTTGCATGGCTGCATGTCGCGAATCATGCCGGCGGCGACCTCCAGCATCAGCCCTAGTTCGTCCGCGATCCTGAACGCCGGGAGCTTGGTTTCCTGCAAATCCTTATTATAGGCAAGGGGCAAGCCTTTCATGAGCGCCATCAGCTGGGTCTGGGCGCCAAGGATGCCGGCGGCTTTTGCGCGGATCAGTTCGGCCGCGTCGGGGTTGCGTTTTTGCGGCATGATGGAGCTGCCGGTCGTAAAGGCCTCCGACAATTTGATGTAGCGGAAGGCGTCGCTGGCCCAAAGGACGATTTCTTCGGCAAGGCGCGAAAGATGCATGGCGGCGATCGCGGCGCTGCTTGCGAATTCAAGCATAAAGTCGCGATCCGAAACGGCGTCGATGGAATTGGCGCATGGCGCGTCGAACCCTAGGCTTTTCGCCGTCCTGAAGCGGTCGATGGGAAAGGACGTGCCCGCAAGCGCCGCCGCGCCAAGCGGGCATTCGTTCATCAGCTGGCGCGCGTTCTGGAAACGCGCGCGGTCGCGCGCGCACATTTCGACATACGCCAGCATATGATGGCCGAACGTAACCGGCTGCGCAGGCTGAAGATGCGTAAAGCCCGGCATGATAAGCCGCGCGTGTTTTTCGGCCTGGGCCAGCAGTGCTTTTTGAAGCTCCTTCAGTTTCGAGTCGAGAGCCTCGGCGGCGTCGCGAATCCAAAGGCGCAGATCGACGGCGACTTGATCGTTGCGCGACCTGGCCGTGTGCAGGCGACCCGCCGCGTCGCCGATCAGCTCTTTCAGGCGCGATTCGACGTTCATGTGGATGTCTTCGAGTTCCGGGCGGAACGTGAAACGACCCGTTTCGATTTCTTGGGAAATTTGATCAAGGCCTTTTTGAATTTTGGCGTTGTCGGCGGCGGTGATTATTTTTTGCGCGGCAAGCATAGCCGCATGCGCCTTGGACGCCGCGATGTCTTGCTTGGTGAGCCGCTTGTCCGCATCGAGGCATTCGTTGATGCGCGCCATCAGCGCGCCGGGGCCGCGTTTGTAATGGCCGCCCCACATATTGTTGGCGCGTGAGCGCGTTTTCGCTTTTTGGGCCATGAGGATCGTCCTTAAAATCGTCGCTTTTGTTTATGAGAACCGTTATATAGCGCAAAGCGACAAAAGGATAAAGGGAACCATGACGATCCGGCCGGAAAAAGAAAACGAGTTCGCGAAAATTTACGATCTCATCAAAACAGCCTTTCAAACCGCGAAGGTCTCAAACGGCAAGGAGCAGGATTTCGCCAATGAGTTGCGCGCCGGGAAAGGGTATATTCCGGAGCTTGCGCTTGTCGCCGAGGAGGACGGCGAGGTTATCGGCCACATTATGCTGACCGAATGGCCCGTGAGCGACGGCGACATAAAGCACGTCGTTTTGCTCATTGCGCCGGTTTGCGTAGCGCTTGCAAAAAGAAACAACGGGTTTGCAAGCAAGTTGATTAACGAGAGTTTAGCGCGTGCAAAGGCGAAGGGCTATGAGGCCGTGATGCTTGTCGGCGATCCGGCGTTTTACGGGCGTTTGGCTTCAAGCCGTCCGCCGCGTTCGGGATACGGAATACCAACGGCATTCCCGATGACTATGTGATGGCGTGCGAGCTTGTTCCCGGCGCGTTTCTCACGATCAAAGGCACGGTATCTTTTTAATTAGCGCTTTTTCCAGCTTCCATCGGGGGCTTGGTAGGCACTTCCCGCAGGGAGCTGGTTGATGATCTGTTGCGCCGCAAGCTTGGCCACCACATCGACCGGCTGGCCGTTCTGCTTCGAGATGCGCGCGTATTCCTGCCGGCGTTTGGCGTTCACCTCGGCGACAAGGGACTGCACGTCCGGCGTCGCGGCAAGCGCAGCGGCATAGCCGTCAAGCCTCTCGCCCACTTGGCCGCTGCCCCGCGCGCCATGAAGATCGAGCGCCAGAGCCGGGGCCGCGATGAGCATGCCGAGCAGCGCTATGAGTGCCATTTGTTTTTTCATGAGAGCCTCCACCTGTTCTAAAACACGTCGGGATTCTTGGCGATTGCCTGCTGAACGTCTTTCTGGATCTCGACCTTGATGTGTTGTTCGATGTTGACGTTCAGATTGATTTCGATGGGCTTGTCCGGCGCTTGCACCTGTACGGTCGGCGTGCAGGCGGCGACGGCCGCGAGGGTGAGAATGACGCTAAGGATTCGCATGGATGCCTCGCTCCAAAAGCTTTCGGGGATCGTTCAGCCATAAAAGATTCTGTTGGACGAAGCCTAGCACATCGCCTTTCAAATTCACATTCAATTTAACGGGGCGGCCCTGCTGTACCCGAGGGTTATTGCCTTCGAGCCTCATCGTCAGCTCCAGCCCGCTTGCGCCGCTATCAAGACCGATGGACAGGGAGGTGTACCGAAAATCCTGCAGCACGGTGCGTACGAGCGCAAGTTGCTCATTCGTGCCGGAAATGACGTCGGGCGAGACCGTAATCGTGCCCGGTTCCCCGGCATAAAGCTTGCCGTTCGTAAAGGAGATCGTTCCATCCGGCGCGAGGGTGACGGGCAGCGTGCCGGAGATGGTTCCTGTGGCCGAGGCGCGCTTGCCCGTAAACTGCTGCATCAAGGCATCGGCGGAAACAGCGCTAATGTTGAGGTTGAGCGTTATCGGCACTTTGGCCCCAAGGGGAATGCGGGCGTTTTGCACCGCGACTTTGCCGCCGTGCCATGGGATGAAGCCGTTCTTGATAAGGAGGGCCGACTTTGCGGGCGAGGCAAGGTCATAGGTGAGGACGAACTCTGCCGCGTAGGCTTCGGCGGCATCGCGCACGCGCCCCGCGATGTCGGCCTTATCGGCGCGCAGCGCGACGGTTCCGGCGGCGTTCAGCTTCGGCAAAGCTTGCGGCGCGCCGGTGGTTTCGATGTCTTTGATTTCCCAATCGCCTTCCCAGCGGTTTTCCTTAAGCGCCGCGGAAAGCGTCGCGTCGCCGGTTCGGGCATTCACGCCGCCGCTTCTGAGGGCAAGGCCCGTTGCCGCGTAATCGAACTGCGGTGCCGGCTTTGCCTCAAAAGAGAGTGCGAGGGGCAGATCAAGCTGCCAGATAGCCGTTGCGATGCGCGCGCGGCTGTCTTTGAGGGCGAGGTTCGCAAAGGGAAGCGCGTTTAACGTGTCGGGGGCGACGGGCAGCGCGAAGGGCGTTTTGGCACCGGCGCGATCTTGCTGCAAGCCCGCGACTTGCCAAGCCTCGCCTTGTTTGCGGATATCGAGGGACAGGCCGCTGACTTCCGCGCTTTGCAGGCGCTTCGAAAGAAGATCGAGAGGGGAATAATGAAGCGTTATGTTTTTCAGAACAAGGGGCGGTTCGCCGCCCAAATTGACGTCTTGCAACGTGGCGGAGGTGAGGCTGACGTGCGCGAGGGTTAGTTCGGATTGCGCGAAACCCTGCGCCGCCAAAGCCGCTTTGATGCGGGCCTCGATCCATCCTTTTGGCGTTCCAAGGAGCCATGCCGCGCCCAAAAGGATAAGGACAGCAAGGAGAAGAAGACTGATTTTGCGCATGAAAAGCATGATGTCCTACGTCAACAGGCTTGATCAGAATTATGGTTTATATGTGGTCTCGCTCTTTTACCTTGTCACGGCAATTCGTTTAAAACGCGAATGGCGGCGTTCAAAACCCACGCGAAAGACAGCCAGGCCAAATAGGGCAGGAAAAGCACGGCGGAAAGCCTGTCGTTCTTGCGCACGCTGAAGATATACGCGGCGACGTTTGCGACCAAAAAGGTGATAACGATCAACGCCATGCCGACGGAATGCGTGCCGAAGAAAACGGGGGTCCACAAAAAATTCAACAAAAGCTGGGTCCACCAGAGAGACATGGAAACACCTTTCTTATCGCGGATCCATGTGCGGTAGCCTGTAAAAGCGATCACGATGTAAAGAAGGGTCCAGACCGGGGCGAAGACCCAGTTTGGCGGATTAAAAGGCGGCTTGACGAGAGCGTCGTACCAAGGACCGGGCTTGATAAGCGCGCCTATTAAAAGGCCGCCGCCAAGGACGAGGGTGAGGAAAAGGTTAAATATTTTCGTTCGGCTTGCCATGCCGCTAAAAATACCCCAGTTGATCGATGAAGAGAAGGGGCTTTCGCGGGTGTGCGCGGCGCCATAAAATGGCGGAGAAAAGATTAAAATTCCTGTAGGGACAGCTCGTGAATCGCGCGGGCGGGGGAGCGCGGTTTCGTAATAAGGCGGTATTCTTTTGCCGGCATATTCATAAGCAAGGTCCAAACGGTTTCGATTTCAGGCGCTGCGATACAGCTGGAAAGCGGCGAGTCTTTGCGCGTCATCATACGATCGAGCGCCTCGAATTGAACGGGGTTTGCTTTGGCCCCGTGCATCTCGTCCATCAGGCGCGCATAGCGGGGAAAAGATTTTACGGCACCGTTTGGATCGGCGGCGTGTATTTCGTCGGCCTTCTCAAGGCTGCCGACATAATGGTTCGTAAGCCCCAGAAGCCCTTCGGTATCGGGATAGCGCACTTCGAAGGAAGTGACGGCATGATGAATGACCGCCGCGTTGCCTTTCGCGTCCGCGATGAAGAAGTTTTTGGCGGAGGAGAGGTTCGCTTTTTCGAAAAAACGCAAGGCTTCGGCAACTGTTTTGCATCGCTGTGCGGCGAGACGGACGGCGTCGAAACTCGTGAGGCCGATGCCTTCGTTCCAGCAAAACGCAAAGGTGACGCCGATGAAAAGCCCGTCGCTGTTGAGCGCGTCTTCGTAAAGGAAAAGCTGCTTGCTTTTATCGAGGCCGTCCTCGCCTAAAATCCCCATGTCGGAGAGGGCCAGGACATGGCGCTCTTTGCCTTTGAAAGTCCATGCTTGCATAACGCGCGCGACGGCCGGGTGCCAGTCGTAGTTGCGCGCGACCCAAAGATCGCCCGCGAGGTCTTTAAAGCCGCCGATGGAACAGCCTTTGTGGCCGTGGGCGCGCAGATAGAGAATTTCGCTTATGAGATAGGCGTGGGCCACCGATTCGAAGCTGGCCCCACTGCCGTCGGCGATGCCTTTGACTTCGTCGAGCACTTCGGGTGCGAAGGATTCATAATAGGCCAACTGCTTTGACAGGAGATCGCGTTGCGCCGGCGCGGGAAAGTCTACGCGGCAGGCTCTATAGTAAGCGCCGATTTGGGTGCCAATTTCAAAAGGACTGCCGGAGAAGGTGCGCGTTTCCATGGTTGTCTCTGGATGTGAAGGAACCCAAAGGGGATGCCCACCCCCGCCTGCCCCCGTGCCGCGACAAAGGGGCGGGGTCACGATTGTGCAAAAGGTTTCTCAAAAATCCATTAAGAAAAAAGCCATTAGCTCTGAGGACGCAAAAGTTCTCTGTATTTCCGGATATACTGGGGGGGACGGCCAAAAACGTCGCGGATGAAAACGTTCTCGTTCACCGGCGGGACAGGACCGTGGCCTGTTAGCTGACGATTGATCCATGTGTCGTAGTTTAAAACGAAAGGATCGCCTTCCGTGCCCGCGCCCTTGTTGAGCGGAGCGCGGATGCGGATATCGAACAGGAAGCCGTTTTCGGTTCTTTCGTTGGCGTCGTACGTGAAGCCGCTTGGTGTCTGGGCCGGATGCCTTTTGTCGACGATGACAAACATTTTGTTTTGATGCTCTGACCGCAGTTGCGGCGCAACGAGCCGCGAGGGGATTTCCGTAACGTCTTCAGGCATGGGGTTGGCATAAAGCGGCTCGTTCTTGTAATCGGCGCGAAGAAAAGTTTGCGCCGGAGAAACGATATAGCCGTTGGTCGCGACGGAAGGATACGCATGGATAAAATAGCCGATGCCTTCAAGCAGCATTGTTTTGCTTGTGGCATATTCCATCATGTTCGGCTGGCCTTGCCGGCCGACGACGGCGGTGCTTGTGACAACAGCTCTTCCTTCGCCTGAATCTTGCAGGCGGGGATAGAGGATTTGAGCCAGCTCCAAATGCCGGAGCGCATTGACGTTAATGACGGCGTTTAATTCTTCGACAGGCGTTGTTGTGGGGCCGGTGGAGCGGTTCCATGGGCCCTTTTTTTGTATGGCGGCATTCATGACGTAACCGACGACCGGGGGAGACTGGTCGCAGACTTCGGCCAGAGCGGCTTTAAACCTTGATGAAAACGGTTTTCTGAAATCGCACGCGAGCGGGGCCACGTTTTCGGATCCGAGCTTTTTCCGGAGTTTGGAGAGTTCGTCTCTTTGAATGTCGATGGCGATGACATGGCCGCCGAAAGAGACGATGGCTTCGGTCAGGCATCTTCCGATGCCGACGCCTGCGCCCGTGACGACGTAGGTGCGATCTTCAAAGCCCTCAAGGGAAGGCGCGATGGATGTGAGGCCGATTTCCCGACTTAGGCGGATGCGCTCGTCGATGCTGTCTATCATTTTTTAATCCTGAAAAGTTTTTAAGGAACATTCAAAAAATAGTCCCTCACGGCGGAAAACGCAAAAAATTTCCTCGCGCAGCATTAACCATGATAGCGCCTTAGAGCCAAATACGGTTGGTTGAATCATTCTTAAAATCGAATGTGAAAATTCCTTAGGGATAACAAAAGGGATGCCCGCCTTCCTCCTATGCCGAGGGCTTCGAAGGACAAGTCGCGGGCATGACGATGTTCTAGCCGAACCGGAAGTGCTCTGAAACGCTGTCTTGACATGCTTTAGAGCGAGATATTCAACGGTTCTGATTCAATGTCAGAAAAGCCCGCTCTAACTTATGTTTTGCAAGCCGCGGTTGATCGAGCTTAGGAGGGCTTTGAGGGAGGCGACGGCGAAGTTCGTGTCCATGCCGACGCCGAAGGACGAGGCCCATTTGCCGTTTGCCGTTTCGATGTAGGCAATGGCTTGGGAGGTCGACCCTACCGTAGCTGCGTGCTCGCTGTACGAGAGGATATCGAGGGGCTCGCTTAAGTAAGAGGACAAGGCCTTGGTTAGCGCGTCGAGGAGTCCGTTGCCTTCTCCCTGAATGGACAGGGGGAGACCTTTTTCCGTTAACGAAAAAGCGACGCGGCAATCGTTGCCTTTGGTCTCTTCCTTATAATCGACAAAGGCGAGCGGGTCTTCGCGCCGCATGTATTCGGCGAGGAAAGAGTCGAGGATAGTTTGCGAGCTTAAGGCGTGTCCGGACTCGTCGGCTACTTTTTGGATGCGGCGGCTGAATGCCGCTTGCAGCTTTTTTGGCAGATGGAAGCCGTGGTCTTCCTCAAGCACGAAAGCGATGCCGCCCTTGCCGGACTGGCTGTTGATGCGGATGATCGGCTCGTACGCGCGGCCCACATCGGCGGAGTCGATAGGCAGATAGGGAACGTCCCAAAGATCTTGCGGTTTACGGGCGCGCAGGCCTTTGCGGATCGCATCCTGATGCGAGCCTGAAAAAGCCGTAAAAACCAGTTCGCCGGCATAGGGATGGCGCGGGTGGACGGGGATTTGCGTACAATGCTCCGCCACTTTCACGAACTCGTTTATATGCGAGAAGTCCAGCTGCGGCGCGACGCCTTGCGTATAGAGATTGAGGGCGAGGGTCACGAGGTCGACGTTGCCTGTGCGCTCGCCGTTGCCGAACAATGTCCCCTCCACGCGGTCGGCACCCGCGAGCAGCGCCAGTTCGGCCGCGGCGACGGCCGTGCCTCGGTCGTTATGGGGGTGGACGCTGATAATCACGTTTTCGCGGTTTCGCACATGCCCGCAAAAATATTCGATTTGGTCGGCGTAGACATTGGGCGTCGCCACCTCGACCGTCGCCGGAAGATTGACGATGGCTTTATGCGCCGCCGTAGGCCGCCAGACGTCCATGACGGCGTCGGTGATGCGCAAGGCGAAATCGAGCTCGGTCGCCGTAAAGCTTTCCGGCGAGTATTCGAACGTCCATTGTGTTCGGGGAAAGCGGGCCGCGCATTTCTTGATAAACGAAGCCCCTTCCACGGCAAGGGCGACGATGTCATCCGGCTCTTTTTGGAAAACGACGCGGCGCTGGACGGGCGAGGTCGAATTGTACAAATGAACGATGACGCTCGGCGCATCGCGCACCGCGTCGAACGTCTTTTCGATGAGTTCCTTGCGCGCCGGGACAAGGACTTGAAGGACGATGCCCTCGGCCTTCTTGCTTTCGATCAGCGCGCGCGTAAAGTCGAAATCCGTTTGCGAGGCCGACGGGAAGCCGACTTCTATTTCCCTGAAACCGCAGCGGACGAGCAGATCGAAAAAACGCATCTTGCGCTCGGCATCCATGGGATCGACCAGCGCCTGATTGCCGTCGCGCAAATCCACGGAACACCAAAGCGGCGCTTTGGTTATCGTGCGCGACGGCCATTGACGCCCGGGGAGGTCGATGGGGGGAAAGGGGCGGTATTTTTGCGACGGGTCTTTCAGCATTTTTCGATTTCCTTTTTCAAGCGCGCGGCGACGATGTCGCCCATGTCCTCGGTGCCCACCTTCTGCGAATCGGGCGTTGCGATGTCGGCGGTGCGAAAGCCATCCGAAAGCGCAGCCGATACGGCCTGGCGGATTTTGCGGGCGAGGCCGGGCTCGCCAAGCGACAGCTCCAGCATCATGGCGACGCTGAGGATCGTGCCGAGGGGATTGGCGATGTTTTTGCCCGCGATATCCGGCGCGCTGCCGTGAATCGGCTCGTACAGCGCGTTTTTTATGCCGATCGAGGCCGAGGGCATGAGGCCAAGGGAGCCGGACAAAACGGCGGCTTCATCGGAAAGGATATCGCCGAACATATTGGGCGTCAGCAGGACATCGAAGTCGGACGCGCGGCGGATAAGCTGCATGGCCGCGTTATCGACGTACATATGTTCGAGCGCCACGCCGGGATAGTCTTTGTGGATCTCGCTTACGACCTGGCGCCAGAGGCTCATGGTCTCCAGCACATTCGCCTTATCGACAGAGCATAGTTTCTTGCGGCGCTTTTGCGCCAGACTGAAGGCGCAATGCGCGATGCGGGCGATCTCGCTTTCATGATAGCGCATCGTATTGACGCCCTCGCGTTCGCCTTTCTTGCCGGTTATGCCCCTTGGCGTTCCGAAATAAAGATCGCCCGTAAGCTCGCGCACCACGACCAGCGAGACGTTTTTCACATATGCCGGTTTCAAAGGGGACAGGCTTTCGAGCTGGGGCCAGAGATCAAGCGGGCGCATATTGGCGTAGAGGCCGAGGGCTTTGCGAATGCCGAGAATACCCATCTCGGCGCGTTCGGGCATCGGCAGATGATCCCATTTGGGGCCGCCGACAGCCCCCAGCAGGACAGCGTCGGATGCAAGCGCCTTTTCCTGCGTGTCGTTTGGGAAGGGGGAGCCTGCGCCGTCAATGCCGGCGCCGCCGATGAGGGCATACTCGTAGGTGAGGGAAAGGACGCCGCTTATTGCGTCCAGAACCTTGACGGCTTGCGCCACGATTTCGGGGCCGATGCCGTCGCCGGGGAGAAGGAGAATGTTAGCCATGTGTGCCTGCCAGAAGCCAGGGTTGACGGGAAAAATGCTTTTGCTCAAAAGCGGTGATTTTGTCTTTCAGACGGAGGATTTTTTCGATTTCGTCCAGCCCCTGCAAAAGCGTTTCCTTGTACGCGGGCTGGATCTCGAAGGGGAAGACATGCGCGCCTTGCGCGACCGTTTGATGAGGCAAATCCACGGTTAAGGGGGCATCGTTTTGGCGCAAGGTGTCGATGTCGCGCGCGTTCAGGCGCACCGGAAGCAGGCCGTTTTTGAACGCGTTGTTATAAAAGATATCGGCGAAGCTTGAGGCGATGATGACGCGGATCCCGAAATCCAGCAGGGCCCAAGGCGCATGCTCGCGGCTGGAACCGCAGCCGAAATTTGCGCCGGCCAAAAGGATTTGGGCGCCGGGATATTTATTGAGCGGAAAGTCGGCTTTGGGAAGGCCGTTGTCGCCATAACGCAATTCGGCAAACAGATGCTTGCCAAGCCCGGAGCGCTTGACGGTTTTCAGATACTGCTTTGGGATCAGCATATCCGTATCGATATTGTCGATCGGAAGATAGGCGGCGGTTGACGTAATAACGCTGAACGGCTTCATGGGTTTTCCCTTTTCAAAAAGTCCCGGACATCGGTGAGGCGGCCTTCAACCGCCGCCGCCGCCGCCATGGCGGGCGACATAAGATGCGTGCGCCCTCCGCGCCCCTGCCGGCCCTCAAAGTTGCGGTTGGAGGTCGCGGCGCAGCGCTCGCCCGGCTTTAGGCGATCCGGGTTCATGGCAAGGCACATCGAACAACCGGGTTCGCGCCATTCAAAGCCGGCGTTTTTAAAAACAAGGTCCAGCCCTTCGCGTTCCGCCGCTTCCTTGACAGGGCCGGAGCCGGGAACGACGATGGCCTTGACCGAAGCGGCGACGTTGCGGCCTTTCAGGATTTGCGCGGCCTCGCGAAGATCTTCGAGGCGCGCGTTCGTGCATGAACCGATAAAGACGCGGTCGATGGGGATGCCTTTCAACGGCGCGCCCGGCTCAAGGCCCATATAAGCCAGCGCCCGGCAAAGGGATTGGCTTTCGGTGCTTTCGCTATTGAGATCCGGTTGGGGTACATGGCCGGTAATGGGCGCGCCCATCCCCGGGTTTGTGCCCCACGTGACGAACGGCTCGACCGAGGAAGCGTCGATCGTCACGTCCTTATCGAAACGCGCGTTCGGATCCGAGCGGAGCGTTTTCCAGTAAGCGATGGCTTCCGGTTCTTGCGCTTTGGAAGGCGCAAACGGAAGGCCGCGAAGGTAGGCGAACGTTTTCTGATCCGGCGCGATAAGGCCGGCGCGGGCCCCCGCTTCGATGGACATATTGCACAGCGTCATGCGGCCTTCCATCGAGAGGCCTTCAACGGCCTCGCCTGTATATTCGATGACGCAGCCCGTGCCGCCAGCGATGCCGATTTTGGCGATGAGCGCAAGGATTAAATCTTTCGCCGTGACGCCGGGCCGCAAAGCCCCCTTTACCGTGATGCGCATGTTGAGGGATTTTTGCGCGATAAGCGTTTGCGTGGCGAAAACGTGCTCGATCTCGCTTGTGCCGATGCCAAAAGCGAGGGCGCCGAAAGCCCCGTGCGTCGATGTGTGGCTGTCGCCGCAGACAAGCGTCGTTCCCGGCAACGTGAAGCCTTGTTCGGGGCCGACGACATGCACGATTCCCTGTCTTTTATCGTGGGGGCCAAAGCACGAAAGCCCCTGAAGGCGGCAGTTTTCCTCCAGCGTTTCGATTTGGAGGCGCGCGTCGGGGTCGGCGATCGGCAAGGCGCGGCTTGTCGTCGGGATGTTGTGATCCGTCGTCGCGAGGATGCTGCCTTTGCGCGCCAAGGGGCGGTTTGCGACGCGCAGGCCCTCGAAAGCCTGGGGACTGGTGACTTCATGAACAAGATGGCGGTCGATATACAGAAGGACGGAGCCGTCGCCGAAATCGTGCACCACGTGATGCGCCCAGATTTTATCGTAAAGCGTTTCAGGCATGTCCCCTCCTTGTCGCGTCTTTGTACAAAGACGCGATATGATGCGTTACCGGCCCTTCGCCGAATTTTTTTGCGCCGATTTTGCCGACCGCCTGAATTTCCGCGGCCGATCCTGTGACAAAGACTTCATCGGCGTTTAAAAGATCATCCGGCAGCGCGTGGGTTTCGCGGCAGGGGATGTCGTTCGCGGCCGCAAGGGCGATGACGGTTTGACGCGTGATGCCGTTCAGGAAGCAATCGGCAATCGGCGTGAAAAGCGTGCCGCCCTTGACGTAAAAGATGTTCGAGCTCGTGCATTCGGCGACATAGCCCCGGTAATCCAGCATGATGGCGTCGTTAAACCCGTCGCGGTGCGCCTTGTTCAAGCTGACCATGCCCGTGATGTATTGGCCGTTCGCCTTGGCGTGCACGAGCGACATAGTCGGCGCGGGGCGAACCCATTCGGACCATGTGAGGGAAATGGAGGCGTTCGCGTAATAGGTGTCCCATTTCCAGGCGGCAATCGCGACACGGACTTTGTTCGGGTTCGTGGAAACGCCCAAAGCTTCCGCGCCATGCCACGCGATGGGCCGGACGTAGGCGTCTTTGAGGCCGTTTTCCCGAAGGACGGTAACGGCGGCCGTATCGAGCTGGGCGGGGCTGTAAGGTATTTTAAAACCCATCATGCGGGCCGACGCATGGAGCCGCTCGTGATGGCGGGTCATTTCGAAAATGCGGCCCTCATAAGCGCGCGCGCCTTCGAAAACGCCGCTTCCGTAGTGAAGGGTATGGGTTAGAACGTGGATTTTAGCTTTGTCCCAGTCAATCAGCTCGCCATCCATCCAGATGATGCCTTCTTGCTTTTCCAACATGCGGGGCTTCCTTCTCTTTGCCTTCGGAGCAGCGGCGCGGAAAAGCGGCAACGGCGCTTTTCATGCGGCCCTATCCGTTTGCGGGATTCAAAAAGTCAAATTGTGTTTTGAGAGAAGGGGTGTGTGCGCGCTAGGGGCGCGCAAGGATAAGCGCAAGACCGAGAAGGTTGCGAAGAGAAGCGTCGACAGCGATGTGAACGCATTTAGACATGCCTTTATTCTAGGCGAAAGCTTTCCCGAAAGTCAATCGGAGAAATGCTTTTCGCCGAAACGAGCTGTTTTTGGAAAACGGTAGAAGCGCTAAGAAAGAGGAAGAATCAACGGATGTGTGGACAGGGATCGGTTTTTATTTCAGAAAGGAAAGCAAGCAAACAAAAAGGATTTCCATGCTCGCTTATGTTCGACTTGCCGTCTTTTCAGGCAAAATAACCATCCTCTTTCTTCTTGCCCTTCTTCTCCTTTCCCATGTGCCGCCGTCGTACCTCCCCGCGGCCTTCGCCGCCGCCGCGCTGGTTCTGGCTTTGGCGGTTTTTGCGGACACGTATTGGCCGAAGCGTTTTGACGTTTCGACAAAGCTTGAGACGTGGATGCTCTCGGCCTCAGGCGAGCTTGAAAAACGGTTTCTCGTGATGTCGCCGCGTTCGATAAAAGCGGGCATCTTCGTCGTCGCGGGCCTCTCGCTTTTTCTCGAACTGGCCTTGATCCGCTGGGAAGCCGAGCACTTTCCCGTTTTCGGCATGTACAAGAATTTCACGCTGCTCGCCTGCTTTTGCGGCATCGGGCTTGGCTACGCCATGGCGAAGGACGCGCGCCTTCTTTTGCCGGCAACGCTGCCGGTGCTTGCCTTTCTGGTTATTTCCATTCTTCTTTTTCGTTATGGGATGAGTCCGGCCGCGCTGAACGTTTTGCAGGTTGTGCCTGTCCGCGAGGAGGCCAGCGTCTTTTTTTCCTTAAGGGGAATCGACGCGTCCACGCAGTTCGTCCTGACGCTGCCTGTTTATATCTTGTTGACGCTGGTTTTTTTCCTCAACGCCCTTGTTCTTTTGCCGATCGGCCAGTTGTGCGGCTTTTTTATGCAAAAAATACCCGCGTTGCCCGGCTATGGCTGCAATCTTTTGGGGAGCCTGGCCGGTGTGTGCCTGTCGTTTGTGCTGAGCTGGCTTTGGGCCGGCCCTTCCATTTGGTTTTGCCTCGTTGTCGCCGCTCTTGCTTTTTATCAAGTCGACATTGCGTCGCTTCGGCGCGTCGTTCTGGCGGGCCTGACCGTTTGCGTCATCGCGCTGAATTGGCCGGCCGATCCCCTGATGCACAGCCTTTATTCGCCGTATCAGTTTATTCAGGCAACGACGCAACGCAACGGGCTTCTTCAAATCCTCGCGGCGGGAAAATACTATCAGAAGGTCTACGATTTCAGCCAAAGGGATGCCGCAGACGAGCCCGCCAACAAAAAACTTTCCCAGGTTTTCGGTTATTATGAGCTTCCTTTCAAGGCGGCACCCTCTTTGCGGAAAGTCGCCATTGTCGGCGCCGGGACGGGCAACGATGTGGCGGCGGCTTTGCGCAACGGAGCGGAATCCGTCGACGCGGTGGAGCTTGATCCTGCGATTTACAGGCTCGGCTTGGCACATCATCCGGAACGCCCTTATCAGGATGCGCGCGTCAGGGCCGTTATCAACGACGCGCGGAATTTCTTTCAGGGAACGACGGATCGCTATGATGCCGTTGTTTACGGCGTTTTGGATTCGCACGTCGTTCTTTCCCATGGCGGAAACGTCCGGACGGATTCGTTCGTTTACACGCAGGAAGGGTTGAGGAAGGCGTACGATCTTTTAAAGCCGGGGGGCATGCTCAGCGTTTCGTTCGCCTTGCCGAACAAGTTGATGGGCGAGAAAATTTTTCGCATCCTTCAGTCTTTTCCGGATAAGGGAACGCTGGCCGCCATCTTGACGGGCTATGACAGCAACGACACGACGACGTTTATCCTTACGAAGGAAAAGACGATCCCCTTGCCGGAAATGTTCATGGCGAAGCATGACTTGAAGAATGTCACGGCGGCTTATGAGGAAACGCTGAGCCAAACGCTTGATCTGCCCTCGGACAACTGGCCGTTCTTTTACATGGATTCCCGGATGTATCCGGTCACGTATCTTGCCGCGCTTGGCTTGATTGTGTGGCTTTCCTATTTTTTGGTGCAGAAGCTGCTCGCGAAACAAAAGTTCGACGTTTCGCTGCTGCCGTTTTTCTTTCTCGGCGCGGGTTTCATGCTTGTGGAAACGAAGGCGATTACGGAGCTTGGGCTTGTGTTCGGCAATACGTGGCAGGTGACCGGCATTGCCATTGTCGGCGTTTTGGTCATGGCGCTTTTGGCAAACATTTTGGTCGCGATGCGGGGAACCACCGGTTTGCGGCTGCCTTTCCTGGGGGTCATATCAACGATCGTTCTGGGCTACGCCGTCGCAAGCCAGGGGCTTTTGGTTTCTTCCAGCGCGCTTGCCAAAACCGTTCAGGTCGTTTTGCTGGTAAGCCCGCTTTTTTTCTCCGGCATGATTTTTTCCCGGTTTCTGACGCAGACGAAAAATGTTCCCGGCGCTATGGCGTATAATTTAATGGGCGCCATGCTGGGCGGCGTTCTGGAATATAACGCGATGCGCTTCGGGTTTTCCTCGCTGTACATCATCGCGCTTGTTCTGTATATGGCGCCGCTTGTTCTTTTGAAGAAGAGGTCGGCATGAGCGGTCTTGTTAAGGCGATCATCGTTCACGGCACGAAAGGCGCGCCGTCGGGGAATTGGTTTCCGTGGCTGAAAAAGCAACTGTATCAAGAAGGCATGGACGTTTCCTGCCCCGCGTTTCCAACGCCTGAAGGGCAAACCTTTGCTTCGTGGCGGGAGGCGTTCAGGCGCGAGATCGATCGCCCTGAAGACGATATTATTCTCATTGGGCATAGCGTCGGCGCGCCGTTTGTCCTTAGAATGGCTGAGGAGTCGAACGCGCCCTATCGGGCTGTCTTTGTTGTTTGCCCTTTTGCCAGGACCTTGGGGGTTGAAGAATTTGATTCTCTAAATGCAAGCTTTATCGATCATACGTTCGATTGGTCCCGCATCAAAAAGGGCGCGCGATCGATAGGCTGCTTTGCAGGAACGGACGACCCTTATGTGCCTTTGGACTATTCGGCGGACGTCGCCTGTAAAACGGATGCCGACTTTGTGACCATTGTGAACGGCGGGCACTTAAACGCTGAATTCGGCTTTACGGAATTCCCCCAGCTTTTGGCGAAGATCAAAAGAGTTCTGGATGAATGAGCGGGCGTATACGGACGCATTGAAGGACGAATGTCCTTGACATTGGCAAGCGGAAATTCGAGCCTTTCCGGAAACCCCTTTTTGATTAACGGAAAGGATTTGCCATGACTGTCGAAAGCGCGCTTGGCCTTGCCGGTATTTATACACTAAAAATTTTGGGCGCTATTGCCATCTTTATTATCGGCAAATGGGCGCTGAAATTCGCCATATCCCTGGTTAAGCGCCTCATGGCGAGGAGCAAGGTCGATCAGACGCTCGTTTCGTTTTTGGGGAATGTTCTTTACGGGCTTGGCCTTGCTTTCGTTGTCATTGCGGCTTTGGGCCAGCTGGGGATACAGACAACGCCTCTTGCCGCCATTATCGCCGCGGCCGGCCTTGCCATAGGCTTGGCGCTTCAGGGATCGCTTGGGAATTTGGCCTCGGGCGTCATGCTTATCGCGCTTCATCCTTTCAGGATCGGCGACCGCATCGAGACTTGCGGCAAAAGCGGCATCGTTTCCGAGATCAATATTTTCACGACGACTTTGAAAACGGACGACAATTTGCGCGTTATTATTCCGAACGGCAAAATAACGGGCGAGATCATCGTCAATCATAGCCCCGAATAGGGTCGCGGGCATTTCGCTTTCGCGCTTACAGGCGCGCATCGGGCGGAACCGTCAGCGTGAGCGCGATTAAATAGAGCGGGCTCGTCGTCCACAGCACCCATTCCGCCACTAAAAAAGCCCCCAAAAGGGGCTTTTTTTAGTGGCGGAGGGGATGAGATTCGAACTCACGAAACGGTTGCCCGTTTACACACTTTCCAGGCGTGCGCCTTCAACCACTCGGCCACCCCTCCTAAAGCCGGATGGGTATAGCGTGACTTTTTGCGCAAATAAATACCCAACTCGCCCAAGAACGATTATTTATCAAATAAATATGCCTGTCATCTTGGCAAAGGCGCTTCTCAAGCCCATATCTTTGTGGTCTCGTTAGCCAACCCCTTCATGCTAAAGGTTTTTTCATGACCGCTCAACAAATGCCCTTCCGCGCCGAAGTCAGCCGCCTTCTGGAAATCGTGGCCCATTCGCTTTACAGCGATAAAGAAGTGTTTTTGCGCGAATTGATCTCGAACGCCGCCGATGCCTGCGACAAGCTTCGCTATGAGGCGCTTACGCAGCCGGAACTTTTAGGCGACGATCCCGAATTCAAGATCCAGGTTTCCATCGACAAGAAGGCGCGGACCGTCACCGTTTCCGATAACGGCATCGGCATGACGCGGGACGAGCTGATCGAAAATCTGGGCACCATCGCGCAATCGGGGACTTCCGCGTTTCTTTCGAAGCTAAAAGAAACGCCGAAAACGGACGTGAGCCAGATCGGCCAGTTCGGCGTCGGTTTTTATGCCGCTTTCATGGTGGCGCAGGCGGTCGAGGTCAATTCCCGCAAGGCCGGAACCGAGGAAAGCTGGACATGGGAATCCGCCGGGCAGGGCGAGTTCTCGGTTGAAGAGGGATCGAAGGCTTCCCGGGGAACCGAGGTCATCGTGTATCTGAAGCAGGGCGAGGACGAGTTTCTCGATGCGGCGCGGTTGCGCGACATCATCGAGAAGTATTCGGATTTTATTTCGATCCCCGTCATTCTGGAAGGCGAGGAAAAGCCGGCCAATCGCGCGGGCGCTTTGTGGCTGCGCCCCCGGTCCGAGGTCACGGCTGAGCAATACAAGGAATTTTACCATTACGTCGCGCATGCGTATGGCGAGCCGGCTCTTACCCTGCATTGGCGGGCGGAAGGGCGCATCGAATACACGTCGTTGCTTTTCGTGCCCGACATGAAGCCGTTCGATCTCTTCGATCCGAAGCGCCAGCATGGCGTAAAGCTTTATGTGAAGCGCGTGTTCATTACCGATCATGCCGAAGGCCTTGTGCCGCCGTGGCTGCGTTTTTTGCGCGGCGTTGTGGACAGCGAGGACCTGCCGCTTAACGTCAGCCGCGAAATGCTGCAAAACAATCCGATGATCGCCAAAATACGGCAAGGCGTGACGAAGAAGGTTTTGGGGGATTTGAATAAATACGCAACCGACAATCCCGAAGGTTATGTGAAATTTTGGGATAATTTCGGCGCGGTTTTAAAAGAGGGCTTATACGAGGATTTCGAGCATCGAGGCGATCTGGCGAAGCTTGTGCGTTGTCCTTCTTCCGCGAGCGATACGCTTGTTTCCCTGCCCGACTATGTTGCGCGCATGAAGCCGGGGCAGGAGTCCATTTTCTTTATTTGCGGCGAAAGCCTTGAGCAGTTGAAGCGCAATCCGCATTTGGAAGGATTCAAAGCCAAGGGCGTGGAGGTTTTGCTTCTGACGCAGACCGTCGACGATTTCTGGCCGAGCGCGATGGGCGACTACGCGGGCAAGCCGTTCAAGTCCATTACGCGCGCCGGCGAGGATTTGAGCAAGATCGAGGCGGACAAGGAGAAGGAAAAAGAAAAGGAAAAGACGACGGAACCCGCGGCGGAGGGAACGGACGATTTGATCGCTTTGATGAAGCTGACTTTGGAAGGCGCGGTCAAGGATGTGCGCAAGTCCGATCGCCTGACCTCAAGCCCGGTTTGCCTTACGGCGGACGAGGGCGATCTGGATATTCATCTGGAGCGGTTCTTGCAGCAGCATAATCAGATCCAGACGCCGACCAAGCGCATCCTTGAAGTCAATCCGACGCATCCTTTGATTGTCCAGATGGCGGCCAAGGCCAAAGCGAAAGGCGCGGCCGATAACCTGAAGGATATTGCGTGGATTTTGTTCGAACAGGCCAAGCTTCTGGACGGCGATACGCTTTCCGACCCTGTGGCCTTTAGCGAGAGGCTTGGATCGGTTCTGGCGAAGGCCGTTAGCTAACCCGACTTGGGCGGGGGCCTAGCCCTCAGACTCTGACGTTTTTGGCAATCGGACGCGCAGGCGGTTCACGCGGCTTTGATCCATTTCCAGAACCTCAAAAATAAGGCCCGTTTCTCCGGTAATGACGTCGCCGACATGCGGTATGCGTCCCGCTAGATGCGCGACATAGCCGCCCAAGGTATCCACATCTTCCTCGCTGTCGAGCGGAGGGAGGCGCTTGTTGATCTGCTCCTCGAAAACCTCAAGAGGCAGGCGGCCATCGACAAGCAGCGTGCCGTCCGCGCGCCGGATGAACGGCGCCGGGGCGGGTATGTCGTGCTCGTCCTCGATCTCGCCCACGATTTCCTCGACCAGATCCTCGATGGTCACCAGGCCGTCGATGCCGCCGAACTCGTCGATGACCACGGCCATGTGCAGCCTTGTTTGCCGCATTTGCAGCAAAAGCTTGGCCGCCTGCATCGACGGGGCGACGTACAAAACGGGGCGGAGTATGTCCGAAAGGGCGCATGGCTTTTGCTGCGCGAGGTAAGGCATCGCATCCTTCACATGAACCATGCCGACGACGTCATCGAGCGTTCCCCGGTAAATCGGAATGCGGCTGTAGCCGTGCTCGGCGACGGTATCCACCAGTTCCTTTATGGAGGCCGCTACATCCAGCGCCACGATATCGGCGCGCGGCACCATACAGTCCTCGATCCGGCGTTCGCGCAGGTGGATGATATTCGCCAGCAGGACGCGTTCGGCGGAGGACAGCCCCGATTCGGACAGGGGCTCGTCGATCAATTCCTCCACGACTTCGCGAAGGGCCGCGGCGTCTACGGGCGGGCTGATAAAATGGATAATTTTGCGCCACAGGGCGAGAAGGAGGCTTTTGGGCTCTTCCGTTTGGGCGGCTTGAGAAGATGGGTCGGTCATTTCTTGCGATGGGTCTTCCGGGACGGCTTCTTTGCATAGGGATCGGGCAGGCCAAGCGATTCCATAATTTTCACTTCCAGCTTTTCCATCCGTGCCGCTTCCCGTTCCATTATATGATCATACCCTAAAAGATGCAAAAGACCATGGATCAGCAAGTGGGTGACATGATCGATCAATATCTTGTTATCCTTGCGGGCCTCAGCGACTACATATGGATACGCTAGTGCCATGTCGCCTAACTCAATCGGCGCTTTCTGAACGACGAGGCGTTTGATCTGCGCGGGGGTGTATTGCGGAAACGACAGGACATTTGTCGGTTTATTCACGCCCCTAAAATCATGGTTGAGCTGTTTTATCTTTGCGTTCCCGGTAAAAAGGACCGTTGCCGCAAGGTCAACCGGCGGCGCTTCGGGCAACAGTGCCAGAACGGCTTGGGCGGCGTTTCGAAGGCGCGGGCGAAGGCCCGGGATTCGTTTCCAGCTGTCGAGCGCTATTTGAAAATCCAGCAAAAAGGAGCGTTGGGGCATGTCGCGCGCAGAATGCCGTTTTAGCGTTCATTCGTAAAGGGAAATATGGAAGTGCCTTTAATTAAAGAATTCCCATGAAAAAACATAATCCGGCCCTATATCAGCATTCCGCTTGCAAAATTAACCTGACGATTTATGAAACAGAGGCACATAAGAAAAGAGAAAAGGGGCGAAAGATGGCTCACGCATTCGATTCCACGATTATTCGCGAATACGACATACGCGGCACGGTCGGTAAAAACTTAACCGAAGTTGATGCCTTCGCCTTGGGGCAAGCCTTTGGAACGACCGTCTTGCGGGCGGGCGGCAAGCATATCGTTGTCGGTTATGACGGGCGTACGCATTCCCCCATGCTGGAGAGCGCTCTGGTCAATGGGCTTTTAAGCACGGGCGCAAAAATCGAATGCGTTGGCATGGGGCCGACTCCCATGCTCTATTTCGCCGCCGCGCATCGCAAGGCCGATGCCGGCATTATGGTAACGGGATCGCACAATCCTCCCGATCAGAACGGATTCAAGATGCTGATCGCCAAGCATCTGCCCGGCGGCGGGCCTGTGTATGGCGCGGCGATACAAAAGCTGGCCGATCTTGTTGCGGCGGGCGGTTTTATCGACGGCAAGGGAACCGTTTCCAAGGTTGATGTCATCGACGAATATGTGGCGCGCTTGCTGCAAGACTATCAGGGCAAGACTCCGCTGAATGTCGTATGGGATTGCGGCAACGGGGCGGCGGGCGACGTTGTTCGGCGCCTGATTCAAAAAATTCCGGGAACCCATACGCTTCTGTTTCCCGAAGTGGACGGCACGTTCCCGCATCATCATCCCGACCCCACCGTTCCTAAAAATCTGATCGATTTGCAGGAAGCCGTGGCGGCGCAAAAGGCGGATCTGGGCATCGCTTTCGACGGCGATGCCGATCGCATCGGCGCCATTGACGGCAAGGGGCGCATTATCGCGGGCGATCAACTCCTGGCTATTTATGCGACGGAAGTTTTGAAGACGCATCCGGGCGCCGTGATCATTGCGGACGTGAAGGCCTCGCAGGTTTTGTTCGACAAGGTTGCCGAGCTTGGCGGCAAGCCGTTGATGGGCAAGACGGGCCATTCCTTGATTAAAGCTTTAATGGCCGAGACCCATTCGCCTTTGGCGGGCGAGATGAGCGGGCATATGTTTTTTGCCGATAAGTATTATGGCTATGACGATGCCATCTATTCCGGGGTGCGGCTTCTTTCGCTTGTCAGCGCTTCGGGCAAGTCTTTGGCGGATTGGCGCGACTGGCTTCCGCAGACGGTCAATACGCCCGAAATGCGGTTTCCGGTCGAGGAGGCGCGCAAATTCGCGGTTGTCGAAGAGATCAAAGCGCGGCTTGCCCAAAAGGGGGCCAAGGTCAACGATACGGACGGCGTAAGGGTGTTGACCGAAGACGGCTGGTGGCTGTTGCGCGCGTCGAATACGCAGGCGGTTCTTGTGGCGCGCGCCGAGGCGCAGACAGAAGAGGGCTTGAACAGGCTGAAAAATTTGCTGGCCGAACAGCTGAAGGCTTGTGGGTTGCAATGCCCGGTTTAGCAGGATTTCATTAATTGGAACAAATGGATCCGCCGCCTGCGCGGGGGATGACAAGTCGATTTATGGATAAGGCCCTCAAAACCTCGGATTTTAATTTTGACCTTCCGGTGGAGCGCATAGCGCAAACGGCCGTCGAGCCGCGCGATCATGCGCGTTTGCTGCGCGTGACGGGGCAGGGATTGGCGGAGCACCATGTTTACGACCTCCCGGATTTATTGCGGGCGGGGGATTTGCTTGTCCTTAACGACACGCGCGTTATTCCGGCGCGCCTCTATGGGCGGCGCAGGGAAGTCCGGGTTGAAGTGCTGCTGCACAGGCAAAAAGAGGGGTCGATCTGGTTGGCCTTTGCGCGGCCGGGCAAAAGATTACGCCTCAATGATCAAATCGTTTTTGCTCCCGACTTTGCGGCGACGATCCTTGAAAAGCGCGAGGGCGGGGAGATTTTGCTGCGTTTCGATGCGGCGGACATTCTGCCGTTGCTGCAAAAATACGGGGAGCCGCCTTTGCCGCCTTATATCAAGCGACAGCCCGGCGAGGCGAAGGCGGATAACGCGCGCTACCAGACCGTTTATGCGGCGCGCGAAGGCGCGGTCGCCGCGCCGACGGCCGGCATGCACTTCACGCCGGGATTGCTGGAAAAGCTTGCGGCGAAAGGCATCGAACAGGCCAAGGTAACGCTGCACGTTGGCGCGGGAACCTTTTTGCCCGTTAAGGCGGAATACGTTAAGGATCATTTGATGCACGCCGAATGGGGCGAGATTACCGAAAGCGTTGCCCATAAGATCAATGCGGTAAAAAAGGCAGGCGGACGCATTGTCTGTGTTGGGACGACGAGCCTTCGCGTTCTTGAAAGCGCCGCCGACGAGAGGGGCTTTGTGCGCCCTTTTTCGCAAGAAACCGCTATTTTTATAACGCCCGGCTATCGTTTTCGCGTTTGCGACGTGTTGATGACGAATTTTCATTTGCCGGAGTCGACGCTTTTCATGCTGGTGGCGGCTTTTATGGGGCTTGAGACGATGCAATCCGCCTATGCTTATGCCATAAGAGAAGGCTATCGGTTCTATTCCTATGGAGATGCGACATTATTGGAGCACGCCCCCTTATCATGACCCATTTCAATTTTGAGATATTGAGCGCCGATCATAAGGCGCGGCGCGGGCGCGTGACGACCGCGCATGGGACTTTTGAAACCCCCGCTTTTATGGCGACGGCGACGGCGGCGACCGTCAAGGCCATGCTGCCGGATGCCGTTCGCGCGACCGGGGCTGAGCTTGCGATATGCAACACCTACCACTTGATGCTGCGCCCCACGGCCGAGCGCGTTTCGCGGCTGGGCGGCTTGCACGCCTTCATGGATTGGCCGGGGCCTATCGTCACGGATTCCGGCGGTTTTCAGGTGATGTCCTTGTCGAAGCTCCGCACTTTGAGCGAGCAAGGCGTGACGTTCCGTTCGCACCTCGACGGCAGTTCGTATGAGCTGACTCCGGAGAGGTCCATGCAGATCCAGCATTTGCTGGACAGCGACATTACGATGGCGCTCGATGAGTGCACCAAATTTCCCGCAACGCATGAAGAAGCCGCCAAGTCGATGCGCATGTCCATGCGGTGGGCCGAGCGCTGCAAAAAAGCGTTTCAGGCGCGGGCGGGCTATGCGCTGTTCGGCATCAATCAGGGAAGCACTTTTCCCGATCTGCGCCTGGAATCGGCGAACGCTTTGAACGCTTTGGATACCGAAGGCTATGGCATCGGCGGGCTTGCGATCGGCGAAGGGCAGGAATCCATGTTTGCGACGCTCGACGAGACCGTTCCGGCGTTGAACCCGGAGAAGCCGCGCTATCTGATGGGCGTTGGCAAGCCGGACGATATTGTGGGGGCCGTTCTGCGCGGCATCGATATGTTCGACTGCGTCATGCCCACGCGTTCGGGCCGTACGGGACAAGCCTTTACGCGGCGCGGCACGGTGAATATGCGTAATGCGCGGCATAGGGATGACTCCCGTCCTTTGGATGCGGGGTGCAGCTGCGGCACATGCACAAAGTTTTCACGGGCGTATCTGCATCACCTTTTTCGGTGCGAAGAAATGTTGGGGCCTATATTGCTGACGACGCATAACAGCCACTATTATCAGGACCTCATGCGGGGTTTGCGCCAAGCCATCGAGGCGAAAACACTTGGCGATTTTACCGCAGCCTTTTATGAGGAGCAGGCGAAGGGGGATATTGAGGTCCTATGAGACAAAAACGGAAAAAAAGATTTACATTAACGCTGCCGCAGAAGCTTTTTATAGTTTTTGTCGCGTCTTTTTTCCTGATGACGCACACGCCTATTGCGGCCGAGGAGATCGATAACACGTCGCATCTTCCTATCCCGCGGTTTGCCTCCCTGCGCGCGAACGAAGTGAATATGCGGACAGGCCCGGGGATGCGTTATCCTATCGAGTGGGTCTACAAACGCAAAGGGCTGCCTGTTGAAATTACGGCCGAGTACGACATTTGGCGGCGTGTTCGCGATCCGGAGGGAACGGAAGGGTGGATCAACAAAGCCGAGCTGACGGGAAGGCGCGGCGCTATTATAACCGGCGCGGGATGCGAATTACTGGAAAACAGCGATGACCGCTCGGGCGGCCGCGCGCGGCTTGAACCCGGGGCCGTTGGGCAGATTGTGTTTTGCACCAAGGATTGGTGCAAAGTAAAATTCGACGGCATCAAGGGCTATTTGAAAAAAACCGCTTTTTGGGGCGCCTACCCGGACGAAACATTCAAATAGAACCGTTTTTAAATATAAACAAATTAGTAAAGCGATGCACCGAGCGAGTGGTTTACGAGAGGGGGGGGGATCTGGGGATCGGGGGCCGGAGCCGTTTCGACCAAGGTCGGAAACGGACTCCGGCTACCAACGCCTAATGTCAAACAGCGATCGCCGTTCACAAAGGCAACTGCGGGAGGTCACCTCGCAGCGCCTTCTCTCTACTCTAGGCATCCTTAGGGTAGTCAAAAGGGGGTAAATAAGTCAACAAGATGTTCTCCGTTTGTTCCAATATATTTTTTCGTTTTTGCAATGACAAACAATATTGCGCATAGACACATTTATAATGAAAAACAATTAGTTGATCGCAAGTCAAACGCCACGCTCTTCACTAATGGTAAGTGACGAATGTGTACTCTTTTCTTGACATCAATTTTGGCGTTCGCGCTGCGGCTTATTTGCTCTGGCCATCCCTGAAGTCCAGCGTGTAATCCCGCTGCGGGGAACCCAAATCAAGCTCCTCAAAGCCTTTTGATTGGTAGCCGCGCGTAACGCAGTTATCGGCCCCTTCGACGCGAAAGGCTTTGGTATCCGTGCAAAAAGTGAATTTTCCAGACCACACCGAGAGGGGGGCGTCTTTTGAGGCTTGCGCCATCGCGTGCGCAAAATAAAAGTAAAACCGGGAGGTTAGTGGTTCGGTATAGACACGCGCGCACTGGCCTGGCTCAATGCGCCACCAGCCTTCGGAAATCCAGTCATCGGGTTTCTTGGCTGTTTCTCCGCGATAGCCAAGCGCGGCTTCCAGTGCGACGCTTGTGCGGTTGCAAAACGAAAGCGCCGCTTGCGCAGGCGCGGGGAAGCTGTTTGCCGCTAGTGCCGAAACCAAAAGGAGAGGGACAGAAGCAGAAACGCGTTTGAGTGGCGATGTCTTCATGGCTTGAATGAACTGCAAAAATGTTGGCCGATGAAGCGCCAACCTACCACAACAGGCTCTTCGAAGCCAAGAGCCTGTTTAGGCAGGGACGAAAGGCATAAACAAGCAGCTAAACATTGAAACGGAAGTGGAAAATGTCCCCGTCCTTAACGAGGTACTCTTTACCTTCCTGACGCATTTTCCCGGCCTCGCGCGCGCCAGCTTCCCCCTTGAAAGCGATGTAATCCTCATAGGATATCGTTTCCGCGCGAATGAAACCGCGTTCGAAATCGGTATGGATGACGCCCGCCGCCTGCGGGGCTGACGCGCCACGCTTAACCGTCCATGCCCTCGATTCCTTCGGGCCCACCGTGAAAAAGGTAAGCAGATCAAGAAGGCGATACCCTGCCTGGATGATTTTGTTCAGGCCCGGCTCGGCAAGGCCAAGTGAAGCGAGGAAGTCTTTTTGTTCCTCGGCGCTTTCAAGGACGGCGACTTCCGCTTCGATCGCGGCAGCAATCACGACGCTTTCCGTTCCTTCGGTCTTTGCTCTTGCCGCCACCTTTTCCGACAAGGCGTTGCCTGTCGCGGCCTCGTCCTCGCCGACATTGGCGACGTAAAGAACCGGCTTGGAGGTGACGAGCTGTAATTGACGAAAAAGCTCTTTTTGTTCAACGGACAAGGAGGGGATTACGCTTCGGGCGGGCTTTCCTTCACGTAAAGCGGCGACGGCTATGTCCATGACCGGCAGTTGATCCTGGGATTCCTTATCGCCCCCCTTGGCGCGCTTCTGCGCGGCGCTGAGGCGCTTTTCAAGGCTTTCAAGATCGGCGAGCATAAGTTCCGTTTCCACGGTTTCGATATCACGCAAAGGATCGACGGATCCTTCAACGTGCGTGACGTCGCCGCCTTCGAAACAGCGAACGACGTGGATGATGGCGTCCACCTCCCGGATATGCGCGAGAAACTGATTGCCGAGCCCTTCGCCTTTCGCGGCGCCCCGGACGAGACCGGCAATATCCACAAACTCCAGTTGCGTCGGTACGCTTTTGACCGAGTTGGCGGCGGCGACAAGCTTCTCAAGCCTTGCGTCCGGCACGGCGACGCGCCCGACATTGGGTTCGATCGTGCAAAAAGGATAATTAGCCGCTTGCGCGGCCGCCGTTGCCGTCAGCGCGTTAAAGAGGGTCGATTTGCCCACGTTCGGTAGGCCGACGATTCCGCAGTTAAAACCCATTTTCTTTCCTTAGCAGGCCTAACCCGACTTGGACGGGCGCCTGCTTTGTCGCAACGGATGCTCGGATCCTCACGTACGTTTAAGTACGCTGCGGTCCTGCGC
>CAYVNS010000010.1:0-59305 GCA_964453225.1 uncultured Rhodospirillaceae bacterium
TTGGGTTGAGGACTCTACATCATTTTGGTCTATCTGGCGGGGGGAAGGTCAAAAGCCTTGAGCGAAAAACAAATAAAAATACGCACAAAAGAACTCGGTTCATCTGCATTAAATAAAGCAAATAACGCAGTAATTTTTTTGGATAAGAAGTTAAATCGGCCTTTGTACAAGCATCAAAAAAAACGGTTACGACTAAAAAGATGAATTATTGCATACCTGATGGCCCTGAACCACTGCGCTTGCGCTCAACATATTTATGAACATTTCGAGCAAGCAGCTCTGTCCGCTCGGCACTGTTTTCTTCGCGCTTCATGCTCTCCGGGTTTGCAAACGTCCCACTCCCAGATTCGCGTCGCAGAATATGGCTTCCCGCCAAAGCTAGGCCAAAGAGTCCTGATACCACCGCGACTGTTTCCACAGGATCGGTAAGGACGCCCTCAATAATTCGTTCAGTGATTGGCTCAACAGCCATATTAGCCTTCCTTTGTCCACAATATATCCCTTTTACGTAATTCACTCAATATGATTAACCAAGCATTAATACTTTCATCCGCGCGTAGGGGCGCCCTTAATTATATCTGAATCGAAAAGGAATTTCGCCCTCTCCTCGAACGCATTCACCATTTTCGTTAAGGCTCGATCAAAAAAAACGCGCATCGCCGCGCGCAAGATGGGCGAGCGGAAATCGAAATCAACGTCAAAGGAAACCTCGCACTGTTTCCGCCCCATCGATTTAAATGCCCACGCGTTCGATAAATGAGACAAGGGGCCCGACATATAACGCACGGTAATGGCGCGGGGGCGTTCAAGGACAGCCTCCGTCCTGAAAACTTCGTTCAACAGGCGCGCCCCTACCCGCATATCGACGACAACCTTGTCCTTGGCGCGGGAGAGAAAGCGCACCTCTTTGCACCAGGGAAGGAATTCCGGGTAATGTTCGATCCCCGCGACCAGATCGAACATCTGGGTCGCGCTATAGGGCATAACGCGTTTTTCTTGATGGCGGGGCACGGAGCGCTCAAAAAATGGCGCGAGTGACGGGACTTGAACCCGCGACCTTCGGCGTGACAGGCCGACGCTCTAACCAACTGAGCTACACCCGCAATAGGCGGCAAGGTTTAGGCAAACTGCGGCTTGCTGTCAACAATTACTGTCCGAACAAGCCTTTAATAACCTGATTTCCGATGTCTTTGACCTTCTCTTTATTGATAGCTCCGGGCACAAGGACGCTGGAAGGCGGTTTATTCTGGGGGTGGTCGAGCGTGTAAATACAAGCGTTTTTGCCTGCGGGATCCGGCTGAATATCGGGAACAGCACTGCTGGTAACATTAATATTGCCCGCCGCAAGGGAGCCAATGACGTTTTTAACCGTACCCACGGCATCGACCGAAAACGATGGAGAAGCCAGATCGCCGCTAACCTGCAACGCGGGAACAACGCCTCCAACGTCCATCAATTTGGTTTTGGCGCGTAAAATGATGGCGATCATTTCGCTGGCAAGGTTAACCGTTCCATTGCCCGCAATCGTCGTCGCCACGGAATCCACGAGAATGCCGTTGTCCGTCATGACCCCGTTTTTCACATTAAAGCGGGCCGCCATGCAGTTCAGCGCGTTATTGCCGCCGCCAGGATTAAAGAGCGTCGCGAGCGAAGAAGAAATGTCGGCCGCGGCGCCGCGCAGAATTTCACCCTTCTCGGCCGTCAGGACCACGATGCCCCCCAACGTCGAAGCGATTTCGTGCGGGGTATTGCCTTCGCCGGTTAGCTGAATATTGGCGCCGCCCCTGCCCAACATAAAGGCCGGAATGGAGCCCAGCTTCTGCAACTCCTTCAGGTCCACGCTATTGGCCAAAAGGCCCATCGCCACGCGCGCGGGCGCTTGCGACGCGTTTACTTTAATCTCCGCGTTAATTGCCGACTCCCCCAGAAGGGCTTTCAAAGGCGCGATGGAAAGGTTGCCGCCCGATAAGACGAGCTTTGCCGCAATCCGGGATAACACAGCCTCGCCCATCGGCATTTCACCAATCTCAACATCCAGGTCCGCGTCAAGCGCCGTTAAAGCATCGAATGGCAAAACGTTATCGCCAAAAAGCCGCTTTGCGGAAGGCGGCGACTCTTTTTTCTCGGAGGCTTTATTCTCCTTGTCGCTTTCCTGTGTCGCGTCCGGCGCCTTGAAATCGGCCATATTCACGCGGCTGCTTTTTAAGCTGCCTTTAATAACGGGCCGCGGCCCGCTCCATGTCGCGGTGAGCGCACCCGACATTTTCGTGCCTCCGGCGGAGAGTTCGTAGGAAGACAAAGTCGCCGCGCCGCCCTGCACGTCCGCCCGGCCTTGCGCGTTCAAGTGCGTGTCATTGAAAGTCGCGGCCACATCGAAAGAAAAAGGCTCCTTACCGAATAGGTTGATCAGGCTCGTCTTGACGTCGAACGTCAAAGGCTTGCCATTGATATCGCCCGTCATGATCAACACCGCGCCGCTGGCCTTCCTTTCCAGTTGCATCGACGCGACGTTAAAGCTGTTCACCTTCTGGTTGGCTCCGCGTATGGCAATTTGGCTGTTGACGATTTTTACGTTGTCAATGTTAAACCTGGGTTCAGGGGCCAATTCGGCTGCTTTTGGCCTTGCTGCCGGCGCTCCGGCGGGTTTGGGCGCCGCGCTTTTGAAATCCCAGTTGCGCTGCCCGGATGCGGCCGTTTCGAGAAGAATATCCGCGTTCTCTATAGAGAGCGTCTGAACGTAAATCTGGCGCTGCAAAAGCGGCCATAGCCCGAGGCCAAGCTCGAACTTGCCCATGCTCGCCATCGTCGGACGGCTTGCGCCTTCAGGGTTCGCAAGGGATGCGTCCTGAACCGAAACGCGAAGGCCACTGAAGCCGAGGGAGAAATCGATGGGGCCGCTGAGCTTCACAGCGCGGCCCGTTTTGTCACTCAAGGCCTTGACGATCTCATGCCTGTATTTGCTTGCATCCATCGTATCGACGTAAATGACCAGGCCGCCCAAAAGGACGATCACGGCAACAAAGGCGATAAGAATAGCTTTGATCGGTTTGGTCATGATGAGCACATTTGTTTGAGCCTATAATACTAACGGGCCAATGAAATGATAAGCCTAGGTCACGAGCGGTTGCGAGGAGGCTGTCGCTCGCCGGACCGAAGAGTCCATTGAAAAGGCAAAGGAAGCCCGGCAAGCGACAGGCAGAGGCGCAGAGCGAGTGAAATCAAACGGCGTCGATGCCTTCATTGGTCGTTTGATATAAGTTTAATACGACACAGGCATTTATGCATCAGAAAAATCGGCTTTATGCCGAACGAGAAAGCATGTCGGACATACCGTTTGACTCACGCGCCATGCGCGCCCGCGACTATCCACTGATCCACGCTCCACGGGTGTGTGCCCCTTTCATGACAGGTCGATATCGGCGTCCCTGTCAAACCCGAACCAATCGAATGTTTTTCGCATATCCGGGCCGAGCGGGGCCGTCACATCGATAACGCCCTTTCGAGGATGGGGGATAACCAGCCTGCGTGCATGAAGATGCAGTCCCTTGCCTATCTCCTCGGAAGGAAAGCCTTTCGGCGCCGGCACGCCATAAAGCCTGTCGCCCAGCAATGGCGTGCCCACAGAAGCCATATGAACGCGCAGCTGATGCGTGCGTCCCGTCACTGGCCAAAGCGCAAGAAACGCCGCCTTGGATTGCGCCTGCTCGATGATGCGATAGATCGTTATCGCGTCTTTCACGCCTTCTGCCTCGTGTTCTTCCTCGCCCACGACAACCATTTTCTCCCCATGGCGGGCAAGCGGCGCCTGAATGCGGCCGTGCGCAGGCTTCGGCGCGCCGATGGTAATGCCCCAGTAAATCTTGCGCGTTTCATGTTTGCGAAAAGATTCCGTTAGTTTTGCCGCCGCGAAAGGCGTGCGCGCCACAAGCAGCACGCCGCTGGTATCTCGATCGAGGCGATGAACAAGCTTGGGTTTGCCGCGCTTCTCGTCGGCCATTGAGGCAAGCATATGATCGACGCTGCTTTTCAAGCCCGTCCCTCCTTGAACGGCAAGGCCTGCGGGCTTGTTCAAAACAAGAACTTCTTCGTCCTCAAAAAGGATCATTTTCTTGATGTCATTGATGTCGCGCGCGGTTTTTAAGGTTCGCTGCGCGGTGGGTTCCGCAATCTGAGGGGGGACGCGAATTTCCTGCCCGGCCTCCAGCCGTAAGGAAGCGCTGCACCTTTTTCCTTCGACCCTGATCTGGCCCGTGCGAATCATTTTTTCGAGCTGCCCGTGGCTGAGGCTCGGGAAATGCCGTTTAAACCAGCGATCCATGCGGATTCCGGCCTCGTCATCCTCAACTTTTTGCATTTGGCGTTTGGACATCACAAAACCTGTGTTAGGAATAATTGCCTTTATCATTTTCTACCCGTTTCGCCAATGCCTTACGCTTTTACACATCGCCACCTGCTCGACACCGAAGCTCTTTCCGCCGAGGATATCGACGTTATTCTGGATCTGGCCGAGACCTTTGCGGAACAGAACCGCAAAACGGACAAGAGAATAGATAAGTTTCGCGGCCGGACTTCCATCAATCTGTTTTTTGAAAATTCGACCCGCACGCGCACATCGTTCGAGATCGCGGCCAAGCGGCTGGGCATGGATGTCGTCAATATCCCCGTTTCCCAAAGCTCGACGCAAAAAGGCGAAACGCTTTTGGACACCGTTCTGACCCTGAACGCCATGCATATCGACACGCTTGTCATGCGCCATTTCGAAGAAGGCGCGGCGCAATCCATCGCGCCTTTCATGAACGCGCACGTGATCAACGCAGGCGACGGCGCTCATGCGCATCCGACGCAAGCGCTACTCGACGCGCTGACCATACGCCGCCACAAGGGACGGCTGGATGTGAACGTGGCTATTTGCGGCGACGTCGCCCGAAGCCGCGTCGCACGATCGAACATCCGCTTGCTGAAGAAATTCGGGGCGAACATCCGCGTGATCGCCCCTTCTTATTTTCTGTCGACCGACTACGAAAACATGGGCGTTGAAATCACCACGAGCCTTGAGGCGGGAATTCAGGACGCCGACGCGATCATCATGCTGCGCGTACAGCACGAAAGACCGGGTTTGGGCTGCGATTTTTCGACGCTGGCCCAGCTTTATATCGAAGCGTACAGCCTCACCCATGAAAAGTTGAAAGCCGCCAAGCCCGACGTCATCATCCTGCATCCCATGCCGATCAATCGCGGCGTTGAAATGACGAGCGAACTTGCCGACGATGCCCGGCACAGCGTCATCCTCGAGCAGGTCGAGATGGGCGTCGCGGTCCGCATGGCCGTTATCGATCTTCTTTTGTCGGCCTAAACGATGAACATGCCCGACATGGTTTTCGCCGTCATTCTCTCGTATATGCTCGGCAGCATTCCCTTCGGGCTTATCCTGACGCGCCTTGCGGGGCTTGGCGATATCCGCGCCATCGGATCGGGGAACATCGGCGCCACCAATGTCTTGCGCACGGGCAACAAGAAAATCGCCGCCCTCACGCTTTTTCTCGACGCCTTCAAAGGCTATGCCGCCGTTAAGCTGGTATCCTTCCTCTTTCCTCATTCCACGCTTATGCTTTCCGTCGCGGCTTTGGCGGCCGTTCTGGGCCATATGTTCCCCCTCTGGCTCACATTCAAAGGCGGCAAGGGCGTTGCAACGGGCATTGGCGTTATCCTCGCCCTTCACTGGCAGACAGGCCTGATTGCCGCTGGCTTGTGGCTCCCGCTGGTATTCTGGCTTCGTATTTCTTCGCTCGCGACGCTGATTGTCGCCTTGCTTGTCCCTCTGGTTATTATGGTATTCAGGTGCTATGCTTTTACTCCGGTGGCCGTTGTTATTGTCGCCCTCATCTTTTTTAAGCATCGCGGAAATATCCGGCGTCTTTTAAATCATACGGAGCCAAAAATCGGACGCCTGTAGCGGGAGATTCTTATGGAAATCGTGAAAGACGAACAGAAAAGGACTTTGAAGCCTTTTCCGTTTTTGACCCTTCATGAATACGACATGGAGGATCCTTATCTTGGCGCCGGCATTGCGGAACTGGACGGGCGCTATCCCGAAAAAGACTTCGTCACCAACGAAAGCTCAAGAGAGCTTGTTTATGTTCTGAGAGGCTCGGGAAATATCATTATGCCCGACAAGGAAATCCCCTTATCCGCCGGCGATGTTTTGTTGATCGCCCCGGGCGATGTGTATGCGTGGAGCGGGAAGATGGCCCTTTACATGGCCAATACCCCAAGGTTCAAGCCGACCCAGCACAGAAACGTCGCTTATCCCAATAAGAAGGAAAGACCATAAATGCCGCGGCACGCATTAAAAGAGGCGGAGAAAAGAGACTGGCTCAGGCTTAGCCGCACGGAAAATGTAGGCCCCATAACTTTTCGGCAGCTCGTGCGGAAATTCGGATCGGCAGGCGCGGCGCTGGAGGCGCTTCCTTCCATGGCCAAGCGCGGCGGGAATAGAAACTTTAAACTGCCGTCGCCTGCGCAGATCGAAGACGAAATCGCCCGCATCGAAAAGGCGCGCGCAAAGCTTTTGGCCTTTTGCGAGCCTGACTATCCCGAAGCCCTTGCCGCGACCGAAGACGCGCCGCCGCTTCTGACTGTCCTTGGCCATGCGCATCTGCTGCATAAGCGCATCATCGGCATTGTCGGCGCGCGCAATGCCTCGATCAACGGACGCAAGATTGCCGAAACCCTTGCGCGCGAACTGGGCAGAGAAGGCATCACGATAGTCTCCGGCCTCGCCCGCGGCGTTGATGCCGCGGCGCATCATGGAAGCCTTGCGACGGGGAGCATTGCCGTATTGGCCGGCGGCGCCGACATCATCTACCCGCAAGAGAACGCTCTTCTTTATGAAAAATTAGCCGAAGCCGGCTGCATCGTTTCCGAAATGCCGATGGGACTGGAACCGTTCGCCAAGCTTTTCCCGCGCCGAAACCGGATTATCTCTGGCCTTTCCCTTGGCGTCGTTGTCGTGGAAGCCGCCATACAATCCGGCTCCCTGATAACGGCGAAAATTGCGCTGGATCAGGGGCGGGAAGTTTTTGCGGTGCCCGGCTCCCCTCTTGATCCCCGCAGTACGGGAACGAACGATCTGCTGCGCCAAGGCGCGGTTTTTACCGAGAAAGCCGGAGACGTTTTAAGGCATATTCATGCCCCGCCGCGGCTTCTCGCCGAACCCCCCGCGAACGACTTTGACATACAATTACCCGCAATTCATGAATACGACCTTGCCGACGCAAGGCAAAAAATCCTTGAGAATCTAACGACTTCACCGGTATCGGTTGACGAATTGGTCCGGGAATGCCACGTATCCCCTTCCGTCGTCCTTACCATCCTCCTGGAATTGGAGCTGGGGGGGCGTATTGAACGACAGGCCGGAAACAAGGTCATTCTGATAGGATCAACGTGTCGCATAACCTCGTCATTGTAGAGTCGCCCGCGAAGGCAAAGACTATTCACAAGTATCTGGGCGACGATTACACCGTCGTGGCCTCCTACGGGCATATCCGGGATTTGCCCCCGAAGGACGGCTCCGTGCGCCCCGAAGAGGACTTTGCCATGGACTGGGCGCTGGGCGAACGCGCTTCAAGACCCGTGGACGAAATCGCCAAGGCCGTCAAAAACGCGGACAACGTCTATCTGGCAAGCGATCCTGACCGCGAAGGAGAGGCTATCGCGTGGCACATCCAGCAAGTGCTGCATGAAAAAGGCTTGGACAAGAACAAATCCATCCAGCGCGTGACCTTTAACGAAATCACCAAAAAGACCGTCACCGAGGCGATTCAAAACCCGCGCAAGATCGATCCCGATCTTGTCGATGCCTATATGGCGCGCCGCGCTTTGGATTATCTCGTGGGTTTTTCCCTCTCTCCCGTTCTGTGGCGCAAACTCCCGGGCGCGAAATCGGCGGGGCGCGTGCAATCCGTGGCCTTGCGGCTTATCTGCGAGCGCGAGTCCGAAATCGAAGCTTTCAAAGCGCAGGAATATTGGACCATCGAAGGTCTTTTCACGACAACGACGAACAGGGATGTCCCTTCGCATTTGACGCACCTGAACGGCAAGAAGCTGGACAAGTTCGCCCTTCAGACCGAGGCCGAAGCGCAAGCGGCGCTCTCTTTGCTCAATCAATTAACCTATGCGGTCGGCGCGGTCGAAAAGAAGCAGGTCAAGCGCAACCCCTACCCGCCCTTCACAACTTCCACGTTACAGCAAGAAGCCTCGCGCAAGCTCGGCATGGGGGCGACGCGCACCATGCGCACGGCCCAAAATCTTTATGAGGGCGCCGACATCGGCGGCGAGACGGTGGGCCTTATCACCTATATGCGTACCGACGGCGTCGCGCTCTCGATGGAAGCCATCGCTTCCGCCCGCGGCGTGATCGCCAAGGATTTTGGCGATGCTTACGTTCCGCCCAGCCCGCGCATCTATAAATCCACGGCCAAGAACGCGCAGGAAGCGCACGAAGCGATCCGCCCAACCGACCTTTCGCGCCGCCCCGAACACGTGGCGAAATACCTGAACAAGGAACAGCTCGCGCTTTACACCCTTATCTGGCAGCGCACGATGGCCTCGCAAATGGCCAGCGCCGCGCTCGATCAGGTTTCCGTGAACATCGTCGGCGACAAGGACAAAGCGACCTTCCGCGCTACGGGTTCCGTCGTCGTTTTCGACGGCTGGCTCAAGGTTTATCAGGAAAGCGCCGACGAAGACAAAAAGCCGGACGATGACGGCTACGGCAATGTGCGCCTGCCGCCGTTGAGCGAGAAAGACCCCCTTCAGAAAAAAGGGATCAAGCCGGAACAGCATTTCACACAGCCGCCGCCGCGCTATTCGGAAGCCTCGCTGGTCAAGAAGCTGGAGGAACTGGGCATCGGCCGCCCTTCCACCTACGCCAGCATCATGCAGGTCTTGCAAGACCGCGATTATGTGCGGCTGGACAAAAAGCGCTTTATTCCCGAAGACCGGGGCCGCATTGTCACGACCTTTCTGGAAAACTTTTTCAAGGAATACGTCGAATACGACTTCACGGCGGATCTCGAAACCAAGCTGGATGAAATTTCCGGCGGCCGTTTGAAATGGAAACAAGTGCTTGGGGATTTCTGGAAAGGCTTTTCAAGCGCGATCGACGATACCAAGGACTTGAAAATCTCCGACGTCATTGACGCGCTCGACAACGTCCTCGGCCCTCATTTCTTCCCGCCGCGGCCCGACGGCGCCGATCCGCGCCTTTGCACGTCCTGTAACACTGGGCGGTTAGGGCTGAAACTGGGCAAGTTCGGCGCGTTTCTGGGCTGCTCGAATTATCCGACGTGCCGCAGCACGCGGCCATTGACCGTCGTCAACGGCGATGCGGCGCAACCGCAAATGGCCGGCCCGCGCGAGCTTGGCCCCGATCCGAAGACAGGCCTGCCGATCAGCGCGCGCGTCGGCCCCTATGGCGCTTACGTCCAAGTTGGTCCCGCCCCGTCCGCAGAAATCATCGAAGCTCCCGCGCCCGCGGACAAGAAAAAGAAGAAAAAGAAAAAAGACGACGCCCCGAAGCCCAAGCGCGTCTCGCTGCCTAAAGGCATCGATCCGAACCTGATCGATTTGGATACGGCCTTGCGCGTGCTCGATCTCCCGCGCGAGGTCGGCCTGCACCCCGAGTCGGGGCAAATGATTACGGCCGGCATCGGACGTTTCGGCCCCTACCTGAAATTGGGTCCGCAGTATAAATCACTCGCGCCGGACGACGATGTGCTGAGCATAGGCCTGAACCGCGCCGTCGTCCTTTTGGCCGAGCCAAGCAAGGGCCGCTTTGGCGGCGGCGCTTCGGCGGGCAAGATTTTAGGCGAGCATCCCGACGACAAGAAACCCGTCACGCTGAACAAGGGGCGCTTTGGCCCTTACGTTAAGTGGGGCAAGGTGATGGCCACGGTCACCAAAGGCTATGATCCCGAAAACCTGTCCTTGGCCGAGGCGCAGGAAATCCTCGCCGCCAAGATCGAAAAAGACAAGGCCAAGGGTAAACCTGCCAAAAACACAAAAAGCAAAGAGACCGCGACAAGCGCCCCCAAGCCTAAAAAAGCGAAAAAGAAATAAAGCCTTCGAAATCTATTGTTTGCCCTGCTGTCTCCTGCAAGAATGGAGAAATGAATAGCCCTAAGAAAGCGATAACTGTTCGCCGCATGCGAAAAAGCGACGCTAAGCTTGTGGCAAAAATGATGCGGAAACTCGCGGTTCTCCACGGCGACAAACCAAAAACGTCGGGGCGGCATTTCACTAAATATACGCTCGGGCAAACGCCTCTGAGCATGGCCTGGATTGCTTATGCCGGTAAAATACCGGCCGGATTTGCCGTTGCGTATGACTGGATGAACTTTGTTCGGGGAAAACCGACGCGCACGCTCGATCTTCTTTTTGTCGACGAAGAATACCGCGGAAGGGGCATAGGCGCTGCCTTGATAAAAGCGACGGCGGCCGATGCTTGCGCAAAAGGCATTTCGCGTGTGATGACAAGCGCAAACAACGGAAACAAGGCCGCACAAAAGTATTATTGTCGTTTAGGCTTTACCGAGCATGCGATTACGCACAAGAAATATGTGCTCGAAGGCAAGGCGCTGGCCAAATCCTTAGGAAAGAAATCATGAAAACATCCTCACGGCACAGGCATATGAAGCCGTCCAAAACAGGGCCTAAAAGAAATTTCAGGCGCGATCAAAAACCGCGCCCGCGCCTTCCTGAAAAAGAAGAAAGCCGTCGCATCGTGGGCGTCGTATCGCGGATCGGGCCAAACTGGCGCGTCACATCCACCAATCGCCGCGCGCGGGGCGAGTACAACCTTTACGCCAAGCCGACCTTCAAGCTGGAAAGCGGGCAGCTTGTGGTTGCCGAGAAAACCGCCTCGGGACGCTGGGCAAAAGACGCAAAGCTTGTAGAAATTATCGGCGACATCGACTCGCCAAAAGCCGTCAGCCTCATCGCCATCGCAACGCATGAAATCCCCGACGTCTTTTCCAAGGACGCGCAAGCCGAAGCTCAAAGCGCAAAACCCGTCGGCCCGGAAAACCGCGTAGACCTGCGCCCCATTCCCCTTGTCACCATCGACGGCCCCGACGCGCGCGATTTCGACGACGCCGTATTTGCGGAGAAGGACGGCGAAGGGTGGCATTTGATCGTCGCCATCGCCGATGTCGCGCATTATGTGCAGCCCGGGAGCGCGCTGGATAAAACAGCCTACGAGCGGGGCAATTCCACCTATTTCCCCGACCGCGTCGTTCCCATGCTGCCCGAGGCGCTGAGCAACGATTTGTGCTCGCTTAAGCCTCACGTTAACCGCGCCTGCCTTGCCGCGCACTTGTGGATCGACAAGGAAGGCGAGCTGACCCGCTGGCAGTTCGTGCGCGGCCTCATGAAATCGCATGCGCGCCTGACGTACGAACAGGTGCAGGCCGCCGTGGACGGAGCGCCGGACGAGGCAACGAAACAGCTGCTCGATCCCGTATTGAAGCCGCTGTACGGTGCGTTCCGATGCCTTTTGCGCGCGCGCGTCAAGCGCGGCACGCTGGAACTGGATTTGCCGGAACGCAAGGTTGACATCAAAAACGGCAAAATCGCGTCCATCAAAATCCGCGAACGCCTCGACAGCCACCGCCTGATCGAGGAATTTATGATCACCGCCAATGTGGCGGCCGCCGCGCAACTCGAAGGTGCGTGCTCAATCACCGACAGGCAGCATGCAAAAAAGGGAGCCTGCCTCTACCGCATTCACGACCGCCCGACCGAGATGAAGCTGGACGGCTTGCGCGATTTTCTCGACACCCTTGGCATCAGCCTTGTGCCCAAAGCGCAACTACACCCGCGCTTCCTGACGCAAATTCTGGAAAACGCGGCTGGAACGCCGCACGCGCAAGTCGTGAACGAAATGATTTTGCGCAGCCAGTCGCAAGCAGTTTACAGCCCCGAAAATATCGGCCACTTCGGCTTGGCGCTGGCCAAGTACGCGCACTTTACCTCGCCCATCAGGCGCTATGCCGATCTTGTCGTGCACCGCGGCCTGATCCGCGCGTGCGGCCTTGGCGAGGGCGGGTTGACGGATCGCGACGTCGATAGCCTTGAAGAAATCGCCGACCATATCTCCGTGGCCGAACGCCGTTCCGTCGCCGCCGAGCGCGACGCGCTCGACCGCTTTGTCACGCTCTTCATGGCGGACCGCGTCGGCGAAACCTTTCCGGCGAAAATCAGCGGCATCTCGCGTTTCGGGCTCTTCGCGCGGCTGGAGGAAACGGGCGCGGACGGCATCATCCCCTTGCGCACGCTGCCCGACGATTATTACGTGCACAACGAAAAGAGGCAGGCGCTCGTGGGACGGCGGACGAAAAAAGCCTATCGCCTTGGCCAGACGCTGACGGTTCAGCTCGCCATGGCCGACCGAATAACAGGAAGCCTTGCGCTGACTTTGGTCGAGGAAAAGCGGAAACAACCCGCGCCTTTTAAGGGAAAGAAAGCCACCGATAGCGCGAAGAAGGAACCGGCCCCGCCGCGTTCAGAAAAGAGAAGTGAAAGGAACAGGCAAAAAAGGAAATTCAAAAAGAACAAAGACAAAGCGGCCCGCACTTAAGCCGCTCACCGCCGCAAGGGATCAACAGGCTTTGATCCTCAGGCAGAAGTCGCCCCGATGACGTTCATCGACAATTTCATCTTTCCAGACTGACGTTCATTCATCTCGCTTGCGGTATAACCGCCGAGGGTCGATTCGGTAGCGTTCCAATCAGCTCCGTTTTAGGCCTCTTTTCGCCACTGCCGATAGCGAAGGGAACGGCTAAGACGCCTTTGCCGGGCTAAAATGCTACACTTTTTCCTATTCAGGCCCAATTTTCATCCAAGGGCTTGGTTTTTGGGCAACTATCCGTTAAAGAAGTAAAGATTCGGGTTTAATTACTTCCGCTTGCCGCGTACCAACCAGGGTGATGCACGATGTCGATCCGTGACATGAAAATAGCTAAATTTGGCTTTTTATCTTTTCTCTCGCTTTTTCTGGCGGTGGCTCCCGCATTTGCGGCCGACGACTCGCTTGAAGCAACGCAAACCGTCAGTGAGGCGCCGCCGCCTTCTGAACCGGCAACGCTCCCTCGCATGGCCTTGGTCAACGCTGAAGGCATAGCGAATTTCGGCCCTTCCAGCGGCACGGTCGTCGGCAACAGAGCATCTGCTTTGCGCGAGGAAGTGGCTCGGCTCCGCTCCTCGGTTAGCCTGAACTCGAATGAATTTGCGATTCTGCGTACCAGCGGCGCGGCCGGCGCGGTTCAGTATCACAGCACGGTTGCGGCCATCACGGCCCGTTTGCAAAACGGCACAACCAGGGGCAATCCGATTTTACTTCGCCAATGGTCCGAGGCCGAAGCCAGCCTGAACGAAGTTACGTCCTCGCTGAACAAGCTGAACTCGCTTCGCGTCGCCATCGACAACGACGCCTCGGTGGCTTCATATCTTTTCGATTCCGTCGAAGCCGCGTTTGAGCTTGCCGGCGCAGTCGATGAAGACCACGATCAACTGAAGCTGCTGAAAGACGAAGTGTCGCGGCAAGTTGTCCAGCTCGATTACCTGCGCAACGAAACGACATCCGACATTCAGCGCCAGTCCAGCTATCTGGCGACGGAACGCGCCAACATTCAGGCGCTGGCTTTCGCAATCAGCCGCGGCGAAATGCTTGGCAACAGCCTGGCCAATCGCCCGGTCATCGTCAATCAACCGGCCATGGCCGTGACTCCGGCCGTGAGCCCTATTCCGCACTCGGCGCCGCTTATGCCCGTGACGCAGGATACGCGCAGCCTTGCGCCGACTCCTGTGACCGCAGGGCCGGAACCCGCGGGGGCTCAATCTCTTGGCCATTTGCTGGTTCTGATCCGCTACAATCAGCCGCATGTCGAATATGAACAGCAGTTGTCGCAAGCCGTCGGAACAGTCATTGAACGCCATCCGAACGCCGCCTTCTCGGTGGTCGCCGTCGCGCCGGGGGTCGGTGATTCCGCGCTTATCGCAGAACAACAACAAATGGCAAGAAGCCACGCGGATGAGGTCAAGCGTTCGCTGATCCAGCTGGGGTTGCAGCCCTCCCACATTTCGATGGCCAGCACGCAGGCCCAAACAGCTCAAACGCCGGAAGTCCACGTTTACATCCGATAAGTCCTAGCCGAAGCCTTCTTCTGGCAAAGAGAAGGCGCCATCAAACGACCGTTTTTTGCCGTCCCGATAATAAAATGATGCCGCTTTCCCGCTCAACTATTTGTTGAGACATGAATTGCTGTCTAAGGGTTGGGATTGAAACGTACCGCGCTTGGCGCTCTTTGAGGGTTAGGCGTAAAGCGCTGAGCATCTGGCGCGCGCTGCGGGTTAGGGATAAACCGCTGCGCCTCGGGCGCTGGAGCAGGACTGGGATAAAAACGCGCATCAGGCACGACAGGAACGGCCGGATGATAAACGCGAACGGTAGGCGCCTTTGGCGGGTTAGGATAAAACCGCGTCGCCTCGGGCACATAAGATGGCCGGGATTGATAAATGCGCACCGGGGGAACGCGCGGCACGAGCGGCGAAAAATAAACCGCCCTTGGCGCTCGTTCGAGCGCAAAAGCCTCGATAGGAAAAAGCAAGGCAAGGCCAGCCAGCATGCAAATGTTGCGCAAAACCACCAATCGACCTCCTGCTCCGAAGGAAAGATAGCATTAGGTTCGTTATTTTGAAATGAGATCGGTCAAATAATGGATGGCGTCGTCGAAGTGGTCTTCCTTCAAATATTTTAGGTTTGGCATGTTGAAATGATCGGCAACTTGCCTTTCAATTCTGAATTCGCTTTTTCCTGATTTATGAGACGTATACGTGATCATGGCAGAAAGGGACACGCGCTGGTCATCGCTCAAGAAGCTCGGGCTAAAAGACTGCCTTTGCATCCATGCCTTATCCTTAGGCATCGTTAGGGCCTCTTTGGCATCGGCAGAAGTCGTTACGCGCAGTATATCCATCAGTAAATCCTTGACGTTTTGAAAGTGCCTAAAATATTTTTTTAAAAAATTGACGCGCCGGCAAGGCCACAATAAAACAAAGAGCAAGCCTTTCAAATACTTTCATACGCAGCAGCCTGGCATTAACCATGAATTCCGTTGAATCGTTTTGATAATCGCCCGTGGGTACCATAATTCCTCATGGCCGATCACCCGGAAATGCCTTAAAAAAGTACTCATTAAGAAAGAATCGGGCGAGACATGATCACACCGGAACAACTCAGAGCGGCCAGAGGACTTCTCGATTGGAGTCGCGGCGATTTGTCCAAAGCGTCGGGCATTTCACAAGAAACCATCAAGAACATCGAGCACGGCGTCTTCCGTCCTCAGGAGGCAACGGAGAAAGCCATTCTAAAAGCTTTTGCCGCACATGACGTCCGGTTTATCGACAGCGACGGCGTGCAGAAGAGAACGGATTCCGTCAAACTCTACAAAAGCAAGGAAGAACTAAGGGTTTTCCTTGACGCATTTTTTGAAGCGGCAAAAAAAGGAACCGATATATGTGCTTTCGGCATCGATGACAAGGCGATGGAGCGCTATCTTGGGGATTATTCGGACATGCACACACGCCGCATGGGCCAGTTAAACGGAAATAAAATAAGATGCCTTGTTAAGGAAAACGGTGACGACGCCCCCGCTTGCAGCGCTTATGGCGAATGCCGCTCGATTCCGCCTGATAAATATTTTTCCGCGCCTTTCTATATTTATGGAACCCGGCTGGCTTTTATTCTCACCGACAATGACAAGGCAACCGTCGCCTCCATGACCATTCCCGCCATTACGGAAGCTTACCGCAGACTTTTCGAATCCCTTTGGTCGAAAAGCGCATCGTGCGCCAAGAAATCGGTTGTGAAAGAATCCGTTCCTAAAGAAGAATCCGTCTCTGCTTGAAACCTGTTGGACGAGCTTCGAAAATAAGAATAACAAAGACCTTCTTCTAGCCCTCAGAAAAGCATGCCCCGCCCCCAATCCTCAAAGGCACTTATCAAAGCGCTGCTCTGCGGCGCGCTTCTTCTCGGCCTCCTCATCCCCGTCCAGGCATCGCCGAACTTTGTTGATCGGGCCTTGCACGTCTTGCAGGGAAAGGGGTCGCAAACGGCGCCGCTGCCTCAAAGCACGGAAGTCGCCTTTTCCCCGGGCGGGGGCGGAACAGATTTAATTCTCAAAGTTATCGGCTCCGCAAAGAAGAGCGTCCTTGTCGCCGCGTATTCTTTTACATCCCGTCCGATTGCGCAGGCCCTGATACGGGCGCATGAAGCGGGACGGGACGTCCGCGTCGTGGTGGATCACGGCCAGATAGCGAAAAGCAGCCATTCCGTCGTAGGCATTCTGACAGAAGCGAATATCCCCCTTCGGGTGGACACGATCCACGCCCTGCAACATGATAAATACATGATTATTGACGCGGAAACGGTCGAAACCGGGTCTTTTAACTATACGGCGGCGGCCGAACAGCGAAATTCGGAAAACGTGCTTGTCCTTTGGCAAGCGCCCGAATTAGCGCGCCTTTATTCCGAAAACTGGCAACAGTTGTGGGACAATGCGGAACCTTATCTTAACGAGCCCTAGACCGCGATCTGCAGAGCTTAGTCCAATCACTGATCAAACTGAACGTGAAGAATGTGAATATAAAGCCCTCCCCCTTGATGGGGGGAGGGTTGGGTGGGGGTGATAGTCAACAATAGAGTGTTTGATCGGGGATCGGTATTAAGTGTATTTGGGGGGTTGACCCCACGGCTAACGAATTATTAGTTTCCCCGTGAGAGAGTAAAAAGATTATCGTTTAAGGTTCTGCCTTGGCGCCCTTAGCTCAGTTGGATAGAGCAGCTGCCTTCTAAGCAGCAGGTCACATGTTCGAATCATGTAGGGCGCACCAAAATTCCAACTTTGTTAATAATTGGATTCCAACTTTTCGGATCAACTCTACGCCCTCGCCTTTAGCGGCTCGTTCAGCTCATGCAACGGCAATTCTGTTTGCGTCACCCTGTCGCGGATTTCGCGCCCAAGGAAATAGTGGCCGACGCGCGAAAAACGTTCCGGGAGATCGGTCACAAGGAAGGTATCATGCCCCGGCCGTTCCTGGGTATTTGCCATGCCGCGCGCCTCCATCAACCCCGCGACTGCCCGCGCTGTCACCGTTGCACTGTCGACGATATGCACATCCGGCGGGCACAACTTGCGTAACGCGGGAATAAGAAGGGGGAAATGCGTGCATCCCAGTAAAAGCGTGTCATAGCCCGGCACAAGCATTTTAAGGTAGCGGCCGATCACCGCTTCGGCTTCCGGGCCTTCGCTCCACCCTTCCTCAGCCATGGCGACGAGCAGGCTTGACGCGATCGCCTGCACTTCCGCATCCGGACGCAAGCCATAAATTATGTCGGTGTATGCGCCCGAACGAACCGTTCCTTCGGTCGCCAAGACGGCAATATGATTGTTCCGCGTCGCCTTAACCGCCGCCTCGGCGCCCGCCGATATGACGCCGCAGTAGGGCAAATCCGGCAGATCGCGCTGGAGCGCGGGCAACGCCTGCGCCGACGCGGTGTTGCACGCGACCACAAGGAACTTGATTCCATGCCCGCTCAGCAGATGCGCCGCGCGAAGCGTGTAGTGTTCGACGGCTTCCTTGCTCTTCGTACCGAAGGGAAGGCGCGCCGTGTCGCCGAGATAAATAAAATCCTCGTGCGGCAGGGCTTCGCGTAAAGCGCGGAAAACCGTAAGGCCGCCGATGCCGGAATCAAATATGCCAATGGGACAGGAGGATGACGTCATCATGCTGCTTTCATTATACCGTCGCGGCAAAACATCTCCTTGATGCCGCGAACCGCCTGGCGCGCGCGCGCTTCGTTTTCGATCAGGGCAAAACGCACGTGCGTATCGCCGAGCTTGCCAAACCCGATGCCGGGGGATACCGAAACCCGCGCATCGCTGATCAGCTTTTTCGTAAACTCAAGCGAGCCGAGATGCGCATAAGCATCGGGAATCTGGGCCCACGTATACATGCTTGCCTTGGGCTTATCAACCATCCAGCCTGCCTCATGCAACCCCTTAACCAAAACATCGCGGCGGCGCTGATATATGGCGCTTATGTCCGCCACGCACTCCTGCGGCCCTTCCAAGGCCGCTATGGCCGCGACCTGAATGGGCGTAAAAGTCCCGTAATCGTTGTAGCCCTTGATCCGGGCCAGCGCGTTAACCAGAATTTTGTTGCCGACCATGAACCCGACGCGCCACCCGGCCATATTATAGCTTTTGCTTAAGGTGAAAAATTCGACGGCAATATCCTTGGCCCCCGGCACCTGCATAACGCTGGGGCACTTCCATCCGTCAAAGCAAATGTCGGCGTAGGCCAGATCGTGCACGATATAAATCCCGTACGCGCGCGCCAGGTCGACAACGCGGCTGAAAAAATCAAGTTCCACGCATTGGGCGGTCGGATTGGCAGGAAAATTCAGGATCAGCATCTTGGGCTTCGGCATGCTTTGATGAATAGCTTTTTCAAGTTCCGCAAAAAAATCCACGCCGGGGATCAAAGGCACTTCCTTGACGGTCGCCCCCGCAATCACAGGCCCGTAAATATGGATGGGATAGCTTGGGCAAGGAACAAGGACGTTGTCCCCCTTATCAAGGGTCGCCAGTGTCAGGTGCGCTATGCCTTCTTTCGAACCGATGGTGACAATCGCTTCGGAGTCGGGATCGAGATCGACGCCATAACGCTTCCCGTACCAGCTACAGATGGCACGCCGAAGGCGCGGGATGCCTTTGGACGCCGAATAGCCGTGCGTATCCGGCCTTTGCGCCGTTTCGATCAGCTTTTGAACAATGTGCGGGGGCGTCGGGCCATCGGGATTCCCCATGCCAAAATCAACAATGTCTTCGCCGCGGCGCCGTGCGGCAAGCTTCAATTCGGAAGTAATGCTAAAAACATAGGGCGGAAGCCCCGAAATGCGGGGAAATTCAGTCGACGGACTGATCATGGTAACCTCAACGTAAGCGCCTGAAACCGTTCAAGCGACGTCCTGCAAAAAAAGCCGTGCAACAAGGCTATGCCTTTTAGTTAAAGCGATCAAGCCTAAACGCCGTCCTATAGTGAGGCGAAAAATGGTGCCGCCAAATGCGAAATATCTGCTTTTGCCTAACCCGCTTGGACGAGGGGAATGCGACGACAGAGCCCTTATCCAAGCACTCTCATTCAAACTAGCTTGAGGCGAAAAACGTCCTTTTTCAAAATTTTGAGCGCAGCGTACTTAAACGTACGTGAGCATCAAAATTTTGAAAAAGGGCGTTTTGCAGCCCAAGATCGTTTGAATGTTTAGGCTGCTTTTTCCCGCACATCCTTACGCATGATATACCACTGCTGAATAATGCCCAGCAGGTTGCTCCACGTCCAGTAAATGACAAGCCCCGCGGGCATGCGCACCAGCATATAGGTGAAGATCAACGGCATAAACATAAAGATACGCGCCTGCGATTTGTCCGGCGGCTGCGGCGACATTTTCTGCTGCAAAAACATGCTCAGGCCCATCAAAATTGGCCATGCACCAATCTGTAAGGCCAGCGGCAGATGCCAAGGGATCAACCCGAACAAGTTCAGAACCGAGGTTGGGTCTGGCGCGGACATATCCGAAATCCAGCCGTAGAACGGCGCCTGTCGCATTTCGATGTTGACGTACAAAACCTTGTAAAGGGCAAAGAAAATCGGAATTTGAATCAGCGTTGGCAAACAACCCGATAAAGGATTGACCTTTTCGCGCTTGTAAAGCTCCATGGTCTCTTGGCTCTGGCGCACTTTATCGTCCGGGAAACGCTCTTGAATGCGCTTCAACTCCGGCTGCAACGACTTCATGCGCGCCATCGAATGATAGGATTTCAGCGACAACGGCAACGTCACAAGCTTAAGCAAAACGGTAAAGACCAGAATGGCGATGCCCATGCTGCCCACCGCTTGCTCAAGCGCCGTCAACAGGAACAGGAAAGGCTTTGTCAGGAAATAGAACCATCCGAAATCAATCGCGCGATCGAAGTGGGTAATGTTGAATTCCTGCGCATAGCGATCAAGCAATTTGACTCTCTTGGCCCCGGCAAAAAGCCGCGAGACATGCTCGGCCTCGCCGCCCGGAGATACGGTCACCGGCGCGCCGCGAAAGTCCGCCTGAAAAAAGCCCGTCGCCTCTTTAGAGGCGTCCGCCGCATGGTAAACAAACTGCCCCGTAATATTTTCCTGCTGAGGGGGGATCATGGCGACAAGCCAGTATTTATCGGTAATGCCGAGCCACCCGCCAACGCTTTGGGCAATCTGTTTCTTTTCCTCCATCATTTTTTTAAAGCGAATTTCTTCCAGCGTCCCGCCAAGAACGCCTAAAGCCCCCTCATGCACAACGGCGCTGCTTTCTTCTTCTTCGGGCAAGCCCTGACGCGCCACGAGGCCGAACGGATAAAGCGTCACCGGCGCTCCTCCGTTATTCATGACGCGATCCGTAACGGTGAACAGCGCATCCTTGTCCACGGCTATCGTGCGCTGGAAAGTAAGCCCCTGCCCGTTGTCCCACGTCAGGCGCACCGGGCGCTCCGGCGTCAATTTCTGGCTGTCGGCTTTCCAAATCGTGCCGGATGAGGGAACGTTGATGGCCGCTGAATCCGCCAGCCAGTTAAACTGCGCATAATAAGCCGTATGAGGCTTGGCCGAGCCCGAAGGCGATAAAAGAATAATAGAGGGCGAGTCCTTCTCGCCTGTTTGGCGATATTTGACGAGCGACAAGTCGTCAATCAGAGCGCCCTTCAAATTGATCGATCCCTTCACCTCCGGCGTTTCGACGGCGATACGCGGGCTCTCCTTCAGGATTTCCGCGCGGTTGCGCAAATTCGTTGCAGGAGCGGGCGCGGAATCTTTAGACTCGGTCGTCGCGAGTTTTTTCTCAAGATATTGAGTATGAAGCGTCTGCTGATGAGGCCTCACATAAAAATGCTGAAAGCCCAGCAAGATGGCGAAAGAGAGTATAACGGCGATAAAGATGTTATTGTTCATAGCCTTGCACTGCCAAAACGAAACGAAACTCACGAGGTATCAGGTATTTGGCTTCAGGAAAAGCGCTAAAATATAGCAGGATAAGGAAAAGACGCGAAAAAGAGAGGCCCTTTGCACCCATCCCCTTTTAGGCGCAGGACATTTTCGATTTTGTTTCTTCCTCGTAGGCCAGCCCTCCCAAGAGGATATCGAGCTGTTCCGCATCTTCCTGCGGTTCATAAGATGAATCAAGGCGCTTAACCATGGCCTGCGCATGCAACCAGCGCTCCCAGCTTGCGTCGCCCATAGGCTGCAAAACCTGCGCAACCGCCTCCATCTCCTTCACATCGCCGTTGCAATGCAGAACGATGTCGTTTCCGGCTTCCAAAGCGCGCTGCGCAAGCTCTTGCGGCGCGCCGTTCAGGGCCTTCATATTAATATCGTCCGAGAGCAAAAGACCATCGAAACCAAGCACGCCGCGAATCACCTCGTTGTTTATAACAGGCGAAAGGGACGCGGGGGCCTCGGGATCAAAGGCCTTGAAGACGGCATGCGAATTCATGCCCAGCGGCAAATCCTTCAAAAGCTCGATCGGAACGAAATCCTGCCCCTCAAGCTCCAGGCGCGAAGCCTCGATAACGGGCAGAACCTTATGCGGGTCGGTCTTCATTTTTCCGTGTCCCGGCAGATGCTTGATCACCGGCAGAATGCCGTTGCATAGAAAAGTTTCCGCCTCTGTCCGAGCAAGCGCGGCGACGATATCCGGCAACGAGCTGAAGGCGCGATCGCCAATGGCGGGGGTACCTTCGGGATTGAAAAGATCGACAACCGGCGCGCAGTTAATGGTTATGCCCAGCGTGACGAGCTGGTGCGACAAGACCCGCGCAAAAAGCCTCACGGCGTCGATGCCCCAATCGGGATCGCGTTCATACATAATCCCGAAGGCGCGCGCGGAAGGATATTGAGGCCAGTGCGGCGGCTGCAAGCGGGATACGCGCCCCCCCTCCTCATCAATGGCGATCTGGACATCGGCGCGGCCCACGGCCTGCTGAAGTTCAAAAATCAGATACCGCAGCTGTTCCGGATCCTGGCAATTCCGCTTGAACAGAATAAAACCGAAAGGGTCGGCACGCTTGAACAAGGCGCGCTCTTCGGGGGTCAGTTTCGTCCCGGAGCAGCCGAAAAGCACGGGCTTGGGCCTGTTTCTCTCATTTAGCAACAAAGATGCACCCGGCATTGACGCGCTTTAGTGATGAACAAATACGATTGGCCTCGGTTCCCGAAAGAACCTGGCTTTGAATGCGATAATAAACGCCCCTCTGCCCCAGATCGGCGCGAACAATGTGCAGTTTTGCGCCGCGCAGTTCCGTCGCGTATTTTTTCTGCATCTTTTCCATCATCGCGCGCGCCTGCGCCTCGCTCGGCAAAGAAGCAACCTGAATCGTGCCTCTTGACGCCGACGCCGTCTTCACTTCTTCTTTTTCTTTCGCCGTTTCTTTTGCCTTTTCGGCAGGCTTAGCTGCTGAAGGCGCAAGCGACGGAGAAGCTGCCTTGCTCGAAAGCGCGGGGGGCGGCGGTGCCATAGGCTGAACGGGCACGGCGGGAGCGGTCGCAAGCGCAGGCTCGGACGTCAAAGGCGAAGGCGCAACCGGCGCGGGAGAGGGAGAGGGAGATTTAGGCGCCAGGTCATTGATTAGCTGCTCAATCGTCTTTTCCTGTATGGGCGCTGGCTTGGTATCGGCTTTTGTCTCCTTCGTCTCCTTTGTCTTCGCAGCCTTCACCGGCGCGACCGGCGCAGGAGAAACAGTCGTATTAATGGCTTTGACGGAAGAAGACGGCAAAATATCCGCTTCTTTCGGCGCCATTTTTGCCGCTAGGGGGACTTTATCCTCTTCTGGCTTTTTGGCCTGATCGACCGCAGGAGCTGAAGGCGCGGAAGCTACAGGAACAGGCGCCGCGTTCGGCAGGGCGACGCCGACGGGCGTTGCCGGCGCGGCTGCGGGCGCTGGCGGCATAGGCGATGAAGGCGCGGCGATCGATTCAAAAGCCGGCGGCGGCTCTTTCGCGGCAGCGGGTGGATTGGCAACGGGAGCCTCTTTAGGGGTTTCAGGCGGCGGCAAAAGATGCTCGACTTGCGGCGCATCCCCCTTCTTGCTCTCCAGTTGATCGTAAACGTGCACATCCTGGTGCGGAATATCAATGCCGCCCGGATCGGCGGGCTTTTCCTTGTAAGGGCCGGCCGCAACGATGGTCGGAACTTCGCTCGGCCCCCGGTCTCCCCAAAAAACATAAGCGCCCCCGCCCAGAAGGCAGGCGAGCGCAACGACCGTGATGATGCGGCGACGCGCATATACGCGTTCCCTGTCGAAATCCGAGCGTACGGGGCGCTCGGAGACCAAAAGCTCATGCGGCCGCTCAGTCACTTCGTAGCTCCTCCATAGGCTTGCAGCCCAAAACGGCCAAGCCGCTTCGTAAAACGATCCGGACAGCATTAATGAGCGCCAGACGCGCGTGGGTCAAGCCCTTGTCGTCAACAATAAAGCGCAAAGAAGCATTATCGTTACCCTTGTTCCAAAGCCCATGAAAAAGCCCCGCCAATTCCATAAGATAAAAGGCCACGCGATGCGGCTCCCCTGCGCTCGCGGCAGCCTCCACGATGCGGGACCAATTCGCCATGCCTTTAACCAAAAGCAGTTCGTCCTCCGATGAAATTTTTTCAAGCGGCGTTGTGGCGAGAGCTTCTACGGTCAGCTCCTGCGGCGCGAATATTTCCGCCCCATGCCTTAATACCGAACAACAGCGCGCGTGCGCATACTGGACATAAAAAACCGGATTATCGCGAGTCTGCTCCAAAGCTTTCACAAGATCGAAGTCAAGCTGCGCGTCGCTTTTGCGCGTCAGCATGATAAAGCGCACGACGTCGGGCCCCACTTCCTCCACAAGGTCGCGCAAGGTCACGAATGTGCCCGCGCGCTTGCTCATCTTGAAAGGCTGGCCGTTCTTCAAAAGATTGATCATCTGGCAAAGCCGCACGTCAAGCCTGCCCTTGCCTTCCGTGATCGCCGTAACGGCCGACTGCATGCGCTTGACGTAGCCGCCGTGGTCGGCGCCCCAGACATCGATCATAAAACCGAAGCCCCTGCGGAATTTATCCAAGTGATAGGCGATGTCGGTCGCAAAGTACGTCCAGCTCCCATCGGACTTTTTGAGCGGCCTGTCCACATCGTCGCCGAATTGCGTCGAGCGGAAAAGCGTTTGCGGCCTTGGCTCCCAATCGTCCGGCGTTTTCCCCTTTGGTGGGTCCAAAACCCCCTCGTAAATAAGGCCTTTATCCCGCAAATATTTTTCGGCGCGATCAACGCCGCCGCCTTCGACAAGCGCGCGTTCGGAGGAGAATACATCGTGCTTCACGCCCATCAGCCGCAGATCCTCGCGGATCATCGCCATCATGGCGGCTATGGCTTCCTCGCGGAAAACAGGGAGCCATTTCTCTTCCGGTTCGGCTTTCCATTTTTGGCCGTCCCGTCTGGCGATTGCTTGCCCCACTGGGATCAAATACTCTCCCGGGTAAAGCCCTTCCGGAATAGCGCCGATGGACTCGCCCAAAGCCTCGCGATAGCGCAGATGAACCGAGCGCGCCAACACATCGACCTGCGCACCCGCATCGTTGATGTAGTATTCGCGGCAAATCGCATACCCCGCCTTAACAAGCAGCGAGGCCAAAACGTCGCCGGTCACAGCCCCGCGCGCATGCCCGACATGCATAGGCCCCGTCGGGTTGGCGGAAACGTATTCGACATTGACCTTTTCGCCTTTGCCGAGATCGCTATCGCCATAATGCGTTCCCGCGCGCAAAATTTCCGCAATTTCATGTTGCCACACTTCGGGATGCAGGCGCAGATTGATGAACCCGGGCCCCGCTATCTCGACGCCCGCAATAAGAGCATCCTTCGCCAATTCCGGCTTCAAAGCTTCGGCAATAAAGCGAGGCGGTTTACCGGCAAGCTTCGCCAAAACCATGGCCACGTTAGTCGCCAAATCGCCATGCGCGGCCTCGCGCGGCGGCTCCACCACAAAAGCCGGCAAAGGGCCTTCAAGGGCAACCCTTCCCGCGCGCACGGCTTCCTCCAAAGCGGAGGATATAAGCTGATGAATTTTCTTATAAATTGTCATTTACGCTGTCCTTTGACGGCCAAAATAGCAAGGCAACAAGGATTTGCATAGAGGAGATAGCCAGGGGCTAGGGGCTAGGGGCTGGGTTGGGGATTAAAAAATTTGAAGCCAGAAATAAGAAAACCCATCCCCCTTGATGGGGGAGGGTTTGGGTGGGGGTGATTTTCCAGCAATATTTCCTATAGAGACCCCTTGACGAACTTCGCGGGATCGACAGCCTTGCCGTCCAGGCGCACCTCGAAATGCAGCTGAGGCGCCGCCACATTGCCCGTCTTGCCCACCGTGCCGATCATATCGCCCTGAGCCACGACGGAATCCCTTTTCACGAGAACGCGGTCCAGATGTGAATAGGCCGTAATAATATCCCCTTCGTGCCGGATGAGCACAAGATTGCCGAATCCCTTCATCTCGTTGCCCGCATAAACCACAATGCCGGGCGCCGATGCGACCACCGGCGCGCCTTTGGGTGCGCCGATGTTGATGCCGTCATTGATCATGCCTTGCGTCTTGGCGCCGAACCCCGACAGAATGGGGCCCTGAATAGGCCATTTCATCGAAAGCGACGTTTCCGAAGTCGTTGTCGCGGTCTCGGCCGTCTTTGACGCCGGCGAGGGGCGATTCAAAGCTTGCACAACGTCCGTTTCCACAGGCTTGGCGACAGGAGCCTCCGGGGGCGCTGAGGAAACAGGGGCGGAGGACACACCCGATTTGAAAGGCGTTGCCGTGGGCTGAGCCAGCGAAGGCGGCGCGACAGGGGCAAGAGGCTGAGCCGAAACCGATGGCGGCGTAATCGGCGGCAGCGCGCTTTGCTCAACAGGCGTGATCGATGGCTCAGGCGCCGAGGAAATAACGCTGCCCGCCCCGCTAGCGCTTGCCCCGGCGCGGGCATAGGAGCTGGGGCTTGGCGCCAAAGCGGAAACCGAGACGTCGCCCTCGCTTCCTCCGGCAGGTATCACAAGCCGCTGTCCCTTGCGAAGGGTATAGGGCGGCTTAAGGTCGTTCAGCACAATCGTCTCGCGCATCGAAACGTTATGCTGGCGCGCGATCGTATAAATGTTTTCCCCGCCTTTGACCGTTACGGTCGGCCCGGATTTGATGCTGGCGCGGCTCGGCAAATAGGCTTGCGGCGGCCTTCCCGCCGTGCAGGCGGAAAGCGCCACAAGAAAACCGGCAACGGCAAGGCCTCGTAGCATGTTTTTTTTCATCGTGCGATGCGCTCCAATCCGTTCATGTACGTGCGCAAAGCTGCCGGAATGGCGATAGAGCCGTCCGGCTGCTGGTAATTTTCCATAACCGCAATCAAACAGCGGCCGATGGCGATGCCCGATCCGTTCAGCGTGTGCACGAATTCGGTTTGCTTTTCGCCGGCGGCCCGGCAACGCGCGTTCATGCGGCGCGCCTGAAAATCGCCGCAGTTCGAGCAGCTTGAAATCTCGCGGTATAAGTTTTGCCCGGGAAGCCAGACTTCGATGTCATAGGTTTTGCGCGAACAAAAGCCCGTGTCGCCCGAAGCAAGAACGACCGTGCGGAACGGCAGCTCCAGCCGCTTCAAAATCGTCTCCGCGCATTGTGTCATGCGTTCGTGCTCTTCCATGGATTGCTCCGGCGCCGTAATGCTGACGAGCTCCACCTTGTAAAATTGATGCTGGCGCAGCATGCCGCGCGTGTCTTTTCCCGCCGACCCCGCTTCGGAGCGGAAACAGGGCGTGCGCGCCGTGACGCGCAGCGGCAATTTCTCCTTTTCCACGATCTCGTTGTTGACGAGATTGGTCAGCGGCACTTCGGCCGTCGTAATGAGCCATAAGTCTTCCTTTGTCGGCGCGCGGGAAAGCGCCGCGCAAACGGCGTCGGCAAAAGTTATCTCGCCGCGCTGGAGCGCCGCCATGTCGGCGGCTTCGATATAAGTCAGGGCCTCGCGCAGCAACTCCTCGCGCGATTTGGTTCGCGCGGTCATAAACATGTCGTCGGCGAATTTGGGGAGCTGGCCGGTGCCGTAGACGATCTCGTCCTTCACCAATAAAGGCGGCGAAATCTCGGTATAGCCGAATTCCTGCGTGTGGATATCCAGCATAAAATTGCCCAGCGCGCGCTCCAAATGGGCCAAAGCGCCGCGCAGCAGCGTAAAGCGCGAACCCGATAGCTTTGCCGCGCGCTCGAAATCCATCATGCCCAAAACTTCGCCAAGCTCCGCATGTTCCTTTGCGTCCGGGATGTTTTTGGGCGCGCCCACGCGGCGCACTTCCTTGCTGTCGCGATCGTCGAGGCCTTCAGGCACGTCGTCAGCAAGAATGTTGGGAATCGAACTTAACACTTCGGTCAAACGGCAGGCGTAAAGCTTATCCATATCCTCAAGCTTTGCGAGGCGCTCTTTCATGTCCGCAACTTCCTGCATCAACGCCGCCGCATCGCCGCCCTTGCGCTTGATCTCCCCGATCTGCTTGGAAAGCTCATTGCGTTTGGATTGCAGCTCCTGCATTTCCGTCTGCGCCCCGCGACGATTGCTGTCCAGCTCCAGAATATCCGCCGCCAAAGGCGGCAGATGGCGGCGCTTGAGCGCCCCATCAAAGGCTTCAGGATTTTCACGAATAAAGCGGATGTCGTGCATGTGTGGTTCCGTTAAAGAAAGGGCGTTCCTCAGAGCCTAATAAGACCGTTGTTTTTTCTCAACATATTTCGCGCCCATAATCGATAGTTCGTAAAGAAAGATCATTGGCAAGGCCAAGCTTAGCATGCTGACGATATCCGGCGGCGTGAAAACAGCCGCCGCCGCGAAGATCAGAACAATAGCATAGCGCCTGAAAGACGACAATTTTGCGGCGGACAACAGCCCCGCGCGCGCCAGAAGAACCAGAAGAACGGGCAGTTGGAACGCCAGCCCGAAGGCGAAAATGACGGTCATGGAAAGGGATAGATATTCGCTCACCCGGGCCTCCATCTGAATAGGCAGGCCCCCGATTTGGCCTGGCGCTTCGAAACTCAGGAAAAAACGCCAAGCCATAGGAAAGACAGCATAATAAGCAAGGGCCGCGCCGAGCAAAAAGAAAACAGGCGTTGCCACAAGGAAAGGCAGAAAGGCCTTGCGCTCGTTTTTATAAAGCCCGGGAGCGACAAAGATCCAGATTTGCGACGCGACGACCGGAAAGGCAATTAAGCAGCCCGTCCAAAGAGCGAGCTTGATATAGGCCATAAAAGCTTCGGCAAGGCCCGTATAAATCAACCGATGCTCGCCTTCGGATGCCTGCGCCAACGGCCTCACAAGGAAAGCGTAAATCTCTTCTGCGTATACATAAGAGATAATCGACCCGGCAACGATAGCCGCCAAAGAAAAAATCAGCCTGCGCCGCAGCTCGATCAAATGCGCAACAAGCGGCTGGCTCTGCGCGTCGACTTGTTCAGGCTCGGTCATGGAGGATCATTCAAGACATCTCGTTAAAACACGTCGTCACCCCTACGAACACGGGGGGCCTTTTTCCGTTTCTTTCGGCTTTTCGCCCTCTTTCGATTTCCTCAAACTTTCTTCAGCTTCCGCCTCCGCCGAGGCCTGCTCCAGCATCAGGTGCATCTCCCCCATGAACGCGCGCGCCTTTCTCATAAGCCGGCCCAGCGCGTGCATGGCTTTGGGCATGTCTTTCGGCCCGATAGCGACAAGAGCCACCGCGCCGACCACCACAAGTTCCGCCCAGCCCACGCCCAGCATGAAATCTAGGCTTCCGGCGGAGGAAGTGTCTTGTGGTCGGTCTTGTCGTCCGGCTTATCGCCGCTCAATCCGGCTCTGAAGTTGCGAACGCCCTTGCCCAGATCGCCCATGACTTGCGGCAACCGGCCAACGCCGAAAATGACAAGCACGACGACCAACAGTATAAGTATGTGTCCGAGGCTTAATCCCATAGTGTCCCCTTTGGCGTAGAATTGCGTTTTTGTCGCCTGCACTATACTGTTTTTGAAAACCGCTGGAAACCCCATGGTAAAGGAAACTCTTATATTCATCGGCGGCCCTACCGCATCGGGGAAATCGGCTTTTGCGCTTGAATTGGCAAAAGCCCGAAACGGTAGCATTATCAACGCCGACGCCATGCAGGTTTATGCAGGCCTGCCTATCTTAACCGCCCAGCCCGAAACAAAGGATCGCGCGGATATCCCCCACCTGCTTTACGAAACGGTCGATCCTTCCGAAGCCTTCTCGGCCGGCAAGTGGCTTGCGCGGGCGAATGAGGCCATCAAGGAAGTCAGGGCTTCGGGGCGCACGCCTATCCTTGTCGGAGGAACAGGGCTCTACTTCGAAGCGTTGCTCGGCGGCCTTGCCGACATCCCCGCCATTCCACCGGAGGTCAGATCGAAGATGGAGGAACTGTACCGCGCCCTCGGCGAAGAAAATTTCCGCGCCGACCTCGGCAAGCATGACATCGAGAGCGCCGGGCGCATCGCTCGCAACGACAGGCAAAGATTGATCCGCGCCTTTGAAGTCGTCGCGCACACGGGAAAAACTTTGCGCGAATGGCATAAGGAACAGGCGGCTGTCGGCGTTCGGGATTCCGGCATGGATGTCGAACGCCATCTTCTTATGCCCCCTCGCGAAGAATTGTATGCCGCCTGCGATGCGCGTTTTCTTAAAATGGTGGATCGCGGCGCGCTTGAGGAAGTCAAAAAACTGCTCGCGAAAAATCTGCCCCCCTCCCTGCCCGCCATGAAAATTCTGGGCGTTCGGGAACTCGCCGCTTACCTGCGGGGCGAAACCTCGCTTTCCGAGGCCATCGGCAAGGCCCAGCAGATGACCCGCAATTATGCTAAACGACAATTAACCTGGTTCAGGAACAAATGGGGAGAAAAGTCGGGATTTGGCAAAGAATCCGTTAACAAAAACCCTGAAGCGCGGTGAAAGTAATTTTGCGTTAAACATGCGCGCCGATTGCCTTGCATTTTAGAAAATTCTCAATCTATTTTTAAGCGTTCCTTAAACATAAAAAGTGTAAGAAAGGCCTGCGCCACAAGCATTTTTGACGATTTACTTTCAAAAAAAAGTGGTACGCTACGTGGTATGGAGAAGCGCATGAATATGACAGTCGAGGACGAGGAACGGATGGTCTTCACGATCCGCAATGCGCTTCTTGTCGCGGGACAGGAAATGGGCAACGGCGATGAGTGGCCCGTCGTGAAAGACACGATTTACAAGATCATGCAGGATTGGGAAAACCTGAAGGTCGAACGCGCGGTCAATGACGAACTGCAAAAACATTACGCCAGCATCATCGACAATCTCGTCAACAACCTTCACCTGTGCCCCGAAGATTTGCGCCCCAAGGCGGAAGAGATGATTAAGGAGCTGCGCGAACTTTATCACGCGCGCTTCGATCCGGTTTCGAAAATGGAAATCAGCAATGACGATCTGCCCATGCATACAAAACGCATGCTCGCCATCGTCAAGACGTTGGAGGATGACGATGACAGCACTACATAAGGATAGAGCCGATGTCGGGCCTGTTGCCGAAAAAGTCGCTACACATTGGTCGGAAAGATCCTGTTTAGCGAAAGCCGAACAAGAATTCGGGCAGGCTGTGCCAACGGTATTCGACAAGTATGCCGAACATTTTTACAAGACGCCCTTTGCCGACAAGGTCAGCGAGGCACAGAAAGGATTCGAAGAGCTGGCTGGCGCCTCCATGGCACCGACAACACCGCCTGATCTGTCAACGGCAGTCGATGGGCCAGCTAACGGGCCAAATAATCCTGCGCACCCCACAGCCATAGAGACCTCCTCGGGTTCAGCACCGACGCCTGCCCCGGCGTAAAGCATTAATACTGTCATAAACGTCTTAGGCCCGGATGGATTTCCACCCGGGCCTTTTTAATAAAGGCTTCATCCCCCATTAATCTCAACGTCATTCCCGCGAAAGCGGGAATCCATCTTTGGCTCGCTTGATAAGCCGTTTCAAAAAAGCGCATTCCTCCTTCCCTTTCCCTTTAAAATGCATAATAACTGATGCAGCCCAAGATCGTTTAAATATTAACACACGTATACCCTCATGCGACGCAGTCACCATCAGATCGCCCACCTCCTCCATCTTCTGGCCGGAGGCGCCATCGGCCTAATCTCGGCCAGCCTTGCGCTGACCTTCGGCTGGCGCAGCGCCGACCGCCTGCCGGGGGAAAGCCGCAAGCCGCAGTGCGTCTACTGCACGCGGCCCTCCACGTGGCAGGAATCCGTTCCCCTCATCGGCTGGCTTCTTCGCCCCGATACGTTTTCCTTTCCCTGCCCCTGCGGCCTGCGCAAGGGCATGTGGCAGCAACCGGCGTGCGAGGCTATGGGCTTTCTTTTGGGCGTGGTCGCCATGTACTTGCAGGACTGGTCGTGGCCGGCCTTGCCTTTGTGCATCGGCATCGGCCTTTTGCCTGCGATCGCCCTGATCGATTTCCACTTCGGCGTCATCCCCGACGGACTGAACTTGGCCCTCGGCCTCTGCGGCTTCCTCTTTGTCCTGATGCGCGGCGACGATTACTACATGGCCTTGATCGTCGCGTCCCTTTTGCTCGGTCTTGGCCTTTTCTTCGCGCTTGCCTACAGCAAATGGCGCGGCAAGGAAATGCTTGGCCTTGGCGACGTAAAATTCTTCGCCGCCGCCGGCTTCTGGCTGCACCCCCAAATGGCGCCCTGGTTTCTGGCTGCCGGAGGTCTTTTCGGTGTCCTTTTCCATTTCCTGTGGAAGCGCTTCAACGAAGAAAAAGAATTCCCGTTCGCCCCCGCCTTGTGCGTGTCGCTGGCAGGATGCATCCTATACCAGTTGATATGATAATTATGATATTGCATGAGCCGAAATTCTGAAGATAGAGTCAAGAGACAGAAAGAATAAGCCCTCCCCCTTGATGGGGGAGGGTTGGGTGGGGGTGATGCTTCAACAAGAGATTCCATTCAAACAGGATTCCAGATGAGTTTTTCCCGCTCCCTCTTCACCGTCAGCAGCCTCACAATCCTCAGCCGCGTGGGCGGCTTTATCCGCGACTCGCTTACGGCGATTTTCCTCGGCGCGGGCCCCGTTGCCGACGCTTTTTTCGTCGCGCAGCGCTTGCCGAACCTGTTCCGCAGCCTTTTTGCCGAAGGCGCCTTTTCCGCGGCGTTTGTGCCCCTTTATACGACCGAGCAGGAACGCCATGGCGTTGACGCTGCGCAAGCCTTCGCGGGGCAGGCGCTGATGCTTTTGCTGGCGGCGCTCGTCCCCTTTTCCGTTCTGGTCATGATGTTCATGCCGCAGGTCATGCTTCTCCTCGCGCCGGGGTTCGAGAACGATCCGCAGAAATTCGGGCTTGCCGTCACTTTCAGCACCATCACCTTTCCCTATCTTGCGCTGATTTCGGTAACGGCGCTGCAAACGGGAATCCTGAACGCCAACGGCAAATTCGCGCCCGGTGCCGCCGCGCCCATCGCCTTTAATATCGTCTTGATTTTGGGCCTTTTCGCGTCGTCTTTTTTCGACTGGCACGTCGGCTACACGCTGGCATGGTCTGTCGTCGCCGCCGGCATCGTTCAATGCGCATGGCTTGCCCTTAGCTGCTTCCGCGCGCGCAAATCGATCCCTTTTGTCCGCCCTCATTTTGGCGAAGCCAGCCGCAAGCTTTTCTACAACATCGGCCCCGGAGCCGTGGGCGCGGGCGCGGCGCAAATCAATCTCCTTATCTCCACCATACTGGCCTCAACTTTGCCGACAGGCGCGGTCTCGTATCTCTTTTATGCCGACCGGCTCAACCAACTGCCCCTCGGCATCGTCGGGATTGCCGTTGCGACGACCCTGCTGCCCTTGCTGGCCCGGCATATCGAGGCGGGCGATGAGGATAAAGTCCGCCACTACAACAGCCGCGCCATTGAATTCTGCCTGTTTCTGGGCCTGCCCGCGATGATCGGGCTGATCGTCCTCGCACAGCCTATCATCGAAACCCTGTTCCAGCATGGCGCTTTCAAGGCCGAAGACACCAAAGCGACGGCCGGTGCTTTGCGCGCTTATGCGCTTGGCATTCCTGGATTTTTGCTTGTCAAAGTCTTTGCGGCTGACTTTTTCGCGCGAGGCGATACAAAAACCCCGGTTAAAGCCGCGCTTATCTCGATGGGCGTCAACGTCGTTTTGTCGGTTCTGCTTCTCGGCTGGTTCCAGCATACGGGCATCGCGCTGGCCAACAGCATCGCCGTCAGCGTCAACGCGCTGCTTCAATACCACCAGCTTCGCCGCAAAAACTTCCCCATAGGCGACGAACAACTCCCGCGGCAATCAAAGAAAATCATTTTCTGCGCGCTGATCATGGCCGCCGTTACGCTGCTTTCGGCGGTTTTTTTATGGAGCGGCATGGAAACGGCGAGCCTCGCGCCTAAGGTTTTTGCTCTTTGCGCCCTGATCGGTCTGTCCGGCGCTTCCTATGCCGCCGTCCTTCACCTCACGAAAACCATGACCATCGGGGACGTGCGCGAGATCATGGGCAGGAAGTAAAGGGAAACCGCACATTACGGAACGAGGGGCGCCGGGGCCGACAAAGAAAACGGCGGCGCGTGGCGCGGGACGTTTTATCAAAAGAAACCGCCGTTTTCCGCAAGAAGTTGGACAAAGCGTTCCTGTCGATAATGGAAATGGGATCGAGAGCTCTCCTGACGGGCGCTCCATCGACATAAGCGTAATCGACAAATCGGGCGAAATCGTCGCTAAAAATATGTATGTATCGCGGCCTGCCTCCAAGGGGCGTCACCTCGATAACGAGGCTATGGATATTTTGAGCCAGATGAACGAACCGGACCTTGTGCCCGCTGTCGAGCGAGCCGAGCATATGGATCATGGCAACACCCATCGTTGTTTCCGATGGGGTGATGCCAGCATAAACGCTTATTCAGGCGCGACATTGTTTCCACTGCGAAAAATAAGCATGCCGTAGGGAAAAGACATATTGGGGCAGGAAAAGGTGAAAGGTTCGAAAAATAATTTTCCGGCTGAAAGGGTTATGCCCGGATCGACGGGCATCCCATTTGTTTTTGTTATTGAACTTGGTGACCTCGGCGGGATTTGAACCCGCGACCCCCTGATTAAAAGTCAGATGCTCTACCAGCTGAGCTACGAGGTCACTCTATGATCGGAAGGGGGCTTTGTTATCAGGTATTTCCCCCGTCCGCAACAACTCCCTTTAAAAGCGCCTTTTCACAAAGAATACCTCAAAATCCGCTTGGTTAAAATGGTTTCCCGCACTGGACGTCCTATTATTGAAACGCCGTTTCCGAAAAACCGCGCAATTTCCGGCTATGTAAGGTCTCAAAGCCGGTCGCGCGCAAAAACTCCATGGCCTTGATGCCGATATGCAGATGCTGGTTGACCTGCTGGCTATAAAAATTGTTCGCCATACCCGAAAGCTTCATCTCGCCGTGCAAGGGGCGGTCCGACACGCACAGCAACGTCCCATAGGGCACGCGGTACCGGAAGCCGTTTGCTGCGATCACGGCGGATTCCATGTCCAGCGCAATGGCGCGGCTTTGGTTAAACCGCTCGACGAGTTTTTCAAAGCCGCCGATCTCCCAGTTCCGGTTTTGCGTCGTCACAATCGTCCCCGTGCGCATAACGGACTTCAAGCCAAAGCCGGAAAGTCCCGTGACGCTCGCAACGGCATTTTCAAGGGCATGCTGCACCTCGGCAAGATTAGGTACGGGAACCCAAAGAGGCAATTCCCTGTCCAGCGCATGATCGTCCCGCACATAGCCATGCGCCAGAACGTAGTCGCCCAGCTTTTGCGAATCCCGCAAGCCCGCGCAATGGCCGAGCATAATCCACGCATGCGGGCGAATAACCGCCACATGGTCCGAGATCGTGCGCGCGTTGCTTGGCCCCACGCCGATGTTGATCAGCGTAATGCCGTTATTTTTTTCGCCGACCAGATGATAGGCGGGCATCTGCGGCATGCGCGCGATGCGCTCGCCGCTCGGCGACCGCTCGTCGATGTTCGCGCTATAGGTCGTATAGCCGCCCGGCTCGATCAGCTTGGTATAGAAGCGGCGCTGCGACGTCTCGATCTCGTCGTCCGTCTTCGACAGGATCTCCAACCCTTTTCGTATGAATTCCTCGATATAAAACTGGTAGTTCGTGAAAATCACGAAATTTTGAAAATCCTCCGCATCGGTTCCCGTATAGTGGCGCAAGCGATGCAGCGAGTAGTCGACGCGCGGCGCGGTGAAAAGGGCCAGCGGCTTTTCCTCGCCCAGATAAGCCGTGCCGTTCGCGATGCTGTCGTCCATGTTGCTCAGCGTCGGAAGATCGAAAATCCGGCGTAAAATCTGAATGCGCGAAGGATCCATCTGCCCTTCGACATACACATGGTCGTTGAAGGCGAAATGAATGGGAATGGGCGTCGTGCTCACGCCTATTTCAATCGGAATGCCGTGATTTTCAATCAAAAGGCGGAATTGCGTTTTGTAATAATTCTCGAATAAATCGGGCCGCGTCAGCGTTGTCACATAGCGCCCCGGCTCGTTCACGAAACCGAACGACAGCCGTTTATCGACCGTCATCGCCGTCGTCATCGTGATAGCAGCATAGGGATAATAAGCCGAGATATGCCCTTCCGGCTCCGCGCCTTTCGCGACCAGATGGAACTGCTCGCGCAAATAGGCGGTGTTCGCCTCATAGATTTCGCGCACGCGGTGCACGGCATGCGCCGCGTCTTTGATGGTCAGCGCTTCATAGGGCTGCGTCGGAAGAAAAGGTATGGTTGGCATGCGAAGATTTCCTCCCCGCCACTCTTGCAGCAATAGATTAAGGAAACTTTGACGACACAGCTACGGCTCTTAAGGCGGCGCTACTCGCCGACCAGCGCCTTCGCAAATTCATCCGCCAAAAAGGGCTGCAAATCCTCGGCCTTTTCGCCGACGCCAATCGCGTAGATCGGCAATTTGAATTTATCCGCGAGCGCGACGACCACCCCGCCCTTGGCCGAGCCGTCCAGTTTCGTCACGACCAGCCCCGTAACATGCGTCATATCGCGAAAAGCCTCGACCTGCGCGTGCGCGTTCTGCCCCGTCGTGGCGTCCAGCGTCAAAATCGTGGCATGCGGCGCTTCGGGGTCGAGCTTCTTGATGACGCGCACGACCTTGGCGAGCTCCTGCATCAAATCGTTTTTGTTGTGCAGCCGCCCCGCCGTGTCGATCATCAAAACATCCGTGCCCCGATTGCGCGCTTCCTCCAGCGCGCGGTACGCAAGCGCGGCGGAATCCGCGCCTTGCTCCCCGGCGACAACGGAAGCGCCAACGCGATTGCCCCAGATCTTCAACTGGCTGATGGCGGCGGCGCGAAACGTATCGCCGGCGGCCAGCATGACCGTCAGCCCGTAATCGACATAGCTTTGCGCAAATTTACCGATGGTGGTCGTTTTCCCCGTGCCGTTTACGCCGACGACAAGGATAACGAAAGGCTTCTTCGAAAAATCGATTTCCAGCGGCTTTGCGACCGGTTCAACGACGTGCGCGATCTGCGCGGAAAGAGCGCGTTTGACTTCGGCAGGCGCAATATCCTTGTCAACGCGCGTCTTGCCGAATTCGGCCGCCAGCCGCGCCGCGGTGGCGGGGCCCACGTCCGCGGAAATCAACAACTCTTCAAGCTCTTCAAGAGTCTTCGCGTCCAGCTTGCGCTTGGTAAAAATGTCGGAGATGCCTTCCGTCAGTTTTGACGAGGTGCGCTGCAAGCCCGACCGCATGCGCGAGAACCAGTCCGCTTTTTTTTCGTTGTCTGTCATGCTTCTCCTATACCCCAACTTCGGCTACGGCTGTACCGTTTTCAACGCCGATGCAACGGGCGTTAACGATCTTTCCGACAGGCGCTTTTCCCAATAATTTAATCTTCGCAAAGTGCGGCGTGCAGCCGATTCCGTTGTTTTCAACGAGAACGGGCATTTTCTTGCCTTGCAAAGACTGATGGTGCCTTTTCGCCGCTGCCTCGCCAAGAGCGCGCAAGCGCTCGGCGCGCTCAAAGCGCACCGCTTTGGGAACCTGAGGCATGCGCGAGGCTGCCGTTCCCTTGCGCGATGAATACGGAAAGACGTGCAGCCACGTAAAGCCGCATTCAAGGGCAAGATCAAGGGTGGCGGCAAACATCTCTTCCGTTTCGGTTGGAAAACCCGCGATCACATCCGCGCCAAAAACAACATCGGGGCGCAACTGCCGCGCGCGTCGGCATAAATCGATGACGTCCTGTCTCAAATGCCGCCGCTTCATGCGTTTGAGAATTTTATCGTCGCCCGCTTGCACGCTTAAATGCACGTGCGGCATCAGGCGCGGCTCCCCGGCGATCAGACGCCATAAATCTTCATCGAAAGCGGCCGGATCCATCGACGACAGCCTCACGCGCGGAAGCGCAGGCACGGCGCGCAGGATGTCCCCGACCAAGCAACCAAGCGTGGGCTTGCCCGGCAAATCCTTTCCATACGAAGCGATATCGACTCCCGTCAAAACAATTTCCTGAAAGCCCTCGTCCGCGCGCGCCCCGACCTGCTGAATAGCCTCCTTGGCCGGGACCGATCGCGACGCGCCGCGCCCGAAAGGGATAATGCAAAACGTGCACGCGTTATCGCAGCCGTTTTGAATTTGCACAAAGGCGCGCTGCATAAGGGATAAAGGATCAAGCGCCGCCTTTTTTTCCGCGCGCCGCGGAACGCTTGAATTCCCCAAGTTTTGAAAGCTTTCAGCGTTCAGTTTCCGATCATTTGGAAGGACATGATCCACTTCTTTCATCGACGCGAATTTTTCGCGGTTGATTTGCGAGGCGCACCCGGTAACGATGATTTTAGCATCGGGATGTTCGCGGCGCGCGCGGCGAATGGCCTGCCCGGATTGCCGCTCTGCTTCGGCAGTCACGGCGCAGGTGTTCACGATAACGGCATTGGCCAAGCCCGCCGCGACAGCCAGCCGGCGTATCTCTTCGGATTCCGCGCTGTTTAACCGGCATCCGAATGTTATAATCTTGGGGTGTGTAGACATTCAAATAAGCTTGTGGCGAAAAATGTTCTTTTTCAAAATTTTGAGCGCAGCGTACAAAGACGTACGTGAGCATCAAAATTTTGAAAAAGAGCGTTTTGTAGCCCAAGATCGTTTGAATGCTAACACACCCTACAGAATTCCTCTGCGAACGTGCCGCTAAAGCTCAACGAAGCGGGACCGATAATAAGAACGTGATTATCCTTGCGCCACTCGATAATCAAATCGCCGCCGTCCAGAACGATGGTCGCCCGCCGCGCCGCCAAATTCCGGCGCACCGCCGCGACAAGGGTCGCGCAAGCGCCGGTACCGCAAGCCCGGGTGATGCCGGCGCCGCGCTCCCAAACCCTCATGCGGATGCGATCCGGCGCAAGCACTTGCGCAAATTCGATGTTGCACCGGTCGGGGAACATCGGATGGTTTTCAAGTTTCGGGCCCGCGTCGGCCAGCGCCACCGCCTCCACGTCCGGCACAAAGAAAACCGCATGGGGATTGCCCATATTGACGCAACACGGGGCAAAAAAGCCGCCCGAGGATACAGGCGCAAGCATCGTATCGGCCTCGCGCGCCAAAGGAATCTCGCTCCAGTCGAGCTTCGGCTCCCCAAAATCGACGCCAATCAATCCGGGCGATTCTTTGTAAGCGTAAAGCAACCCGGCAACGGTTTCGATGACGCAGTTTTCGCGCCCCAGCTCGTCGAACATCAGCCGCGCGATGCAGCGCGTCGCATTCCCGCAAGCTCCGGCAGAGCTTCCATCGGAATTGTAAAGCGCCAGAAAAACGTCCGCTTTTGCGGATCGCGGCTTTAGCAGCAAGCAAAACTGGTCGAAACCAACGCCGCACCGCCTGTCGGCGACCGCAAGAAGGAATTGTTTGGTCGGGTTAAACCCGTTTTGCCGCGCGTCGATGACGACGAAATCATTGCCAAGGCCGTGCATCTTAAGAAAAGGCAAAGGCCCGCTCATGCCGGTCGCGGTATCCATGCCTACCGCGCCATAGCCAAAGGCTTTTCGCGGTTATGCTCGTCGATCTCTTCCTGCGTGAAGAAAGGACTCGCCTGCGGCTGAGCCGGCGCAATAGTCTGCACCAGAGCCTCCGTTTGCGGCTGAGGCGCCGCTGCGGGGGCAGCCGCCCCGGCTGAAGGATAATAGTTCGCGGGTATTTCCGGCTGCTGGCTGAATGCCGCCGCCGTTTCGCCCTGAACGCGCTGTTCGACGGCCGTAGCCTCTTCGATAGCCTCGATGATGCGGTAATAATGCTCCGCGTGCTGAAGATAGTTTTCAGCGGCAACGCGGTCGCCGCTGGCTGTGGCGTCGCGCGCCAAAGCCTGATATTTTTCATGGACCTGCCACGCGTTTCCGCGAACGCGCAAGTCGCCGCAATTACTGTCGAAGGACTGGTGCCTCAGCGAGGCCGCCGAGCGGGGCCGATTGCCCCCACCGCCTCCATTGCCGCCGCCTCCGCCCGAGCTATTCCCGCTTCCACCGTGATGACGCCCGCGAGGACGCCTATTATTAGGGCCTTGTCTCATTTGAATAACCGTTCCTGGTTCATATTCACGTTATTTCCAAGGCTTCTTGCTTGACTTGGTCGCATAAGCAAAGAACGCCATTTCGTAAAGCGAGGCCGAGATCGTTGTCATCGGTTTCAATCGCTGATCGATCCTATCGATACATTGGTAAACGCACAACCTTTTTTTTGACGCACGAAGAAAGGGTTGTTTTTGCGCTTTTTTAAGCGGGATTTTTTGGCCCTCATCAAGCGGAGGAAAAGTCCGCTCAAACGATTTGCGGAACAGCGATTCACCTTTGCCGAGAAGCTGCTCGCGCTTCTTGCCAAAATAATCGCGGCCTGGTTGCACTCGAAAAGCAATTAAAATTCCGTTCCTGCCTCTTGCATATGAATAAAAGACCGGCGCACTATGAAGCGTCTCACGATTCATCACGATAAGTACTTATGCCTGATTACAGCTACGAGAAACGGCTTGGCCGCATCGACGGAAAAATTATTTGCGGCGTCGACGAAGTGGGGCGAGGCCCCTTGGCGGGGCCGGTTGTCGCCGCCGCCGTCATACTGCCTGCGGATTTTCCACGAAAAATCAGCAAACACATCCAGGACAGCAAGAAATTGTCGCACGGCCAACGCGAAGAGCTTTTCCCCTTTTTAACGGGGCTCTGCCGTTACGCCATCGCCGAAGCGACGGTCGAGGAAATCGACCGCCTCAACATCCTTTGGGCCAGCATGCTCGCGATGCAACGCGCCGTCCATATGCTCGGCGTCCCGTTGGACGTCGCGCTGATCGACGGCAACCGATCGCCCCGCCTCAAGTGCCCGTCCGTTCCCGTCGTCAAGGGCGACGATAAGTCCCTTTCCATCGCCGCGGCCTCGATCATCGCCAAAGTCTACCGCGACAGGCTGATGGGGCGCCTGGCCCAAAGCTTCCCGGTTTACGGCTGGGAGCATAATGCCGGCTATGCCACCGCCGAACACCTAAGCGCGCTGACCGAGCACGGCATTACCAAGTGGCACCGGATGTCCTTCGCCTCGGTCCGGGAGAACAGCCCGCTCGCGGACGACTTTTTCTTCCCTCTCCTCCAGCGCGCGGGCGTTTAAGTGCTGGCCCCTACCGCGGAGCCACGTCGTAAAATTCTATAAGCTTATGATTCCGCAGACTCTTTACCAGATATTAATTTCTATGGATGATTCTGGCGCGCATGCCTCGCACAGCAAAGAAATCTCAGAAAGCTTCTCCGGCCAGCACCGCACCGCGCCTGCCTTTGGATAAGATCATCATCGGCGACAGCATCCGTGCGATGAACGAGCTGCCGCCCCGCTGCGTCGACGCCGTCTTTGCCGACCCCCCTTACAATCTTCAGCTCGGCGGCGATCTTTTGCGCCCCGACCACAGCCAGGTGGACGCCGTCGACGACGCGTGGGACAAATTCGCCGATTTCGCCGCCTACGACGCCTTCACGACCGAATGGCTCAAGGCGGCGCGGCGCATCTTAAAGCCCGACGGCTGCTTATGGGTCATCGGAAGCTATCACAACATTTTTCGCGTCGGTTCTATTTTGCAAAATCTCGGCTTCTGGATTTTGAACGATGTGGTCTGGTGCAAGAACAACCCCATGCCGAATTTCAGGGGCAAGCGCTTCACGAACGCGCATGAGACGCTGATCTGGGCCTCGCCGTCCAAAGACGCGAAGCCGTGTTTCAATTACGACGCGATGAAAGCTTTAAACGACGACAAGCAAATGCGCAGCGACTGGCACCTCCCGATTTGCAGCGGCAACGAACGCCTGCGCACCGAAAGCGGCGAGAAAGTGCACCCGACGCAAAAGCCGTTGCCGTTGCTTTACCGCGTCATCATGTCCTCGACCAAGCCCGGCGACGTGATCCTCGATCCCTTTTTCGGGTCGGGAACGACGGGCGCGGCGGCGAAACTGCTTGGCCGGCACTTCATCGGCATCGAACGCGACAAAACGTACGCGCGCTACGCCGAAAAGCGCATCGCGAAAATCCTGCCCGTACCGGACGAAGCCCTCACCACCTTCAGCAAACGCGAAGAACCGCGCATTCCCTTCGGCATCATTTTGGAGCGGGGCCTCTTGCGTCCCGGGCAATTCCTCTTCGACGAACGCCACCGCCATCGCGCGCGCGTCAAGGCCGACGCGACGTTGCAAGCCGAGGCGCGCGGCGATCTTGTCACCGGGTCGATCCATAAAGTCGGGGCCATGGTTCAGGGCCTGCCGGCCTGCAACGGGTGGGTCTTCTGGTGCTACGACTCCGATGGCCGCGGCAACCTGGTGCCGATTGATTTGCTTCGCCAGCGCGTCCGCGCCGAAGCCGTAAGGCATTAATCAAACTAAAACCTAGTTCTGGTTTGCAAAAAGGCTAGATGCTCTTTTCTTCAAAGGGCGGGAGATTGAGCCGAAAATTGTGCTTTTCTCGAATTTTGAGCGCAGCGTACTTACGGGTACGTGAGCATCAAAATTCGAGAAAAGCGCGATTTGCCGGCCGATAAACCGCCCTTTGTGGCCCTAAAATGGCATATGATAAATCAGCCGCTTATATTTAGGATCCTCATAAAAATCGATCGATTCAATCGTCGCATCGACTTTGATCACCGTGAATTTCTGGTCTTCCTGCCGATAGCGGAACACGCCCTGCTCTAATCTTTTCTTGCGCAAAGGCTCGATATAAACGATTTTCAAATTGTAGCTGGCATAAATAATGCGGTCGAAATTCTTGTCGCGCTCCATGCGCATGACCAAATTTTTCGCATCGGCCTCCGGCAAAGGAATGCCCTCGAGAAACAGGGGCGGGTGCAAAACAGCGACGAAGTTGAGCGGAATATTTTGAATGTCTTCCATATGGCATGTGCCGAGCGGCACGGTATAAAGCTGAATGACATTGTCGTTATGCACTTTCGATTTTTCCCTGAACATGAACGTGCGGGTCGAAAAATCGTACCGATCCAGCTGCATTTCAATATCGTGGCGATAGCGCGTCGGATAGGCGGCAATATTCTGGCGAATTGATTTCCGCATGGCGATGCGAACTTTGTTCCATTTAAAATCGTCATGATAAAAGGTGTCGTACAAATCGCATTCCGTCACGATGCCAAATTCATCGAGAACAAGCTGATCCTTGATATCCATCGCATTCAGGCGGATCAGCGTGCGCGCGAGATCGGGCCACGTGGGCTGGATGTATTGCTGGGCCCCTGCCCCGGATGAAAAAAGAAGAAGGGCGATAAGCGCAAAGGAGGCGAAACGGAGAAACATGGGGATGATCTACAGGCTGTTTCGGCGCATTATAGCAGCCCCAAGGCCCGAGGCAAATCCTTCCGGCCTATTAGAACCTTTTCCGAATTCATGGAAATCCGCTCTGGTGGGCCGGAAAAGGCTCACCTTTTCTGTAAGACCGGCGATTCACCGATCCGGATGGATCTCGGTCTAGAGGGTTCGACTTCTCTCTCTCCCGCTTGATGAAGGCCGGGAACGCATGCCAGGGGGCTGTGTGGGCAGGTGATAATGGCCCTCCGCTACCAGGTGTAGGACGATGACATTGAGAATTTTTTCCTGTTGAATGCGTAAGGGGTTCGGCTCGCCAAAAAGACCAAAACTGAGGATGTTGATTGAGCCAAGCTGTCTGTACCCGCGCGCGTTCGCATAAATGTCAATGCTCCCTCGGTCTCCCGCGGCCGGAAACTGGACGTCGAGAATAGTATTTTCTCTCTTTTTGAGCAGCACTTCATGATGACTTTGTTCGAATTCTTGATGTTCAACACTGAATTCAGGCCCCAACCGTTCGGCGATTATGACATTAAGATTTTCTACAAGGAGATCGACATGGGGTTTATATTGCTTGAGTAGCTCTTCGGTTTGCTTTCGAGCCTTCGCGATAATTTCTTCGCTTGCTGCCCGAATATCCATATTAATTCGGCCTTCTTCAGGCAATCGGCCCAGGGTATCGCAAGCCGCTTTGTCAAGGGATGATAATAAGTCTGCGTTTGCTGTCATTCGCTGTCTCCGAAAAATGTCCCGCGTTACCTGCGATAGTAATAGCACTCGCGCCGGAACGCCCCAACTTTCTATGGTTAATTCTCTTTTCGCGCCCCCTGCCCAAGCGATATAAGAAAGCCCGAAAATCATTTCGGGCTTTGGCTTATGAGCCCTTGTCGAGTCAAACAGCCTTTCACATCGCTGACAATCGCCCGCACGTTCACGCGCTCCGGAACCGCAGGCCCGAAAAGATAATATTGATGCAGTCTATGCTCTTTGGGTTTTCCGAGTCCCCCGACTTCTCTTACCACGACCTCTTTTTCCCCCAGGTGGAAATCAATCGTGACGACGGGCAGGCCCTTGCTTTGACGGCGAATAACGATGCTAAAGGACGAGACGACCGTCTTACCGCCATAAATAACGGAGGGATCATAAGAATTTGGTATCCGGCTGGGATCATAAACATAATCCATGTCCCTATCGGAAAATTCCACACGAAATTTTCCGCCGGAGTCTTCTTGCAACTCCAGCAGCTTATTGAAAAGCTCAGTGGCAACGGCGCGAAATTCTTCCTTTACGTCGGCGCTTCCGTTTCGGGGCCGCCCGGCGCCCGCCATTCCATAACCCCATAAAGCGACAGCTTCCGCCATAATTCATCCTTCAAAATAATACCGACAGGCCCTTTTGCGCCCATATATACAACACGGAACCGAAAGTATATCGATCAATTTATGATTAATCCCCTTTTTGCGCATGCAAAATCGCTTTAGCCATAACGCTTGGCAACGCCTCATCCGAAAGCTCTTGCACGGAAACCCAGCATCCCCGCCCTCTTTTCGGCGCCACGGCGGAGGCTACGGAAAGCTCCAGCGTGAAATGGCTAAAGACGTGCTTGACTATGCCTTTGCATAACGACCACCCCGCTTTGGCGGGCGCATAAGCCAACGCTTTTTCAAGGGGAAGCCCTTTTCCCTCGCGCCACGGCGAACTCGGCACCTCCATCATGTGCGCTAAAAGGCCGGTGGCGGGTCGGCGGCGCAACAAAACGTCGCCCCGGGCCGAAAAAAGCACAAACGCAACGGCGCGGCGCACGGGCTTGGGCTTCTTTTTCAGGCGAAGGGGGAGCTTTTCCTGAATCCCTTTCTCAAAAGCCCGGCAAGCGCTGCGCCACGGGCATAAATCGCACTTGGGCTTTCGCGGCGTGCATACCGTCGCGCCAAGATCCATTAAAGCTTGCGCATAATCGCCGCATTTTAGGGACGGTGCCAGCCCTGCCCCCGCCTTTCGCAATTCCGGCTTGGCCTTCGGAAGCGGCGTTCGTATGGCAAAGATGCGCGCCATGACCCGTTCGACATTTCCATCGACAACATTGGCCTTATGGCCAAAAGCAATCGCCGAAACGGCTGCGGCCGTATAGGGCCCAAAGCCGGGAAGGGTCAGCAAAACCTCTTCGTCACAAGGGAAAACGCCCCCGTATTTCGTGGCGACGGTTTGCGCGCACGCATGAAGCATTTTCGCGCGCCGATAATAGCCAAGCCCCGCCCACAGACGCAAGACATCGTCCAGCGTCGCCGCCGCCAGATCCTTCAGGCGTGGCCATCGTGCGATAAATTTTTCGAAATAAGGGCCTGCGGTCGCCACGGTTGTCTGCTGAAGCATGATCTCCGAGAGCCAAACGCGATAGGGGTCGGGCTTTTCCCCGGTTTTTGCGCGCCACGGCAGATCGCGCCGATGCCGGGCATACCATTTTAAAAGGGATTCAGGATTCGGAACTCGGGATTCGGCAGGATTTTTCTTCCCTGAATCCCGAAAGCTGAATGCCGAGGGGTCTCTTTTGACTTTTCCCGTTTTCACCGCCAAACTCACCTTATGAAAGCGCCCCGCCCCATTTCCGACGCCGTTGACAAAGTCGCCCGCCAATCGGCCGGAAAGGACTGGGGACTGTATGCCAATTTGCTTCAGCATTGGACAGAAATCGTCGGCCCCGACTATGCGCGCGACACCACGCCGGTAAAAATCGCCTTCCCCTATCAGCCCGGCGAGGCGCAACGTAAGAACGGCACCTTAACCATTCGCCTGCCGAAAGGGTTGGCCATGGAATTCAGCTTCAGGACGGAAATCATCCGAAGCCGCCTGAACGCCTTTTTGGGTTACGAGGCTTTCGCGCGCCTCGCGCTGGATTCCGCTTACGGGCTGCCGCCGGAAGCCAAAATGATGAAAAAAGCGAACCCGGAAGCGTCAAAACGCATTGAAGAGAAAGTCGTCGTCGTGGAAAACGAGGAATTACGCGAGGCGCTTCAACGCCTTGGCGAGGCCATAGAGGCTGAAAACAACAGTAAATCTTGAGTTAAAACATTCATCCTCTATACTTTCTTCTCTGTTGATTCGTCTTCGAGGAATGCAGGATGTCCGTTTTAAGAGCGCTCTTCATTGTCGCACTGGTCTTGGCGTCGGCTTCGGCCCAGGCTGGGGACAAGCGATTCATCCACGGCAATGAGAACGCGCCGATCAAGGTTGACGAGTTTATGTCTCTTAACTGCGGGCATTGCGCCGAATTTTACATCAAAACACTTCCTGAACTTGAAAAGAAGTATGTCGAGACGGGTAAAGTGCGCTTCATTATGCACGATTTCCCCCTGAACCGGGACAGCCTTAAAGGTGCCGCTATTGCGCGTTGCATGCCGGAGGACCAATATTTACCTTTTATTAAAACGCTTTTCGGGGCATTAAACGTATGGGCGTTTGCCACCAATCCCGAGGCCAAGCTGATTCAATATGCGGCTTTGGGCGGCTTGTCCCCGGAAAAGGCCAAAGCCTGCGCTAACGACAAGAAATTGCACGATGAAATAATTGCCGAGAGGATTGCCTCGGCCTCGAAATACAATATCGAAGGCACGCCAATGTTTGTCGTAAACGACGGCGTCGAAGTCATTAACGGGGCCATGAGCGCTGAGGAATTTTCAGCCCTGTTTGACCGCCTGCTCGCGGCCAAGAAGTAACATAAGTATCGTTTTTTGAGGTGTGTGTTGAATTTTACGCGTCTGCATCTTCATGGTTTCAAGTCTTTTGTCGAGCCGGTCGATTTGCATATCGGCGCGGGCATGACAGGCATTGTCGGGCCGAACGGCTGCGGCAAATCGAATCTGGTCGAAGCGTTGCGCTGGGTGATGGGCGAGAATTCGGCCAAGAGCCTGCGCGGCGGCGAGATGGACGACGTTATCTTCGCGGGCACGGCGATGCGCCCTTCGCGCAACGTGGCGGAAGTCATGCTGGAGCTGGACAACGCCAACCGCAGCGCTACGGCGGAATTCAATAACGAGGAAAGCCTTCAAGTCACCCGCCAGATCGAACGCGGCAACGGCTCGGATTACAGGATTAATGGCAAGCCCGTGCGCCGCCGCGACGTGCAGTTGCTTTTTGCCGATCAGGCGACGGGCTCGCATTCGACGAACCTCGTCGGCCAAGGGCAAATCGACGCCTTGATCCGCGCCAAGCCGCAGGATCGACGCCAGATATTGGAAGAAGCGGCAGGAACCTCCGGTCTGCAGGCGCGCCGGCACGACGCCGAGCTGAAATTGAAAGGCGCCGAGCAGAACCTGACGCGCGTCGACGACGTTTTGCAAAATTATGACCAGCAACTACGCGGCCTTAAAACGCAGATGCGGCAGGCCTCGCGCTACCGTAATCTGGCCGATCACATCCGGCGCATCGAAGCGGGGCTTCTCTGCCTGCGCTGGACGGAAGCGGCGCAGAACGCGGAAACCGCCAAAACCGCTCTTTGCGAGGCCGAAGCGCGCGCGAACGAACTTTTATCCATCGTCACGCAAGGCAACACGACGCGCGCCAATCTCGCCGCGGATATACCTCCCTTAAGGCAGGCGGAAGCGACGGCCGCCGCGATTGTGCAGAAGCTGACCCTGGCGCGCGAACAGCTCGAAGCCGAAGCCCGGCGTATCGCGCAGGAAACGCAGGAACAGGAACAAAGGCTGGAACAGGCAAAGGGCGACCTCGCCCGCGAGATTGCGCGACGCACGGATGGCGAAGCCGCGATCGTCACGCTCAGCAACGAAGCCACGCAGCTTAGCGCGGCGCAAGCCGCCATCGCGCACGACTTGCCGCGCGTCGAAGAAACGCTGGCCTCGCTCACACGGGACGTCAAAACGCTTGACGACCTTTTGACCCGAACGATGCAGGAAGCGGCCACGGCCGAGGCGCGCCAAAAGTCCCTTCAAAAGGAAACCGCCGCGCTTCTCGAGCGCCGCGGTCGTTTGGCGAAAAGCCGCACGGAATTGGATGCGCAGCGCGTCAGTTTGGCGGCCGATGCGGCCCAGCGCCCCGAACTCGCTCTCGCCGTGGCCATGGTTGACGCCACGGAAACGGAACTCGCCAAAAGGCAGGAGCAAGCCCGGTCCGCCGAGCATTTTTACCGCGAAGCCGAAGCGCTACAGGCCGAAGCCCGCGACGTCGCGCAAAAAGCGGACTCCGAAGTGACGAAGCTGCGGGCGGAAAGCGATGCGTTAACGGCTTTGCTGCAAACCCATGACGAGTCGCATGAAAAAGTCATCGACCTCATCGCCGTCACGCCGGGGCTTGAAAACGCCTTGGCCGTAGCCGTCGGCGAAGCGCTGACAGCCGCGATCGACGTCAAGGCCGCCAAGCATTGGCGCGCCATGGAACCTCTGGCCGACGCGCCGGCGTTGCCGGAAGGCGCCGTGCCTTTGGCGAATTTCGTCCAGGCCCCGCCCGCCCTTCAGCGGTGCTTGTCGCAAATCGGCCTTTTGGACGATGCGGCGGCGGGCGAAACCGCCGCGCAAAAGCTGCGCCCGGGGCAGACTCTCGTCAGCCGCGACGGCTGGGCGTGGCGCTGGGACGGTTTTACGCTGACCCCCGAAGCCAAAACGTCGACGGCCCTGCGCCTCCAGCAGCGCAACCGCGTTTCCGCTTTGGCCGCTCTTATGTCGACGGCGCAAGCCGACGCCGATAAAGCGCAGGAAGCGCTTCAGCAGGCCAGCCAGTTTTTAGCGCAGCGTCAAGACGAAGACCGCCGTTCCCGCGACGCTTTGAACGCGGCCTTCGCGGCGTTGAACGACGCGCGCGGCGCGCATGCCGAGCAGGAAAAGCAAGCCACCGCCTTAACGTCGAAATTAGCCGCCGTCCAAACGGCCATGCGGCAAGCCGATCGCGATCTCGACCTCTTGCGGGTTCGGGCGCTGGAGATTGAGGACGAACAAAAAGCCCTGCCCGATCTGGACTCGGCGCGCCTCACGATCGAGGAAAACAGAACGAAGCTTTCGGGGCTTCGCAACCAACAAGCCTTGAGCCAAAGCGAATTCAACCGCCTGTCGCAGGCGCGCGCCATGAACGCCGCGCGCGCGGCCACGGTCGCCTCGGAAATCGACGCCTGGCAAACGCGCCTCCTGAACGCAGGCCAACAGATCGACTCCCTTTCCGCCCGCATTGCCGAGATCGAGGCGCGCCTCGACGACCTGCACCGAAGGCCGGCCGACATCGACGCGTCGCGCGCGCATCTGCTGACGGAGCTTTCGGGCGCGGAGCAACGGCGCAAAATCGCGGCCGACGTCCTCATCGAAAACGAGCAAAAACTGGCCGGCGTGGAAGCCCAGCTCAAGCGCGACGAAACCGCCCTTTCCGACGCGCGCGAAGCGCGCGTGCGCCACGAAGCCGCCGTCGAAGCCGCGGCTGAGCAATTCAAGTCCTTGCGCGAACGCATGGAAGAAAAACTGAACTGCGGCCCCGACGACCTGCGCCAAATCGCCGCGTTCGAGGCGGACGCCGCGCTTCCTGCCGCCGCCGATCTCGAACAAACGCTGGCCCGCTATGTGCGCGAGCGCGAAAATATCGGGCCGGTGAATTTGCGGGCCGACGTCGAATGCGAAGCCATTCAGGCGCAGATCGACAACCTGCAAAAAGAAAAGGACGATCTTGTCGCCGCCATTGCCAAGCTCCGGCAAGGCATCTCGCAACTGAACCACGAGGCGAAGGATCGCCTGCAAAACGCCTTCGCCGCCGTCAACGAACGCTTCCAGTCCCTTTTCAAGGGCCTGTTCGACGGAGGCCGCGCGTATCTCGAGCTTATCGACGGCGAAGACCCGATGAACGCGGGACTCGAAATCTTCGCAAGCCCGCCGGGGAAAAAGATGCAGGCGTTGTCCCTGCTTTCCGGCGGCGAAAGGTCGCTGACCGCCCTTGCGCTTCTGTTCGCCGTTTTTCAGACCAATCCGTCGCCGATCTGCGTGCTGGACGAAGCCGAAGCCGCGTTGGACGAAAGCAACGTCGATCGCTTCTGCCGCCTGATCGACCGCATATCGAAGGAAACAGGCACGCGCTTTCTCATCATCACCCACCAACGCATGACCATGGCGCGCATGAACAGGCTCTACGGCGTCACCATGTCGGAAAAGGGCGTCTCACAGCTTGTTTCGGTGGATCTCGAAGCGGCAATCAGCATGCGCGACGGCGGCAGCGCCGAAGAAGCCCTGCGGGAAGTCCAAGCCGCCTAAAGCCATACCAACCGAAACGCACTGCGAACAGAAATAATACAAGCCCTCCCCCTTGATGGGGGAGGGTTGGGTGGGGGTAAGCAAGAAGTTCTTAAAAATCGGCATTCATAATTCGCATGCCCCAATTCAAAACGGGCTCCATCCCCGCGCATGTGGGGGGAACCATTTTTTACAGGCGTAAACAGGGCAATTCCCTTTGAACCAAATTTGGGCTACCGTTCTTGCGTTCCCAAACAAAAGCAAAGGAGCGCTCATGCCCTTTTCCCTTCCCCCGCTTCCTTATGCCGAAAACGCGCTGGAGCCGGTCATTTCCGCCAAGGCCATGGGCTTCCATTACGGCAAGCACCATAAAGCCTATGTGGACACGCTGAACAAGCTCACGGACGGAACCGCGTTCGCCGACCTTCCTCTGGTCGACGTCATCCGTAAAACGGCGGGCAATCCGGAAACAGCGGCGATCTTCAACAATGCGGGGCAAGCCTGGAACCACACCTTTTTCTGGGAAAGCCTTTCACCGGATGGCGGCGGCCCGCCTTCCGGGCGGATTGCGGATCTGATCGAAAGAGACCTCGGTGGTTTTGAAAAATTCAAAACCGACTTTGTCGCCGCCGCGCTGGCGCAGTTCGGCAGCGGCTGGGCCTGGCTCGTGGCCGAGAACGGCAAGCTTAAAATCAAAAGAACGCCGAACGCCGAAACGCCCATTGCGGGAACGGCCGCGCCGCTTCTCACTGTCGACGTATGGGAGCATGCCTATTATCTCGATTATCAAAACAAACGCGCGGACTTCGTCATCGCCGTCCTCGATAAGCTTGTGAACTGGCCGCGCGCAAACGAAAGACTGGGCGCGTGACCGATCCCTCGCGAACTCTTCTGGTGACGGGCGGGGCCGGCTTTGTCGGCTCCCATCTTGTCGACAAGCTTGTCGCGCAAGGCCGTCGCGTTACGGTTCTCGATAATCTCAGTTCCGGCTTCCGCGATAACGTGCCCAAAGGCGCGACCTTGGTCGAAGGCGACATCAGGGATCGCAACCTCGTTGCCCGCCTGATCGGCGAAGCCGACGCCTGCATTCATCTTGCCGCCATCGTCTCGGTCCAGCAGTGCCAGCAATCGTGGATCGAGAGCCACGACGTCAATCAGGCCGCCTTTGTGGCGCTTCTCGAAGCCGTCGCCAAACGCAAAAACGGCGTTATCCCTGTCGTCTACGCCTCCTCGGCGGCTGTCTACGGCGACGCGGCCGTTTTTCCCGTGCATGAAAGCCTGCCCTTCGACCCCATTTCCACTTACGGCGCGGACAAGGCCGGATGCGAATTGCACGCCAAAGCCGCCGGCAGCGCCGGCGTTCCGAGTTTCGGGCTCAGGCCTTTCAACATCTACGGCCCGCGGCAGGTCGCCTCGTCCCCTTATGCAGGCGTTATTTCCATCTTCGCCGACCGCCTGAAGCGCGGCGAAGGCCTGACGATCTACGGCGACGGCAAGCAAACGCGCGACTTCATCCACGTCAGCGATATCGTCAACTGCCTTCTGGCCGCCGTCGATAAAGCCTCCGTGGACGCGCCTGTCTGCAACGCCGCCACAGGCAAGGAAACGTCGGTTCTTGATGTCGCGCACATCCTCGCCCGCCTTCTCGGCGTCGATCCGGCCATCGCCCTGGCCCCGGCGCGCAAGGGCGATATTTACCGCTCCGTCGCCTACATCGGCCTCATGCAGGCGCGCCTCGGGTACAAAGCGCACGTCGATGTTGCCGAAGGCTTGACGTTTGTTCTACAAAGATAGCCTCTTCTTTTGGGAGGCTTTTCTTGATTTCCTCTCCGGTTAAAAGACGCGTCCTTTATATCCGTCACAAGCGCGGCCTCGACCTCGCGGACGGATTTCGAATGAATCAGGACGAATGGGTCGAAACGATGTCGATGCTCGCCGACGTCGCCCTCGTGACGAACGACGTCGACCTCGACGAAGCGTGCGACCGCGTGCAGCCGGATTTCATCCTCTACGAAGCGCCGGGCCTGAAAGCCCTCCCCCTGCGCATCGCGAATCCCAAAGCGCATCCGCACATCCCGCGCCTTGGCTTTCAAATACAGGACACGTATTGCAATACGCGGGTTAATTTCCTGCGCGCGATTGAGTCGTTGGATATCCGCTGGCTCTTCTCGCACATGGCCGAGGCGGCTTTGCGCCAATCGCCGGAACTGAAAGCGCGGATGTTTTCCGTAAATCAGATTTTTGACGATGCCGTTTTCCACGACTACGGGATCGAAAAAGACATCCCCATAAGCGTTTTCGGCGGGCTCATCGCGCCGGAACTTTACCATTGGCGCAGCGAAACCGCGCAAATTCTGCCGCATTCCTTCCCCGTTTTCACGTACGCGCACCCCGGCTATATCAAGCCCGTGCCGCGCCACAAGTTTCAGGTCGTGGGCGAGGCCTATGCAAAATTTCTAAGCCGGTCGCACTTTTCGCTTGCCGATACCACGCGCATCGATTGCCTCGTTCGCAAGCACCTTGAAATTCCCGCCTGCGGCGCCGTTCTCGTCGCCCCCGATACCGCGGCGCTGAAGCCCTACGGCTTCAAGGACATGGACAACTGCATCCTCGGCAGCGGCGGCGAGCTTGTGCAGAAAATCGCGCGGGTGGCCGACAACCCCGAGCTTTACGAGAAAATCCGCAACGCGGGCCATGCCCTTGTGCACAGCAAGTACACGCGCAAAAACTGGAGCGGCATTCTGGACTTCTTTGAATGCCTTGCCACACTCAAGCCCGGCGAGACGATCCGCCAGCAAGGCCTTCTCGGCCCCTATAAAGCCGTGCCGGAAAAAGACGCGTCCCCCAGCGCCATCGACGCCGCTTCTCCCGAAAGCGTGTATTCGGCAAAGATCGACGCATGGCTGGTGGCCCTTTTGCGCGAGGACGGCATGGCGGAAGCGGAAAAGCGCCTTGCCGAGATGTCCGACTGGCTTTTCCATATGACGGAGCCATGGGTGCCTATGGGCATCATGGCGTTATTAAAAGGAAACGCCGCCGACGCCATCCAATATTTTCAGCAGCCCCAAAGCATCCGCATGGCGAACGCCGGCTTTGCCGATTACGACCCCGAAGAAATAGCCTGGCTGTCGGTTGCCGCAGCGCTTACGGGCAATGCCTCCCTTAGGCAGCTTACGCGCGAGCAGTCCGCGGCCATGCGCCATTTAAGCCTTCGGCGCATGCAGTGGCTAGGCAACGTCCTGGCCTCGGGCGGCGACGCCACGAATCCGCCCGAAAGCGTTCTCGCGCGCTTGCCGGGCGATTTCATCTCCATTCACTGGCTGGGGCAGATCGACCTTAAGGATTGGCTTTATCTTGTGCGCCGCATCCTTGAAGTGCATGGGCAAACGGGTTTGTTGCGGATATAATAACCTTCTCCTTCCCCCTTGATGGGGGAAGGCGGGGATGGGGGTGATGTTGCCGCATCAACAGCGCTCATTGGTGACTCCATTTCTATGGACAAGACATAGATCGTCATGAGGGCTCATGAAATCTTCCCTTCCTAATCTCATCATCGGCTCTGGCCGCGTGGCCACGCATTTCAAGCATTACTTTGCGATGAAAGGCGTGCCCGTTCTTGACTGGAACCGCAAGGAACACACGGAAGCCGATCTTCAAAAACGTCTGGAACGCGTTTCAACCGTCCTCATGCTTATCAAGGATTCGGCGCTGACCGAATTCCGCGAAACCTATCTTCGGGATTTCAAAGGCCCGGTGGTTCATTTTTCCGGATGCCTTGAAATTCCGAACACCGAGGTGTTTCACCCGCTGATGACCTTCGGCCCGCACCTTTACCCTATGTCTTTCTATGAGAAGATCCACTTCGCCGTCTCGTCGGCGGCCAAGTTTAAAACGATTTTTCCCGAGCTTTCCAACCCGGTTTTCGAGCTAAGCGCCGCCCACAAGCCCCTCTACCACGCGCTGTGCGTCATGATGGGCAACTTTCCGCAGATTCTGTGGAACCGCAGCCTTAAGGAAATGGAAAAGCTCGGCGTGCCGCAAGAAGCGGCGCTGCTTTATCTGCGTAAGAATCTGGAAAACTTCGAAGCCAATCCCGCCACGAGCCTCACCGGCCCTCTTGTGCGCGGGGATCGATACACCATCGAGAAAAACATGAACGCCCTGCCCTTGCCCATGCGCGACCTCTACGCCGCCTTCGTGCGCTTTTTCGAGGAGGCCGAAAAAAGAAGCTGAATAAAAATCTCTTGCAGCTTCCATCCAGATAGAACTTTCGTCCTGCCCGTCCCCGCCTTCGCGGGGACAGGCTTCGGCGGGCATCCCCTTTGTTTTTCACGTTCGATCTTCAAGGATGATCTCCCACTGAACGGATTTTTCTTTATACAGGCGCCGAGGTTAAGGCAGGCTTTTCAGCTGCGGACACAAGAGTCTCGCGCGCCGACTTTGCGGATGCCTGCCGATACTTTTCAAGGGAATGAAGGCCCCACCAGGCATGAGCTTGTGTGTTTATGCCTACTTCAGAGGACAGGGGCTTTCCGTCCGCACACTTAAAAACATCTTTGCAAATATTGTTTAAGGTCTTCTCCAATTTTTCATCGACCCATTCCGGATGGCTATCAATAACGGCGGCAAGCGCATCGAACTGGGTTTCCTTGATCTTTTCAGGATTAGGATATTCATGATGCGCCGAATAGAGCGCAAGATTGACCACGCGATCAAACATGTCGATCGTCACCCGTTTAGGAGCCTTTTTGGCATAGATCGATATAATTTCGTGAGAGTACGTTTGCGTATTGAAATGGACGGAAGCATTGTTACGAAGTTCTTTCCACTCGCTTTTTGACAAAATATTTTCCGCCGACCGCATGTATTTTTCAATCCAGCTATCGGGAACAAAGCCTTTATGCTCATTAGCGATAAGAGATACCGTAGAACATAATATTTTGCCTAACGCCGCATAAACGGCGGTGTCGGCCATTGCCATCAACAAGGCGACGTCCTCGGCGCCAAGCGCCCCGGGATTATTCTTAACGGCTAGGGATAAATCGTAGGCATCCGCTAAAGCGGTTCCTTTCAAACGGGCATACTCGTTTCGGGCATCTGAATAGGCGCTCACAGCCCTTTGAGTATGAGCAAATTGGTTTTTTATTTGATCGGACACGATGATCCCCCTCCCCATTCCTTTAAGTGATCCATCCTTTCGGATTCTTTCGGGGCAATTATAGATGGCTCTTCTTGGATGGGAAGTAATACCAACCGGGTCGGTCGGCATAAAAGCGTTCCGTTAAGAATGCTTAACGAATTGCCTTTATTTATCAAGGCGGGCTTGTCGTGCGCTCGCCACCGTATTTTGCAGCAAGCACGTAATCGTCATGGGGCCGACGCCGCCGGGAACGGGCGTAATCGCGGCAGCGCGCGACAGCGCCGCTTCGAATTCCACGTCGCCCACCAGCCTTGTTCTTCCTTCTTCGCTGCAAAGGCGATTGATGCCGATATCGATGACGACCGCGCCTTTCTTGATCCATGCGCCCTTGACGAACGCCGGCTTGCCGATGGCGGTGATAAGAACATCCGCCTGCCCGCATAAAGCGGGAATATCCAGCGACTTCGAATGCGCAATCGTGACGGTGCAATCCGCCTGAAGCAAAAGCTGCGCGACCGGCTTGCCGGCGATGTTCGAGCGCCCGATGACAAGCGCGCGCTTGCCGGCCAAATCCGGCAAAGCCTCGCGCAGCAAAATCATGCACCCCATAGGCGTGCAGGGCACAAAACCGGGCAGGCCGATGGAGAGCCGCCCGACGTTCAGGGGATGAAAGCCGTCCACGTCTTTTTCGGGGTCGATCGCGGCGATAACGGCCTGCGTATCGATATGCTTCGGGAGCGGCAGTTGAACGAGAATTCCGTGCACGTCCTTGTCCGCGTTCAACCGCGCGACCAGCGCCAGCAAGTCCTCTTGGCTTATCGACGCGGGCAGCCTATGCGCAACCGATTTGATGCCTATTTTTTCGGCGGCTTGGGCCTTGTTGCGCACATAAACATGGCTTGCGGGATCGTCGCCGACAAGCACGGCGGCAAGCACGGGCGTCAGTTTTTCCGCCGATATCGTCGCGGCAAGTTGCTGCCGACGATTCTGCGCGATGGCCTTCCCATCGATAATCAGCGCCATCGCCTACACCAAATGACGAATGAAAGACTGCAGGAAAAAGATGATAAGGATAAGAATGAGCGGCGACAAATCCAGCGCCCCCATGCGCGGCAAGCGCCGCCGGATCGGCGCCAGCAAGGGTTCCGTGATTCGGGAAAGGAAGTCGTTTGTCAGCTGGACAAAGCGGTTATAGGGATTAACGACGCCGAACGCCACCAGCCAACTCAGCACAGCGCCGATGATAAGCACCCACACATAAAAGTTGAGGACGATATAAACAACCTCAAGGAGAGCGGCGACAAGAGCGTTACCAACGGGCATGAAGAGTCCTTGTTAAGTTGCGGAAAACAACCACTTTATGAGGCATTTCCGCATCGTTGGCAAGAGGAAGCGTTTTCGCATGGTGTCGAACCGCATTCCGCGCGAGAGAAAATTTTTGCCGTTCGTCAAGAAAAAAGACGCGTTTTTGCGATTCCGCCTTTAAGCATAATCAACAAGAAATGCCTGTCCCAAGCGTTGTTTCGCTTGCATTGGCGCACTTTTTCAGCTTAGGTAATTTCAGTTTCAACCTCTAATCCAATGGAGCCAACTATGGCCACAACACAACCCACCGTCACCATGAAACAGATCTCCGCGGATATTGCCGAGAAGTACGATCTGTCGAAGAAGCTGGCGAACGAAATTCTCAGCGACACGCTCGTGACAATCCTCGTCAAGAACCTCAAGAAGGGCAATCGCATCCGCATCGCCGGCCTCGGCATTCTGCAGGTGCGCAAACGCGCCGCGCGCATGGGCCGCAACCCCGCCACGGGCGAAACCATTTCGATCCCCGCGAAGAAGAAGATCGCCTTCCGCGCGGCCAAGGAACTGAAGGAAGCCGTCGGCAAATAATTTTTTCTTCTCGTATAACGAGGAGAAATAGTCCGCACGAAACCCGCCCTGCTTCAGGGCGGGTTTTTTGTAACACGCGCCGGGATTTCGGGATTTAGAGGAGAAAATATTAAACAGCGCCATCCTCGGGCTGTTAAAAAATCCTGGCTATCCTTGGCGGATCACGCTAATAATCCGCACATTCATATTTGAATTTATATTGAGAAAGACATGCTTATAAGACGCTTAAACGAAGCCGATGCAAAGGCGCTTCAACAAATCCGGCTGCGGGTCCTTCACGACAAAGACGTCAGGCGATTCTTTTCTGCAAGCCTCCTCGAAGAAGCGGGCATGCCCCTTCAATCATGGAGGGAGGCCGCTCAAGAAACGACAAAGCAGGTTATTGTCGGCGCGTTTGAAGGACACGAGCTGATGGGAATGATCGGGGCCCGGGAGTGGGAAGGCGATCCCGACAGCGAAACGATGTATGTTAAGGGCGCTTATGTCCAGTGTGGGAATCGCGGGCTTGGCCTTTGCGGGCAGCTTTACGACGAGGTGGAAAAATGGGCGCGGGAATACCATTTCACAAAAGCCGTCATGAAAGTGCATGAAGAAAATCTTGTCGGAGCGGCTTTCTTTAAGAAATGCGGCTTCATTGAAGAGGAAACCATACCGACCCGATTTGCTTGCGGCACGGCCAACGCCTTGCGGTGTTCGAAACGTGTTTTGTAGGCGCGGCGACCTCCCTTGGCCCTTTGAATCCTTTTACAAAACCTCTTCCTGATGGTACGGTGCGGCGATGTTTTTTTCGCCCCGTACCTGGTCTCCCCTCCATCGTCGCCGCTGGGCCAACTTCAAGGCCAACAAGCGGGGGTATTGGTCTTTATGGATATTCCTCGTCCTTTTCGTCCTCACCCTCGGCGCGGAATTCATCGCCAACGACAACCCGCTCGTCATCCGCTTCAACGGCCGCTTTTACTTCCCGGTATTCGCCGCCTATTCGGAAACGACCTACGGCGGCCAGTTCGAAACCGAGGCGCGCTACCGCGACCCTTTTGTCAAAAAACTGATCGAATCGGGCGACGGCAACTGGATGCTTTGGCCGCCCATTCCCTATTCCTATAAAACGATCAATTACAATCTGGACCGCCCCGCGCCCTCGCCGCCGACCGCCGAAAACTGGCTCGGCACCGACGATCAGGGGCGCGATGTCGTCGCGCGCATCATCTATGGGTTTCGCATCTCCGTCCTTTTCGGGCTGACGCTGACCATCTTCTCCTCCGTCATCGGCATCGCGGCGGGGGCGGTTCAGGGTTATTTCGGCGGCAAGCTCGACCTTTTCATGCAAAGGTTTATCGAGATCTGGGGCGGCATGCCGGTTCTCTACCTGCTCATTATTATGGCGAGCCTCGTGCAGCCTAATTTCTGGTGGCTGCTTATTCTCATGCTTTTGTTCTCGTGGATGTCGCTGATTCATGTCGTGCGCGCCGAATTTCTGCGCGCGCGCAATTTCGATTATGTGCGCGCAGCCAAGGCGCTTGGCGCGGGCGATGCCGTGATCATGTTCAAGCATATCCTCCCGAACGCTATGGTCGCCACGCTTACCTTCCTTCCTTTCGTCCTCAACCATTCGATCACTACCCTAACGGCCCTCGACTTTCTGGGCTTCGGCCTGCCGCCGGGCTCGCCCTCGCTCGGCGAGCTGCTTAATCAGGGCAAGAACAACCTGCAAGCCCCGTGGCTCGGCATCAGCTCGTTCTGCGTTTTGGCCTTGATGCTGACGCTTCTCATCTTCATCGGCGAGGCCGTGCGCGACGCCTTCGATCCGCGCAAAGCGAACGGAGGAAGAAAATAATGCCCCTTCTTTCCGTCGAAAACCTCAGCGTCTCCTTTCGGCAAGACCGGCGCGAAACGCTTGCCGTCAGCGGGGCATCCTTCGCCATCGAGCGCGGGGAAACCATGGCCCTTGTCGGCGAATCCGGCTCCGGCAAATCGGTCACCGCCCAGGCGATGATGGGCATTCTGCCGAAGAACGCCGCCATCACCGGCGGCGCCATCC
>CAYVNS010000010.1:59315-77329 GCA_964453225.1 uncultured Rhodospirillaceae bacterium
GAATCCGGCTCCGGCAAATCGGTAACCGCTCTGTCATTGCTTCAGCTCTTGCCCTCCGGCGCAACGCACCCAAGCGGAAAAATCGTCTTCGACGATAAAAGTATCCTTTCGCCTTCCGAAAGCGGCAGATCCGTCCCCGCCTCGCCCGAGGTTCTTCAATCCATACGCGGCAATCGCATCAGCCTGATCTTCCAGGAGCCGATGACCTCGCTTAATCCCCTGCACACCATCGGCAAGCAGATCGGCGAAGTCTTGTTTTTGCACAAGAACATGAACGCCGCAGAGGCGCAGGCCCGGATACTGGAGCTTCTCAAGCTTGTGGCGCTGCCGGAGCCGGAGAAAAGGCTAAACGCCTACCCGCATGAGCTTTCCGGCGGCCAAAGGCAGCGTGTGATGATCGCGATGGCGCTGGCGAACGACCCGGATCTTTTGATCGCGGACGAGCCGACGACGGCGCTCGACGTTACGATTCAGGCTCAGATTCTGGCGCTTTTGAAAGACTTGCAAAAACGCCTCGGCATGGCCTTGCTGCTTATCACGCACGACCTGAACATCGTGCGCAAAATCGCGCATAAAGTCTGCGTCATGCAGCGCGGCGCGATGGTCGAGCAAGGCACGGCGAGCCAAATCTTCACCGCCCCGCGGCACCCCTATACGCAAATGCTGCTCGCCTCGGAACCCAAAGGCAAAGCGCTCCCCCTGCCTTCGGATGCAAAAGAAATCCTGAACGTCGATAATCTGAAAGTCCACTTCCCTATCAAGAAAGGGGTCTTCGGAAAGCCGAAGGATTATATCCGCGCGGTCGACGGCATTTCCCTCACGTTGCGCGAAGGGGAAACCATCGGCATCGTGGGCGAATCCGGTTCGGGAAAAACCACGCTCGGCCTCGCCCTTCTGCGGCTTATCAAGTCCCAAGGCAACGTCGTCTTTCTGGGTCGGCCCCTTATGGATTTGCCGCGCAAGGAGCTGCGCGGCCTTCGCCGCTCGATGCAGGTGGTTTTTCAGGATCCTTACGGCAGCCTCAGCCCGCGCATGCCGGCCAGCGATATCATCGCGGAAGGGCTGGATTTGAACAAGCTCTGCGCCTCGAAGGGCGAACGGGAAAAACGCATCGTCGCCGCGCTTGAAGAGGTCGGCCTCGATCCCGAGTCCCGCCACCGTTATCCCCACGAATTTTCGGGGGGCCAGCGCCAGCGCATCGCGGTTGCGCGCGCGGTTATATTGCAGCCCAAATTTATAGTTTTGGACGAGCCGACGTCAGCCCTCGATATGTCGGTGCAGGGCCAAATGATCGAGCTGTTGCGCGATCTTCAACGGCGGCATCGGCTGGCGTTCATGTTCATCAGCCACGATCTGCGCGTGGTGCACGCCCTGTCGCATCGCGTCCTTGTCATGAAGGACGGGAAATGCGTGGAACAAGGTTCCGCGTCATCCGTCTTCAACAACCCGCAGCAGGATTATACCAAAACCCTCCTCGCGGCGGCGCTAAATTTGGAAGCGCGAAAAAGCGTCTAGATCACGATCCACGTCAACGATTCGCTCAATTACAAAAGCGCTCTATCACTACGCGGTGAAACATTGGGCCTATACCGGCGCCGACGGGCGGCCTCGGACGGCCAACCGTGGTTTGCGTGGTTGTCTCTGCTTCTGCTGGTGTCGTAATAACTCGGCTTGTTCGCAAGAATGCGGCGGGAATAGTCAATGAATGGCACGGTCTTATTGTCTGACCGATTGCCAATCAAGCGTTCCTGTAGCTTTGGATCGGGCAATCCAAAGCCAATATTATGAACATCTTCCGCTGCGGAGGTATGAACCTTTGTCGATTTCATTGTTAAAGCCTTTTCTAAATAAAAACTGTCTGTCATTTTGCGTATTTTATTTCATAGGTAAAGTTAACAAGACGGAATTTTGTGTACAAAACGTGAACATTCCTATATATATTGCCCCTATGTCCAAGCCCACTTCCCTCTTTGTCTGCCAAAACTGCGGTGCCTCTTATCCCAAGTGGATCGGCAAATGCGAAGCCTGCGGGGAATGGAACACGCTGGCCGAGGAAACGTCCGGCGGCCCTCCCAAAGGCTTAAAGGCGCATGGCAAAGCCAAATCCAGGCGCATCGACTTCGTCCCCCTCGAAGGCGCGTCTGAATCCCTTCCGCGCCGCCTTTCCCATATCGGGGAGTTCGACCGCGTCGTGGGCGGCGGCCTCGTTCCCGGCTCAGCCACTTTGGTTGCAGGCGACCCGGGAATTGGAAAGTCTACCATTCTTCTTCAGATAATATGCAGCCTGGCGCAGTCACGGTTGCGGGAAGCTTGCGAAGCAAGCGTACCGCAGAGTAGTCGCGCCCCTTGTAAAGAGCCGCAGTCACGGTTGCGGGAAGCTTGCGAAGCAAGCGTACCGCAGAGTAGTCGCGCCCCCTATAAAGTCGCCTATATTTCCGGCGAAGAAGCCATCGATCAGGTGCGCCTGCGCGCGGGCCGACTGGGCCTTGCCAAGGCGCCGTGCGCCCTGGCTGCGGAAACATCGGTTCGCGATATTGTCGCCGCCATCGACCATAAAGACGCGCCGGATATCTTGATCGTCGATTCCATCCAGACAATGTACGTCGATATGCTCGACAGCGCGCCCGGCACCGTGGCGCAAGTGCGCACTTCAGCGCAGGAACTGATCCATATCGCCAAAAAAAGGAACATTTCGCTTTTGATCGTCGGCCATGTCACGAAAGACGGCGCCATTGCGGGCCCGCGCGTGCTGGAACACATGGTGGATACGGTTTTGTATCTGGAAGGCGACCGCGGCCATCAATTCCGCGTCCTGCGCGCCGTGAAAAACCGCTTCGGCCCGACCGACGAAATCGGCGTTTTCGAAATGACTGAAAAAGGCCTGATGGAAGTGCAAAACCCTTCCGCCCTTTTCCTTGCCGACCGGCGCGACGACATGTCCGGCGCCGCCGTCTTTGCGGGCATGGAAGGCACGCGCCCCGTCCTTGTCGAAATTCAGGCCCTTGTCGCGCCCGCAGCGTACGGCACGCCGCGCCGCGCCGTTGTGGGCTGGGATTCCGGCCGCCTCGCGATGATTCTGGCCGTCCTTGAATCGCGCTGCGGCATCGCCTTCGGCAATAACGATGTCTACCTCAATGTCGCCGGAGGCCTGCGCATCACGGAGCCTGCCGCCGACCTTGCCGTCGCGTCGGCGCTTCTCTCCTCATTGACGGGCGAACCTGTGCCGCCGTCTTGCGTCGCTTTTGGCGAAATCGGCTTGTCCGGCGAAATTCGCCGCGTAAGCCAAAGCGATCTGCGCCTTAAGGAAGCCGTCAAATTGGGCTTTACGCACGCGCTTTTGCCCGAGAATCCAAAAGCCGCCAAATCCGGCGCCGCGTCTTTGCTGCGCACAACCGAAATCCGTCAGCTGAGCGACCTCCTGCCCCTCTTCCAGGCCTCGCCAAACCTCAAGCGCGCCTAAGATCGCCCCCGGCCCTAACCCCTTTTCCTCGCCAAATACTCCCGCCCTTTGCCGACACTCGTATTGATGGGCACGCCTTGCTTGCACAAAGGGCATTCGGCCTCTTCCCACGCGTCCAGCTTGATGTTCAGCAGCGAAAAAAGTTTGGGCGGGTTTGAAATGGCTTCGGACTTAATGCCGCCGCGGTTGCACAGCATCCCGACGCCGACCACGTGCCCGCCATGCTTCCTGACGGCATCGATCACTTTCCTGACCGAGCCGCCCGTTGTCACAACGTCTTCGACGACAAGAACTTTCTTCCCCTCAAGCGCCTTGTCATACCCTCTTTTAACGATAAAGCCGTCAGCGCCGTCCTTTTCGGCGTAAACGCCTAAAACGTCGCGCCCCGTCATCTCGCTTAAGTGCCACGCGACCCATTGCGATAGAATCACGCCGCCGATAACGGGCGCTATGACAACCTCCACGTCGTCGGATATAAATGGTTCCGCCATGGCGCGGCAAAGCTGCGATATGATCTTCGTGTGCGGGTAAAGTGCATCTTTATTAACGTAAGCAGCGCCATGCTTGCCGGACGTATAAACAATATGGCTATCCGTGATAACGGCATGAACCTGTTCAAGAATTTGAAGAATTTGCTGATCGCTCATCGATTCTTTGTCTCCCTTGGCGTTCTCTTTTGTATAGTTTGAAGCTTTTCTTTTAACAATAGGCCTGCAGTTCATAACTATCCATATTAATAAAGCTTTAGGCGCGCTTCATTTTGAAATATCATTGAAAGAATTACAAACCCGTTTGGACGAGGGGAATGCGAGAAGCAACGGAGCGCAGGATCGAGAGCGTACTCAAGCGTACGTGAGGATCCGAGCGTTGCGACGAAGCAGCCCCCATCCAAACCAGGTTTGCAAAGGAAACTATTAACTTTTCCGAATTTTCTGTTAGGGTGCGATGTCATTTAAACAGGCTTGAGGCGAAAAACGTTCTTTTTGAAAATTTTGAGCGCAGCGTACTCCACGTACGTGAGCATCAAAATTTTGAAAAAGGGCGTTTTGCGGACCCAAGATCGTTTAAATGTTTTGAGGATAACGCATGGAACCCCAAAACCTACTCAATAGCCTCGACTACATCGTTATCGGTGTCGTCCTTTTGTCCGGCATCCTTGCCTTGATGCGCGGCCTTTTGCATGAAGTGTTTTCGCTTATCGCCTGGGTAGGGGCTTATTTCGCCGCGCGGTATTTCTACGCGCCGGCGGTGCCTTTCGTTCATAACTATCTGAAAACGGAAAAGACGGCGGAATGGGGGGCCATGGCGCTGGTCTTCGTCATCGTTCTCATCGCCCTGATCATCGTCGGCAACGTCCTCTGCGGCATGATCAAGGGGCCGACCCTGACGTGGATCAACCGTTTTTCGGGAATGCTTTACGGCCTGTTTCGCGGCGCGCTGATTGTCTGCCTTATCTACATGAGCGCGCGCATGGTCATCTGGCCCGACATCGACGCGCCCGCTGGGGAAGAGCAGGAAACCGAAGAAAACAGCACCTCGGCACCGGATATGCTGGTCAAGGCCAAAACGCGCCCCCTGATGGCGAAAGGCGCGGATGTGCTGCTTGTTCTGGTGCCGAAGGAAATGCTGGCGAAAACGACACCGAACGTCGAGCAGCAAAAGGAAGAAGCCGCCAAAAGGCTGGAAGGCGCGCCGCCGCCTCCGGATGAGGAAAAGCCTTCCAAAGAAGAAGCCGAGGATAAAAAAGAGCCTTTCGACATCGATAAACTTTTTAGCACAGGCAATAGTAAATGACCTTTCTGGCAGATCCGTTTGACGACGACAAACTCAAGGAAGAATGCGGCGTTTTTGGAATCATCGGCGTCAATTCAGCCGCGGCCATGACGGCGCTCGGCCTTCACGCCCTGCAACACCGCGGGCAGGAAGCCGCGGGTATCGTTTGCTACGACGGCGGGCATTTCAGGGCCCATCACGCCATTGGCCACGTGGGCGAAAATTTTAACGCGGACAGCGTCATCTCCAAGCTTGAAGGTGCGGCGGCGGTCGGCCATACGCGGTATTCGACGACGGGCGAGCCGGCCTTGCGCAACGTCCAGCCCTTGTTCGCCGATTTCGAATTCGGCGGCTTCGCCGTTGCGCACAACGGCAACCTGACAAACGCGCTCGCGCTTCACAAGCAGCTCGTCAAGCGCGGCTGCCTCTTCCGCTCCACGACGGATACGGAAGTCATCATCCATCTGATGGCGACGGCCCCCGCGCAAAAGCCCGTGGATCGCCTGATCGACGCCTTGAAACAGGTCGAAGGCGCCTATTCGCTCGTTTGCCTCGGCAAAGATATGCTGATCGGCGTGCGCGATCCGCACGGCATCCGCCCCCTCGTGCTGGGCAAGCTGGACGGCGCGCATGTGCTGGCCAGCGAAACGTGCGCGCTCGACATCATCGGCGCCGATTTCGTGCGCGATATCGAACCCGGTGAAATGGTCGTCTTTCAGGACGGCAAAATCGCCTCCTTGCGGCCATTCCGCCCCGCGCCCCGAAAATTCTGCATCTTCGAATACATTTATTTTGCGCGCCCCGATTCCTCGCTCGAAGGCCGCTCGGTCTACGAGATGCGCAAGAACATCGGCATGGAACTGGCGCGCGAAGCGCGGGTCGACGCCGACGTGGTCGTTCCCGTGCCGGATTCCGGCATCCCTTCCGCGATCGGCTACGCCGAGGAAAGCAAAATCCCCTTCGATCTCGGCCTGATCCGCAACCACTATGTGGGCCGCACGTTTATTCAGCCGACCGACCGCATCCGGCATCTGGGCGTCAAGCTGAAGCACAACGCCAATCGCCGCTTTATAACCGGCAAGCGCGTTGTTTTGGTGGACGATTCCATCGTCCGCGGCACGACCTCGACCAAGATCGTCGAAATGGTTCGCGGCGCGGGCGCGCGCGAAGTGCATATGCGCATTTCCTCGCCCCCCACGGCGCATGGCTGCTTTTACGGCATCGACACGCCGGAATCGGAAAAATTGCTGGCGCATAACTATACGGTCGAGCAGATGTGCAAATTCATCGGCGCCGACAGCCTCGCCTTCGTTTCCGTGGACGGCCTCTACCGCGCGATGGGCGAGCAAGGGCGGGATTTGAACAACCCGCAGTTCTGCGACGCCTGCTTCAGCGGCGAATACCCGGTGAAATTAAGAGACAAGCAATACGAGGACCCGCAGGAAGAACTCTCCTTCCTCTCGCAGGGAAATCGGTAGCTGGGGCTTTGGGGCAAGAGCAATTCCCGTTCAGCTAAAAACACCCGGCATGCCCGCCCCGCATCGGGTACAGGGCAAGCTCCGGCGGGCATCAAAGCCCTCCCCCTTGATGGGGGAGGGTTGGGTGGGGGTGATGTTTCAACAATAGAGCCTGTTTGATCGGGGATTGGTATAAGCCCCCACTTGTCAAGTATGGCAGGGGTTTTGTTCCGTGAATGCTGAATGCTGATTCCTTAATGCTCTTATTTTTTCATGATCTCGTCAGGTTAAGTCGAAAGCCAACCTGATCGAGATCCGATTACGCATCGATGTTCGTCACGTTCAGGGCATTTTCCTGAATGAACAGGCGGCGCGGCTCGACAACGTCGCCCATAAGGGTGGAGAACACCTGCTCCGCCACTTCGGCCTGATTGACCTTCACCTGCAACAGCGAGCGCACGTCCGGATCGAGCGTGGTCTCCCAAAGCTGTTCGGGATTCATTTCGCCAAGGCCTTTATAGCGCTGGATCGTCAAGCCCTGCTTGCCGTGCTCCCACAAAGCGTCGATCAACGCAATCGGCCCCGGAACGGAAACCGTCTTGTCCTTGATCGTCAGCTTGGCCGGGAACTGGAACCATTCCTGCAAATCGCTGGTCATCTGATCGAGCCGGCGCGCCTCGCTGGAGCGCAAGGTATCGACATCGAAGGCGAAGCGATGCGTCACGCCGAAGCGCTCGCGCAAAAGCATCATACCGCCCTCGGGCATGGCTTCGCCTTTCCAGCCGCGTTCCTTGGGCGGCAGCAAAGCGTCCATGCGCTTGGCGACATAAGCCGCCGCTTCAGCCGCGTGCGTTGGCTCGTTGACCAGCGAGGCCGATAAAGCGCCGGCGATGGCCGCCTGCTCGACCAGCGCCTCATGCCGCACTTTATGCGCCAGCGAACGTATGGCGCGCTTCATCATCCGCGTCTTTTCCGCCAGCGTCAAAAGCTCCGCGCCTTCCAGGGTCTTGCCGCCGTGGAGCGCCAGCGTCACGCCGTCGATGCCGGTCTCGGTCAGGTAATTTTCCATGGCCGGCTCGTCTTTAAGATAGCGCTCCTTGGTATTGCCGCGCTTGATGCGGAACAAAGGCGGCTGCGCGATGTAAATATACCCGCGGTTGATCAGTTCGGGCATCTGCCGGTAGAAGAACGTCAAAAGCAAGGTGCGGATATGGCTGCCGTCCACATCGGCATCGGTCATGATGATGATTTTGTGATAGCGCGCCTTGTCGGCATTAAACTCCTCCGGCCCGATCCCGCAACCGATGGCGGTAATCAGCGTGCCGACCGACTCCGACGACAACATCTTGTCGAAACGCGCGCGCTCCACGTTGAGGATTTTGCCGCGCAAGGGCAAAATGGCCTGGAATTGGCGCTTGCGTCCCTGCTTGGCGGAACCGCCGGCCGAATCGCCCTCGACGATGAAAAGTTCGGATTGCGCCGGATCGCGGTTCTGGCAGTCCGCCAGCTTGCCCGGCAAGGAAGCGGGATCAAGCGCGCCTTTGCGGCGCGTCAGCTCGCGCGCCTTGCGCGCCGCCTCGCGCGCCGCCGCCGCGTCGGCGACCTTGCCGACGACCTTCTTCGATTCCGCCGGATGCTCTTCGAACCACGTGTTCAGCATTTCGCCGATCACGGCCTCGACAATCGGCTTCACCTCGCTCGACACAAGCTTTTCCTTCGTCTGCGAAGAAAACTTGGGATCGGGAACCTTCACCGACAAAACGCAGGTCAAGCCTTCGCGCATATCCTCGCCGGCCAGCGAAACCTTGTCTTTCTTGATCAGGCCAACGCTGTCGGCATATTGGTTTACCGTGCGCGTCAAAGCCGCCCGGAAACCCGCCAGATGCGTGCCGCCGTCTTTTTGCGGTATGTTGTTCGTAAAGCACATCATGCTTTCGTGGTAACTGTCGTTCCACTGCATCGCGCATTCGACCGTCACGCCCTCGTTTTCCTTGCGGGCAAAAATGGTCTTGTGCAAAGGCTCTTTCGATTGATCCAGCCACTCGACGAACGCCTTCAAGCCGCCCTCGTAGTGCAGCCGGGCCGTTTTCGGCTCGGTGCCGCGCGCGTCGGTTAAAATAAGATTGACGCCCGAATTCAAAAAGGCCAGCTCGCGCAAGCGATGTTCGATCGTGGCGAAATCGAAATCCGTTTTGGTAAAAGTCTTTTCGGAGGGCAGAAAAGTAATCTCCGTCCCCGTCTGATCCGAGGCCCCCATCATTTTAAGCGGCGCTTCGGCCTCGCCGTTGCGAAAACGCATATAATACTCGCCGCCCTGCCGCCAAACGCGCAAGTCCAGATATTCCGACAAGGCGTTGACGACCGAAACGCCCACCCCGTGCAAGCCGCCCGAAACCTTATAGGAATTCTGGTTGAACTTGCCGCCGGCATGCAGCTGCGTCATCACGACCTCGGCGGCCGAGATGCCTTCTTCGGGATGAATGTCGGTGGGTATGCCGCGCCCGTTGTCGCGCACCGTGCACGAACCGTCGGCATTCAGAACAACGTCGACGCGCGTGCAATAACCGGCGAGGGACTCGTCGATGGCGTTATCGACCACTTCGTAAATCATGTGATGCAGGCCGGACCCGTCGTCGGTATCGCCGATATACATGCCGGGGCGCTTGCGCACGGCATCGAGGCCGCGCAACACGGTAATGGATTCCGCGCCGTAGTCCTGTTCCTGATCCGGCGTTTCCTGCGAATGCGGGGGTGTTTCGCTCATGACTTTAATGTCCTGTTTCCTTGCCGGATGATTGGCAAATTTTTGTTTGTCGAGCCCGCCGGAACGGGCTGAAAAAACGCTTTTGTGGTCGCGCGCTATCCTACTCAATTAACTTCAAAAACGCCAATTTTTTCTTCTCCGGCAAAGGGGCGTTTTGTACCGTTTTTTCAGGCGTTTCCAGCTTAATCTGCCGGTGTATTCAAGGCCCTTTTTAGTGGACTTTGCCCCGCTCATTCCCGTAGTGTCCATGCTTGGTTTTTTAACCGGTTCCATTTAAACAGGCTTGCGGTGAAAAAGGGCGTTTTTCAGCTTAAGATCGTTTAAATGTTTTCGCAAAAAGTATTGTATAAGAATATCCATGAGCGCCTCTTTTAGCCATCTTCCCATCCTGCGCGGCGAGGGAAACCTCTCCGTCTATTTGCGCGACATACGCAAATTCCCGATACTGGATGCCGATGAGGAATTTATGCTTGCCAAAAGGTGGACGGAGCACGGCGACCTCGAAGCCGCGCACAAGCTCGTAACCAGCCATCTGCGGCTTGTCGCCAAAATCGCCATGGGCTACAGGGGCTATGGCCTGCCGCTTGCGGATCTGATCGCCGAGGGGAACATCGGGATGATGCAGGCCGTCAAGCGCTTCGATCCCGACCGCGGCTTTCGCCTTTCGACGTATGCGATGTGGTGGATTCGCGCCGCGATACAGGAATACATCCTGCATTCCTGGTCTTTGGTCAAAATCGGGACGACGGCGGCGCAGAAAAAGCTGTTCTTCAACCTGCGGCGGCTCAAAGGCGAAATGAAAGCCATCGACGACGGCGACCTGTCGTCCGAACAGGTGAAGGAAATCGCCCAGCGCCTCGATGTGCCCGAAGAAGACGTTATCAATATGAATCGCCGCATGCTGGGCGGCGACCAGTCCCTGAACGCGCAAGTCACCAAGGACGAAGACAGCAACGAATGGCAGGATTGGCTTGTCGATACGGCCGAAGCGGCGGACGTCAAGCTCGGCGCGGCGCAGGAAATGGGCCACAGGCAGCGTTTGCTGTCGGAAGCGATGGAAGGCTTAAACCCGCGCGAGCGCGACATTATCGTGGCGCGCCGCCTGAAGGAATCGCCGGCCACGCTTGAAGATCTGTCCCAGCGCCTCGGCATCAGCCGCGAACGCGTGCGCCAAATCGAAGTGCGCGCCTTCGAAAAGCTCCAGCACAACATCAAGCTGGCGGCAGAGCGCGAAGGCTTGGTTAGCTAAAGCAATTTCAGTCCAACCTAGAACGCCCGTCATGCCCGCGAAGGCGGGGCATCCCATTTGTTTTCTTAATTAATTTTCGCGTTGGTCTCTCGGGATAATTCGAGCTGAACGGATTTCGCTCTAAAGCAAAAGAATTAAGGCGTCGTGCCGCAGCCGCAGGCAACCCCGCGGGACCAAAAAGGCGCGCATACTTTAGGACGCGTTGAGTTAAGTCTTTCCATTTTACGAAGCTTCGAGGGAATATCGATCTTCAAGGTATGATCGAAAATGGCAAAAACATCCGGCGCGTATGTCGCGTATTCGTGTTTATCGCCGTAAAAGATCCTGTCCAGCAGAAAATCGCCCAGCTTTTGCTTATTTAAGGTCTGATAACTCTGTAAATTCAAGAAAATGGCGGCTCTTTCATAATACCTTGCCGCCGGGGAATCCACGCTGCGTTCAGCGCCGGGCTTTCCTTCTTGCGCAGCTTTGGTGAGGAGCTCAACCCCTCTGGAGAGCTCGACGATAAAAAGCTGAACTTCTTCTCTTGTATCCAGTGTTTTTTTCATTGCCTCTTCGAATGTGCTGCTTTCGAAGATTATGGGGAAAGAATATGTTCCAAAAAAGGCAAATGCTTTTAAAAACGATTATAAGTCCAAATTCATGGCCCTTGGCATAAGCCCTGCGCTCCCATGGTTTTGAAAGGCTTTATAAATCGGCGGCGTTCTGCGCGCTCTTCACCAGCTTAACCATATCCTTCGGCAAAGCCGACTTAAAGGTCATCGTCTCTTCCGTGCGCGGATGAAGAAAACGAAGCGATACGGCATGCAGCGCCTGCCGCGGAAAGGCTCGCAAGGCCTCGGCGCCTTTGGCGCTGCGCCCTTTCCCGTAAACCTGATCGCCAACGACCGGGTGCCCGATATGCGCCATATGCACCCGAATTTGATGCGTCCGCCCGGTCGTCAACGTGCATTCAACCAAAGACGCAAAACCAAAATCCTTTAACACCCGGTAATGGGTAAGCGCGCTTCGGCCTTTGCCTGTCACGGCCATTTTCTTTCTGTCCCGGGCGCTTCGCCCGATGGGCGCGTCGACAGCGCCGCGCGTCGGCACGGGCACGCCCCAAACGAGCGCCTGATAGGTGCGGCTCAACCGGCGGTCCGCGAACTGCGCGGCCAAAGCCTGATGCGCGGCATCGTTTTTCGCAACGACCATAAGGCCGGTCGTATCCTTGTCGAGCCGGTGCACAATCCCGGGGCGCGCGACGCCGCCAATGCCCGAAAGGCTCTTGCCGCAATGCGCCAAAAGCGCGTTCACCAGCGTCCCATCGCGGTTGCCGGGAGCCGGATGCACCACAAGCCCCGCCGGCTTGTCGATCACGATAAGGTCTTTGTCTTCGTACGCGATGGCAAGATCCATCGCCTGCGCTTCCGGCTCCGCTTTTTCAGGCGCCGGCAGCGTGATCTCGAAAGCGTCGCCCGCCTTGGCCTTGCGGCTGGCGTCGCGGAAATCTTTTCCCCCGAGCTTGATGTGCCCTTCGGCCATCAACGCCTGCACGCGCGCGCGCGACAACCCTGGATGAAGCTCGGCGGCAAGAACGGCAAGGGCCTTGTCGACCCGTTGCCCGTCCAGGGTTTCGGGAACCGTCAGGATCAGCGTTTCAAGCTTCGGGCTGCTTTTTATCTTTCTGGTCGTGCCGCTCATTCCGGCAGTTCGGGCGGCTGATCGGCGCGGTATTGCTGCGCGAACTTTTCGACCAGCGACTTCACGGCAGCCACGACTTTGGGGGTATGGGTCGAATGCGTGCTGACCACCTTCAAGTGGCCGCGCCAGAAAACGGCCAAAACGGCGCGCTGCACGTTGAGAGGCGGCACCATGAGGCTCACGCGATTTTCCGCCGAAAGGGAGATCCACGAGACGCAGCCCAGCGTCTCATCGACGTAGGTCGAAACCAGCGGCACAAGGTTGATGCGGAAAATGCCCGCGACGGGAGGCCGGGCCTCGTTAACGGGGATCGCCGGAACGGAGGTTCCTTGCAAGTTGGCCGCGATCGTATCCGCGATCAGCTGGCGCGAAAGGCCGCATGTGTCCGAAGCCCTTGGATCGTCGAACTGTGTGAAATCAAGAATGACTTCGCGCACGCCAAACATATCGGAAACGGCCGCCCCTGCGGCCGAAGCGGGCGACGCAAGCCCTAAAGACAAGAAGATCGAGAGAAACAGGCCGCCGCACTTTTTCATCGCATAACCTCCGGTAAAAAATCGTCATGCCCGCGCTGGCCGGCATCCTATTTGTCTTTTCTTCGCGTGCAGCCCAAGAGCGTTTGACCGCTATTCTCTCTCGTCGCGCTGCGTCCTCTCCTTGCGCTCGTGCCGCTCCTGCGAATCGACCGTCAGCGTCGCAATCGGGCGCGCTTCCAGCCTCTTGATTCCTATGGGCTCCCCTGTCTCTTCGCAATAGCCATACTCGTTGCGCTCAATGCGCTCCAGCGCCTCGTCGATTTTGCTGATCAGCTTGCGCTGGCGGTCGCGCGTTCGCAATTCCAAAGCCACTTCGGTCTCGGCCGAAGCGCGATCCGTGATATCGGGTTCCTGCATGCCGCCGTCGTCCTGAAGCTCCTGCAACGTCACGTCCGACTCGCGCACGATCTCGGCCTTCCAGCGAAGCAGCTTCTGCCTGAAATATTCAAGCATGACCGGATTCATATACGGTTCTTTTTCCGTGGGCTTGTAATTCTGGGGCACGGTGACGGTCGTGATAGGCTTGCTCTTCATTTATACTCCCTTTCTAAGAACCTGTTTTTAATCTCGTCAGGTTGAGACGAAAAGTGTTGTTTTTACGATTTTTTCGCGCGGCGCAGTCAACATGCGTAAGCAGAAAAAATCGTAAAAACGGCGATTTGCAGGCCAACCTCACGAGATTAAAATAGGTTCTAAATGGCAGAGGAAGATAGAAGAACTCTGCCCATCAAGTCAACGCAACGCTTAAGCTGCGTTTTATCAATAAATTCATCGGGTTGGTGAGCCTGTTCAATAGAACCGGGGCCGCAAACGGCCACATCGGGGCAAAGTTCCTGATAAACGCAGGCTTCGGTGGCAAAATTGACGGCATGGATTTCCGCCGTTTCGAGGGCGGTCGAAAGGGCTTTAACGGCCCGGTTATCCGCCGCCGCCTCAAAAGGCGGCATGTCGAAAAAGGTTTCGGTGTCCATGCGCGCGGCGGGAAACGCGGCCAAGCGGGGCGCAAGCGCCTCCCTCGTCCTCGCGTCCGCTTCGGCAAGGAGATCGGCGGCGCGTTCGCCGGGATGAATTCTAAGCTGCCAAACAAGCTCGCATTTTCCGGCAATAATATTTTCCGCCGTGCCCCCCGCGATCGTGCCGAGATTGATCGTTGAATAAGGCGGATCGAACATCGATCCCGCATAAGGCCGCGCTTTCCTTTGCCTTGCCATATCGAGAAGAACGTCGATCATCGACGACGCCATCTCGATGGCGTTCAATCCCTTTTGCGGCTGCCCCGAATGTCCCGCAACGCCCGTAAAGCGCGTGCTGTAAACAACGCTCCCCTTGTGCTGGGCGACCAGGTTGAATCCGGTCGGCTCGCCGATCCATATCCATTGCGGCTTGAATTGTTTCGCCTTCAGATGCTCCGTCAAGCGCTTGGCGCCCCACATATAGACTTCCTCGTCGAAAGTCAGCGCCAGATGAAAACCCTTGCCGCTCTTTGCGGCAAGGAATTGCGGAACGAAGGCGAGAGCGCAGGCGATAAAGCCCTTCATGTCGGCGGAGCCGCGCCCGAACAGCTTCCCATCGCGCTCCGTCAGCGCAAACGGATCGGAAGCCCACGCCTGCCCGTCGACGGGGACGACGTCGGTATGCGCGGCGAGCATGGCCTCTGCCCTATCGGCCTCGCCGACCGTGGCAAAAAGGCAAGCCTTTCCCTCTTTTCCTCCCGCGATGACCTCGCTTGTTACGCCGAGCCCATTCAAATAGTCGCGAATGAACTCAATGCAGAGAGAATTCGGATGGCGCGATGTCGTGTCGAAACCGACAAGCCGGGCTAAGAGATCTTCAATCGTGAGGGGCAAGGGCATTCCTTAAGCTGTCGACGGTAAACAAAAGGATTGTGCCGGATTCGACCGACGCAAACAAGCAATCTCCCGCTTTATTCAGCGCAAGCCCGTTAATGGGGGATAAACCGGGCGGCCTTATGCGCAAGGCCTTGCGCCCGTCCAAAGGCGCCATGGCCACCATGCCATCGTCGTATCCCGCGGCCACAAAAGGCTCTTTGGCATGCGCCGCGACGACGGTCACAAGCCTTTGATCCGCCTCGCCAAGCCGAAGGGGCTCTTTCCCGAATCGCCCCGCCGCCGTCGGCCAGTAAAGGATCTGCGCCGCGCCCGAAGCGGCGAGATACTTGTTTCCCGCGGTAAAAGCCATGGAATGCACGGGCGCCGCAAAAGAACGAAGCCTTATTTCTTTTTCCTCCGGCATAAGCCACGCGCAAACCTCGTTATCCATCAGGCACGCCAAAAGCATGGCGCCATCGGGGCTCCACAGAAGGCCGCAAGGAGAATCCTTAAGCTTCAGCGTCGTCGGCTGCGTATCCTCGCCGTCCGTTTGCCACAGCGCCACGCCGCCCGGATAGCCGACGGCCAGCCGATCGCCTTTAGGGCTGAAAGCCAGGCCCTTGATGGAGCCGGGAAATAAAAGAGGCGGATCAACTTTTTCCTCGCCGGCTTCGTTTAGCACATGCACGGCTTGCGCCACGCTGTAGGCGCGGCATTGGCTTTGCGGCGACGCGGCCACCTGTTCGATGCGTTGAACCGCATGTTCGGCAAGCAAGGTCGCCGCGCCAAGGACGGGATCGACGATCAAAACCTTTCCGTCCTCCCCGCCCGACAGAAACGCGTGGTCGTCGGCATCCGGACGAAGGCAAAGCGGAAGCCCTTCATGCAGCGCAAGGCTTCTCGGCTCTTTGGCTTCCGCGTTTGCGGCAAAAATCCGCGCGCTGCCATCCGCCAGGGACGCCAAAATCCATTCGCCGTTGCGGCTGGCGCAGAGCGACATGACGGGAACGCCCAAATCCCAATGCCTGAAAACGGCTGAAATCATCGACTGTGTCCTACTTTAAGCACGGGGCCGAATCATAGCCAAAAGGTCCTTGCAAAAACAAACCTCAATCTAGAACCTCATCGTTGTTTTTGTGCAACGTTCTGAAGGAAAACACCGATTCGTATGTTTTTCCGTACAAAACAAGTGAGTCGCATACTAACTCCTTTCTATCGATCCTTTTTCCCTCCCCTCACAGAGGCTGTCCCCATGAAGAAAAAAATTCTCCTCGCGTCGTCCATGCTGGCTTTGGCGCTCGTCACGTCCCCCTCCTTTGCCGCCACGGAAGAAAGCGAAATCGCCGCCTTGAAGGAGCAAATCGCCAAGCTGTCGAAGAAGATCGACCAGATGGAAGCGCAGACACGCAAGGATAAAGCCGCCGCCAAGAAAGCGGCGCCTGTTGCGGCAACGACGGCAACGGTGGCGGCTCCGGTCGCGGCGGATAAAACGCCTCTGGCCTCAACGCCCCAACCGGCTACGGCGTCGGCAACCCCGGCCGGTCCGGAGAATGTCGTCACCAAGGGGACCTTCCCGGGCTCCTTCCATATTCCCGGCACGTCCACGTCCGTCAAGCTGGGCGGCTATATCAAGCTCGACGCGGTTGAGAACATCGGCGTCGGCTACGACCAGTCCTACGCGCGCTTCTTCATGATCCCGCTGGAAAACACGGCCGCGGCGGATCGCAGCTCGCAAACGACGTTCAGCGCCCAACAAACGCGCGTGAACATGGAAACACGGACGGAGTCCAGCCTCGGCGAAATCAAAACCTTCCTCGAAGGCGATTTCTACGGCGCCTCGGGCACGAACAGCAATACCAGCACCTACGGGTTCATGCTGCGCCACGCCTACGGCAGCGTCGGCTCGGCCGCCAAAGGCCAGCTCTTGGCGGGTCAAACATGGTCCAACCTTATGGACACAAACGCGATGCCAGAATCTTTGGATTACATCGGCCCCGCAGGAACGATCTTCGTGCGCCAGCCGCAAGTCCGGTACACGCAAGCGTTCGGCCCCGTGACCCTTAGCGGCTCGGTCGAAGTCCCGGCCAACATGGTTCAGGCGACGCAAAACGGCATCTATCAGGCCAATCCGACGACGGCGGGGGCGACGATCACGAACCGCCCGCGCTTGCCGGACTTCGTTGTCCGCGGCGATTACGCCTACGCCAAGAACGGCCACGTGTCGTTGCGCTCGGTCGTCAACCAGATCAACGTCGATAAACAAGCCGCGACGGCGATTGCAAACGAAAACACGGCCTCGGCCATCGGCTACGGCCTTGCGCTTTCGGGCAAGCAAGGCGTGTTCGATAAGGACGCGATCATGTACAGCATCGTCGGCGGCGACGGCACGGGCCGCTACGATTTTGACGTCGCGGCGGCGGGCGCCTACTACAGCACGGCGACGGGCCAGCTTCGGACCCAGCCGTACTACGGCGGCACCCTTGGCTACCAGCACATCTGGGCGGACGATTTCCGGTCGAACGTGTTCGGCGGCTTTGCGCGCATCCTCAACGACCGGAGCTTCCTGAACGCCACGGCGCAAGGAGTGGCGAACAAGACCGTCGCTTCCGGCCACGTCAACTTGATCTGGCAGCCCGCGCCTTCGTATAAGGTCGGCCTTGAATATATGTACGGCTACCGCAAGGTCATCACAGGCACGGACGGCACCCTCAACCGCCTCCAAGGCTCGTTCATGTATAACTTCTAGAGGATTTTCCGCTTAGGTTGGCGTGTTTATCGTTGCCGGAAAATGCTTTTAGTCTTTGTTATCGAGCAGATTCAGGTTTAAAGCTTGGCGGCTGAAGCCGCCAAGCTTTAAGTGATCAAAGATAACGACCGCACATAGAACCGCCTCTTGCTTTATCGATAAAAGTCACAGCTTGGGCCCGTTGCGGCGAGCCGTAAGATATTCTCGGGCTTCTTGGCGGTGTCGGTCAATTTTTCGGCGTAAGATATTGTTTCCCATCTCCTCGTTGGCGGATAGAGGCTCTGATCCACGATTCATAATTTTATGATGCCTAATCAATAGACCGCCAGCACCTACCGCAGGGGGAATTAATATTTCAGCAGCAATTAATGCAATATTTTCCGCCATTCCACTCACCAATGAGCTAATAATTGATCTTAGCTTTTTTTTCCAAAACCTCAACTTGATTAATTCTCGTTAATACTTTTGACCTTCCCCCCGCCAGATAGACCAAAATGATGTAGAGTCCTCAACCCAA
>CAYVNS010000011.1:0-14712 GCA_964453225.1 uncultured Rhodospirillaceae bacterium
AACCCATTGACTGCGAACATGAAAGTACTCCGATTCATCCTGTGCGGCACGCCAATAAACATAAAGGCCCGATTAGGGCCTTTTTGTTTATTGCCCCTTAGGGTTCGAACCCCAAAAAGGGTTCGATGGCAAGCCATTCAACAAAGGCGTTCGCGGGCGTGCACGCGAACGCACAAAAATAATAAGCATGGCGCAGACAGTGCGAGCGGCGCGAAGCGCCGAGAAGCCAATCCCGTAGGGGACGCCATAAAGAAAACCCCCATTTTGGGGGTTTTTCTTTATGGCATCGCGCCTAGCGCGTTCGAATCCGTAGGGTTCGACAATTTTCGGGAGCGGCTAAGCAAAGCGCAAGCCGCGACCTGAAAATTGCAACGCAGCAAGCGCGTTAGCGCGTAGCGAGTACATCCCGTATAAACGGCGCGAAACCAAACTGGTGAGGCGAAGCGCCGAGAAGCCATTCAATAAAGGCGTTCGCGGGCTTTTTAGTCTTAAGTATATTTTATATTTATGAAAGTATTAGACTCCCTTTATATTCACGAAATCCATAAACATAAATGAGGATAATATTGTGTCCGGTCAAAAGCCCATACGTTTGAGTGATGGCTCAATCGCTTCCGATACAGAAGCACAGAAAGTTTTCGATGTCATTTTGGGTCTTTATGACAGCGATGATTTCGAAAATCGCGACGCCATAACCAGTCTTGCACAGACATTGGAGGGGCTGTCCAATATTATTCGTGGAAAGAATATTTTGCAGGATGCGGGTCTTCTTGCATTAGATGATACAGTGCCCGATCTTGTTAAAAGCCTCATCAAATCCTCATTCGTTTACGACGATGAATATGCTTTCGAAGGCGTGAAATCTCCCTTCGAATGCGGCAGCAGGACGGCTTTTGTATCCAAAAGAGATAAAAACCAACGAATTAAATCTGCGCTAACCATGTTTGAAGAACTGAAAGACGGCAATAGCCGCAGGTCGCCGGAAGACTCCATATGGAGAATAAAAATTAAACTTAGAGAAGCCGGCGCAGATCTTTCTTCCACCCTTTTTCCGGGGCAGGGACTATCCCACGAGGAAGCTCTTACGATCTTGGACGGATATTGCTTGAAAGAAAACATTAAAGATGCCCGGCGTTATTTTGATCGTTTATTGACGTTACAGGACGCAGAGGAATTAAGCTTATGTAAAGAAGGTATTGATGAAAATTTGGAGAAAGCAGGGGCGGATTACGACATTCTTGACCCTGCCGGCAACAGCACAGCGGATGAGATGCGGCGGGAGATAGATCGGCGTTATGTCAATTCGCGTTTAAGCCCGCTTGTTCGGGAGTTTGTGGACAAACTTTATAAGTCCGGCAATAACACTCAGGTCGGCGAAATACATGAGGTTCTTAAGTCCAAATTTGCTAAAAGAAAAGAAAATTTTGCGGAGCTTTGTTCTTCTGCAAACATTAGCCCCGATGCGATCGAGGAATGTGTTTTTAAAGAAATTCAAACGCGCCAAAACAGGGGGGCATCTTTGCTATCGTCGAGGAGCGCCTTGACGCTTCGCCGCTAAACATAGACTAAGTCTATCTTCCTCGGGTCATTTTTAATTGCAGGTATTTTTGCTATTCTGCCTGTCTCATATTCTAAATGATTTCGACAGGGATAATGCCCGATGACCACATACAATCAGGAAATGGCCCAATCTTTTAATGCGCTGGGCATCGACGGGACGACCGACCAATGGGCTTTTTCAGAGTTCGAGGAAATGGTCGGCGGTTCCCTTAAAGGCAAAACAGTCTTTGAATTGGGGATCGGCGGTGGTCGTTCCACAGAGTTTTTATATCGGTTTAACCCGCGCTTGCTCGTCGGCGCGGAGCGCGACAAAGATATGCTTGAAGAGGCAAAGAGAGGAAAACACAAAGACTCCGAATATGTGCGGGCAACCGGAAGCGAGCGTCACCTGCCCTTTCGCGACAACAGCTTCGATGCGGTTTTTTCCTCTTATGTTCCGTGCGAGACGCCCGATCGCGAAAGCCTTGTTCATATTTTCAATGAACTTAATCGGGTGCTGAAACCCGGCGGTGACTGCTACATTATTACGCTAAACCCGGAAGCCATACTTTCAGGCGCGGATTTTGTCACATATCATTATGACAAGGAGCTGAAACTGAAAGACGGCGATCCTTTTACGAGCTACATCCATTCCGATCCCCCTGCTCAATTTCCCGATACCTTTTGGACTTTGAATACGTTAAGAGACGCATTTAAAGAATGCGGGTTTGATATCCTTGCGGAAAAGTTTCCAAAGGCTGTTGGCCGCGGCTGGCGCGATGAAACACGCGTAGCGCCGGATTATCTGGTTCACTTAATTCCTTAAAAAAACGACTCTTTAGAGCAGAAAACTCATCAAGCAAACATATGAGATGCCGCCTCCGCAGGCATGACGGAACGGGAGTTGCTTTAACAGCCAGCATCGTTCCCTTAGGAAGGCGTTTTTTTGCTTGTACACCCCCCTTGTTTAACAAAAGTCAAGAAGGTGTTGCTCAGGGGGAATAGACTATCGGGCGATGTTAAATCTCTTCGGAATCAGGTAACGGGCTTTACATGCAAACGAGCACTCATGAATACCGACCGTACGCCTTTCCTCAACCATGCGTTCCCGATTTTCGGGGCTGTGCCGTCAGGCGCTCTGGCGACATGCGCTCCGTCATTATGAATGCAACCCCTATTGACGTTCCGAAATCAATCGTTCGAACCTTTGAAGTATCCCCCGACAGTGAATTAGAATCCGGCAAAACCGGCAATGCGCAAAACGCCGATAGACCATACATATAACAACAAGGAAAAAGGATCTTAATCATGTCTCACACAAAATTATTGGCCAGAGTTCTGGTCGCTGCCTCTCTTGTTTCCTTACTGGCTGTGTGCGGCCGCGACCCCGGCGAGCGAGCCCTTAGCGGCGCCGGCATCGGCGCAGGCGCAGGCGCACTGGGCGGCGCGCTTATGGGTAGCCCCGCGACCGGCGCGATTGTCGGCGGCGCGGCGGGCGCCGCTGCCGGAGGACTTACGAGCCAGGATCAGTTCGATCTCGGAGAACCGATTTGGAAGTAGCGGCACGATTGCGTTCAATTTTATCAACTGATTTTAAATGGAGCTAAATATGGGAATGATTAAAGAGACGTATAAAAAACCGGTCATTATCATTTTGGGCATTGCCATCGCGCTGTTGGCTTATGGCTTTCTGACGCTTCCGGATCAGCGCACGGCGACCGAGAAGGTCGGCGACGCGATCAATGAGTTGCCCCAAGGCATCGATAAAGCAGGGCGGCAGTTGGAAGATCGCACTCCCGGCGAGAAGCTGGGCGACGCCGTCAAGGATGCCGGGGACAAGATCAAGGAAACGACCCAACCGGATAGCAACCGATAACAAACGCCTTGCATGGTTAATGGCGAGGCGTTTTGGAGATGCCTTGCGTTATTCAAATTTTTTTTCTTACTGACGGCTATCGTAAAAGCATTTGACTGCCCTATTGGAGAAAGATATACATAATATATATCAGTTTGTTTCAAAATGACGCCATTATTCATACGGAGATTTTTTTATGAATTCCCCAGCGTTCGATCGTTTAGAAGCCGCTCGCATCGCGCCGGAATATTTTGCCGTAACGATTCTTAAAGATCATCCTGACGCCAAGGCCGCGCAAGAACAGGCCGCTTATATTCAAGTCTTACTAAAGCTGAAAAGCGCCGCATTAAAAGAAACAGATGAAGACTATCATTCCGACGAAGCAAGGGGACAAGTCCTTTTGGACGATTTGAAGAAACCTTTCAAAACATTTGATCTGGAATGCCGGTATGGACGTCTATCAAGATTTTTCAAAAAAACCGATATTGAAAATGCCAAATTATCGGTTTCTTCGCCAGCCAATATTAAAGACCCCGCCGTTCCGCCCTACGCCATCATTTTGTCCCAGCTTCTTGACAACGATTTGACGCAAGGCGTTCAACGTTTTCAGCTGGGATTGCGCATCGCCAATCTTTTGGACGATCAGTCGCTCGACTATCCGAGAGAGGCAGGCGACGATGTGGGTTTTACGTCCTTGTCCGACGCTCGGGCCAGCTTGAATGAGCTTTTGGACAAGCGCCACACGGGCGCGTTCCCGACCACGCAGGAACAGCGAAAGCCTTTCCACGAGGCAAGCATGGCCATGATGGACGACGGCATCGATCTAATGAAAAACAAATATCCCGAAGCCGCCGAAAATCTTCGCGATTTCATAAAACCGGAAATCCCTGTTGTGCAAAAGGATTTAACGCGCCCGCAGACGCTTAGCTTGTGGCGCAAAACCGCGAACTTCGTGACCGCACGCGCGTCCGGCCTTGTCAAACAGGCCCCGCAACTTGTGGTGGGAATCGCGGCTGGCGCCGGGTTTAGATTGCTTTTTTCAGCGGCGGCTATTGCCGTCACCGGGCCCTCTTTGGCGGTTCCCTTTGTGGCCGGGGCGCTTGCGGGCGGATGCGTTGGCGTTTGGCGCGCGAGCCGGACTTTGTCGGCAGAAGAGAAAGCCAAAGGCTACATGGTCAAGGCTTTCGCTTTTGGCGCCGCTTTTGGCTTCGTCGGCGGTTCCATCGGGGTGGGACTGGGTTCCGTTGTTGCCGGTTTGGTTGAGTCATCAACCACTGTGGTTTCGAATGCGACGGATATCATTTCTGTTGTTTCCCCTGAGGCAACAACGGAAACGATAAAGGCGGTTTCTGCGGCTCCTGAGGTTCCTGTCGTTCCTGCGCCTCCTTCGGTTTCTGCGGCGTTGGCTTCTTCCGAGCTGCCGTGGGCTGAAACAGAGAAGCTTCTGAACTCTTCGCCGAACACGCGTTGCGGCGTAAACGGGTGGAGCCCGGGCGTTCTCAAAACGGCGGTCAAAGAACGTCTTTCAGGTTGGTGGGGCGGCGTCTTTTTAAATCACGGCGTTCCCGCGGGCGTCGACGTAACCCGCAGCGGTGTCCACGAACAAATCTTCTTCAAGGGTGGATGGCGGGCGCTCGCAAGCGTTCTTGGCGGGCCTCGTTAGGGCAGACCGCGAGAAGGTTGCCTAAGCTGTTAAGAATTAACCCGGGGCGGATCATTGACCTCTGCACGGCTCCCACGGGGTTGGCATTTTTCTTCTTTCCTTTCAATGGGATACGCGTTTACCTTGAATTAATTTCCTTGCTGTATAGTGAGTTTCAATTCTTAGAAATTTCATATTTTTACAGGTTTTTATTATGAATCCTTTAGACACACTTCCCGATGTCGCGGTCGACAACCGCCGCACAATCAACATCCTGATTATCCACGGCGTGGAAGGGTATCCCGATAAGAACTGGTATAAGCAGCTGCAAGCTGAATTGGAAAAAGCTTATGGCGATCAGGTCAAGTTTAATTTCATCATTCCGCAGTTTCCGACAAAGCTTCCTGAAGAGGGCAAGAAGTTTATCGACGGCGAAGTGCCGGAGGATCTTCGCTCCTTTGACAAGCAATCGGCTGAATATTGGCTTCCCATTGCTCAGGAAGCATTGAAAGGATGCGCACCGGAAGATACGATTATTGTCGCACACAGCGCTGGGGGCGGAGTTGGGAACATATTACTCCAAGTGGCAGCAAAATTAGGCATACAATATCGCGCTCTTATCGGCGTTTGTTCGGTTTGCGAATTTATTCATCTACCCGACGAATGCGATCCAAGCAAAACAGCGACTTTTTATGAAGGCATAGACCCGAAGATGGTACGTAAAGGAGCGAAAGAGATCGGCTTTGTTGTTGGAGAAGGCGATACGGACGTGCCGCGTCTCGGGACTTTAAAATTTGCAGAAGCCTGCGGCGCCGACTGGACTAAAACCATCGAAAAAGGCAAGCATATAAATTATGAAACAGACCCAGACGTAATAAAAGAATTTCTTAGATTTTTGTGTCACGAAAAAATTGGACCTATGGCCTTGGAAATGACCTCGCCGGTCAGGGCGTTGCTAAAAGCCGGTTATCCCTATCATGGACCGGACGCTTCTTAAATCCCGACCGTGGGCCGGGTGCTGAATTAACATCATCCAAAGATGGATTCCCGCTTTCCTCCTACCCCAAAGGCTTCGGAGGACAGGTCGCGGGAATGACGCATCGGGATACCTGCTTATAAAATCACTGCTCCGGCCTTACGTAAATATCCAGCGGCGTTTCGAATTCAAACTCGAAATAGCGTTGCATCAACGCGTAATCGACCGCTTCGGCGACGGCATCCTGAAAGGTTCTTTCGGCGCGCGCCTTCTCCCCGACTTTCCATGCGAGATCCGCCGCGTCTTGAGGCGCGGCCAATACTTTTTCTACCGCCGCCGCCGGATGCCGATCGCGGAAATCGAAACTATAGGGCGCCAGTTCAGGATACTTCTTTTCCCACCACGGGCTGGTATCGCTAAGCGGAAGCGCACCCGCCCCGAACGCGTGGAAATTGCGGTCATGGCAGCCGTCGTCGGCGTTGGGGTTCATGGAAACGACCGCCAGCGCTTCGCGATAAACGGCGGTTAGCTCGTCATAGTCGATAGGCTTGCGCACGTCGGCGCGCGCGCCTTTCGTATCGATATGGCCGATACCGTCGCCGTAAATGCGCACCGGAAGGGGAAGCAGTTCCTTGATCAGGATCGTGGCTTTCCGCGCGCGGAAATAATGATCGACATGCGACACAAGGAAGCACAGCAAGTCAAGGTCGTTTTCAAGCTCCATGCCGTTGGCGCGCGCGGCTTTCAAAACGGAGGGCAGAACAATGCCATAACGCGGCGTTTCATCCCAGTAATGATCCGCGGCGTCGTTCAGGGCCTTCTTGATCGGCGAGGGCAATGCCGACCATTTCCTGCGGAAAAGATCGTCATCGGCCAGCGATTTCGGAAAAAGGATCAGCGGCGCTTCGCCCTTCTGCGGCTCCCGCCGCTGGGCCGGCTGCCCTTGCGTAAACGCACCCAGCCGGCACAGCAAATTTCGCCCCTTGGCCTTCACATACGCGCGCTGGAAGTCGATGGAATCCATCGTCGGGTACAAACGCCCGACCGCGGGCGCGATGAAGCTATGCCTGTCCAGATAATAGCAGGGAAGATCCATCATCCAGCTAAGGGCCGGTATTTTAAGGCGCTGCCACACGTTGCCGAACGGCGTATCGTTGCCGAGCGCCATCCCGATGCCGGAAAAGGAAAAAGCGCCGATGACATGCGACGCGCCGTATTTCTTTAACGTCGCGTCGATGATGGGGATCGCGCTTTGCCACTCCACCAGATTCAAGACGACGGGTTCGATTTCCATCCGGCGAAGGCAAAGCATAAGCTCGTTATTAAAGCCGGTAAGGACGTTAAAGCTGCTGTTCCCCTGAAGGACAAAAGCGGCGCGCAAGCGGGACATGCTGGAAGTCTCCTACGGATTTCTAAACTCAAATGAAACCAAATCGGATTCCGCATCTCGCTCCGCCGATGGCGGAGCTTCGTGCGGAATGACAAAGATTATTGAAATCACCCCCACCCAACCCCTCTTGCGAGGGAAACGATTCACTGGATCGTTTTCCCCGCTTCGAGCCATCAAGGGGGAGGGCTACCGCTTTTGCGGGGCCTCCGCGGGCATGACGAGAGCATGTGCGTGGAAATGACCAGAAAACAAATATTTATGGCTTGAAACAACGCACAGCGTCAATAAGCTTGTGCTTTTCGGACTCCGTCATGGTCGCGTCGATGGGCAGGCTTAGGATGCGGCTCACCAGCTTTTCGTAATCCGCCAAGTCGTTGCCCTGAAAATCCTCTGCGGCGTAGGCTTTTTGCTTGTGGTTGGCGATAGGGTAATGAATAAGCGTATCGACCCCCTGCCCGTCCAGATGCGCGCGCAAGGCATCGCGGCAAGGGGTTTCGACAACATATTGATGCCAGACATGCCCCTTTGCCTGTCCTGCCGCGGGCACGCGCAGGAAGTCGAGGCCCTTGAAAGCCTCGTTGTACAATGCCGCCGTCGCCCGGCGCTTTTTGTTTTCGGCTTCAAGACGCCGGAGCCTCACCCGCAGAAAAGCCGCTTGCAATTCGTCGAGCCGCGAATTGAAGCCTTTGTCGTCATGCGCGTATTTGATGTCCGCGCCGTAATTGCGGAGGCGCTTCAAGGTTGCGAAAAGCCGCGCGTCGCTTGTCGTTATCGCGCCGCCGTCGCCGAAAGCGCCCAGATTTTTTGCGGGATAAAAGCTAAAGCCCGCCGCCGCGCCGAAGCTGCCGCAAGCCCGCCCCCGATGCCGAGCCCCGTGCGCTTGCGCCGCATCTTCGACAACAGGCAGATTATGCCGCCCGGCAAGCGCAAGCAGCGTCGTCATATCGACGGCCTCGCCATAAAGGTGGACGGGCATAATAGCTTTTGTGCGCGGGGTAATGCGCTTTTCGATGGCGTCGATGTCGATTAGAAAGCCGCCCTTGGCCGTGCCGACCGGAACCGGGGTCGCGCCGCAATAACTGATCGCCAGCCATGAAGCGATGAACGTGTGGGCGGAGACGATCACCTCGTCGCCGCTGCCGATGCCCATGGCGCGCAGGATCAGCGCGAGCGCATCCAGCCCGTTCCCCACGCCCAAAGCATAAGACGCGCCGCAAAAAGCGGCGAATTCGTGCTCGAAAGCTTCCAGTTCGGGGCCTAGAATAAAAACGCCGCGCTGCATGACGCTTTGATACGCGGCGTCGAATTCATCTTTCGAGGCGAGATAAACGCGGCGCAGATCGCAGAACGGGACTCGAATACCTAGGGTCATAAATTTTGACTCGTAGGGGTTTTTGAAGAAAATTTATGACCTTCGGCGGCATAAGCCGCCGCCGCGCCGGTCGGCGCGGATACCAACGAAACTTTGAAGTCAAGAATTAAGGCCGTTGGTATCATCCCGCGCCTTCGCCCAAAGCGGCCAAATAGCTTTCATAATCCCTGATATAGTCGTCTTCATGATATGAATCGGAGGCCAGCACGAGGCAAACGGCCCCGGGGGTGAAATGGTCGATGTCGCGCCAGATCATCGGCGGCACGTAAAGAGCTTCGTCGGGGCGGTTCAGGCTGAATTGCTGCGCGCTTTCGCCGTCGCGCAGCGTGATCTCGAAACGGCCGCTCATGGCGATGAAAAGCTGTTGCAGGTTGCGGTGCGCGTGCCGCCCCCGCGTGGAATGCGCGGGGACATCGTAGAGGTAATAGATGCGTTTAATATCAAAAGGAATGTCCTTTTCGCCTTCGACGACGGAAAGATGCCCGTGGCAATCCCCAATTTTCCGCAAGTTTATGAGGCGGCACTCCAACACCGAGGGGGCCGACCTTTTGGGCACCCAATCGTTTGCCGCCGGGAAGGCGGTATCCTGCTCGATGGCTGTTTTCATGGTCAAAAGGGTGGGATGATTGCGCAGGCGTCCTAAAGATAGCGAAAGGATAATCAACTTCGCTGATTCTCGCAACAGGTGGCGCGCGTCGGGGTCATACAAACAACCAATGAATGCATTGACGCCTTTTGACTTCACTCGCTCTGCGCCTCGCCTGTCACTTGCCGGGCTTTCTTTTGCCTTTATAATGGGTTCTTCGGTCCGGCGAGCGACAGTCTCCTCGCAACCGCTCGTGACCCAGGCTCGTCATTTCATTGCCCTGTTGTTATCAGATATTCCGAACTTTAACTGTTGACTTTGGGGGCTTTGTCTTCTGCTATAGGCTTCGCACGCAACCCTTTTCAAAAACCTCCATGCAAAACGCCCGAAGCGCCGCCCCCGATCAACCGGTTTTGCCAAGCCTGGCCGGAGCCTCGCCGCCATCGGCCAACATGGACGCGCCGTTCATTCTGGATCTGATGTCGCAGGTCTGCAAAGCCCTTGACGGGTTTGCATGCAAGAGCCTTGTCGTTCCGCCCCTGCCCGCCGGGCTTATGGCAAAGCTGGCGAACGGACGACGCCTGCTTCTTGAAAAGCTTTTGCAGGCCGATGCCGTGACGGTTTACTATCTGCTTAAGCATCCGGTGTTGCCTCAGCTAAAGCACAGAGGGCTGTTGCATTTGCCGCTGAATGCCGACGAGAAAAAGGTTCTTGATTACGCCAAAGCCATTTTCGTTCAGGGTTGGCAAAACCCCAAGAGCCTGAACGTCTTTGCGATTATGTCGCTTTATCATCAGGCTTTCGAGCTGCCTCTGGTAACGGAGGGGCTTGCGCATGCGGACCGTAATCTTGCGCTTGCCTATCTGGACTACTGCTGCGAATCCGCCGTTTACATATATGAAGGCGACGACCAAAAGCATGTCGATTTCCTGAAAAGCTATATTGACTGGTGCAGCGACAGGCTGTCCGACCCCAAAACGCTTAGCTGGGCCGCGCAAAACCTTATGCCGACGTTTCAAAAACTGAACATCTGCGGCCCTTTGACGGCGGAAAGCGACATTTCGGGGGCGGCAAAAGCGCGCGCGCGCCTTATCCAAACACTGAACGGCCTTCTACAATCCGGCAATGTGCAGAACCTGAAGGCTTTGGATCGCCGACTAGTGCCGACGAAAAATCGCAAAATCCGCATCGGCTATATGGTCAGCACGCTGAATTTCGGCTCGGACACGAAAACGCTTTTGGCCGAGATCGGCGAATTCGATCCTGAGAAAATCGAGATTTATCTTTATTCGCGCGATACCGCCAACATGGCGAGCCATCATAACGTCGCTTTTTATCGCCGGTTGTTCGGAAAGATTGCCGAGGCGCGTTCCTTACGCGGACTGCCTGCCGATAAGCTGATTAATTTAATCCGCGCCGACGAGCTGGATATTTTTATTTTTTACACGTCCTCGGACTACGGCTTCGGCTTTTACGATCTTGCCCTGGCGCACCGCGTCGCGCCCTTGCAGATCGCGCCCAACCACATGGTGCCTATTTCCACATGGCTGGACAGCTTCGATTATCACATTTTGCCGCGCGTACGCGATGAGCTTGTCCCAAAGCTGGTGCCGCAGGCTTCCGAAAAGCTGATTCTGACCCCCGGAGCGTTGCTGGCCTATGACCGCATAAACGAAACGCAACCGTCCCACGTGCTGAACCGGGCGAGTCTTGGCATCAGGGACGACGAGATCATGCTGCTTTGCTGCGGGGCGGCGCCGAAAATCGTTCCATCGGTCTGCGATTCCTTCGCGCGAACTTTAAAAGCATTGCCGAACGCCAAGCTGGTTCTGGCGACCCTGCATCCCGATTTCGGCGGCGAGCGGCTATGGCCCATCATGGAAACCCGCATGGGCCTCGCGTTAAAGCGCCACGACGTTGGGCGGGACAGGGTCGTCATGCTAAACCGCATGGAGCCGCAAGACATGCCGCAGCTTTTGCATTTATCCGACCTTTACCTGAGCCAGTGGCCGCTGGGCGGCGCGACGTGGATCACCATGTGCCTTGATTCAGGAACGCCGATTATCGTGAAGGATTGCGATTTGATGCACGGCCTTGGCAATCAAAGCCTGTTGCACGGCTCCGGTTTCGACGAGCTGGTTGCGGCGGATGCCGATGATTTTGTGCGCATGGCCATTGAGCTGGCGACGGATAAGCAAAAACAGCAAGCCGTTCGCGCCAAGCTGAAAACCGCCAATGGGCGCATGCAGCATAACGATTTGGCGACTTTTTCAAGGAAGTTTCAGGATTTGTATCTGAAGCTGGTTGACGCCGTGGCCTTGAGCGAAGGCGAAAGCGGCGCGCGGAGCGGCGCATGACAGCCGCGCCCAAAGTTCTTCTTGTCGGAAGCAGTTTTAGCGCCGCACCCTTTTTTTTCATTTTGAAAAAACTGGGCTTCACCGTTACGGTTTGCGGAAACGACAAACACGATCCCTGCCATGCCTATGGCGACGCATCGCTGTTTTTCGATTATTCGATCAAGGAGGAGCTGCTGCGGGCCGCGAATTCCGGCGACTATAAATTCATCGTTCCGACCTGCAACGATTACTCATACCTTTCTTGCGCATGGGCGGCGGAGAAGCTTGGCGCTCCCGGCTTCGACTGCTATGCGACAACCTTGTTGCTGCACACGAAGGACGCTTTCCGGCGCTTCGTGGCCGAAAACGGCCTTCCCGCGCCGCCGGCGATGTTTTTTGAGAATGGCAAGCCGGTTGAGGACAGGCCGCTTAACTATCCACTTTTGGTCAAGCCTATCGACTCGTTCAGCGGGCGCGGCTTTACGCGCATTGATAATCCCCGCGATCTGGACGCCGCCGTCGCGACCGCCACCAAGTCTTCGCGCTCCGGCAAAGCCGTGGCCGAGGAATTTCTGCCCGGAAGCTTGCATAGCCATTCGGCTTTTATAAAGAACGGGACGATTTTGGCCGATTTTTTTGTCGACGAATTCTGCACCGTCTATCCGTATCAGGTTAACTGCTCCAACCATCCGTCGCGCCTTGGCGAGCCGGTTCGAAACGGCATGCGCGCCGCCATGAGCAAGCTGATCAAGGCCCTGAATTTAGCCGACGGCCTGCTTCATACGCAGTTCCTTGAGCATAACGGAAAGTTTTGGATCGTCGAATGCATGCGCCGCTGTCCGGGCGATCTTTACGGCGGGCTTGTTGCGCGTTCGACCGGCATCGATTATTTCGATCTTTATTTGCGCCCTTTTATCGCAAGGCCCCTGCCCGACCGCGTTGACGGCCAGAGCGAGAAGTTTATAGGCCGCCACACGATTTCCAGCGCCGACACTTCTGTCATAGCGGGTTTTTCGCACGCTTTCCCGGCCCGTCCTATCGAGATCGTGCCCTTGAAAAACAGCGGCGAGCGAATGAAACCCGCGCCTTACGATAAACTTGGTATACTTTTTGCTGAATTCGATTCGCGGGAAGCTTTGCTTGCCACGGCGCCGCATTTTGCCGATCTCGTTACGATTTTCCCTTATGGAGCCGCCCGATGACCATCATGCCGTCCGTTGCCGATGCCGCCGCGCAAAGCCAGCGATTCAATATCGGCATTCTGGGGGGCGGGATTAACTCGGCCGTCGGCGGCGCGCATATCGACGCGCTGGCGCTGAGCCGCCGCTATCGCCTGCAAGCCGGATGCTTTAGCCGGAATGAAAAAATAAATGGCGACTCCGGCCGCGAATACGATGTCGAGCCGCGCCGCGTCTACAAAACGCTGGACCACATGCTTGCGGCTGAGGCGAAGCGGCTGGACGTTATGTTGATCCTCACCCCGACCGATCAGCACGGGCCGCAAGTCTTTGCCTGCCTCGAAGCCGGGGTTCCCGTGATTTGCGAGAAAGCCTTGTCGAACGCGCGCGGCGATCTGGAGCGAATTCAAAGCGCGCTTTCGCGCCGGAAAGGTTTTCTGGCCGTCACTTACAATTATCTGGGCTACCCCATGCTGCGCGAACTGGCGCATCTGATCCGCAAGGGCAGGCTGGGCCGCATCGAGCAAGTGCATATCGAAATGCCGCAGGAAGGCTTCCTTAAGCTGTCGGACGCGGGCGAACCGCTTGTGCCGCAGCCGTGGCGGTTGAACGACGACGAGGTGCCCACGATATCGCTGGACCTTGGCGATCACGTTCAAATTATCACCAACTTTTTGACTTACGAGCAACCGCTGGAAGCCATTGCCGTTTCCAATACCTACGGCAATTTCAAGAACATAGCCGACGATGTTCATTGCCTTGTTAAGTATTCGGGCGGCATGACGGCCAATTTCTGGTACAGCAAAACGGCCCTTGGCTATCGCAACGGCCTGCGGGTGCGCGTGTTTGGCGATAACGGCTCGGCTGAATGGGTCCAGGAAAATCCCGAAGTCCTTATGATGGCCACACGGCAAGGACGCCGCTATGCGCTGGACCGCGGCCACCCCGATATCGAAATCGCGAACGCGCAGCGCTATACGCGTTTTAAGGCGGGGCATCCCGCCGGGTATATCGAGGCCTTCGCAAATTACTATTGCGACACCGCCGATCAACTGGCCGCCCATCAACGAGGCGCATCGACGCGCAACGACTATGTTTTCAATATCGAGGATGCCGTGACCGGCTTTTCCCTTTTCGAGGCTTTGGAAAAGTCCATCGAAACGAATAGCTGGGCCAAAGTGCGCGACCCGCTAAGCGCCGCAGTCGAAAGCGAAGGGCAAGAGCATGAAGTATACCGTCATCGTTCCTGCGTATAACGCGTCGACGACCCTTGCGCGCGCTGTGCCACGAACGCGCGCGATAACTTTACGAGTAGATGCCGCCACTGGCTGTCGAGCCGGCTATGCTCCCGGGGAAATAATTCGCGCCCGCGCCGCCCACATAGATGACGGCATTCGAAGATACATAGTATCTCTGTCCGGTTGCCGAACCGCTGTATGTCGCATGGGAATCTATATAGCTGCAAACATTAGCCAGAGCGAACATTATGGAAAAAGCGGGAACGCCCGATAACGTCACGGTGGTGCCCGAAGACAGTAAAATTTCTCCATTCCGTTGAGCTGCGAGATGCTCCGGCGCTCCCCCTATAATTGCATAATTGCCGGTACAAAAAATGCGCCCTCCTGAAAAAGCGGATACGTGCGCTTCTACGGTAGATCCAAAAACAATATTATTAAAAGCCACCGCGCTGCAATTACTGGCAGCCAAACCGCCGCCGCTTGACGCAGTTTGAAGTTTTACGCCCTGAAGCGTGAAGCCCGCTCCGGGAGTCGAAGCATAGGCCAAGGCTTTTACGGGGCTTGCCGAGATAATGACATTGCTTGGAGTCGACGTATTAC
>CAYVNS010000011.1:14722-33971 GCA_964453225.1 uncultured Rhodospirillaceae bacterium
GCTTACTACGACATTGTCATAGCTTCCGCCAACCCAGGGTTTTCCGACAGTGAAGCCGCTTGAATATGTTCCATCCGCCAGTTGGATGGTTAAGACGAAACCGGCGACGTCATAATAGTCCGCAACCACATTGATCGCCTTTTGAATGGTCTGGAAGGCGGAACTCGAAGAGGTGCCCGTATTGGAATCAGACCCGGAAGTTGAGACGTAAAGAGTCGTGTTTGCCCCTAGACGAACTCGATCGGGTTGAACAACCACATTATAGTCCGTTCCATCGGAGGAGATGGTAACCCTTTGATTTGGGCCAAGCGTAAGATAACCAAGTGCGGCAGCGTTCAACAACGATCCAGAGCCTGGAATAATCGTGAGCAGCGCTGACGGGTCGTCGTTTGCTATCGTTACGAACCATCCGGCCGCCATGACACTCGATACAGGCAAAGTATCCGTCATGAGGGAGCCGGAATTTGACCGACGAACAAGACAGCCCAAGTTGCCGGAGTTGTACGTATAGTTAGCACCAGTCTGAGTGACGGCGGGAAGAGATGAAATTGTCGATGTGGGAACCAAGGCGCGCTCATCGGTAATCATATTATTGATAATTGCGGTCGAACTTACTGACAATAATACCTGAGCTATCGGTAAAGAACCCGTCGGTATCGCCGGCGGCGTTGGCACAGCAGCCTCCCCTCCAGTGACAACGGACACCGCTCCGGTCGTCGTGGAAACGACAATACGGTCGATACGAGGATTGCTTGCGGGTCCCGTTATTGCGGCTGTACTTTGAGCCGCTACTTCGGTCAACGCCAATCCGGAAAAAATATAACCGGCGTCCAACGCAATCGTCATGTCGGGAAATGCCTGCGCATGAGGAGCAAAGGTATTCCCCAAGCGCTCAAGAACGGAAAAATTTGAATCAATCTTAGAGGAATAGTCAGAAACCGTTTGCGTAATGTAATTAGTCGGGTTGTAGACGGAAACAGTCATAGTGGTTCTCCTAAAAGGGAATGGGTAATAAAATGTTATCATTTGATTGTATGCTTCGACAACATACCTTTGCCATTAATGCGATAGTATTCTGCCGCTGCGGATACGGTTGTCGAAAAAGTCATGCCCGACAAGATCGTGATGTGGGGCACGGGTGCGCAGGCCCGCCTGATTATGGATAAAGCCGATGTCGTCCGGCGCACGGGCATCGCCTATTTCGTGGATCCACGCCAAACCGCTCAGGGCAAGAAGGTGAACGGCCTGCCCGTTCTTGCGCCGTCCGCCCTGCTGAACGATAGCCGCCGCGTGATGATCGGCGCCGTGCAAAGCGCACCCTTTATTTACCGCGACTTGAAAAAACTAGGCATCGACATGAAGCGTTTTATCGGGGGGATTGTTCTCTAAACGTCGTCAAACCCTGCCCAGCCGGGCTTCGCCTGAAAATATCCGGCGCGTAGGTTTTTCATTCAACAATTCCAACCCGGGCTCATACAAAAAGAAACCGAATAGGACACCCGCCTGCGCGGGTGTGACGGGAATTATGGATAGCTTTTTCTTACCTTAAACTTCCGCCATTTTCTCACCTTAAACTTCCGCCATCGCTCTCGCCGAATAATTTACCGGGATTCAGGATATTATCGGGATCGAGGGTTTGTTTCAGCATGCGCATAAGAGCAAGTTCGCTGGAATGCGCGTAGCGCAAAAGCTCATCGCTTTTCAAAAGGCCCACGCCGTGTTCCGCGCTGAAAGAGCCGCCGAATTCCCGGACGACATCGTAAACGACGCGCGCGACTTCGGCGGTGCGTTTTTCGAACGCAGGCCCCGGCGCGGCGCCCAGAATATTGAAATGGATGTTGCCGTCGCCCAAATGGCCGTAGGGCACGACGCGCAGATCCGGCATCGCTGCCGCGACCGCCGCCACCGCTTTGGAAATAAACGCGGGCACGCTTGCGACCGGAACCGACACGTCGTGCTTGAACGACGGGCCTTCCATTCGCTCGGCGTCCGACATGCTTTCGCGCAACTTCCAAAGCGCGGCGCGCTGGGCTTCGCTGGCCGCGACTATCGCATCCGTTGCCAGCCCCTCCTCCAAAAGGTCGCCCATGAGGTTTTCCGCAATCTCATCGATGCCGTTGGCGCCGGAAAACTCGCAAAGCACATGCCACGGGGACGGCTCTGCAAACGGATCGACCGTGCCGTGAATATGATTCAGGACAAGCGCCACCGCCTCGCGCGGGAAAACCTCGAAAGCGTCGAGAAGGCTTCCGGTTTCCTTTTGCATGCGCATAAGGATCGCGAGAGCGGCGTCAGGATTGGGAATGGCCAAAAGCGCCGTCGAACGCGCGGGCGGGCGGGGATACAATTTTAGGGCGATGCCCGTGACGATGCCGAGCGTCCCTTCCGCGCCGATAAAAAGCTGTTTCAAGTCGTAGCCGGTGTTGTTCTTACGCAAAGTGCGCAGCATATCTACCGTCCGCCCGTTCGCGAGAACGACTTCAAGGCCCAAAACCTGCTCGCGCGCCATGCCGTAGCGGATGACGTTCACGCCTCCGGCGTTCGTCGAAACCATGCCGCCGATGGTGCTGCTGCCTTTCGAGGCCATGCTGAGCGGCAGGATAAAGCCGTTCTTCTCTGCTTCCTGCTGCGCCACTTCCAGAATGACGCCCGCGTCCAAGACCATGCTGGCATTCGATGCGTCGAAGGCCCGGATGTTGTTCATGCGCTTAAGGCTTAGCACAACTTCGCCATGCGTCGGGATCTGACCGCCGACAAGGCCCGTATTTCCGCCCTGCGGAACGATGGCCGTTTTCGTCTCATGGCATAGGGCCAAAATGGCGGAAACTTCCTCCGTCGTCGCCGGTTTTAGAAGAAGCGGCGAACAGCCAACAAATTTTCGGCGAACGTCCTCGGCATAAGGCGCGATATCGGAAGGATCTTCGGAAAAGCCTTTCGGCCCGAGAATCGTTTTCAGTTTCGCGGCGGTTTCGGGGGCGAGGTTATTTAAAGTCATTTTTCGTATATCCTTGAGCAAAGAGAAGGGCTGTAAGATCGGCATGGTTGATTTGAGGCGCAATCGCGCGGCGCACTTGCGGTTTCGCATGGTACGCGACCCCTAAACCTCCATTTTCGTTCGCAGCGGCAAGCATGGGCGTGTCGTTCGCCCCGTCGCCAACCGCTAGAATAGCCTCCGGCGCGAGGTTCAGCTCTTTCCCGGCGCGCTCGATCAGGGCTTTTTTGCTTTCCTTGTCGAAAATGGGTTCGGTAATCTCGCCGGTGATATAACCGTCGCGGATTATCAGCTCGTTTCCGAAAAAGGCGTCGAAGCCGAGCTGTTTCGCGACAGGCTCGACAAAACACGTGAAGCCTCCGGACGCCAGCCAGCATTGAGCACCGTGAGCCTGCATGGTTTTAATGAGCGCCGCAGCGCCCGAAGCGACCATGATGCGCGTTGACACATCGCCGATCATGGAAACAGGCCGGGACTTCAAAAGCGCTACGCGCGCGCGCAAGGCTGCGGGAAAATCCAGCTCGCCGTTCATGGCGCGGCGCGTGATGTCGGCAACCTCATTGCGCAGGCCAATCATAGCGGCAAGCTCGTCCAGCATTTCCTGTTCGATGATGGTGGACTCCATATCCGCGAGAAGCAGCTTTTTGCGGCGCTTTGCGGGATTCTGGATAAAGAAGTCGGCGGCAACGCCCGCAAGGCCTTGTGTTACAACTTCGGAAAGCGCCACAGCCGCAGGGCAAAAAAGGTCGGCCGCTTCGTTTTCAGAAAGCCAATCGATCCGATAGGCATTGACCCCATCGGCGATACGCCGGACAATTTCCGGCGAAAGGGATGCGCCCTGTCCTGCGATAAGAGTTACGACGAGTTCATTGGCCTGTTCTTTAATCATCATTTTCCTCTTTCGTCACTTTCACCCCCACCCTAACCCTCCCCCATCAAGGGGGAGGGAAAACGCTGCGACGAGCGGAAGCCCGTGCTTAAATATATAGGCTCTCATTTGCATTACCCATACCTTGCTCTTTCTTCTGAAAAATTATTCTTCGTCGGTGCCATCTGGATTCCGGGCTCTGCCGCCGCGCGGCAGCCCCGGAATGACAACGCGAGGGGATTGCGGATTCAATCGATTTTGAGCTAACTTGACGGCACGCTAGAAAAACAAAATGGGATGCCCGTGTGCGCGGGCATGACGCTTTATGAATTCCGCTCCATCGAACAAGCCGAAGTCGCTTCCCAACTGCCCGCATTTTTCGTCCGGCCCGTGCGCCAAGCGCAAGGGATGGACGCTGGACGCCCTCTGCGATGCCGCCCTTGGCCGTTCGCACCGCGCGCCGCTGGGCAAGGGAAAACTGCGGCGGGCTATCGACGAAACGAAATCCCTGCTCGGCCTGCCAGAGGATTATGTCGCGGGCATCATGCCCGCTTCCGACACCGGCGCGATCGAGGCCGCTTTGTGGTCCCTGCTCGGCTCGCGGCCCGTCGATGTGTTTGCCTGGGATACCTTCGGCAAGGAATGGGTGACGGATTGCATTGAGCAGTTGAAGCTCGATACGCGTTCCTTCGTGGCGGATTTCGGCAAGCTGCCCGATCTTGCGCAAGCCGATTTCGACCATGACGTTGTGTTTACATGGAACGGAACGACCGCGGGCGTTATTGTTCCGAGTGGCGATTGGATAAAGGCCGAGCGCAAGGGGCTTACGATATGCGATGCCACGTCGGCCATTTTTGCCGTGCCGATGCCGTGGGACAAGCTGGATGTCGTCACCTTCAGCTGGCAGAAAGCGCTGGGCGGCGAAGGACAGCACGGGATGCTTATACTTTCTCCCCGGGCCATTGAACGGCTTGAAACAACGACGCCGCGCTGGCCCATGCCAAAAATTTTCAGGCTCGCAAACAAGGGAAAACTCGACACCGGCATCTTCGAGGGATCGACGATCAACACGCCCTCGATGCTTTGCGTGGAGGATTTTCTGGACGCGCTGGCCTGGGCGCGATCCTGCGGAGGGCTGGAAGGCCTTGTACGGCGCACGCGCGATAATTTCAGCGTTCTTCAGCATTGGGTGGAAAAAACTCCATGGATTTCGTTTCTGGCGGAAGAGGCCGCGTTTCGCTCGCCGACTTCCGTATGCCTGAAGGCGGCCGATCCGGCCCTTTTGGCGCTGAGCCGCGAGGAACAGGCAGGCTTTTTCAAAAAGCTGACGGGAAGGCTTGAGGCGGAGAAGGCGGCGTATGACATTAATTCGTATCGCGATGCGCCTCCCGGATTGCGGATTTGGTGCGGCGCGACGGTCGAAACCGGCGATCTTCGCCTATTAACCGAATGGATCGACTGGGCATATGCGCAAACGCGCGCCGAAAGCTAATCAGGCGCCCTTGACGATGCGATCCGCCGCCCTCGGCGACGATAACGCGCATCAATGGATGTACGGCTGCGTACATGACTTGTCTCCTGCTTGGAATTGGAAAGGTTCGGTAATGTGGGTGAGGTCGCGCGTTTATTGGTCCTGGGGGGACCACGACGAGGACGACGAACCGCAGGAGCTGCGCGAAACGGAAAAGCACCGGCTGGAATGCCAGACGCTCGGCTCGCCGGAGCGAGAGATGCGGCTTGGCGCCGCGCCGTGTATGTTCCGTTTTTCGAACATGAAGCTCAGGATGATGGATTCGAAAAACGAATGCAATCGGAAAATGAATGAACCTACGATTTTCATAAGCGAAGGACTTTCGGCAACACTAGAGTAAAGCTGATTTTGTTTCTTATAGCGATCCTCGATTAAACAGACTCTCTTGTGGAAACATCACCCCCACCCAACCCTCCCCCATCAACGCGCTTAAAATGAGAAAAATCGAATGAAAGAAATTATGCCTTCACATGATTAAAATCGTTAAACATTTGCGTTTGTTTTTGCTGCTAAAAATCGGTTGTTAACGCTATAAAAAAGCTGCTCTTTTTAGCGTTTAGAGGTATAATAATTTTATGGAATATAGAGCGATAGAACGCTCTCTTGCGATAACGGGTAATGAAGCACGTTTTCCTCCTGTACCCGCCCAGCTTTCCTTCTGTGACATCATCAAAAGATCGGCGACGCCCGAAGCCTATACGAGCGATCCCAGCAGCTTCGGCGAGATGCAAAGACTGATCAATCAGGGCGTCATGAGCACAAGCTTGTGCAAACGGCCTCAAGAAACGGAACGGCATTATTATCATATCGAGCCCGCCGTCATGGGTTAACGAAACCCAAACATATCCACAGCTTTTATCGCGCTCAAAGAAATGGTTAACGCGAAATTAACCAACGCTCTGCAAAGAAGCTTCAGGTTCGGCGAGCAGCTGTTGCTGGCTGGCCGGATGCGGCCCCTGAAAAGACGGCGGCATCCCTGATAGTCAAACTTAAAGGAGTTTTCAATGGCACATCCTGCATTGCGACGTCTCGCCTTTGTCTTTGTCGGCATGTTTTTCATGCTGCCCGTTATCGCAGGCCCGGCAAGCGCCGCGGACAACCCGAAAGTTACGGCCGCCATGACCTCGCTGAAAGAAGCAACGGCCAAACTCGGCGCGCCCAAACTCGAAGGGGAAGACCTTTTCTTCGGCACGACGAAAATCAATGGAGACACAGCGGTTGTTGACGGCATCAAGGCGAAGCACGACGCCACGGCGACCGTATTCGCCAAAAAGGGACCCGACTTCGTCCGCGTCAGCACGAACGTTATGAAAGACGGCAAACGCGCCGTCGGTTCCGTTCTTGACGCCAAAGGCGGCGCCTTTGCCGCGCTTAAGGACGGCAAGCCCTTCTATGGCGTTGTCGATATTCTTGGCAAACCCTATGACACGGGATACGAACCCGTTAAGGACGCGGCCGGAGAAACCATCGGCATTCTTTATGTCGGCTTTGCCGTAAACAAGTAATCGCGCCTAAAATCAGTCCCGATGGCGCGGCTTTCCGCCCTGCCATCGGGATTTTTTTATGTTTATGCTGAATGAATCCCGCCTTATTCCCCTGCTTTCCCTTTGCCTTTCGCATGCTCTTGTGTGATAGTACATTAGATTGACCTTCATATTTCTTCTGTTCATTGCCGGATTATTATATTCATGCGTGATGACTTACAGACAAGGCCGGATTTAAAATCCATTGCGCGCAACGATGTCGCCCTCTTTCTCTGCAACCGATACATCGATGACATTCGCACGGCGAACAAAGACCCTCGGCTCGTCGACATTCCCGATCTTTTGGACTCCTACATACGTTGCGTTTTCAGAAAAGCGCCGGCGGCTCGCGGCAAGGATTTCGACGCCCAGCTTGCCGACGCCAAAAGCCGCGAAGATTACGAGCGCAAAATCGAAGTCCTTGCCGAGGAAAATTTCGACAGCGTTTCCGGCGACGTGCGCCGGCGCGCCATTTATGTTGCCCACATGGCGCGGCTTGCGCAGCTTTTGGAGCTTTCCGGGCATCTCGCGCGCGAGAATTTTTTCGATTTCAAGCGGCAAGAAGCTCTCGACAGCCAAAACAATCCCCACATAAAAAGCGCCGGCGTTCCGGGGAGCATCGGGCGCATCTTCGATGTCATCGACGATGAAATCGGCAGCGGCAACCTGTTCACAAAGGCCGACCGCAAATACTTCTTCCGCACGCCCGAAGAGGCTTTGCACTACCTCAATACGCCCGTTTTCGAAATTTCGCTGACGCAGCACCCCACGAATATACTGACCCTGCCGACCATCAAGCTTATACGCGAGATGCACGACGCCGCGCGTGAGATTTGCACGGACCCGGCGCACGGCTACGAACGGCTTGACACAACCATCCGTCATTTCACGACCGAAGAGCTGACGCCCGTCACCGACAAAGACGGCGTAAAGAAGATAATAAACTTCACCGCCGAGGAAGAGCTGGCCTTCACGCTCGATACATTGGAGCAGATCGACAATAACCTCGCAGGCGTTTACGAGCCGTACGAAGCCGCGCTGGACCAGAAATTCAACACGCCTGAAAACAATGGCTATCCCGAGCAAATGCGCTGGGACTTTTTCCTCGACCTTCGGATGAAGTCGTGGACCATGGGCGACAAGGACGGCAACAGGAATATCAAGGCCGAGCATTTGCTTTTGGCGACTTTGCGGCACCGCCAGGCCGCCATCGCTATCGCCCTCAGGCATATGGACGACATGGACAAGTCGGGCATTCGCTTGGACAGGCTTTGGCGCGAAAGGCTGACGGCGGCAAGGGCAAGGCTTCATGAGATCGAGCCTTATCTGCAAAGCGACGAGAACGGCGATATTGCCCTTTCTCAGGACCACTTCGACCGCGTGAACAAGGAGCTTGCCGGAGCGCTTCAGGAAGACGGCAAGGGCAAAGGAAGCGACTGGGAAAAATTCGAGACCGATTATCGGGCGGCCCTCAAGGCGGCGGGAGAAAGCGCAGAAGGCCCGCAAGCGCAGGCTTTGTTGAACGCCTATCGCAGCATGAGAACTTTCGGACTTTACGGCGCGCGCATCGAGCTTCGCGATACGGCGGGGCTTTACAAAAAGATTGTCGACGAATTGCTGGACGACGTTTACCGCTCGATGAAGGAAGAGCAAAAGCCGATCTATCTCGATCTTTGCATGACGAGCAACCCCGGCTATTTGAAAAACATGGCCGACGCGTTCCTTCAGCCATGCGACGGCCTGGCCTTGCGCGATTACACGGAAGACCCTTCGGACGGTGTTCCCCACAGGGCGTTGGCCTATCATACCCTGAAGCGGCTTCAGGTCGCCGCGTCGAATCCCGATCTGTATCAAGACAGCATTCTGGCCGAAAGCGACAAACCGCTTCATATCCTTGTCGACCTCGCGCTGCAAAAAATGACGACCGGCGCCAACGGCGAGGAAGCGCACCATCATATCATTCCGCTGTTCGAGGAAATTCGCATCCTGCGGAAAGCCCCTTCAATCATTATGGAGGCCTTTCGATTCCGATCCTACCGCGATCATTGCCTTGCGCTGGCGAAAGGGGATTTAGGTAAAATCCGCCAGAAGGTTCAAATCGCGCACAGCGACAACATCAGGCTCGGCGGAACGCCCGCAGGCCGCAGCGACATCAACCGCGTGCACGATGTCATGCGAGTTTCGTTGCAGAGATTCAACGGCGAGCTGGAAAAGCTGTATCACAAGGACAGGCATACGGGAAAACTTTCCCTGAACATCGAATTTTTCGAAGGCATGAGCCTGTCGCACATCCTGCGCGGCGGCGGAAAATCCCTTAGCGCCATTTGCAACGCCTTCCAAATATACAAGCACACGCACATCACGGCGCAAGGCGCCGATTTGCAAAGCTATCTGGGCCTGTCGACATCGCTTAACCGATTGCTTACGAGATTTTACGTGCACAGCGCGAAGGAGATCGCGCTTCGGGAAAAAACGAACGTCTACGGATCGAACCGCCGCATCGAAAAAGCGGTCTCCCGCGCGTGCGCCGATTGCATGGGCGATTACAAAGACAAGCATTTCGGCACCGAGACAGAACCGGGCCCCATCGGAAAACTTCTGGCTCTTCCGAACATCAATTATTACATCTACAGCAAAACCGGCAACCGGGGCTTGCGCAGCGCGTCGCGCGAAGGAATTGTCGATCAAAAATCGATTGTCAATCCGACGAAAGACACACGCGCCATCGGCATCGCGGAAAACATGTTTGACGCCGATTTGCTTCCCACATGGCTGGGCAGCGAAAATCTTAGGAAAAATCTCTCGGAGCGCCTGCTGCACGGAAGCATCTATAGAACATTTGAGCTTCAGGTGAATACGGCGATCAATTCCTCGGCGGTGGAACAGAATGTTTTGCCAAACGACCGTCCGCCCTTAAATGCTAACGAGCTTAAGGGGCTTTACATCTCCTCACCCCAGTTCCGCGACATTATCGATCAGATGGCGTGCGGCCTTGTCGCCAGCGACGTGAACCGGCTGCAAAACCGATTGCTAAAGGCCGAGCGGCCCGGTGACGTGAAGATGGATGACACCTTGCGCACTTACGTTGAGAAGGTGTTGCCTCGCGATTACGCGAATGCGGGAAAGCTTGTGCTCGGCGCTTTCGGCGTTCCTTTCGACGAAACGCGGTTCGACAACCTGCCTTTCTCTGAACAAACTGCATACATGCGGCACATGGTCGAAAATTGCGCCATTCCCGCTTATGCCGAGGAATACGGCGTTAAAAGGCGGTTTGTCACATCCTCGGTTTTGGCGCGCGACAAAATCCTTCTTGAAAAAGAGACGCCGAACGACGAAGACCTCGTTACGATAGGCGATCTTCTGGCGGCGCGCATGATCGCCAGCCATGGCCGCGTGTTCGAGGGCGAGGATATCTTTTACAGCTCCGCCAAGCGCCAACTTCTTCAGCGCTTTGAGGATTGCAAACAAATCGCGGAAACGGTGAAAAAGTCGCCAAGGGATTTCTCACGCCGCATCACCCGCCGGATGCGCCCGCTGCGCAGGAACCGCGCTTCCTTCCCCTAGACCGCGATGGCCTTTCGTTAAGCCCCATAGGCGCTTGTTTGGTTAACAATAAGACCAAAGAAAATAATTCATGAAAGCATTTCTTCTGTTGTATTATCCTCGCCACAACGCTTTCTAATTTTAGAGAAATTATTATGACCGCGACCGCATTTTATGCCCTTCCCGTTTTTGCCGGAACAACCACTACCACTGTAGCCCAAAAGAAATCAAACCTGCTTGGTTGCGCCAAAAGCGCCGTCGACGCCTTCACTTGCCTTTGGACGGGAAACTTCGCCGCAGGCCTTAAGCTGCTCGGCGACACATTCCGGGATTCGAATGGCGAAATTTCCAAGCGCCGCGTCGCGCTTGCCGTAGGCGTTGTCGCTTTAGCCGTTGGCTTTGCCGTTACTGCCGGATGCCTTTCGCCCCCCCTCCCCGATCCCGGAAGCATGCACACCGTCGGCAACAATACCCCTACCCTTCCTCCATGCGCATGTAGCGCAAATGGCGCGGCGCCTAAACCATAATATCCGCGTATAGTTTTTTAATACCGCTGCAAAATCGCTTCCATCTGGTCGATTTCGCGCTGCTGGGAGTCCATAATCTGGCGGCATAGCGCTGTAATTTCCGGATCGGTGATGTTCGCCTTGCGGCACATAAGAAGCGCGCCGGAATGATGCGGGATCATGGATCGCAGAAACTGCTCGTTCCCGATCCCCTTTTGCTCGCGCATGGCGTAAAACGAAGCGACAAAAATCAGAAGCATCAACGCCATCACGATCATGTTGCCTGATTTATTCGGAAACATATGCCCCATGAAAATGAGCATCGCGACGCCCATGGGCGCCGTCATCATCGCCGCCATATAAAGATTGTTCAAATTCAGATAGACATCGCGCAGAACATCGACCATCGCATACATCACGAAATACATGATGATGCCTTCGACGATCAGCTCCGCTATGAAGCGCAGGTAAGGCCGGTGCATGGACGTTTCCCTGGAAAGGCGACCTCTAATGTTGACATATCACTCCCGCCCACCCCCTCTCGCGAGGGAAACGATTCACTGGATCGTTTCCCTCGCTTCGAGCCATCAAGGGGGAGGGCTTATGTTCGGGTTCGGGTTCGGGTTCAGTCGGATTACGCTCTAGTGGCCACGTCGCGATGATCTGCCGTAATCGTCATCGTCGCGCGAACGGCTGCTGCGCGACGGGCTGCGCGAACGCCCCTCTTCCTCCTCCTCATAGCCTCCGCGTCCGCTGCCATGGCTGCTGCGAGCGCGATAACCCTCTTCTTCATAGCGACCGCGACCGCTATGGCTGCGGGATGAACGGCTTTCCTCGGGATCCTCGCCCCAGCCCTTGCGGGCCGCGCGGGAATGGCCTTCGGGATCGCCGAACCAACCGCTTTCACCATGTTCTGGGTTGCCCCACCCTCTGCGCGATGCTTGGGAATGGCCTTCGGAATCGCCGAACCAGCCGCTTTCACCGTGTTCCGGATTATGCCAACCCTTGCGCGAAGCTTCGGAATGGCCTTCGGAATCGCCGAACCAGCCACCGCGACCGCGTTCCTCTTCTTCCCGCCCTCGGCTCGAGCGGCCGCCTCTTCTGCCATATTCTTCTTCGCCGCCGCGACGGCGTCCGCCGGATCGTTCATAAGATTGCTGCATGAGCCCTCCACGTTCTAAGGTTTTTCATTCGAGCGCCTTCAGAATAAAGTGGCCGGCATAAAGACTCCGCACGAAGTTGTGGGGTTCCCTATTATATTTCGAATGGGAAGTTCGGGCCGTTGCCCAAAATATTGGTTCGGGCTTTTTTAATATTTTTTTTTGCGCAGCCAGAAGAAAACAATATGAGTTGAATCGACAACAGGTCATGTACGCGGAAAAAAGGCGGAATGACGTTCCTGTTGCTTTGTCTCGCGCTTGACTGGGAATTTGGTTACCTGTTTCCAGAGGAACGATAACGGACTTCATCGTCGTCGTCATCGTCGTCGTCATCGCCATTGCGACGATACGACCGGCGATAACGGCCCCGCGAGCGAGCGCCATATAATTCCTCGTTCTCGTCATAGTTCCCGCGTCTTTCGCCATACTTGCGCCTTTCAGGATAGCCGCCTGCATCCCCGGCTTCTTCATCGCGCAGCCTGTTGTGGACGAACTCCCCACTCTCCGCTTCCTCGTCCCAGCTTCCTTGAGCGCGAGGCCTGCGGCTTTCTTCATAGTCGTCGCGCCCTTCATGCCTCGATCGGGTCGTGCGCTCTTTTCCTGGGACGGGGTTGAGGTTCATGTATCCTTGCCGAATAGGAACAACCCGCTCCGCGAGGCGGCGCATGTCGGCCGATCCTTCGTGCGCAATAGATGTGAGGGCGCTTTGCATCATCTTCTGCCACCCGGCGAGAAACGCCGTCCCGGTTTTCATCATTTCCTTGAAAGCCATTTGCGTAAGATTTGACGGATCGTATTTCTTCATTTGAGCATGCTGCCCGCAGGGCGCGCCCTGGCCTTCGACGAACTGCGTTCCGGTCTCACCGGGCAATAGCACCGAGACCTTTACGCCCGAATCCTTCAACTCCTGCCCCAACCCAGCCGCAAACGAATTCAGAAAAGCCTTTAGGCCTGCGTCCATTGCATAAGACGGCGCTTTTTGATCCTTGCCTCCGATGCCGGCAAACAGAATAAGGCCTTTCTTTTGCGCGCTCATAAGGCGCGCCACGCTTTGCACAACATACAGCACGCCGGTTACGTAAGTTTCTATGGACTGCCGCCAGCCTTTGAAGTTCTCCTCGATAAAACCTTTCCCGGAAAGCGCATCGACCGCAATCAACAAGGCCGCAACAGGCCGCCCGCCGATGTTATCCAGCAGCAGGTTTGCATCCTGCGATAGCCCCAGATCAGCCTCGATCGCATCGATGCGGATCGGCATATCCTGTAGCTTTCGTGCCATTGCGGATATGGCGGGGTCGCGGGATGCCAAAATCAAATCCATATTGTTACGGGCGCAGAACGTCGCCCATTCCCGTCCGATCTCGTAAGTAGCGCCTATCACGATAGCTAGGGGACGTTGATTGCCAGGCATAGTTTTTCCTTTCGGTTGCCTCATCACGGTTTCATGACGACTTTGATGCAGCCGTCTTGGTTGTTGCAAAATTTTTGTACATTATTAGGCCTGCCCTCCCGCAGAGCCGCCCGGCATATGCGAATAACCCAAAAGTTGGGCAGGCGAATGTCCCCACATTTTCGCGGGAAGAGATAATTGGGGTTCGACCCTTCGCAGGCTTTGAATGTTCGGATCGGGGAACAGTTTCGCACCAAATAGCGCTTTTCCCTTGCCAGCAAAGAGTTTTCATCGCCGTGCCCTTACATGAAATTTTGCGAAATGGCAGAGAGCCAAACGATAGAGCGCCTTCCGGTAAATATTCCATGTGACTTAACTAAAGATTCTTGCAACCGCGCTTGCGCTGTGCGGCGCAGGCGGTCTTTCTTAAAGTTAATCCAAATATTCTTTATTTGCTTTTCTTGCCGGTTATTCACTCACTTTTTTTACATTTGTAAAATTTCAGTCCGCATTTTTCCCTAACCTTCAGGACGACCAACTTTTCCTGCGAAAAATGAGGTGTACGCATGCACGAGAAGAAAAATAAAGTCCTTGTTGTCGATAGCGACGCTCAGGTTCGAAAAATGTTGAACATTTTCCTGACGAACGAAGATTTCGTCATGGAAGAAAGCGATTCAGGAAAGCAGGCCCTACGCATGAGCGCATCCATCAAGCCCGATCTTATTCTGCTGGATCCAGGCTTGCCGGACATGGACGGCAAATTCGTCATTTCCTGCATACGCGAATGGTCGCAAATTCCGATTGTCGTGATATCGGAGCAACTGGCCGATGAAGAGATTATCGCCGCACTAGATGCGGGCGGGGACGATTATGTGGCCAAGCCTTTCAATGTCGCGGTTCTCGTCGCGCATATACGCGCTAATTTGAGAAAGGCCGTTGTCAAGGAAGTTGGCGAATCCGAATTGACGAACGGCCGCGTACGCATGGATTTGTTGCGCCATGAAGTTTTTCTGGACGACAGCAAAATCGCCCTGACGCCGAAAGAATACGAAATTCTTCGTTTCTTCATGGTCAACCGAGGGCGCATGCTTACGCACAAGCAAATATTGAACGAGATATGGGGCCCGGCTCACGGAGAAAACACGCAGTACCTGCGGGTCTATATAGGACAGGTGCGCGAAAAGCTGGAAGCCGATCCGACAAACCCCAGCATGATCGTCACGGAGCCTTGCGTCGGCTATCGCATGGAAATCATGCAGCCGCAAATGCACTATGCGGCTTAGTAAGGACGCCGACATATCAGGCGCGTTCATGACGAGAGCGAGGTGGCGGACGCAAATTTGTCTCTATGACTAATTTATGAAAATGCAGCGCCAAAAATATTCTAATAAAACGCCACTTTCCCTTACATAGATCGTTGCCCATCTTCCGGGTCATAAGATTCCCAACATTGCACGGAGGCTTAAATGGCTGCGCTCATCAATCTTCATGATCTATTTCTCAATTTGCTGAAAGATATGTACTACGCGGAAAAATTAGTTTTAAAAACCTTGCCCAAAATGCAAAAAGCCGTCGGCAAGGACTCGAAACTGGCGGCCGCCTTCCAAAAACATGAGCAGGAAACTTCCAGCCAGCTTGCGCGGCTGGGAAAAGTTTTCGAGCTTGTCGGCGAACGTCCGCGGGCAAAAACCTGCCACGCCATGGACGGCATCATGGAGAAAGCGCAGGAAGTTATGGATAGCGCCAAGAATAAAGACGTTCTGGAAGCCGGCCTTTTGGCGGATTTGCAAGTCGTCGCGCATTATGAAATCGCACGCTACGGCACGCTGAAAGCCTGGGCGCAAATGCTGGGCTACGACAAGGCGGCCAAGCTTCTTTTGGACACGCTGAACGAAGAAAAGAAAACGGACACGACATTAAGCGCCATGAGCATGCGCGAGATCAACGAGCGCGCTCTTAACGCCAACGGCGCCGCGACTAAAAAGCAGAGGCAAGGGCGAGGCCGTCCGCCAATGGCCGCAGTGATCGCGCAAAAGCAAGGGCAAGTACGTGGCCGCCGCATGGCAAACTCTGCAAAGCGGTAGGGCGAACAGATCCCCGCTACCGCTTGATATCGATGCTGTCGATGGCGCCGATGACCCCGAACGCCTGCAAGAGCCACAAAACCACCACGATAATAACAATGGCGTTCAGGATGCTCTTGATCTTCCTGTCCATGGGAATGTACGTGTTGATCAGCCACAAAAGCACGCCGACCACGATCAGGGCGATAACGATGTTAATGAGCATCGGGACTCTCCTTTTCGAGCTACATATGTCCGAAAGGGGTAACCTTATCCCAAAGCCTTCGTGTTGATTTTTGTCAAAGTTGCCGCCGGAACAAAAGCGATCGTATCCGGGATGCAACGCCTGATTTTCATCGAAGGCGTTGCACCCGGATTTCCCCGGCCAAGGCCTTTAGGAGGCGGCCTCCGCATGTATGGCCTGCCTACCCAGGTCTTCGGCGATCTTGCTGTATGTGTAAGCGTTTTGCGCATGTCCAAGCGCTTTGTGTTCGTTGCCGTTGGCGCAGCATTGCGCGGCCTGGCTGTGCTCGACAGCCGCCTTGTTGCAGAATTTGGCCGCGTTAACATGGTATTCGAAGTTCAGTTCAGGCAAATTTTTGGATTGAAGTACGGACATTGGCACCTTCCCCCCTTTGACTGTTACTTCGGATCGGCAACTCGCGCATTTCCGAAACGCGTGCCTAGTTACTCTTATTGCGCCCCACTTTTTTGACTTTTATCAATTTAAAAAATCTTTCCGCCACAAAAACAATAATGTTTATTAGGTTTTTGCTATCTTGTTCCTTATATGTCGACCCCACTGAAAACGCCCGCAGACCTACAAATTCCGACCTTCGGTATTTGATAAAGGTCAACAGAAAGCGATCCCGGTCATAGTAGGGATAAGAACGAAAATGACTTGATACAAAACGCGGGAAATTCATGAACAGCGGAAAACAAGAGATCTCTGACGCGGAAGATTTAAGTCATTTCTCTGCGGAAAAAAGCGCCGGCTCCACGGAAGAGATGATGCAAGCCATTATGGAATCGATTGCCATCACGTTCGGCACGGAAAGCGCGGATGCAACATCCGCGTCGGAAGATAGCAACCACTGACCCACGCGAAAGGAGACCTTTGTGCTTATCGTTCTCGCTTTCATTATGGCTATCCTGCTCCTCGTGTCGCTTCCGGTTTGGCCGCATAGCGCCAGCTGGAGCTATTATCCAAGCACCGGCATTGGGCTGGTTCTGGTCGTTATCGTCATCTACCTCATTTTAAGGCAGTAAGCTGAAAACACCCACCCTCATTGGCGAAAGCAAAGGAGAATAAAATGGACCCCAGATACAAATGGCCCCTGATCCTTGTGGCAATCATTGTCGTCATTCTTTTGATCTACGGAGCGCGAACGATGGACGAGACGGCCACTATGACGCCGACGACCGCGCCGACGACGACGGACAGCGCGATCCAGCCAATGCCCGCGCCCGCGCCACCTTCGGGGACTACGCAACCTCAAAACACGACGCCGCCGGCGACCGATAGCACGCCCGATCTTCCGACGACCACTCCGCCAGCGCCGGAAGGAACGCCCGATCTTCCGACGACGACTCCGCCGGCAGGCACGCCTTAAGGCTTAAAGCGGGGGCGATATGCCGGAGTCCGATTTGGTTTCTGATAACAAGAAAAACCAATCGGATTCCGGCCCGCCTTCACGGCCTGGATTTGGGTTTCAGGCTTTTTTCTTTCTTGCCTGAATGCCGAAGGCTAAACCCTGACTGCTTGCTTATTGCTTCTGGCATTCGAGGTTCTTTTTAATCAAGCTCGCGTATTTATCCATCCAGTTTTGCATAAACTTGCGGCTGCCGTCGCCGATGTTGCCCTCGCCGTCGAAAAAGCCTTCCTTCATGTGAAGGAAAACTTCGGGCTGGCAAAGCAGCGGCACATCGAGATAGGCCAGCACGTTCCGCAAATGCTGCTGCGCCATGCACGTCCCCGGCGCGCCAACGGAAATGCCGATGATGCCTGCTGGCTTGCCCGCAAAAGCATTCGTGCCGTACGGCCTCGACGCGTGGTCGATGGCATTTTTCAAAACGCCGGGTATGGAGCGGTTGTATTCCGGCGTTACGAACAATAAAGCGTCCGCCGAAAGAACCGCGCTTTTAAAGCGGCGAACGCTTTCGGCGGGATTGGCGTCGTCGTCCTGATTGTAAAGGGGAAGATCGCCGATGTTCGGTTGCTTAAATGCGAAGTCCTGTGGGGCAAGGCGGGCAACGGCGTCCGCCAGCCTTCGGTTGAAGGAGTCCACGCGCAGGCTCCCGACGAGCACGGCGATGTTCGTAGTACGAGGCGACATCGTCTCCTCCTAAGGATGGACGTAAGAATAAAATTCATGCGCCCGATCTCTCTCCGCTTTCTTGATTTTTATCAAACGCGCGGATCCTTGGCCTACTTGATATCTTTCGCAAGCTTCAGGATAAGGCCGTTCATGGCTTCGGCGTTGGCGGCCTGGAAAACGTGCATCAGGCTGTCTATATCCTGCGCGGGCGCTTTCTTGATGACGGTGATGTCTTCGGAAGCAAAGACATCATTAGCGCCGGGGGCCGACAGTTCGGCGGCGTATTCTATACGCACGGACATGTCCCCGCCCTCTTTGATAACGTGGAAGGCATTGGCCGTGATATGCAGAACGCGGTCCGGCTTTACGGTCGAAAAGTCGTTGCTGACCGACGCCGTAAGACGGCTTTTTCTCAGAATGTCGATCCAGATGCCTTGCAGCATTTCCGGCAGCGACTCGGCCCAGCGCGCGCCTTCAAGGTAATTCATCCGCGTATCGTTTTTAATCAGCGCAATGCGCGAGGTGTCGAGGCCCGCCGCGACATCCACCGCCCTGACCTGCAACTTCAAGGGACGCGGCGCGTTCTTTAGCACAACGGGGGGCGTCGGCAACACGTACCTCTGCACGACGTCGCCTTCGCCGAGGGCGCAACCCCACAAGGCGAGAGGCAAGAACAAAGCGAAAAGCATGCGGACGGTTTTCATGGCAATTTTTCCTGCTTGTCACGCGTGGGGAAGATGACCTGCGAAGGATTTTCCTTCAGGCTTCGCGTAAAGGCGCGCAATTCCTGCGAGGTTTTCCGCGCATCCTGCATCAGCTTTATGAATTCATCGATCCCCGCCGTGGTGGATTTGTTGGCCTGCGTTGCAAAGGTTCTGAACTGAACGGACGTTTCGTGCATATTTTTCATTGTGTCGCCGAATTTGGAAGCGTCGATCTCGGTCACGACCTTGTCGGCCGTCGCGATCAGGTGGTTGGCCGAGGCGATTGTCTGCCCCAGTTGAGCCATATCCTTCTCCATCGTGACCGAGATAGCATCCCATTCCTTCACGATATTCTGGAAATGGGCGACCGTTTTGTCGTCCAGCATTTTATCGATCTGCGTCATGACGTGGGTCGCCCGTTCGATAAGCTCCGGCGCATCGTTCGAGATGGTGGCTATATTGGAAACACGCGATGGAATTTCGGGGATATCCTCCTCGTCGTGCTTGTCGCCCTCGATCTTTTTCTGGCTTACGTCCCCGCCCGCAAGTTCGATGAACGAAGCGCCCGTTATGCCTTGTATTTTCAAGGTCGCGTAGGTATCCGCCCGGACGGGCGCGCCCCTCAGAACGCGGATATGGACGATAATCGTG
>CAYVNS010000011.1:33981-64911 GCA_964453225.1 uncultured Rhodospirillaceae bacterium
CCGCCCTGTTCAGGTCGATATGGATTCCCGTCACATTGCCGATGTCGACGCCGCGAAATTTCACGGGACTGCCGTTGTTCAGGCCGCTGACGGATTCGCTGAACCGGACTTTGTAGTACACGTAGTCGCGCTTTTCGGCGGTATCCGTGATCCACATCGAAAAGACGGCTATCGCAAGGAAGCCGGCCAGAATAAAAAGTCCGACAAGAAAATAGTTCTTATTGGGTTCCATTTTCAGCCTTTTGAAACAAGACGCGCGCGCGGGCGCCCCTGAAGTAGCTTTTGATCCATGGATGTTCGTTGACAAGAAGGTTGGGCAGCGTATCGACGAGCATTTTTCTTTCTACCAGAACTCCGACCCGATGACAAAGGACTCTGAGCGTATCGAGATCGTGGGTAATAATCACGAAAGTTATGCCTAAATCATGGTTCAGGCTTTTGACAAGCATGTCGAATTCGTTGGCGGCTATGGGGTCGAGGCCCGACGTCGGCTCGTCGAGGAACAAAACTTGCGGATCGAGGGCCATAGCGCGCGCCAAGGACGCCCTTTTGATCATGCCGCCCGAAAGCTCCGATGGGAATTTAAAAGCCGCATCCTGCGGCAAATTCGCCAGCGAAATCTTGAGTTTCGCCAACGCGGCGGCCTCGGGCTCCGGAAGCTTGAAATGCTCCACCATCGGAGCCATGACGTTCTGCAAAACCGTCAACGACGAAAAGAGAGCGCCGTGCTGGAACAAAACGCCCATGAGCGCGGCTTTTTCCGAAGCCTTCAGGGTCAGGACGTCCCTGCCCTTGATTTTCACTTCGCCCGCGTTGGGCCTGCGCAAGCCTACCAGCGTGCGCAGCAAAACGGATTTGCCCGACCCCGAACCGCCGACGATTCCTAAAATTTCGCCCCGGTAGACGCTAAGGGAAAGGTCGTCGTGAACAGCATGCGCGCCGAAGCGGTTGGAGATGCCTTTAGCTTCTATGAGAATGTCGCCGGTCTGCATGTCACCATCCGATTTTCGTAAAGAAAACGGAGAAGAAAGCATCCGCCACGAGAACCATAAAAATGGATTCGACGACCGAGCGGGTCGTATAGCTGCCAACGCTTTCCGCCGACCCCGTAACCTGCATGCCTAAACGGCAGCCGACAATCGCGATGATCAGCGCGAAAACCGGCGCCTTGATCATGCCCACCATGAAATCCGCGCCTTGCGAGACACGCTGAATCTGATCCCAATATTGCTCCCACGAAATATCCAGCGCGAAAAAGCACGTGACGCCGCCACCGAGAAGCCCGACGAGATCCGCCATAAAGGTAAGCAACGGAAGCGTAAACAAAAGCGCAAGGATGCGCGGCATCACAAGGATATCGAAGGGATCGATGCCGATCATGGACAAAGCGTCCACTTCCTCGTTCACCTTCATAACGCCTATTTCCGCCGTAAACGCGCTGCCGGAGCGGCCCGCGATCATGATGGCGGTAAGCAAAACCGCCATTTCGCGAAGCACGGATATGGCCACAAGATTGATCGTAAAAAACTGCGCGCCGTATGGCTTCAGCTGAAAGGCGCCTTGATAGGCAAGGACGACGCTGATAAGGAACGCCACCAGCGCCACGATCGGCATAGCGTCGATCCCCGTTTCCTGCACGTGGCGCACGATGGAATCGAACCGGAACCGGCTCGGGCGGCGCAGGCCCCGCAAAAGATAAACGACGACCTGCCCAAAAAAGGCAAGGGTCAAAAGCGCTTCTCTGCCTGCGGCGATGGCTGTCCTGCCGATTTTCTCGATATAAAAGATAAGGATGTTCGGCGCGCGGGGCATCGGCGCATCGGGGGGATTGGCTTTCTCGATCAAGGCAAGAAGCGACGCATGATCCTCCGAAAGCCCTTCGATGCGCGTATGAGGATAACGCCGCCGCAGCTCGGCAAGCACGAACGCCCCGGCCGTATCGAGGCTTTGCAGGGCCTCGCCGTTCAGAACAAGCGTTTCTGGATTGTTTTCGCCCAAGTCGCGCAATAAAGGGCGGGCTTTACGATGCTCGCTTAAGGTCAAGTCTCCGCGCAAGCCGAAAACGCCTTTTGATGTTTTTTCGATATGGAACATGAATGATCGCGATTTTGACGCCTTGCAGGGCGCCAGTTTCCTTCGATCTATTCGGGAAAGCAAGTTTTATCATCATTAGATGAAAAGATGAAATCCCGCTTTCGCGGGAATGACGCTGGTGTTATATGCAGTTTTTCTACAAACTCACAAAAGGCCATAGGATCAAAAGATGTCCGATTTTCCCGTTTTGATGCCCGTTTACGACCGCGTGGGCGTGTTCTTCGAAAAAGGCGAAGGCGCGTATCTTTTTGACGACAAGGGACGGCAGTATCTCGATTTCGTGGCCGGCATTGCCGTCACGAGCCTTGGGCATTGCCATCCGGCCATCGCCCGGGCGCTTAAAAAGCAGGCCGAGACGCTTTGGACCGTGTCGAACCTTTATCACACGCACGAAGCCGAACGATTGGCGCAACGGCTGGTCGATCTGACGTTCGCCGACACGGTGTTTTTCCAGAATTCGGGCGTCGAAGCCTGGGAATGCGGCGTCAAAACGATCCGCAAATATTTCAGCGCCATCGGGCAGCCACAGAAATACCGCATGATTTGCTTTCAGGGCTGCTTTCATGGGCGGACGATGACGGCCATTGCCGCCTCGAAAACCGAAAAAATGGTGGGCGGGTGCGGGCCGCTGATCGACGGTTTCGATTTGGTTCCCTGGGGCGATATCGAGGCCGTTCGCGCCGCCGTTACCGATGAAACGGCAGCGATTATCATCGAACCCGTTCTGGGCGAAGGCGGCATCAAGGACGCCGGAACGGAATTCCTGCGGCAACTCAGGAGCCTTTGCGACGAGAAAGGCCTGCTTTTGTATTTCGATGAAATTCAGTGCGGCATGGGGCGGACGGGAAAATTATTCGCCCACGAATGGGCGGAGGTCGCGCCCGATGTCATGTGCATAGCCAAGGCTTTGGGAAACGGATTTCCGGTCGGCGCGTGCCTAGCCACCGCCAAAGCGGCCAAGGGCATGACGAAAGGCTCGCACGGATCGACCTACGGCGGGAATCCTTTGGCGACGACCGTCGGCAATGCGGTTCTGGACGTGATGACCGCGCCCGGCTTTTTGGACGACGTTATTCGCAAGGGGGATTTGCTGCGCGCCGGACTGGAAAAATTAGTCGCCGCGCATCCATCCGTTTTCACTGCCGTGCGCGGCAAGGGATTGATGCTTGGGCTGGTTTGCGTTCCCCAGAACGGCGCCATAGTTAACGCCTTGCGCAACGAAGGCCTGCTGACGGTTGCGGCAGGCGAGAATGTCGTGCGCCTTTTGCCGCCGCTTGTTGTATCGGAGGCTCAAATCGGGGAGGCTTTAGACAGCATAGATAAGGTCGCAAGCTGTCCTTTTTGAGATAAGAAAACCAAATCGGATTCCGGATAAATTCCTCGCAAGGCTCGGAATTTTCCGGAATGACGGGCTATAATTGAGTCCTTCCCCTAAAATGACCTACGGGCCAAACATATGACAGTAATACTTTCATAACTTGATCAAAATTGTATCATTTTTCCAATATGGCATTTCTGCGATATTTAGCATGATATTGATAATAAGGAGATTTTTCGCGGGTGCGCAAATTATTGCTTTTTTGTTTGTTTTTCATCGTTGCGCCACTATGGTAATCATCTTAAATCAACGAGGGATTATAGGGGCTTATCAATGAATATTGCGATTATTTGTGGCGGCGCGAGCGCTGAAAGAGGCATTTCCATTAATTCGGCCCGTTCCATGCTGGATCATTTGGCTTGCGACACTATTCATATCACGCCCTTCTATTTCGACGTTTTCATGAACGCTTATGTTCTTTCGACCCATCAGCTTTATTCCAATACCCCCTCGGATTTCGATTTCAAGCTGAAGCACAGCGCCCAAAAAATCACGCAGGACGAACTTGTCCAAAAGCTTAAGGAGCATGACCTCGTTTTCCCGCTGATTCATGGCATTTTTGGCGAAGACGGCCAGTTGCAGGCTCTTCTTGAGAAGAACAACATTCCCTATATCGGCGGAACGGCCGATGCGTATACCAAGGCTTTTCCCAAAGATAGCGCCACCAACATTCTTAAAGAAAACGGCTTTCACACCATTCCCTTCGCCGTCGCCGACCGAAAGAATTTGAAAGAAGCGAAAGCGGTTATCGATGCTTTCCTGAAGGACAACAAGCTTAAAGCCGCCATTATCAAGCCGGTGCTTGGCGGATCGTCTATCGGCACTTCCGAGCTGAGCTCGGCGGACGAAGCGATCGACGCGTTGAAAGACTCGCTTGAACAGGAATTGCACGTCGGCGACAAGTTTATCGTCGAGCCATTCTTGAAAGGCCGGGAATTTTCGACCATCGTCGTGCAGAACAAAGCCGGCAAGCCGGTCGCTTTCGTGCCGACCGAGATCGAGATCGTCAAGGGCTCGAAAATCTTTAATTTCCGCAAGAAATACCTGCCGACGGATTCTTCGCTGCTTCATTGCCCGCCGCGCTTCAACGACGCGCAAATCGCCGAGATTCAAGAAGGCGCCGAGAAAATCTTCTCGCTTTTCGGCTTCAACGATTTTATGCGCGTGGATGGCTGGGTGCTGGACGACGGAAAAGTCGTTTTCAGCGACATCAACCCCATCAGCGGCATGGAGCAAAACAGCTTCGTGTTCGAACAAACATCCCGCGTCGGCTTCACGCACGCGACGATTTTGAGGCATATCGTCACGAACGCATGCCGCCGTTACGGCATTGAAAAAGCGCTTCCTGCCGCCGCCGCGAAGGCCGGAAAGAGGAAAAAGGTTTATATCCTGATGGGCGGAAAAACGGCCGAGCGGCAGGTGTCCCTGATGAGCGGCACCAACGTCTGGCTGAAGCTTGGAAAATCCAAGAATTTCGATCCCATGCCTTTCCTGATGGACAAGGACGGCGTGATCTGGCGGCTCCCCTACTCTTTCGCGCTTAACCACACCGTCGAGGAAATTCGCCTCAACTGCGGCGAAGCGGAAGCCATCAACAAGCGGCTTGCGCCGCTGGCCAAGGACATCCACCGGAAGCTGGAAGGCGCGAATGTTTTCAGCATCGAAAACAACACGCCCGTTTCCATGGATTTGGACGCTTTCTGCGCCGAAGCCGAAGCGAACGACGCTTTCGTTTTCGTCGGCCTCCACGGCGGCGAAGGCGAGGACGGGCGCTTGCAGAAAAAGCTGGAAAGCCACGGGCTGGCCTATAACGGCTCCGATTCCAAGGCTTCGCGAATCTGCATGGACAAGTTCGTGACGGGCCAGCTTGTCAACGAGATCGGCGGCGCCGACATTTCATCGCTGCCGAAGAAGAAGTTCGACATCCAGAAGGCGACCGCGAAGGATTTGAAAGCTATCTGGGACGAGGTGAGTTCCTTCGACGCCACGACTTTCGCCATCAAGCCTTTGTCCGACGGCTGTTCGTCGGGTATCGTGCGGATCTACAACTTCGAGGAATTCAAGGCGTACGCAAAAGTCGCCGCCGATCCGAAGAACGAGGTCATTCCCGCGGGCCTCTTTAAAAACCAGGATAACGAAGTCGCGCTGCCGCAGGACAAAAACCCGCTTTACATCATCGAGCCTTTTATCGAGGTGGATTATATCCGCGTCGTCAAGAACGATATCGTGTACAAGCGGAAGAGCGGTTGGCTGGAATTCACCGTCGGCGTTCTGGAACGCGACGGCGACTATCACGCCCTTAACCCCAGCATCACCATCGCTGAAGGCGAAGTGCTGAGCCTCGAAGAAAAGTTTCAGGGCGGAACCGGCGTCAACATTACGCCGCCGCCGGACGATATCCTGAAGCCCGAATTCCGCGAAAAGATCAAATACGGCATCGAAGAAGTCGCGCAGAAGCTGGGCATCAAGAATTATGCCCGCATCGACGTTTTCTTTAATCTCGTGACGGGCAAGCTGGTCATCATCGAAGCCAATTCGCTGCCCGGCATGACGCCTTCGACCGTTATTTATCATCAGGCTTTGGCGGAGAATCCCCCGCTGGAACCGCTTGATTTCATCGAGCGCATCCTGAACGACAGCCTGGCGACGGCCGGAGCGGCAGAGAGAGAGAAAGAGGTTGTTCTGGCGTAACTTTCTTTAATCGGATGTGTCAGAAAACTTCTTGAGAGGTAGTGTTACCATAGGATAAGCATGTAATGGCGCTGCTTTCGTATTTATGACCATCACCCCCCCCCATCAAGGGGGAGGGGTTTGCCAGATACTCTCTCTACGCCAAAGGTACAGATTGACCCCATGAAACTGACATTACGCGAATTGGCCAACATCACCGGCGGCATTCCCAGCGCATCCTCGGATGACGGGCGGAGCGCCGACGCCGCTTATACCCACTTCGATTCACGCAAAATCGACAAGCGCGGCATCTTCTTCGCGCTTTCAAGCGATAAACAGGACGGGGCAAAATTTATCAGCGATGCCTTCGCCAAGGGAGCCGCGATTGCCGTTGCGGAAACGAACCCCGATAACCTGAAAAACGTCCTGGTCGTCAAAAATTCGCTTGAAGCCTTGCGCGCGCTGGCCGCGCACGTTCGCGCTCACTATAAAGGCTTTGTCATCGGCATCACCGGCAGTTCGGGAAAAACGACGGTCAAGGAGCTTGTGGCCCAAATGCTGTCGGCCTTCGGGAAGACCTGCTATAACGAAGGCTCGCTGAACAATCACATCGGCACGCCCTACAGCCTGTGCAAGCTGGATAACGACGCGCCCTACGCCATATTCGAAATGGGCATGGATCATGCAGGAGAAATCTCGTCGCTCGTCGAGTTGGTTCAGCCTCATCTGGCAGCAATCACGAACGTCTTTCCGATGCATATGGAATATTTCAAGTCCTTCAAGGATATTGCCTTTGCCAAGGCCGAGATATTCGAGAAGGTCGTTCCCTTTAACGGCAAAAGGATCGCCATTATCAATGCCGACACCAGCTTTGCGGACGAGGTTCTTGTTCCCGAAGCAAAAAAGCACGGCATTGCGGACATCCTTACGTTCGGCAAAATGGGGCGCGTCAAATTAAAGGACTTTGCGATTGACGCGGGCTGCAAGACGACGGTCGATATCGAGGTCGAGGGCAAGCTTTATCGCCATGTGGATTTGGGCCTCGGCGAGCGTTTCGCCTACAACGCCAACTTTGCGGCCGCCGTCGCTTACGCTTTGGGGCTCGATATGGCTAAAGCCATGACGGCGATTGCCGATTTTGCCCCCTTGAAGGGGCGCGGGCGCATTTCATCCGTAAAAACGCCCAAGGGTTTTCCTGTTTTCCTGATCGACGATTCCTATAACGGCCAACCGGAAGCCGTTCGCTATGCGATTAGGACACTGAACGACATCCCCAAGAACAACGGGAAGAAAATCGCCCTGATCGGAAAGATGGCCGAGATCGGCGAGGCCACGGAACAGGAGCACCGCGAGATTGGGAAACTGATCGCGGATTCGGATATCGATATCGTTATTGGCGTCGGGCCGGAGGCAAAATTCATTCTCGACGAAGTGCCGGATACGAAAAAAAAGATTTTCAAAGAGACCGTTGACGGGCTGTACGAAGAATTAACGTCGGGCCTTCTTGAGGCGAATGATATTATCCTGATCAAAGGCGCGCATTATTCATCGCGCGTGTTCGAAGTCGCGGATAAGCTGCTGGCGGGAAAGTAAGACAAGAAATACCCTTCCCTGCACTTTGAAATGACAATAAAAGATTACAACAGCCCCTGCACTTTTACGGATTTAAGGTGGGGGTTATGGCGCGCATGGAGAAGCGCGACGGCGCAGGAGGTAAGCCGTGAGAGCATTCGATCCGACATGCTTGTAAGTATAATCGGCACGCGCGCGCCAAGCACAATGCTTGCACCTTCCGCCCCCGCCATATTCTGGAGCTGCTTGGCGAGCATGTTTCCCGCCTCGATATCGGGAACGACAAAAACGTCGGCCCTGCCCGCGACCGGCGAAAACGCGCCCTTTGCCGCCGCCGCTTCTTCGGATATGGCCGTGTCGAACGCTAGCGGGCCGTCGAGAAGGCCGCCGACGATCTGGCCTTTCTCGGCCATTTTGCACAAAGAGGCAGCGTCGATGGTCGATTGAAATTTCTCGGTTACGGCTTCGACAGCCGCAAGCAACGCAACGCGCGGCTCGTCAAGGCCAAGGGAAAGAGCAAGGTCGATGGCGTTTTGGACGATGTCCTTCTTCTCAGGCAGAAGAGGGGAAATGTTGAGCGCCGCATCGGTAATATATAGAGGCCTTGGATAGGCGGGAACGTCCATGACGTAGACATGGCTCATGCGCCTGTCGGTGCGCAAGCTGTAGCCGTTGTCGATAACCGCGCGCATCAGCTCGCGCGTGTACAAAGCGCCTTTCATCAGGGCTTCGACGTCTCCATGAGCGGCCAATTCTACCGCCTGCTCGGCAGCCGCATCGCTGTGCGCCGTCGGTATGATCTCGTAAGGGGAAAGGTCGAGCTTCGCCTGCGCCGCCGCTGCCCTGATTTTTTCTTCGGGGCCGATGAAGATCGGGTTGATCAGTCCGCTTCGCGCCGCTTCGACCGCGCCGAGCAACGAGGCCGTATCGACAGGGTGAACGACCGCCGTCCATAAGGGATCGAGTTTTTGCGCTTTCTCGATCAGCATGCGGCACTGACGACCCGGCGTGCGAAGCTCTATTTCGGGCAAGACAACGCGTGGGCGGGATATTTTCTGCGTCGGCGCGATGATTTCCGCCGTTCCCCGGACGACTTCCTTGTTATATTGGTTTGTCGCGAGGCAATCGAAAATCACGCGGTGGTTTTCGGGATTTTTGCTCACCGCTCTGACGGTGACCGTGATCGTATCGCCAAGCCCTACGGGCCTTTGAAAATGCAGGGACTGATCGACGTAGACCGCGCCCGGCCCCGGCAACTGCGTGCCAAGCACCGTTGAAAACAGGGACGCGCTCCACATGCCGTGCGCCACAACTTTATGGAACATGTCGCTTTTGGCGAAGGCGTCGTCGACGTGCGCCGGGTTGACGTCGCCCGACATAATCGCGAAAATTTCGATGTCTTTCGGCGTTAGGGTGCGCACAAGTCCGGCGGAGTCCCCTATCCGGATTTCGTCAAAGGTTTGGTTTTCGATAAGGCCATCGGGCATGCGCTTCAGCTTTGCGCATTAAAAAGGGGTTGGTTTTGATAAATGCAAAAGAGAATGAGGCAACAAGAATAAGTGCATAGCCAGCTTGGACGAGGGGAATGCGAGGAGCAACGGAGCGCAGGCCCGCAGCGTACTCAAACGTACGTGAGGAGCCGAGCATTCGTTGCGACGAAGCAGTCGCCCGTCCAAGTCGGGCTATTTATTTATGCCGGAAAGTGATGCGGCCTTTGGTGAGGTCGTAGGGCGTCATTTCGACGTTCACTTTGTCGCCCTGAAGAACGCGGATGCGGTTTTTGCGCATTTTGCCGGAGGTGTGCGCCAGCACCTGATGCCCGTTGTCCAATGTCACGCGGAACATCGCGTTGGGAAGGATTTCGGAAACAATGCCTTCGAATTCAAGAAGATCTTCTTTTGCCATACTGTGAATGCCTTTAAAATCGCCGCTTTTTCGGCTTGGGAAGAGGTAACAGGATTTAAGCCGAAGGTAAAGGCCTTGAATTAATCCGCTTTTTCCGAAGTGCCAATCTCGTGGCAGGGATGGCACACCGCCGGCCACGTCTCGCCAAAATCCTCGACAACGGCTCCCCAGTCATCCAGTTCAAGCCTTATGCCGGCGCCGCCCGCGAAAACCAGCGTTAATTGCTTGATTTCCGGCTCCAAAAGCAGGGCCAGAAGATCGAGCATGCGTTCCGGTTCTTGCTGGTCGATGCCATGCGTGCGGATGGCTTTGACGCCGTTTATGGTTAAGGCGCAGCAGATGCGCTCGGACGTTCCCGTTTCTCCCGCTTCGCGGCGCAGGCGTTGCGCCACGGCGACAAAGCGACTGGATTCTTTTTGAAAGACCATATCGCAAAGCGGCACGACGGAATCCTGCAAAACCGCCGAGACAACCTGAATATCCTCGGCATCCCTTGCGCGAAGTTTCAGCTTTTCGTCGCTCATGCCGCCGCCTTTATGCGTTCGATATCCGCGCCGCAGGCCGCAAGTTTTTCTTCCAGCCGTTCGTACCCACGGTCAAGATGATAGATGCGGTTCAACGTCGTTTCGCCGCGCGCGGCGAGCCCCGCCAGCGCAAGGGAGACCGACGCGCGAAGGTCGGTCGCCATGACGGGCGCGCCGCTGAGCATCGGCACGCCGCGGATAAGAGCCGAGGAGTCGTGCACCGTGATGTTCGCGCCCATGCGGCGGAGTTCGGGCACGTGCATAAAGCGGTTTTCGAAAATCGTTTCCGTGATCATGGACGCGCCGTTGGCGACGCACATCAGGGCCATCATCTGCGCCTGCAAGTCGGTTGGGAATCCCGGGTAAGGTTCCGTCATGACATCGGTGCCTTTGACATAATCGACGCAGGTGACGCGCAAGCCGTCCGCCGTTTCGACAATATCGATCCCCGCTTCCGCCAATACGGTCGCAACGCTGTTGAGATGTTCGAGGCGCGCGCCGATAAGCTCCAGATCGCCGTCGGTAATGGCGGCCGCCATGGCGAAAGTCCCCGCCTCGATGCGATCCGCAACGACTTTATGCCGCGCGCCGCCAAGCTTTTCTTTGCCCCGGATGCGCAGGCGGTCGGAACCGATCCCTTCGATTTCCGCGCCCATCGACGTGAGGCATAGCGCCAGATCGGAAACCTCGGGCTCGCGCGCGGCATTGACGATGGTGGTTTCGCCCTTCGCCAGCGCCGCCGCCATCATGGCGTTTTCCGTGCCCGTGACGGTGATGGTCGGAAAAATAATTTCGCCGCCGCGCAGCCCTTTGGGCGCGCTTGCGTGAATATAGCCGTTATCCAGATTAATCGTCGCGCCGAGCTTTCGAAGCGCCCCGATGTGCAGATCGACGGGACGCGACCCTATGGCGCAGCCTCCCGGAAGCGACACGCGCGCTTCGCCCGCGCGCGCAAGCAAGGGGCCGAGCACAAGGATGCCCGCGCGCATCTTGCGCACGAGGTCATAGGGCGCGGTGACGCCCGACAGCGTGCCGGCCCTCAATTCAACGATGCGCCCCATGTTCGTGGCGCTACTAACGTTTATATCGACCCCCATTTGCCCCAGCAGCTTCGACATCGTGACGATATCGGCCAAATAGGGAACATTGTTGAGCGTCAGCGTTTCGTCGGTAAGAAGGCTGGCGGCAAGCAGCGGCAGCGATGCGTTTTTCGCGCCGCTGATATAAATTTTTCCTTCCAGCCTTTGGCCGCCTATGATGCGAATGCTGTCCATTCTATTTTTTATCCTCTTTTTTTCCGGAATTATGAATAATAAGTCTATCCCAATTTATCTTCCCGTTATCGCAAAAATCAGCAAGAAATCTCCCAACAAATTGGTTCTTTTTAATATTGTATAACTCACTTAATTCCTCATTTTTCTCTTTCGCCTTGTATCCTAGTGGTTCAATAATTTCGCGATAAAGCGCACTATTGCCACCGGAAACGAGTTCCCAAAAGCGCTGGCCGCATAATTTGCGATGAGTCCCTTTTTCCGGACAATCATCAACCCCATAACAACAAGCTTCAATGCAGATTATATTCATTCCTTTCGCGCCGCCTGATGTCGCAAGCGTCTTTTTTGCATCTCTGAATTTCCTTATGAGGGCCTCTATTTGCCCTGAATTACCCCAATTGGGTCCAGATTTAATACTTATGAGATGTTTTGTATTCCCATCTTCAAACTCCAGATCAATGCCCCGGATTCCGGATTTCCTACCTCCGTACACGAGAAAGCAAACATGAATAGCGACGTTTTCTAGAAAGTTGCCAAATACGGTTTCCTCACCGGATGAGACAGTGGCATCAAGAACCGCTCCAATAAATGCCGATGCATCATTTGTATTTTTTGCTTTGAAAAGATATGGGTTCTTTCGAAGCAGAATATTGTCAACCGTAAGACACTGCAATTTCTTAAGCTTTTTATCATGAAACTCCGGCTGAATGTGATTTTGTATATAAGCGCGAATATCATCCAAATTAAGGGTTTTCATTCGACCAAACTCCTCCTTGGCGTTTCGCGCTCAGATTCAAATTGGTAGCAGCTGCAACGCAGTACTCTTTAAGAATCTCAATACCTATGGAAGAGCGCGCCAATCCATGCGCCACGCGTAATGTCGTTCCTGATCCCATAAAAGGGTCAAGAACTGTGTCATTACGTTTTGTAAAAAGTTTTATAAACCATTCCGGCAGTCCTTCAGGAAAAACTGCGCTATGGCTTTTATTTCCGCATTCTGTTGCAAGATGCAAAACATTTGTCGGATAGGCCATATCACGCCCAACCCAGTTCTCAATCTTTTTTCCAAACCCGCTACCTACCTTTGATTCATCGCGCAGTTTATCGGTCAAGCTTAGCGATCTCAGGCGTGCATGTCTCCATTCTCCCATCGGAACCATGACAGCATCTTGGTTCATATAGAATTTTTTGTGCTTCGTAAAATGCAAGCATCTTTCCCACGCGTCCCTAAAACGATTGGGCCATTTCCCTGGATAACAATTTCGTTTATGCCAAATATATTCTTCAGTCCACAACCACCCGCGTTTGCGCATGGCCAATATCAATTCCATAACATAGGTGTGTCGCTCTCCGTCAACCACGCGCTCCTTGATGTTAAGCACAAAAGAACCGGTTGGACTAAGAATACGATATAATTCATCTGCAATCGGCAGAAACCACTCGACGTAATTATCTGGTGCAATGCCTCCGTACGTGTCTTTTCTCTGATCTGCATAGGGCGGCGATGTGACGATCAGATTAACACTTTCCGCTTTTATTTCCGGCAAAATGGAAATGCAGTCCCCATTATATATTCGAGTCAGGACGCTGGAATCATGTATCAAGGGCTGTTCAACGCGTTCGGGTAAAATGGTGTTTTTTTGTTCCAGCGCATCAAACAGAGTAATTTGCATTTGGTTATCCTTAAAAGCTCTGACGCCTTAACTTATTTTCGATGAATCTCTGGATTGTCCTTGTTTTCGCGCGCTTGCTTTTGTTGCTTACGCTTGCGCAGGTTCTCGCGCAAGGCGGCAGCCAGGCGATCTTCGTCGTCTCGCGCAAGGGTTGTGTTTTCAGGATTCGCGCTCATGCTTATTGTTTAAAGCGTTTTTAGCGCGGATGCCACTGGTTCTTTGGCTATAAAAAAGCTGTGGATAAAGGGTAAAAAAGAAGGGAATGTGATTTAAACAAGCTTGAGGCGAAAAACGCGTTTTTCGAGAACCGGCGCGCAGCGTACTTAAGGGTACGTGAGCACCGGAAGCGCAGAAAAACGCGTTTTGCAGCCCAAGATCGTTTAAATCATGCCAGGGGGAAAATGCTGGGGCCTGACATCATCGCAAAATTAGGCACTTCCCCGGCTTCAAGCTTGGCTTTAACCATCGCATCCAAGCGCATGATTCGCGAGTATAAAGCGTGGCTGCGCGACAAAAGATCGCGTAGGCCGGCGGGGATTTCGGGATCGTCTTCGCCCTTGTCGCTGGCGCATTCGTCGCTTTCGGTAAGAGCGTATTGGGGCGCCGTAAATTGTTCGGGAGAGATTTCCCCTGCCAGAAGGGCTTTCATCGCCAAGAGCCATGTCATGACCTGTATCAGGCGCGCGGAAACGCGCGTGTGATGGTAGCCAACGTGCAGGCAGCGCGACAATTCGAACTCGCGGCGGTCGGCCTGTTCATGATAGGCAATGTAATTGCGCACTTCCTGCGTGAGGGCGACGCCTTCATCAAAAGTGCGATCGAGGAGTGTCGTAGCTTTTGGAGCCGTTGGCATGGGAAACGTCCTTTCGTCCGTATGGCTCCTCAGTAGCGCTTTATCCTTAAAAAGAAGTGTAAAAGGATTTAACAACGGGTTAATTCCATTACTAAAATGGGTTTCAACCGGTAGTAGAGGATGCGGCTTTTGCCTACTATAATACCAACGGCCTTAAATTCTGACACATAGAGTCGTTGGTATCCGCGCCGACTGGCGCGGCGGCGGCTTATGCCGCCGAAGGCCCTAAATTTTCTTCAAAAACGATTATGAGTCAAAATTTAGGGCCACTTGTATAAGGGGGGCTTGAATTTGCCCCCTCTTGCCTTATGCATGCCTTATGACACATTCAATCGAGCTTCATGCGTATCTTGCAGGGCCTGACGTTTTCTTTCCCGATGCGGCGGCAAGGGGCGAAAGCAAAAAAGCCAAATTGGCCGCCGTAGGCATTGAAGGCCATTTTCCGGGCGACAACGAGCCGCGTGAAGCTAAAGACTGCGGCGCAAGCCTTATCGCCATGACGAATGAAGGGCTTATGCTCGAATGCTGCCAAACGGGCCGCATAGGGATTATTCTCTTGGACATGACTCCTTATCGCGGGCCTTTTATGGACGTGGGTACGGCGTTCGAAGCGGGTTTTATGAGCATGCTGGCGGAGGCCAGGAACAATATTATTATCATTGGCTATACCGAGGATGAGCGGACTTTGGAGGAAAGAGTTATCCAGCAGATTTTTGGCGGCAAATGCCAGAAAAAGAACGGACGCGTTTTCGGCCCCGATGGGCATAAAATCGAAGCCTATGGAAAAGCCGACAGCCTTATGGTTATGCATGCCATCGAGAAAACGGGCGGCTCCGTCGTGAATGGGTTCGATGCGGCGGTGGCGCTGGCAAAAAAACTTGCCGAGGCGAAAAAGCAAAACCAATCGACAGCAGGAGATATTCTTTCTAAATTGTAAGTCCCTTTTTGAGAAAAACAAAATGAGACCCCGCCTTTCTCCTGCGCCGAAGGCTTTGGAGGACAAATCGCGGGGGTGACGAGTCGACTTAAAACGTTCTTAATGTGAACCTTACCCATAAGTTTCGGAATTCAAATGTCTCAAGTTCCTTCGCTTCTTTTTTACGGCATTCTTTACGCGGCTCCTCAGCCTTTCGTTCAGCGCACCGTTGATTTTATGGTCGGCAAGATGCGCAAGGAGCATCCGAAGCTGTTTAAAAATCTGGCGCGGTTGCCCTCCGCCATCGTTTTGATCGAACCGTCGGATATCCCTCACCGTTTCAAGCTATCTTATGGGAAGAAAGGCGTTTTTCTTTCCGTTGCCTTGTCGGATGAAGATGTCGAGCCGGATGCTCATATCAAAGGCTCTTTGGAGGGATTGCTGAATCTTCTGGAAGGACGCGCGGACGGGGATAAGCTGTTTTTCTCACGCAACCTTGAAATCTCCGGCGACACCGCCGTGATCGTCGCTTTGAGAAACACGCTGGATCGCGAAGAAATCGATCTGCTGGAAGATATGACGGCGCCGCTCGGCCCATTTGCCCGCCCCGCAAAAATCGCGACGCTTCTGCTGGATAAGGCGGCGCGGCACGCGAGCAATCGCCTTGCCGCGATTGGCGAGAAAAGGGCAAAGGCTCTCGCGAAGGACGCCGCGCGCGCCGAATGCGAAAAATTACGCGCGGAGATTCAGGGGCTGAAAGCGCGGCTGACGCAGGTCGAGGCGCAAAGGAAAAAAGCGCGATGACCGTATCGTATCTTGAGCTTGTGTGCCCTGCCGGGACGCCGGCGTCGTTGAAAGCGGCCATCGATGCGGGCGCCGATACCGTTTATTGCGGCTATCGCGATTGCACGAACGCGCGCAATTATCCCGGACTGAATTTCGATCAGGACGAGATGGTAGAGGGCGTGCGTTATGCGCACGCGCGGGGGCGAAAGGTTCTTGTGGCAATTAATACGTTCCCCCGCGCCGGGGACGAAAAGCCTTGGCACAAGGCCGTGGATAACGCGGCGCGCGCCAAGGCCGACGCGATCATTCTGGCCGATATAGGCGTTCTGGATTACGCGACGAAAAAGCATCCCCGCTTGCGCCGGCATTTGTCCGTGCAGGCTTCGGCGGCCAATCCGATGTCCATCGCTTTTTTCCGCGATCATTTCGATATCAAACGTGTCGTTCTGCCGCGCGTTCTATCCATCGACGATGTCGCCGCCCTGATTAAAAAAACGGGCCTTGAGACTGAGGTTTTCGCTTTCGGCAGCGTGGGGCCGATGTCCGAGGGGCGGTGTTTTCTTTCATCGTACATGACGGGCATGTCGCCCACGAGCGAGGGCATGTGCGCTCCGGCAAGCCACGTCTCTTACAAAGAGGACGGCGATTGCGTGAAGTCCTGCCTCGGCTGCGTGACCCTGAATCAATTCGCAAAGGACGAACCAGCTTCCTACCCTACCCCCTGTAAAGGGCGCTATGTGACCGGCGGGAAGGCTTCCTATTTATTCGAGGAACCTATCGGCCTTAATGCCATCGATCTTTTGCCCGAACTAAAGGCAGCGGGCGTGACGGCGCTGAAAATCGAAGGACGCCAAAGAAGCCGCGCTTACGTGGCGGAGGTTGTCGGCGCTTTTCGACGCGCTTTGGATGCCTTGGCGCGCGGCAAGATGCCTTCCGCCAATGATTTGAAAAATGTTGCCGAGGGCGGGCGCGAGACCTTCGGCGCTTATAAAAAGGGCTGGCGATGACAACAAAGCCAAAGATAACCGCCACCAGCCGATTGACGCTTGGGCCGCTTTTTTTCCACTGGCAGGCCGAGGCGCGCCGCGATTTTTATTATCGCATGGCCGACGAGGCCGATATCGATTGCGTGTATCTGGGCGAGGTCGTGTGTTCCAAGCGCGAGCCGTTTTTTGAACCGCATTTGTCAAAGGTTGTCGAACGGCTGCATAAGGCGAAGAAGGAAGTCGTTTTATCGACGCTCGCCCTCGTGACGTCGGAGCGCGAGATGAAGAATATTGCGGCGCGGGTCAAGCAAGGGTTCATGATCGAGGCCAACGATGTGGCTTGCTTGCAGGCGCTAGGCGACAAACCGCACGTCATCGGCCCATTTATTAATGTGTTGAACGAAAGCGCGCGGGATTTCTTGATCCGCACAAAGGCCAAGCGCATCGTTTTGCCCGTCGAAGCGCCCTTGCGTTCTATAAAAGTGCTGGCCCACGGCGGCAAGGCGGAAACCGAAGTTATGGTTTTCGGGCGGCAGCCCCTATCCGTCGCCATGCGCTGCTATCATGCGCGATCAAATGGCTTAAACAAAGACAGCTGCCGCTTTGCCTGCGCGAACGATCCCGATGGCTTGCCGGTCGAAACGATGGACGGGCAACCTATTCTGACCATCAGCGGCTCGCAGACTCTTTCGCACGGCTATGCCGTTTTGCTGGGCGAACTGGCGGCTCTTCGAAAAGCGGGGGTGACGCATTTCCGGCTTTCCCCTCAAAAAGTGGATATGGTGGAGGTTGCCGCCCTTTATCGTTCCGTTATTCAGACGAAATGCGGGCCCGATGAGGCGATTCGGAAGTTGAAGAAAGTTACCGCAGTCGTGCCATTTATAAACGGCTTCCTGAATGGGCGCGAGGGTATGGCTTGGAAGGAGAAATAGGTTTTATATTCAATGATGTAAATCGCCCCTCCCCAAGCTCCCCAAATCAGAGGGGGTGAACTTTTTTTGCGCGGCTATGGTTCAAATTCGTTAATATGCTGAAATAAAAGCATAATAACATATTGAAACTAAAAAATAATTGAATAATTTGCTTCTTTTATTTCTTGCCAAATATTTGCGTTAAGGTTAATTGTAGCATTCACGGATGATTCTCATATCCCCGCACATTCGTACTGGGAATGAATATGCACTTATGACACCACATGGCGTGACTACACGGAGATGCCTCCCGCTCCTGTATAGTTGTTAACCACTCACAAAGGCTTCCTATGTCCACAATTCCTCACCCGCAGACGCGATCTGCAACCACAGACAGATTGGGGTCCAGACTCAACTCCTTGCAAGACGAGATTGACGAGCTTAGCGAGCAGTGGGGCATGGAACGCACGTCCCTGATTCCCATTCTTCAGGAAATCAAGAAACGGCATTCCGTCATCAGCAGCTATGCCATGCAATGCGTTGCGGACCGCCTTTCCATAAGCCCCGCCGAAGTTTACGGCGTTGTGAGCTTTTATTCCTTCCTGCATGAGAAATACCACGGCAAATTTATCATCCGCCTTTGCCGCACGATAAGCTGCGACATGGCCGGCAAGGACGCTATCGCCCGCCAGCTTCAGAACGATTTGGACATCAAATTCGGCGAAACCACGCCGGACGGCAAGTTCTCGCTTGAATGGGCCAACTGCGTCGGCATGTGCGATCAGGGGCCGGCGATCCTCGTCAATGAACAGGTTTTCACGAAGGTCACGCCCGAAAAGGTGCATGAGATCATCGAAGCCTGCGAGAGAATTTACGAGAACGCGCCGGATTTATCAAAAAGAGGGCACCACAATGACCATGCGAAATAACATTACGTTTGCGACGATCCGCCCTCAGGCCGGCATGACGACGGCGCTTTCGAAAAGCCCTGTCGAAGTCGTTGAGGATGTTACGCGCGCGGGCCTGAGAGGACGCGGCGGCGCCGGATTCCCGACCGGCTTGAAGTGGAAACTCGCCGCCGAGGATAAAGGCGGCAATAAGGTCGTTATTTGCAACGCCGACGAAGGCGAACCCGGCACTTTCAAGGATCGCGTTATTCTATCGGAATGGGCCGATCTGGTTTTCGAGGGCATGACGATTGCCGGCTATGCGATCGGCGCATCCTTGGGCATCATTTATTTGCGCGGCGAATACGCCTATTTGCGCCAGCATCTGGAGGACAAGCTTGCCGAGCGGCGCGAGAAGGGCTGGCTTGGCGCGGATATTCTGGGCAAGGCCGGGTTCTCGTTCGATATTCACATCCATATGGGCTGCGGCGCGTACGTGTGCGGCGAGGAAACCGCGCTTATTGAATCCCTTGAAGGAAAACGCGGCGAGTCCCGCAACCGCCCGCCATTCCCTGTGTCGAAGGGGCTGTTCGGCGCGCCGACTGTCGTCAACAATGTTGAAACGCTGGCGTGGGCGGCGGCTATCTTCGCGCTCAAGCCCGATTGGTTCAAGCATGTGGGCACGGAGAAATCATCGGGCTTCAAGCTGCTGAGCATTTCCGGCGACGTTTCCCGCCCCGGCGTTTATGAATTTCCGATGGGAACGAAAATAGGCGATATTCTGGACGCTGCGGGCGCGGTCGACGCCAAAGCGGCCGTTATCGGCGGCGCTTCCGGCGTTCTGGTTCCCGCCAAGGAATTCGGCCGTTCCATCTGCTTTGAGGACGTATCGACCGGCGGTTCCGTGATCGTTTTGGGGAAGACCCGCGATTTGCTGGACATTATGGAGAACTTTCAGGAGTTTTTCTCGGACGAGTCCTGCGGACAATGCACGATTTGCCGCGTCGGCAACATGAAGTTGCTAGAGGGCATCAAGCTCTTGAAGGAAGGCCGTTGCACAACGAAATATATGCAGGAGCTTTGCGCGCTTGGCGCCAGCATGCAGGCCGCTTCCAAATGCGGTCTGGGGCAATCCAGCCCCAACATGTTCCTGTCGGTTTTGAAGCATTTCAAGGGAGAGGTTTTGGGGCGCCCCCAGTCGGATGAAGCCACTGCCAGCAAGAGGAAAGCGATATGAGCGAAACAAAAGACGCTAAAATGGTCGATATCGTCATCGACGGCAAAAAAATAGCCGTTCCCTCCGGCACCATGCTTCTTGCGGCCGCGCGGCAGAACGGCTTTTACATCCCCACTCTTTGCCATCATGACGATTTGACGCCCGCCGGCGGATGCCGCCTGTGCATCGTCGAGATCAAGGGGCAACGCGCGCTGACGGCAAGCTGCGCTTATCCCGTAATCGCCCCCATCGAAGTCAGCACCACTTCCAGCCGCATCCGACAGGCGCGGCGCCATACCATCGAGCTTTTGCTCTCCGAGCATTGCGGGGATTGCTATAGCTGCAACCGGAACGGAAACTGCGAGTTGCAGACTTTAGCGGCCGATCACGGCGTTACCTCGTTCCGTTTCGGGCATCCGAAGGAAAAGAAACACGCCATCGACACGTCGAGCTTTTCGATCATCCGCGACATGGACAAGTGCGTGCAATGCACCCGTTGCGTACGCGCCTGCAAGGAGTTGCAGGATATCGGCATTTTTGAATCCGTAGGGCGGGGCGACAGCCGCACGATCGGCACCTATCTTGACAAGCCTATGGCGGAAGTCGGTTGCATCAACTGCGGCGCGTGCGTCAATCACTGCCCCACCGGCGCATTGCGCGAGCGTGACGCGACTGACGAAATCTGGGCCGCGATCGACGACCCGACCAAGCATGTCGTTATTCAGACCGCCCCTGCCCCGCGTGCCGCCATTGCCGAAGCTTTTGGCGTGGATCCGGGCCATCCGATGACGTGGGAGCTAAATACAGCCTTGCACATGTGCGGCTTTGACAAGGTGTTCGACACCAACTTTTCAGCCGACCTGACGATCATCGAGGAAGGCACGGAGTTGATTTTACGCCTTTACAAGAACATCGTGGAAAAAGACGCGTCCATGCCCTTGCCGCAGTTCACGTCGTGCTGCCCGGGATGGGTCAAGTTCTTTGAGCATTCGCATCCCGAAATGCTAAAGCATGTGTCCACGGCGAAGAGCCCGCAGCAGATGTTCGGCCCGCTGATCAAGACATGGTACGCCGGAATCAACAATATAGATCCGGCCAATATCGTTTCCGTTTCGCTGATGCCTTGCTCGGCCAAAAAGTTCGAGTGCAACCGGCCCGAAATGCGCGACAGCGGATTCAAGGATGTCGATTACGCGCTGACGACGCGCGAATGCGCCAAGATGATTAAGGAAGCGGGCATTCATCTGCCTAGCCTGCCGAAGTCCGATTTCGACGATCCGTTCGGGACGGCGACCGGCTCCGGCGTTATTTTCGGCGCGACGGGCGGCGTGATGGAAGCAGCGCTTCGCAGCGTTTTGGAATTCGTGACGGGCGAAAAGGTGGAAACCCTTTTCTCTCATGCCGATATTATCCCCGTGCGCGGCATGGAAGGCTGCGGCTATGTGGATCTGAAGATTCCGCAGAAGGTCGGCCCGGTGCCCGATCTCATCAAGCATCTGGTTCCGAATTGGGATTGGCTGGCGGGCGTGACGATGCGCGTCGGCATTGCGCACGGCATCAAAAACGCGCGGCGCGTTCTGGACGACGTGGCCGCCGGCGGTGTTTTCAGCACCTGCCACTTTATCGAAGTCATGGCGTGCCCCAGCGGTTGCGTGGGCGGCGGCGGACAGCCGATACCGACAAATGCCGACATTCGCAAAGCGCGCACGGACGCTATCTACGCCGAGGATTCGGCTTACGGCATCCGCAAGAGCCACGAAAACCCCGCCGTGCTTCGGCTGTACAAGGAGTTCCTGACCGAAGGCCCGTGCGGCCATAAGAGCCACGAGCTTCTGCACACGACCTATACGCCGCGCAGCAAGTACATTGTCAATAAGTCGTAAAAGCACGGCTGAAATTGAGATTAAACGCGGCCGGAAGCAATTCCGGCCGTTTTTTTATTGATCGGATGCGTAAACGCAATAATGTTTCTCTATAACCTCGTTTTCATGATTTTTTGGAGCATAAATGAGAGTCGAAAAACACATCCGTCGTTGGCTGGACGAAGGCATTATCGATTCCCCGACAGCAGCGCGCCTTCTGGAGCATGAATCCAACCGGCGAGGCATTAGCTTTGGCAATGTGTTGATCGGCCTTGCGGGGCTTTGCATTTTTTTAGGCATTGCGGCTGTTATCGTAGCGAACTGGGCCAACATTTCGGGAGGGGCGAAGATCGGCGCTCATACCGTTTTGAACGGCATCATCGCCATCGGGTTGTATTACCTTTTTCGTGCCGGCAAGAACAAGACGATCTGGTTCGAGCTTCTGGTCGCTTTGCTTGCCGCGCTCACACTGACGTTTATCGCCCTGATCGGCCAGGTGTTTCAAACACAGGAGCCGTCATGGAAGGCTCTTGCCTTATGGATCGCGTTGGTCACGCCTTTCTGGCTCTGGCTGGGCGAGAGCAAAAAACTGGTCAATCTGTGGATTCTTGCATTCCTTGGATTCTATCAGGATTTTGCCGTTCATTTTTCACTGGAAGGTAAGGATGTTGTTTTTACCTCGACCCTTTTGATGTCATTGCTTCCCTTTGGAATGATTGCGCTGGGGCAGGCTCCGGTTTTCAGGAAATTCCGCCCGATGGCCGCTGCGCAAATTGCAAAAGCGGGATTCCTTCTTCTTGTCGTCGGTGTTTCGCTTATGCAAATTTTTTGGCACTCGGATAGAGTGCCATTCGATGACACGATTCAAATGACTATACTCTCGGTTTTTTGCGCGGCGACAGGCATTGTTGCTTTACGAAAATTTGGCGGCCTTGCTGCCGTCCCGCCTGTGCTAGACGTCTTAATCCTTAAAAGCGCGATCATTGCGCCTTTGCCTTTCCTAATCCCGCATCAAGGGTATCCGGTTATTGAGGCTTTTATTAACATCCTTTACTGGGGATTCTGCGGATGGGCGGGCCTGAAAGCGGGGTACCCCCGCATGCTTACGCTAATGGCGGTTTTTATGGCCCTGCGGCTTATCGTTGTTTACGTCGAGGTTTTCGGATCGCTTCTAGAAACAGGATTCGGCCTGATCATCAGCGGATTTTTGCTGATCGCTTTTGTTTGGGGAACCCGCAAAGCTCTGGCTCATATTGGCATCCTTCATAAGGAAAAAACGATATGAAAAACGTACGCTCTGTTTTTCTTGCGCTCGCCCTTTTGCTGCCTGTTGCCGGCGTTATTTCTTTAGCTTTTTTGAAACAAACGCAAATCAGCCAAAGCGCGGCAGTGCGCCTTCCGATCAAAGGCTATGACCCGCGAAGCCCTCTTTATGGGCATTATTTAAGTTTTACGTTCGACGGCCCTGAGGCTCCCGATCAGGAAACGCATAATTATTATATACCCGAGGATCAGGCCGACGAATTGCAGGAAGTGTTCGTCTTCGGCACTTCACAAAAAATCGAAATAGACGCCCATCTGAAAAACAAGAAACTTATTCACCTCGGCATGCTCTACATCGACGGACTGCCGTGGCGCGACTACCTCGAGAAATTGAACGTCGACGTTCGCGTTCCCATGGATAACGTTCGCCTTAATGATCGCGTTTTGATTTTTACTTTTTTTGGTTGGGGATCGGAGTCCCATTCCTATGAAATTCCGCGCGAGGACGTTGATGAGTTCAAGAAGAAGTTGATTGCAGCTACGGGCGTAGTTTGGGGCACGCAGGGAGTAATAAACAAGTGCGGCGGTGCCAAACGCGTTGAAATGGACATTACAAAACGGGGAAAAAAGATCATTAAGTATGGAATGATATTCTTCGATAATAAACCTTGGCGGGAGTTCGACGACCAAGAAGCTCAAGCGAGGAATGAAGCGTGTAAAAAGCAATTACCGCCAAACCAAGAACTTATACGTCAATATTAATCTGGACTTATTTGGTGCGGATTTGTACTCTTGAGGCCATGATACGCCTTAGCCGCCTTACCGATTATGCCATTACGCTTCTTTCCTACGTAGGTAACGAGGGGGATGTTTTATGGACAGCGCCGGGCTTGGCCGAAAAATCCGGCCTGCCCATGCCGACCGTTGCAAAAATTTTGAAGGTATTGGCCAAGAGCGGCCTTGTTACCGCTCAGCGCGGTGCCAGTGGCGGCTACAAGCTGACAAAAAGCCCTGCCCACATTTCTGTTGCGGAAATCATCGAGGCCATGGACGGGCCTATTGCGATAACGAAATGCGCTCATGGAAGCCTGCAAAAATGCGCGATCAAGAATTTCTGCGCCATGAGCAACGGCTGGAACAAAATCAACGGCGCGGTTCGCGACGCTTTAAGCGATGTGTCGCTGGCGGAGATGGTCGATCCCTCCCTCGCCTCTGTTGCGGAGAGAAAATCGTGAGCATGAAAAACAAGGCCACCGCAAAGGATTTAATCGGCGGCGCTTATAAATACGGTTTTGTGACCGAGATCGAGCAGGAAACAGCGCCTCCCGGCTTGAACGAGGCGATTATTCGCTTTATTTCGGCCAAAAAGAACGAGCCGGAGTGGCTGCTGGATTGGCGGCTTTCGGCTTTCCGGCATTGGACGACGATGAAGGAACCTGCTTGGGCGAAGGTCAGCTATCCGAAGATCGACTATCAGGGCGCTTGTTACTACGCTGCGCCGAAGGCGAAGAATAAGCCGAAGTCGCTGGACGACGTGGATCCGGAATTATTGAAAACGTATGAGAAGCTTGGCATTCCCTTAAAGGAGCAGAAGCTTTTAGCGGGCGTGGAAGACCGCCGCGTGGCCGTGGACGCCGTGTTCGACAGCGTTTCCGTGGCGACGACTTACAAGAAAGAACTGGAGTCGCACGGCATTATTTTTTGCCCCATTTCCGAAGCGGTTTTGAAGCATGCGGATTTGGTGAAAAAGTATTTAGGCTCCGTCGTGCCGGTTTCGGACAACTTTTTTGCCGCGTTGAATTCCGCCGTTTTCACGGACGGGTCGTTTGTCTATATTCCAAAGAGCGTGCGCTGCCCCATGGAGCTTTCGACCTATTTCCGCATCAACGCGGAAAACACGGGGCAATTCGAACGCACGCTGATTATCGCGGACGACAGGGCTTCGGTTAGCTATCTGGAAGGCTGCACGGCCCCGAAGCGCGACGAAAACCAGCTTCATGCCGCCGTCGTGGAACTTGTGGCGCTGGACGACGCGCAGATCAAGTATTCGACCGTTCAGAACTGGTATCCGGGCGACAAGGAAGGCAAAGGCGGCATTTATAATTTCGTCACGAAGCGCGGCGCGTGCCGCGGCAGGAATTCCAAGATCTCATGGACGCAGGTGGAAACCGGCTCGGCCATTACGTGGAAGTATCCGAGCTGCGTTTTGCAGGGCGACGGGTCGGTGGGCGAGTTTTACTCGGTCGCCGTGACGAACAACTGCCAGCAGGCCGACACCGGCACCAAGATGATCCATATCGGCAAGAACACGCGCTCGACGATTATTTCCAAGGGCATCAGCGCAGGCCGCGCGCAGAACACTTATCGCGGGCTTGTGAAGGTTATGCGCACGGCCAAGGGCGCGCGGAACAAGACGCAATGCGACAGCCTTTTGATCGGCGACAAGTGCGGCGCGCATACCGTGCCCGTGATTCAGTCGCGGCAGCCTTTGGCGAGGCTGGAACACGAGGCCACGACGTCGAAAGTCAGCGAGGATCAGTTATTTTACTGCCGGCAGCGGGGGCTGAACAGCGAAGAGGCCATGGCGCTGATCGTGAACGGATTTTGCAAGGAAGTGTTGCAGGAATTGCCGATGGAATTCGCCGTCGAGGCGCAGAAGCTTGTCGGCGTTAGCTTGGAAGGAAGCGTGGGATGATGCTGGAGATTAGGGATTTGCATGCCTCAATCGAGGGCAAAGAAATTTTGAAAGGCATTGACCTTTCGGTGCCTTCGGGAGAAGTGCATGCCATTATGGGGCCGAACGGTTCGGGCAAAAGCACGCTGTCTTATGTATTGGCGGGACGGCCCGGCTATGAGGTTACGAAAGGCAGCGTGATCTATAAAGGCAAGGATCTTTTGAAGATGAGCGCGGAAGAACGCGCGCAGGCGGGGGTTTTCCTTGCCCTTCAGTACCCCGTCGAGATTCCCGGAGTCAGCAATATGGTTTTTCTGAAAACCGCGCTGAACGCCGTTCGCAAGGCGCGGGGCATGGGCGAGCTAGACGCTATGCAGATGCTGAAATTTTTGCGCGAAAAGGCAAAAAAGATAGGCCTGTCCGAAGACATGCTGAAACGCGCCGTGAACGTCGGCTTTTCGGGCGGCGAGAAAAAGCGCAACGAGATCTTGCAAATGGCCGTTCTGGAGCCTTCCTTGTGCCTTCTGGACGAGACGGACAGCGGCCTTGATATCGATGCGCTGAAAATCGTCGCGGACGGGGTGAACGCTTTGCGCTCTCCGGAAAGGTCGATGATATTAATTACGCATTACCAGCGCCTTTTGGACTATATCGCGCCGGATGTCGTGCACGTTCTGGCTTACGGCAAAATTCGAAAGAGCGGCGGGCCGGAACTGGCCCTTGAGCTGGAAGAAAAAGGCTATGCGGATTTTACGAGCGAGGCGGCATGAAATATAAACACGATCATTTAATCGTTTTCGATTGGAACGGCACGATTTTGGCCGACACGACCGCGTGCGTGCATGCGACGAACAAGGTTTTGAAAGTCATGGGCTTTCCCAAGATCACGCGCGCGCATTACCAGCGCCATTATACCATGCCGATTGTGGACCTTTATCATGCGATGGGCGTTACGGCGGACGTTATCAAAGCGCATGAGGAGGAAATTCATCCCCTGTGGCACGACACGTACGACAAAACCAACATCCGTCTGCGGCGGGGCGCAAAGCAGACCTTGCAGCACTTACGCGAAGCTTCGTGCACGTCCATCATTCTGAGCAATTATGTCGTTCAGCGCATCGACACGCAGGCAAGGCGGCTTGGCGTGCGCGAGCATTTTCATGAAATCCTGGCATTCCAGCATGACAACGCGACATTCCGCGTGCGCGGCAAAGGCGAACGGCTGGAAAAGTATTTGAAAGAAAACCCCGCAAGCGTGGGCATTATTGTCGGCGATAGCGAAGAAGAAGTGGAAATCGGCCGCCAGTTGGGCTTTGCGACGGTTGCCATTACCGACGGCATGTGCTCGACCGCGCGCTTACGCAAGATGAAGCCGGACTTCCTTATTCAAAGCCTGCATCAGATTCCTGAAATTGCCGAGGATGTCTTTGGCATCGGCAATGAGCACGATGAAAAGGACACGCAAGAGGTTGCATGAGGGCGGTTAAACGCAAAAGCACGGATGAGACCCCCTGCCCCGGCGGCGACGAACAGGGCATGGCGCAGCTTGTTTTCTTGAATGGCGTTTGGCGGCCCGACTTATCGCGCTTCGGCTCGGTTCCTTCGTGCATCCTGATGGGCGATTTGGAATCCGGCTATGAGGTAACGCTTGGAGAGCAGACGTGCTTGATTTCGCAGCCCGTCGAACTGGTTTTCAAGACGGATAAGACTGCGCCGAAAGAGATCGAGATGAAATTCTCTATCAATATCGGAAAGAACGGGCGGCTGACGTTACTGGAAAATTACGAAGAGTGCGAGGCGGCTGTTTCCGTTGAAAGCGCTATTCATTTGCAGGAGCGCGCCAAGTTCGTGCATGGGAAAATTGCGCATGGGATACATGAAGCGTTACATGAAGTAAACGTCGCAAGTGGCGGATATTACAATAATTTTTGTCTTTTGCGTGAGGCGTTGGATGCGCGGAACGAAATCCGCGTGGCGATGACGGGCGAAGAGGCGCAGACGGCGCTGAACGGATTGATGCTTCTAGACGGAAAGGATCGCGCCGCGACGAAAACCTGCGTCGTGCATCAGGCGCCGAATTGCGCCAGCCGGCAAATTTACAAAAGCGTTTTGAACGGAAAGGCACATGGCGCGTTCGAAGGGAAGATCGTTGTCGATCCGGGCGCCCAGAAAAGCGACGGCTATCAGCTGAGCCGCGCATTGCTTCTTTCCGATCAGGCCGAGATGGACGTGCGGCCGGAACTGGAGATCAATGCCGACGATGTGAAATGCAGCCATGGCAGCACGATCGGCGATTTGGACGAGGATGCGTTGTTTTACTTGCGCGCGCGGGGCCTCGGCGAAGCGCAGGCGCGCGCGTTGTTGATCGAGGCTTTTGTGGGCGAGATGATCGAGGACATTCAGGTTGAGGCATGGCGCGCGCTTTTCCATCGCACCGCCCGAATAGGACGCACGGCATGACGTATGACATTGAAGAAATTCGCAAGGATTTCCCGGCGCTGGCGCAGGAATTTCACGGGCATCCCCTTGCCTATCTTGACACGGGCGCCAGCGCTCAAAAACCGCATGCCGTGATCGACGCCATGACGCGTTTCATGCAGCGCGACTATGCGAACATTCATCGCGGCGTGCACGAGCTGAGCCAGCGCGCGACCGACCAGTACGAGGCCGTGAGGGAGAAGGTTCGGCGGTTGATTAACGCGGAACATGAAGACGAGATACTTTTCACGCATGGCGCGACGGAATCGGCCAATCTGCTTGCGCAAACATGGGGGCGGAAGTTTCTGAAGCGGGGGGACGAGGTCGTCATAACCGCGCTTGAGCATCATGCGAATATCGTTCCGTGGCAAATGCTGCGCGACGAATTGGGCATTGTTTTGCGCGTCGTTCCCGTGACACCCGAAGGCAAGGTGCGGATCGAGGACGTGAAAGCGGCTTTGACCCCGCGCACGAAGCTTGTTTCCTTTGCGCATGTATCGAACGTGTTGGGCACGATTTTGCCGGCTAAGGAAATTGTGGCTCTGGCGCACAAAGCAGGCGCTTTGGCCGCCGTGGATGGGTGCCAGTCCGTCGCCCATATGCCGGTGGACGTGCGCGACATGGATGCCGATTTCTATTTCTTTTCCGGGCACAAGCTTTACGGCCCTACGGGCATCGGCGTGCTGTACGGCAAGCGGGATCTTTTGAAGACCATGCCCCCGTATCAGGGCGGCGGAGATATGATCCTTTCCGTAACCTTTGAAAAGACGCTGTTCAAAGACCCGCCGCATCGCTTTGAAGCCGGGACGCCGCCGATAACGGAAGTTATTGGCCTTGGCGCGGCGATCGATTATGTTATGGGCATCGGCTTATCGAACATTGCCGCTTACGAAGATGAAATACTAAAGTATGCGACGGAGAAGCTGTCGACGTTCGATGGTTTGAAAATCATCGGGGTATCTCCGCATAAATCCGCTATCGTCTCGTTTGTCATGGATCAGGCGCATCCCCACGATATCGGCACCATTTTGGACAGGCGGGGCGTCGCCATTCGTGCGGGGCATCACTGCGCGCAGCCGCTGATGGAGCATCTGGGCCTAACGGCCACCGCGCGGGCTTCCTTTGGCATGTACACCAGCCGCGCGGATATCGACGCGCTGATAGAAGCTATCGCAAAAGTGAAGGAGATTTTCGGATGAGCGAGGATTTGCGCGATCTTTATCAGGAAGTGATACTCGATCACGGCAAGCATCCGCGGAATTTCCGGATTGATGAGGCCGCAAACCGGCAGGCTTTGGGGCATAATCCGTTATGCGGCGACAAGATTAATCTATATGTGAGCGTTGACGACAAGGGCGTCATTGGTGACGTTTCCTTTCAGGGAAGCGGGTGCGCGATTTCCATGGCATCGGCCTCGATGATGACCGAGATGCTTAAAGGCAAGACGACCGACGAGGCCGCGCGGCTCTTCGTCTTTGCACACAAGGTTTGCAAAGGCGAGAATGCCGACGAAGCCGGACTGGACGAGGATGCCGTCGCGCATATCAAGGCTCTTTCGGGCGTGCGCGATTATCCCATACGCGTAAAGTGCGCCACTTTGGCGTGGCATACGCTTCAGGCGGCTTTGAAAAACGAAGAAGAAGCCTCGACGGAAGAATCATGAGCGACAATACAAACAGCGCATGCCCGGAAGAAAGCGCTCCCGCGAACGAAGCCGAGGAACCGGTTCCTTCGATAGAAGAAAAGGTTGTCGCCAATATTAAAACTGTTTACGACCCGGAAATTCCCGTCAATTTATATGATCTGGGGCTGATTTATAAAGTCGAGGTGACGAAAGCGGAAGGCGGGGCGTTCGATGTCGCTATCGACATGACGCTGACGTCGCCGCAATGCCCTATCGCGGAGGAAATGCCTTTGCGCGTGCAGGAAGCCGTTTCCCGCGCCGAAGGCATTGGCAAGGTGACGGTCAATCTTGTTTGGGACCCGCCTTGGGACAAATCACGCATGTCCGACGAAGCGCGAATGCAGCTGGATATGTTTTAGGAGTCAGGGGCTGGGGGTTTGGTACTTTAATCCCAAGTCCCTAGCCCCAAGCCCTATCCCTATTCTCTTATGCCACTTCCGTTTCGGCTTGGGCAGCGGCGGCGAGGGCGGCTTGCTGCGCTTGCGCTGCCTTTTCGGCATCGAGCTTATCGGCCTCCAAGTCGCGCGACGCCGCAATACGGCGCAGGCGGTTGACCACCGAACCCGTGCCCGCCGGTATCAGGCGGCCAACGATCACGTTTTCCTTCAGGCCTTCCAGCGTATCGACCTTGCCGGATACTGCCGCTTCCGTCAAAACGCGGGTCGTTTCCTGGAACGACGCTGCGGAGATAAAGGAATGCGTTTGCAGCGACGCCTTTGTGATGCCTTGCAGGACGGCCTTGCCCTGAGCCGGGCGCAGGTTTTCCAGCATAGCCTTCTCGTTGACGTTGACGAAATCGGTGCGATCCAGAAGTTCGCCTTCCAGAAGTGTGGTGTCGCCCGGTTCGGTAATTTCGACCTTTTGCAACATTTGGCGCACGATGACTTCGATATGCTTGTCGTTAATCTTGACGCCTTGCAGACGATAGACTTCCTGAATCTCGTTGATGATATAGTCGGCCAAAGCCTCGACGCCCATCACGGACAAGATATCGTGCGGCACGGGGTTGCCGTCGATCAAAAGGTCGCCCTTTTGAACCATGTCGCCTTCCTGAACCGCGATATGCCTGCCCTTCGGGATCAGATATTCGCGCGGTTCGACGGATTCGTCCATGGGACGCACGACAATGCGGCGCTTGGTTTTGTAATCCTTGCCGTATTCGATGCGGCCATCGATGTCCGAGATGATCGCGAAATCCTTGGGACGGCGCGCTTCGAACAGTTCCGCGACGCGCGGCAAACCGCCCGTGATGTCGCGGGTCTTGGTGCCTTCGCGCGGCACGCGGGCCAGAATATCGCCGGCCTTGACGTGGGTGTCGTTCTCG
>CAYVNS010000012.1:0-17996 GCA_964453225.1 uncultured Rhodospirillaceae bacterium
TATGCAGAGGACTGCAAATCCTTGTATGCCGGTTCGATTCCGGCCCGTGCCTCCATTTAGGGTTTTTTTCGCATTACTTTCTTGCCCAAGGCGGCGCGAATCCAACAGATGGCTGACATGACGAAGCGCGTGCCGATCAAGGTTATGGTTTTTCCGGGCGGGATGGAAAACGGCCTGGAAATTTGCCAGTCGCTTAAAGCTTGCAAGGAGGTCGAGCTTTTTGCCGCGTCGTCGCCCGGCATCAATCATGCGCCTTTTGCTTTCCGGCGTCATCATATTGTGCGCGACGTGCGTGAAAGCGGCTGGGTCGAGGATCTCAATAAAGCCATTTTGGCCGAGGGGATCGACCTTGTCTTTCCGGCGAATTCCGTTGTGATCGATCATCTTGTCGACCAGCGCGAAAACCTCGCCGCGCCTGTTTTGCTGCCCGACAGCGATGTCGTGCGCCTGACGCGCTCTAAAAAGAAAACGATTGCCTGCTTGCGGGGCGCTTTGCCTCTTCCGGTTTGCTATGACGCGGTGGATCAGATCGATGCGTTTCCCGTTTTCGCCAAGCTGGATGGCGGCTATGGCGGGCAGGGGGCAAGCGTGATTAAAAGCCGCCACCACGCCGAGAACATCGATTTCGCCGCGATGATCGTTCAGGAATGCTTGCCGGGCCGGGAATATACCGTCGATTGTTTTTCCGATTCCGACAGCAAGCTTCTCTATGCCTCGGCCCGCGAAAGGGTTCGCGTGCGCATGGGCACCTCGATGCATGCGGAGCGCGTGTCCGGCGAGATCGAGCGGGAAATGCGCGTCTGGGCGGAGGCGATCCTTTCCCGCATCAAGCTGACGGGCGCGTGGTTTTTTCAGGCCAAGGAGGATGCCGCCGGGGCGTTGAAGTTTTTGGAAATCGATGCGCGCATCGCAGGGACGATGTGCTACAGCCGCGCGCGGGGCGCCAATCTTCCGCTTTTGTCCATTCATCAGTTTATGGGCAACAAGGTGTCGATCCGCGTCAACGAACCGCCGCTGGTTCTGGACCGCTGTTTGCGCAACCGTTATTTCTTCGATTACGCGTACGACGCCGTGTATGTCGATCTGGACGATACTTTGGTTTTGCGCGGGCGGATCAACACGCAGCTCGTTCAATTTCTTTACCAGTGCGTCAATGAAAAGGTGCGCCTTGTTCTTTTGACGAAGAATCTGGAGCCGGACGTTTCGGCCTATTTAAAAGGCCTGCGTTTGCTGGACGTTTTCGATGAGATTGTTCATATCGCCGAGCATCAGAGCAAGGCGGATTTTATCGCCATCAAGCCCGCGCTTTTCATCGACGACAGCTTTTCCCAGCGCGCGGAAGTCGCGGCGCGTCATGGCATCCCCACGTTCGACGCCTCGATGATCGAGGCGCTTTTGGACGACCGATGGTGAGGTGCGCGGTTTGCCATACCATTAAGAGAACAAATCGGATTCCGCATCTTCGTCCCGCCGTGCGGCGGGACTGCGTGCGGAATGACGGGCCTAGGTAAAGATGGATGCCCGCCTTCCTCCTTGTATGCCGGTTCGATTCTGGCCCGTCTCCCGTTTCACGTCGTTTTTGGCGGTGTGAGGACGCACGCGACTTTTCCTATCAGAAATACCGGATTGTTTGAGCTTTCGAAAAGAAAAGGCCAAACAGCATCATCTTTGTCTGCGTGCAGTGATAGGCGACAACTAAGCAATTTTTTTAAACTCGCAAAGTCGCTTTCATTCTCCTTTATCCATTTAAGCATTGTTTCTTCGGAAGCATTTTTATCAAACTCAATAGCTACATCAATATCGCTTTGATCTGTTGAGTCTCCTCTTACACGGCTTCCAAAAACATAAACTTTTTTCAGTGGAAGATCTTTAGCCCATCCTGCAAGAATTGTTGCATATTTTTTCAATTCCGCGTCACACATTCAAATTGCCTTGCTCGAGATAATCCACCTTATTAATAGACTAGCTGATTAAAAAAACAGCGTCAAAATCAACTGTAGGGATGTGCGCTTCCGATTTTCGACATTTATCTCCAACATCACCCCCACCCAACCCTCCCCCATCAAGGGGGAGGGCCCCGACGGAATTTGCTCGGAACCGCAATCGGAGGGGGAAATAAGATGCGGAATGACGGGCCTAGGTAAAGATGGATTCCCGCCTTCTCCTACGCCAAGGCTTCGGAGGATAAGTCGCGGGAATGACGACAGGCTGAAATCGAAGCTTGTAGTGATGCGCCTTCACCCCCACCCAACCCTCTCGCGGGAAAATGATTCACCGGATCGTTTTCCCGCTTCGAGCCATCAAGGGGGAGGGCGGATCGAAGTGTGGCGGATTGGGGGGCGGGGGCGAGGCCTTCTTCGTCTCCGGCGGCATAGCCGGTAGTGCCGCGCTCCCAGTCGATCATGTAGTCGCGCGTCGTCGGGACGGTTCTAAGCTGCTTGCTGAGCTGGATTTGCAAGACCATCAGCGAGCCGATGCGGAAGCTGGCTTCGGAGCCCGCAAAATAAAATTCCCATTTCCGGTAAAGGTTTTCGCCAAAGAGCTTTACGATGTCGCTGCGGTGGGCGCGATAGCGCATAAGCCAGTGCTGAAGGGTTTCGGCGTAGTGCTCGCGCAGCACTTCGATATCCGTCACGAAAAGGCCGGCGCGGTCGGCGGCTTTCATAATTTCCGATGTGGTCGGCACATCGGTTCCGGGGAAAATGTGCTTGCGGATAAACGAATTTACCGCTTTGGGTTCGCCGTACCTGCCGATGGTGTGGATCAGGCCCACGCCGTCGTGGGCGAGCAGGCGGCGCAGTTGCGTGAAAAACTCGTCGTAGTGCTTTTTGCCGATATGCTCGAACATGCCCACCGAGACGATGCGGTCGAAGCTGCCCGTTTCTTGCCGGTAATCGCGCAAGTCGAAGGCGCAGCGCTTGGCCAAGCCTTCCGCGTGCGCGCGCTCCTTGCTGATTTTGTACTGATTGACGCTGAGCGTGACGCCCTTGACGATGGAGTCGGTTTCGCGCGCCAGATAAAGGCCGAGGCCGCCCCACCCGGAGCCGATGTCGAGGACTTTAAGCCCCGGGCGATCCAGCAGGAGCTTGGACGCGATATGGCGTTTCTTGTCGAGCTGGGCTTGATCGAGGCTGACGCTTTTATCCGCGAAATAGCCGCATGAATACTGGCGATCCTTGTCCAGAAAGAAAGCGTAAAGCTGATCCGGCATGTCGTAGTGGAACTGCGCGTTATGCCGCGCCCGGGGGATCGGGTTGAACTGGCGAAGTTTTTTGATCGAGTCGCCGAAACGCTCCCGCCAATAAAAAAAAGACCGTTTGCCGGCGTTCTTGTAATTGGCGAGCAAGAGCCGCAGAAAGCCGTAGATGTCCCCTTCCTCTATCGTCATGGAGCCGTCGACAAAGGCTTCGCCGATTTTAAGCTCGGGATCGAGGCCCAACGTCCATTCGAGGCTTTTGCGGTGGAGCTTGACGGCAATTTCGGGCGGTGTTCCGTCTCCGTAGGTGCGCGTTTTGCCGTCCGCCGCGATGAGCGTCAGCGAACCTTTGCGGATAATGGACTTTAAGAGATAGGGGAATAACATCGCAACCGTCCCGTAAAGGGGAAAGATTGCCAATTCTAGGAAGCAGGAATGTCAAGCGTTTGATAAAGATCAAAGAGTTTGTTTAAAGAATTTCGAGGCTGACGAGGGCGAAGCCGTTGTATGTATCCTGTCGTAATAATCATGAATAAATTTTTCCTGCCCCCTGTTTTCAATCGCGCCCTTCCGGTACCATCTCGGCACGCTATCGCGCACCTCGTGCGGAATGACGTCATCTTGTTGTTTTGACTTGCTCGTAAAGGAGTTTGGATCCTAACAATACCCTTCCGACTGGAACCAGGCGATGGCGTCGGCGAGGGCTTCGCGCGCGGGGCGGAATTGATAGCCAAGCACGCGCTCGGCCTTGGCGGAAGAAAAATACATTTTCTTTTCCGACATGCGTAAGGCGTCGAGGGTCAACATCGGCTCCCATCCAGTCGCCCGCGCGAGCATTTCCATGCCGAAGGCGACAGGATAAAGCGGCAAGCGGGGAAGCCTGATTTTCGGGGCGCGCTTGCCTGTGAGGCTTGCGATCGTGGCCAGAATTTCGCTAAGCGGCATATTCACGCCGCCGAGGATGTAGCGCTGGCCGACTTTGCCTTTTTCAAGCGCGAGCCAATGGCCGTAGGCGACGTCATCGACATGGACGACGTTTAATCCCGTATCGACGTATGCGGGCATTTTGCCGCGCGTCGCATCCAGGATAACGCGTCCCGTCGGCGTCGGCTTGATGTCGCGCGGGCCGATGGGCGTTGACGGATTCACGATCACCGCCGGCAGCTTGTGGTGCGTAATCAGGCGGTCAATTTCTTTTTCCGCAAGGTATTTCGATTGTTTATAGGCGCCGACCATGTCGTCATAGCCGACGGGGCAGTTTTCGTCGGCGGGCGTGCCGTCTTTGTTCAGGCCGAGCGTGGCGACAGAGCTTGTGTAAACCACGCGTTCGACCCCCGCCGCGACGGCCGCGAGCATCAAGGCGCAGGTGCCTTCGATATTCACGTGATTCATCTGCACGGCGTTCGGAACCCAAATGCGGTAATCCGCCGCGACATGGATGAGGTTGCGGCAGTCTTTCAGCGCGCCTCGGTAGCTTTCCGGCTTAATCAAATCGCCTTCGACAATCTCGACGTCCAGCCCATGCAAGTTGCGGCGGTCGTTGCCCGGACGCGACAAAACGCGCAAGGTGTGGCCTTTCGACAAAAGAACGCGGGCTACGGCTGCGCCGACAAAACCCGTGGCGCCGGTGAGGAAAGTGGTTTCGGTCATTACAAAAAGGATCCCTTTGTCAAAATACAAGACCAAATGGATCCCCGCCTGCGCGGGGATGACGCTTCGTTATTGAGGTCCCATCTATAACATAAAGACATGCCAAAGAAAGCGGACGTTATTCGGGTGCGGGAAGGGCGGATTCCTTAAGGGCTTTATTGCCGCGGCTGAGAAGCTGATAGGCGGCAAGGCTGCCGATCAAGAGCGCCATGCCGAAATATTGGGAAAGGCTGAGGATTTCTTTCAGGAACAGGACGGAGAATAGGGACGTGAAGAGCGGCTCCAGCTTGGCCATGAGGCTGTACTGAAACGCGCCCAATATGGCGATGCCGAAAAACATGCTGAACGTCGCCAGAACGACGGACGCACAGGTCACAATTAAATAGAAAAGCCCTGTAAGTGTTTGCGGCAAACGCGGCATTTCGAAGAACAGGGCAACGCAGGTAATCGCTGCTGCGACAAGGAAATTTTCCGCGCCCACGACAATCGGGTTGCGGGTTGCCGTTTGCGCGCCGTACGCGTGCTGCCGTCCGACGCACATGATCGCGGCGAAAAAAGCCAACCCCATGCCGATCCAGTGCGAGCCGGGCTGCGGCTGCCAGACATCGAGGACGAGCGTCAACCCCAACAAGGCGACGATGGTTGTCGAGATGTTTACGGCGTTCAGCTTGATCTCGCCGCGCGCGGCCATAAAAAACAGAAGCATAAGCGTGTGCATGAACACGATCATGATCGTGAGCGGCCCCGGTATATAAAGAAGCGAGAGGAATATGCTGCCCGTGGTGCAGGCCTGGAAAGCGCCGCCGATAAGGGCTTGCTTGCAGTCGTCGTGCGTTTGGAACATGGGCAGGCGGGACCTCAGGCAAAAAAGCGCCATGCTGAGACCCCGCGCGAAGGTCATGAAGATGATGACGAGCGCGGCGTTTGCGCCGTCCTGATATACCGCGCGCGCGGCGGGCGGATAGATGCCGTAGAGGATCGCGCCCAAAATGGCGAAAAGCAGGCCGATCTTGTGCGGCGAATGGCTGTCGATTTTTGAAAGCTGAATCAAGGTGACGCTCTTTTCGAGAAGAGGGATTATTCAAGAGGCGGAACGGAAGATTCCTTCTTTTGGAATTTTTGATCGCGGCAGAGAAGCTGGTAAAAAACAAGGCTTCCCAGCACGAGAACCATGCCCGCATATTGCGGGGTTTCCAAAACCTCGTTGACCAAAAGGGCGCAAAAAGCGGCGGTGAAGATCGGTTCCATCTTGGACATCAGGCTGAATTGAAAAGCGCCCAAAACGGCGATGCTGAAAAACATGCAGAACGTCCCAAGGGCGACCGTCGCGCAGGTGACGATCAGATAGGCATAGCCGGCGAGCGAGGAAGGAAGCCGCAGAGGCTGGAAAAACAGGACGGCCAACGTCAGTACCGCCGCGACGAGGAAGCTTTCGGCGCCCACAACGATGGGACTGCGGGTTTCCGTTTGCTGTCCGTACACATAGAGCCTGCCCACTGCGATCAGGGCCGTGACGAAAGCCAAGCCCATGCCGAGCCAATGCACGCCCGGCTGCGACCGCCAGACATCCAGCACGAACGAGAGGCCGATAAGGGCGATGATCGTCGTGGAGATGTTTAAGGCATTCAGTTTGATCTCGCCCCGCCATGCCATGAAAAACAACAGCAAGATGGTATGCGAGAAAAGAATAATCATGGCCACAGGGCCCGGAATATAGGACAGCGCCAGTACGATGCTGAGGGTGGATCCCGCTTGCAAAAAGCCGCCGATGAGCGCTTGTTTGCGGTCTTCGCGGGTTTGGAAAAGAGGCAAGCCGTTCGCCGAGCAAAAAAGCGACATGCTAAGCCCTCTAACCCACGTCATGCACAGGGCCAGCAGAATGGCATCGCCGCCTTCGATGTAGAGGGCGCGCGCGGTGGCGGGATACAGGCCGTAAAACAAAGCGCTTAGAAAGGCGAAGACAACGCCAAGAACCGGCGGCGACGCGTGGCCTATCTGCGCTAGTTTGATCACCCGCGGCCCCGCTTGGGCTGGATGACTTTGGCCCCGACGCGGACCGGACGCTCCGCAAAGCCGCCAAGGCTGACCATCCGGTCGTAGATCACGATGGCTCCGGCGATGCCGACGTTGACGCAAAACTTTGTGGGGATTTTGACGATATGATCGCAGCGCTTCACCATCGCGGGGGAAAGGCTGCCTTTTTCCGGGCCGAGGACATAAGCGGCGCGCAAGGGGTGGCGAAAACTAGGCAAGTCGATGGCGTCGTCGATGAGTTCCACGCCGACAAGGGCGCAATCCTTGGGCAGGGTGAATTCTTCGATGCTTTTATAAGCATAGAAGGGCAGGTGGATGTCGGCGTGCGAGGTGTCGGTCGATTTGATTTCCGAGTAATTGACGGAGGCGTCCACTGTGAAGAAAAAGCTTGCGCCGAACGCGTGCGACGTGCGCACAAGGTTGCCGAGGTTGAAGCTTTTGTTGATGCCTTCGGCGCCGATAGCGAAATAACCGCGCATTGTTTATTCTCCTTACTGACCCCTCACCTGCAAAAACTAAGGTCTTACTTCGTAAGCCCAAGTTTTTGCTTCCTCTCCCGCAAGGGGAGAGGAAAGACAATGCCGATAGCGAAATAACCGCGCATTGTATATTCTCCTTACTGACCCCTCACCTGCAAAAACTGAGGCCAATCCCTAATCGACCGAACCAAAACTAAATGGGATGCCCGCATCCGCGGGCATGACGAGGTATAGTTTCGAATGTCATCTCCCCATGATACGCCATCAGGCCTTGGCGATGGCACGGCAAGAGGAAAGGAAAAGTTGCATGTTTTAATTCAATAGCCAAGGGCTTAAAAATATTTTCTGGATTAACTTCAGGCGTTGCATTAGAAGACGGGCCTGTTTTTCTTTTATTTTTGGAAGAAAGATGGATCCCCGCTTTCCTCCTACGCCAAGGCTTCGGAGGACAAGTCGCGGGGATGACGCGGCAGCTAAGATAAAGATGGATCCCTGCTTTCCTGCTGAGGATAAGTCGCGGGGATGACGATCAAGAACAGCAATTTATTGAGGAGCAATCGAATGCCACAGGCGGCAAAAGCGGAAAGTGAGACAGGCGGGATATCGGGCGAGAGGTTGCGATCGATCATTCAACGCATCGAGCGGCTGGAAGAGGACAAGGCCGCCATCGGCGAGGATTTGAAGGAAGTTTATGCCGAAGCCAAGGGTGTCGGCTACGACACCAAGATCATTCGCCAGATTGTGCGTCTGCGCAAAGTGGAGATCGACAAACGCCGCGAGCACGACGAGCTTCTGGATCTTTATATGTCCGCCATCGGCATGGAATAATCGCGCATGGATTTTATCCTGTCCAAGGTTTTGTGGACTTTTGCTTCCCCGGGAAGCTTGCTGACCCTTCTGCTTGGACTGGGACTTCTTTTAAGCGCGTTTGGGGCGACGGCAAAGCTTGGCAGGCGGCTTTGCCTGTTTGTCTTCGTTTGCTTTGCGTCGATTGCGGTTTTGCCTGTCGGCGATTGGGCTTTGACGCCGCTGGAAAACCGTTTTTCCTTCGATCCGCCGGAGCGCGTGGACGGAATCCTTATTCTGGGCGGCGACGAGCAGACGAAAATCACCGCCGAGCGGAGCTTTCCCGTCGCGCTGGATTCCATGCGGCGCTATGTCACCTTCGCCGATCTGGCGCGGCGGTATCCGGACGCGAAACTGGTTTTTGCGGGAGGATCGCCCTTGCTGAACCCCGACAAGACTCTGCTCGATTCCGAAGTGGCTAGCTTGCTCATGGCCGACATAGGCGTTCCGGTCGAACGCGTGCTCTTCGAAAAAAAGTCGCGCAATACCTATGAGAATGCCGCGTTCGCCGCCGCCATCGCGAAACCGGAAAGCACGCAAAACTGGCTGCTTGTCACCAGCGCCTGGCATATGACCAGAGCGATGGGATGTTTTCGAAACGCTGGGTGGAATGTTTACGCGGCCCCCACAGGTTATTTTACGACCGGAAAGTATGAACTTTCGTTTCTTTTCCGTTTCGATCAGCAGTTACGCGTTTTATCTCTCGCCTTGCACGAGTATATTGGACTCGTTGCCTACCGCCTGATGGGAAGAACCAATTCATTTTGGCCCGGGTAAGAATTCTTTTAGCTTTGTCATCTATGACAAATGGGACGCTCGCTTTGCGGGTGTGACGGCAATCAAAAAAATGGGACACCCGCCTTCCGCCTACGCCAAGGCTACGGCGGACTGGTCGCGGGCATGAGGGCTTCATGAAAATAAAGCATGGCAAAAAAGGAACGCGAAAGAAAGCCGGATTGCTTGGCCTTTCGCTTATCATTTTAGCCTTGGTCACGGCGTGCGCCTCGGCGACGCCGCTGCGGACGATGCCAAGCGCGACATGGCTCGATCAGCTTCAGCAGGACGCCATCAACCAAGGCATTTCGCCAACCGTCGTTCATGAGGCGCTGGACGATTTCAGGCCCAATCCGCGCGTTGTCGAGCTTGACCAGAGGCAGCCGGAATCCACCATCACTTTCGAAAAATACAGGCGGAACACCATATCCGCCGAACGGGTTCGAAAAGGCGCCGAGCTGATGCGGCTTTATGCGGCGCCCTTGGCCGATATCGAAGCGCGGACGGGCGTTTCGGCCCCTGTCGTCGTCGCTCTTTGGGGCATTGAAAGCAGCTATGGCGAAAATCCCGGCAACTTCGAGGTTGTCAATTCGCTGGCGACGCTGGCTTATGAGGGGCGCCGATCCGCGTATTTCCGCAAGGAGCTTATTAACGCGCTGCGCATTTTGGAGCGCGAGAATATGACGTCGGCTCAGCTGCGCGGCTCGTGGGCGGGCGCGATGGGGCAATGCCAGTTCATGCCCTCGACTTATTTGAAATATGCTTACGATGCGCATGGCGACGGCAAGAGCGATATTTGGAACGATCCTGCGGATGTCATGGCGTCCATCGCCAATTATCTGGCGGCCGAAGGGTGGCAACGCGGGCAGCCTTGGGGTTATGAGGTTAAAGGGCCGGTTTCCCTTGCCGATGTGGGCATGACGCAAAAGCGGCCCGTGCATCAATGGGCGTCGATGAATCTTGTGTCGGCCGGAGGCCGTTCGTTGCCGCAAAGCAATCAACCGGCGTCGCTTGTTCAGCCGGACGGACAGGCAGGGCCGAGTTTCCTTGTTTATGACAATGTGCGCGCGCTGATGCGATGGAACAAATCGACTTACTTTGCCGTTTCCGTGGGATTGCTCGCGGATGAGATTTGGGGATGGGGCGGGTACGGCGATCTCTTATAAATAAAGATGGATTCCCGCTTGCGCGGGAATGACGCTTTAACCCCAAGCCTCAAGCCCCAAGCCTCAAGCCTCAAGCCTCAAGCCTCAAGCCCCAAACCCCAAACCCCAAACCCCAAGCCCAAAGCCCCTTCTAAAGGGGCAAGAGAGACTCGATATCCAAGTTATTTATATCAAAGGGAATTGCGTGGATCGGGTTGAAGGCGATGTCGATTTTGTCGGGCGCATGGGGCGATTCGCGGTGAATATCGATTTTCATGGCCCAATAGGGCGAATCGACAACGGAACGACTCAGATTCGGGCCTGATTCGATCAAAATATCCCTGATTCCCTTTTTCTCAAGGGACGAAAAACACGAATCGAGGTCCTGAAAGAGCTGGACGGAAAATCCTCGTGCCGAGGCTTCCTTTATATATGTATCGGGAACGCGGCCTTTGCGGTCGAGGATGGCCAGAATCCGATTCTTATTCCCGAAATCCTTTACGTGGCGCACGGTGAAAGAGGGACGGTCGGCCAAAATCGTGCCGCTTCCCGTCACAATGGCATCGGCTTTTTTTCGTAGCCGATGGGCAAGGATAAGCGATTCGCGCGAGGTGAAAGTTTTTTGGCCCTTTGGGGGAATCATGGAGCCTTTTTCATCGAAGGCGCGTTTGACGGTGACAAACGGCTTCCCCGTTTGGGCGTGGAAAGCGAAGGCGTGGGCAAGGCGGCGGCACGATTCGCTTTCGATAGTCTCGATAACCTCGATTCCTGCGTCGCGGAGCCTTTCGCAGCCCCCGCCAGCGACTTGCCGGTTCGGGTCGCGCATGCCGATCGCTACGCGGCGGATTCCCGATTTGAGGATTGCTTCGGTGCAGGGGGGCGTTCGGCCCTGATGATTGCAGGGCTCCATCGTGACGCAAAGCGTATCTATTCGGGGCAAAAGGCCGCGCACTTCGCAAAGCTTGAGCAATGCCGCTTCCGCATGGTCTTCGCCGGCGCGCCGGTGCGCCGCCACAGCCAATATACGGCCCGCGTCGTCAAGCGCCGCTGTGCCGACAGGCGGATTCGGAGAGGTAGCTCCAAGCCAGCGCCGCGCCTCCCGGCAGGCGGCTTTCATGGCGTCGGAAAATGCTTTCGAATCCGGATATATCATTGTGGATAACTATATATCGATTTTTCTCTTTTTCTTGCCGAATTTTTCTTGACCCTTGCCGGTTTATCCGCCAAAAAGCCGCTATGCCAAGCTTAAGGGACCTCAAAAATCGCATTTCAAGCGTGAAGTCCACGCGCAAAATCACGTCGGCCATGAAGATGGTTGCGGGGAGCAAGCTTCGTCGCGCTCAGGACAGGGCCGTCGCCGCGCGTCCTTATGCCATGCGCATGGCCCGCATGCTTTCCTCGTTGGCCGAAAATATGGCTTCGGCGGACAATCTGCCGCGCATTCTGACAGGCACCGGGCGGGAAAAAACGATTCTCCTTCTTGTCCTTACGTCGGACAGGGGCTTGTGCGGCGCTTTCAACGGCTCGGTCGTTCGCGAGACGCGGCGCCTCATCAAGCAGCACGAATCGGAAGGCAAGACGGTCAAGCTGTTTTGCATCGGGCGCAAGGGACGCGATCTGTTGCGCCGCGACCATGCCTCGAAGATCGTGCATACGCTGGAAGATGTCGGCCGCCGCAGCCTTTCTTATGAAGACGCAAGCTCGGTCAACGCGAAGCTTCTGGCCATGTACGACGAGGGCGGGTTCGACGTGTGCCAGGTCGTGTTCAACAGGTTCAAGTCCGCCATTTCGCAGGTTGTGACCGTCAAGCAGCTGGTGCCTTTCGCTATCGACAAGGAAGAGGCGGCGGACGACACGGCGATGCATGCCTTGTGGAAGTTCGAGCCGAGCGAAAAATATATTCTGGAGGTCTTGCTGCCCCGCGCGCTGGCCGTGACCGTTTTCGGCGTCTTGCTTGAAAACGCCGCAGGCGAGCAGGGCGCGCGCATGACCGCGATGGACAACGCGACGCGCAACGCGGGCGATATGATCAACAAGCTGACGCTGAACTACAATCGCAGCCGTCAGGCTTACATTACCAAGGAACTTATCGAAATTATTTCCGGCGCCGAAGCCTTATAAGAAGAGGGAAAAATGTCATCATCCGCCAAAGGCCATGTTACCAAAGTCACCGGAGCTGTCGTCGATGTGCAGTTCGAGGGGGCGTTGCCGGCCATTCTGAACGCTCTGACGACCGAGATCGACGGCAAAAAGCTTATTCTGGAAGTCGCGCAGCACTTGGGCGAAAACACCGTGCGCACGATCGCCATGGACTCGACGGACGGCATGGTGCGCGGCGCGGACGTGAGCGATACGGGCGCGCCGATCATGGTGCCCGTGGGCCCCGAAACGCTGGGGCGCATTTTGAACGTCATTGGTGAGCCGGTCGACGAGCGCGGGCCCGTCAAGACCAAGATGAAGCTTCCCATTCACCGCGAAGCGCCGGTCTTTATCGAGCAGTCGACCGAACAGCAGATGCTGGAAACGGGCATCAAGGTTGTCGATCTTCTGGCGCCTTATTCGCGCGGCGGCAAGACGGGCCTTTTCGGAGGCGCCGGAGTCGGCAAGACCGTTCTTATCATGGAGCTGATCAACAACGTCGCCAAGGCGCACGGCGGTTATTCCGTGTTCGCCGGGGTGGGCGAGCGTACCCGCGAAGGCAACGACCTTTATCACGAAATGATCGAATCCGGCGTTATCAAGACCGACGGGCCGGGTTCGAAAGCCGCGCTTGTGTACGGCCAGATGAACGAGCCGCCGGGCGCGCGCGCGCGCGTCGGCCTTTCGGGCCTGACGCTGGCCGAGTATTTCCGCGACGAAGCCGGACAGGACGTTTTGTTCTTCGTGGACAACATTTTCCGCTTCACGCAAGCCGGCTCCGAAGTGTCGGCCCTTCTGGGACGCATTCCTTCCGCCGTCGGCTATCAGCCGACTTTGGCGACGGACATGGGCACTTTGCAGGAACGCATTACGACGACGAGCAAAGGTTCCATCACTTCCGTGCAAGCCATTTACGTCCCGGCCGACGACTTGACCGACCCCGCGCCGGCCACGTCGTTCGCTCACTTGGACGCGACGACGGTTCTTTCGCGCCAGATTGCCGAAATCGGCATTTACCCGGCCGTCGATCCTTTGGACTCGACGAGCCGCATTCTGGATCCGCGCGTCGTCGGGCAGGAGCATTACGACGTCGCCCGCGCCGTGCAGAAAATTTTGCAGACTTACAAGTCGTTGCAGGACATCATCGCCATCTTGGGCATGGACGAGCTTTCCGAAGAGGACAAGCTTACCGTTTCCCGCGCGCGCAAGATTCAGCGCTTCCTTTCGCAGCCGTTCCATGTCGCCGAAGTGTTCACCGGCTCGCCGGGCGTTTTCGTCAAGATCGGCGACACGATCCGCGGCTTCAAGGGCATTGTTGAAGGCGAGTACGATCATCTGCCTGAAGCCGCTTTCTACATGGTCGGCACGATCGAAGAAGCGGTCGCCAAGGGCCACAAGCTGGCGAAGGAAGCCGCCTGATGCCCGAAACATTCACCTTCGAGCTTGTGTCTCCGGAAAAGGTGCTGTTCAGCGGCCCCGTTCTGATGGTGACGGCGCCGGGTGAGCAGGGCGAATACGGCGTTTTGCCGGGCCATGCGCCCATGATCACGACGATAAAGCCCGGAGTCATTTCCGTTTATGCGAACGATCTGGTCACGCCCTCGGCGCGGCTTTTCGTCGCGGGCGGCTTTGCCGAAGTGACGCATTTGCGCTTTACGATTCTTGCGGACGAGGCGATTCCCGTTTCCGAGCTGAACGGCGCGGAATTGGCGGAGCAGAACAAGGATTTGATGAAGAAGTTGGTTGCGACCGATGAGACGCAGCGCGCGCTCCTTCAGGCCCAGCAGGATGTGGTCGCGGCTAAAATCTCGGCAGTCGGGTAATACGTTACGTGCGCCGCCCTAAATTAACCCGTTTGCGATACGGTATACTTGGCTGAATCGCCGCAACACATTTGTGGCTACGACAGGCTGTGGCCTTTCGTTCCATTTCTCATAGGGCCAAACAGCAACAACGCGAGGGGCTCGATTGGCAAAAGGGTTTATGCCTTTGTCGCCGCCCTCAGCTAGCCAGTCACAAGCAACGCACAGCTTATTGCCACTCTCAAGTTGCACGGGCAGAGAGCCTAGAAGCCCCAAGCCGGTATCCTTGTTACAATATCCCATCACAACCACAGCTCTGCCGATGTCCGCAGGATCGATCCCGATTTCTTCTGCCTCATTTGCCACTACCCACACGAACGAAGCTATGCCGCCGCCTCCCGCTGCGATGTCGAGAAAAGCCGTTTTCCGATCCTGATTGTGGCGTTCGATAATGGATTGCGGATCTAGCCCCTGATGCCTTAAATATTTTCTGTATGTTTTGATCCTGACCCGATGTTCGGGATGGTCGGGTAAAGAAGGAAGCAGTGCGTAAAATCCATTATTAACTGCCTTTCCGTCGGCTTTGCGAACATCCGGCAGCGTCATAATGTTCTTTGAATGTGCGATATAACCAAATTGTCGATGGTCGCCGCTATGCTCTGCTTCGATTTGGGCGGCCGCGACCAGAAAGGATAAGCTTTGTCCGACGGCATAGAAAGCGCCAACATCCCGTCGTTGCAGCAGCGCTTTTGCCGCTTCTCGATAGATATAAAAAATGTTCGGGTTTGCTATAAATTCAGCGACAGCAAAGGTATCTTCATCTCCAGATGAAATGGGCGCATTTTGAAAGGCTTTGTTTTGCATAAATAAATTATAACAGTTGTTGGTTGGCGGCGAATGGCAATTAGGTATTAAAATATTTAAACATCAGGCCCGAAGCTGACCAAACTTCTGAGCTCCGGTTCCATAATCAACGACATTTTCCTGGTTCAAATTCACCAGTTCTCTCATTCGAATATTTCTGAAATTACTAAATTGACAAACTTTATAATAGCGCGTTTTCATTTTCAGGGCGGCGTTTTTCCGAACGAAAGAAGCTTTGGCCCTGATTTTCTTTATAAATTTTTATGTTGAGTAAATTCTTAACTAGTTCTTAAATGGCTGTTAACCATACTCCTGCGGGATTTGTGGATGCGTCTGTTTGTTTTATGAGGATACAAGATGTCGGATGAAAAAGGCGAGGAAGGGGGGAAGGCTCCCGCTCCCTCGAACGCATTGAACGCAGCCGATCCTACCGCGTGGCTGACTTTGTTTTCCAATCCGTTTTTGCTTTACAACCAATGGTACGACTATTGGGTCGATGCCGTGCAGCGGAGGATCCTTTTCCTCGATGTGCTGAGGCAGCGGAGCAACTGGCATATCGAACACGAGCACGATGACAACCCCACCGTCCTGAACTACGAGTACGAGCTTCTTTTGGACGGGCGCAAATTCTCGCATCCGGTCAACTATCATCTGCTGCGCATTATTCCCCCCGACGGCATTGTCCCCGACCCGAAGAAGCGCCCGTTCATCGTCTTCGATCCGCGCGGCGGGCACGGGCCCGGCATCGGCGGCATGAAGCGCGACAGCGAAGTGGGCGAGGCCCTGATGGAAGGGCATCCGTGCTATTTCGTCGGTTTTCGCCCCATGCCCGTTCCCGGCCAGACCGTCGAGCACGTGACGGAAGCCGAAGCGATTTTTGTCTCGCGGGTTTTGGAGATGCATCCCGACGCGCCCAAGCCCTGCCTGATCGGTAACTGCCAGGCCGGATGGCAGATCGCCATGCTCGGCGCGGTGTATCCCGAACTGATGGGCGTTCTTATTCTGGCGGGCGCGCCCTTGTCGTACTGGGCGGGAACGCACGGCAAGAACCCCATGCGCTATTCCGGAGGCCTTGTCGGCGGTTCGTGGGCGACAGGCTTCATGAGCGACATCGGCAACGGCTGTTTCGACGGCGCCGCGCTGGTCGCCAATTTCGAAAAGCTCGATCCCGCCAACACCTATTGGAGAAAGGCGTATAACCTTTATGCCAAGGTGGACACGGAAGTGGAGCGTTTCCTTGGTTTCGAAAAGTGGTGGGGCAGCCCCATTTTCCTCGATCGCAAGGAAATCCAGTTCATTGTGGACTCGCTTTTCATCGGCAACCGCTTCAGCAAGGCCGACATTAGGACCTCGGACGGGCTGAGGGTCGATCTGCGCAACATCAAATCCCCCATCATCGTTTTCTGCTCGCAGGGCGACAACATCACGCCGCCGCCGCAGGCGCTCGACTGGATTTTGGATATGTACCGCTCGAACGACGAGATTATCGCGGCGGGGCAGACCATCATTTATACCATGCATCAGAAGATCGGGCATTTGGGCATTTTCGTTTCAAGCTCCGTCGCCACGAAAGAGCATGCGAAGTTCATCGCGAACATCGATTTGATCGAGTCCCTGCCGCCCGGCCTTTACGAGGCCGTTTTCATCGACAAGACGAACGAGACGGATCATCCCGATCTGGCCTCCGGCAAGCACGTGCTGAGGTTCGAGAAGCGCACGCTGGACGACATTCGCGCCATCGGATGCAACAGCGAGAAAGACGAGCGCTGCTTCCTTGTGGCCAAGCGCTTGTCGGAGAATTTGCGCGGGCTTTATGAATCCTATATGTCGCCGTTCGTGCGCTCGGTGACGACGAAGCAATCCGCCGAGCTTTTGCGCGCCATGCATCCGATCCGCGTGCGCTTCAATATGTTTTCGGATCGCAATCCCTTGCTGAAGCAAGCCGGCAAGCTGGCCGAGTACGTGAAGATGGACAGGCGGCCGGTGTCGCCGTCCAACATCTTCTGGCAATGGCAAGAGCTTGTGTCCAAGAACACGGTGACCATGCTGAACCTTTATCGCGACATGCGCGATTATAGGGACGAAAAGATCTTCTTCAGCGTCTACGGCTCGAAGCTGTTGCAATCCGCGCTTGGCCTGCGTTTTGTGGATCGCGGGCCGCGAGTCCCGGGGCGGAATTTGGACCGCGAGCGGGGCATCGAAAAACGCATTCAGAAAATCCTCGACCGCGCCGGCGCCGGCGGCTTGCCCGAGGCTTTGGTGCGCGGCGTTTTGTATGTCGTTTTGGGCGGCGGCAAGGGCGGCATCGACGAGCGCGAGTTCAACATGCTGAAGCAGCTTTGCAAAGCCAGCTCGGTTCTGCCCAAGCTTTCCATGCGGGAGCTGAAAAACCTAATCAGGAAGCAGTACGAGATTTTGGTTCTGGACGAAAAGAACGCCATCGAAGCCATTTCGAAGCTTTTGGACAATACGTCGGAGGCCGCGGCGCAGGAATCGCTTTCGGCCATCAACGCCGCCGTTCAGGCGCATGGGAAATTTACGGAAGAGGAAAAGCGCCGCTTGCAAAACCTCGAGACGTATTTCAAGGCTTCGCACAGCACGCCTCGCCGCCGTGCGACCGATATCGAGGTTTTCCGGGAAATTAAGGGGTAGGGGCATTCCTAATTCCACGTTCGCCGGCTCCCTTGCTCTCCCCATTGATGGGAAGGGAAATTGAGCGCAACCCTCTTGTCTAAGGGGTTGTTTTCGCGCATTATCTTGAACATTCGCAACTGAATGTTTGTCAAAAATGGAACACACCCTTTCGGGCGCCGCCGCGCGCCTTATCCCTGCAGAGAGCTTGAATACCGCAACCTCTAAAAGCATCGAGGCTTTGCTGCGCGAGCAGCATGCCGACGGGCATTGGGTTTTCGAGCTCGAGGCCGATGCCACGATTCCTTCCGAATATATTCTGCTCGACCATTTTCTGGACACGATCAACCAGCCTTTGCATGAGCGCATGGCCGTCTATCTGCGCTCGATTCAGGAAGCGCACGGCGGGTGGCCTTTGTTCCATCGGGGCGCTTTG
>CAYVNS010000012.1:18006-50300 GCA_964453225.1 uncultured Rhodospirillaceae bacterium
CATCAGCGCGAGCGTGAAAGCCTATTTCGCCTTGAAATGCGTTGGCGACGACATTAACGCGCCGCACATGGCGCGCGCGCGCGAGGCCATTTTAAGCCATGGCGGCGCGGAGAAGGCGAACGTCTTTACCCGGATTCAGATGGCGTTGTTCGGGGCCGTGCCATGGCGCGCCGTTCCCGAGATGCCGGTCGAGATCATGCTGCTTCCGCGCTGGTTCCCTTTCCACATGCACAAGGTTTCCTATTGGTCGCGGACGGTTATTGCGCCTTTGCTTGTGTTGTTGGCCAAGAAGCCCTTGGCGAAAAATCCGCGCAGGGTACGCATCGACGAGCTTTTTCTGACGCATCCCGACGAGGTGAAAAAATGGCCCGGCAATGCGGCGCCGTCCTTTTGGACATTCGCGTTCGGCGTATTGGACAATGTTTTGCGCGCGCTTGAGCCGCATATGCCCAAAGGCTTGCGCGGCAGGGCTACTGAAAAAGTCGTGGCGTGGGTGGGCGAACGGCTGAACGGCGACGATGGGCTGGGCGCTATTTACCCGGCCATGGCGAATGCCGTTATGATGTACGATTGCCTTGGTTATCCGCCGGATCATCCTCAATACGCCATCGCGCGCAAGGCGGTGGACAAGTTGGTGGTGGACGCGCCTGAACGCACGTATTGCCAGCCGTGCCTGTCGCCCATTTGGGATACGGCTTTGGCCGCGCACGCCTTGATGGAAGGGGATGCGCCGCGCGAGCGTATCGGACAGGCTTGCGAATGGCTGAAGGACAGGCAGATTCTGGACGTGAAGGGCGATTGGGCGTTTTGGCGGCCGAATGCCGTGCCGGGCGGGTGGCCTTTCCAGTACAACAATCCGCACTATCCCGATCTGGACGATACCGCTGTCGTCGTCATGGCGCTGGACAGGTTCGACCGCGTCAAATACCGCGAGGCGATTGAGCGAGGCGCGGAGTGGGTTTTGGGGTTGCAGTCGAAAAACGGCGGATGGGGGGCGTTCGACGCCGACAACGACTATGCTTACCTGAATTACATCCCATTCGCCGATCATGGCGCTTTGCTCGACCCGCCGAGCGCCGACGTGACGGCGCGGTGCGTAAGCATGCTGGCCCAGCTCGGCTATCAAAAGGAGCATCCGCAAGTGGCCGCCGCCATCGCTTATTTGCGGCGCGAGCAGGAAGCCGACGGCTGCTGGTTCGGGCGCTGGGGCACGAATTACATATACGGGACGTGGTCGGTCTTGTGCGCGCTTAACGCCATTGGCATTGCGCCGGAAGACCCCATGGTGCGCCGGGGCGTGGAGTGGCTGAAGGCGAAGCAACGGCCCGACGGCGGTTGGGGCGAAGACGGCGCGAGCTATTGGCGCGGCGCGCCGAGGGGCGACTGCGCGGTCAGCACGCCTGCGCAGACGGCATGGGCCATGATCGCGCTTATGGCGGCGGGCGAAGCGGACGATGTTTCCGTCGCCCGTGGCGCAAAGTGGCTGGCCGACAATCAGAAAGAAGACGGCACGTGGGACGAGGATTATTATACCGCCGTTGGATTTCCGCGCGTGTTTTATTTGCGCTATCATGGCTACAAGGCGTTCTTTCCTCAGTGGGCGTTGGCGCGGTACAAGAATTTGAAACTCGGGAACGGCGCTCCTTCGCTTTATGGGATGTAAAATGCTTGGAATCCTTTGCGGGCTTGAATCCGAAAGAAAGATAGCGCGGAAGATCGACGGGGCGCTTGTGGCGTGCGCGGCTGCGCGGCCGCATATGGCCCGCGATTTGGCGCGCGAGCTTGTGGCCTTGGGCGCGACGCGGCTTATGAGTTTTGGCATCGCGGGGTCTTTGGACACGTCCGTGCAGCTTGGGGATTTGTTTATCGGCACGCGCGTGGAAAACGAAAAAGGCCGCTGGGATTGCCACGAGGAATGGGGACAGGCGCTCGCGGATAAAATTCCCCACGCCAAGCGCGGCGGGGTTTACGGCTCGGAAGTGCTGGTCGCGACGTGCGAGGCCAAGGATGCTTTGCACCGGAAAACGGGATGCGCGATCGTGGATATGGAAAGCCAATGTTTGGCCGAGGTTGCGGCGCAGGCTGGCCTGCCTTTGATTGTCGTGCGCGCGGTGTGCGACGATGCGCGGATGAACGTGCCGCCCTTCGTGATGGCGGCGATCAACCCCGACGGAAGCACAAATGTTCTACGCGCCATGACCCATCTGGCGATGCACCCCGCCCATGCTTCCGATTTGTGGCATGTGATCGGCGGGATGAATAGGGCGCTGAGGGAGTTGAAGGGGATACGTGCATCGTTAACCAGTTAACGGTGTTTTTTGCGTTACGCTTTTTTTGAAAGTAATTTAATTGGCGTTTGTATTCTGTTATTATTGTCCAACGAAATAAGAATTTTTTTTTGGAGATATTTTATGGCAAGCAATAATTTTCGAGGGAGTACCAAGGCGCAACGCTACGCAGCTTTGATGGGAGTGGGGGTTGTGGCCGCAGCGTGTAATTCATCTCGCGTAGCCCAAGTCGTGCCGGAAATTTCAGCTTCTCAGGGACCCTTAGGGGCACTCATTCCTGTCGCGGCTGCTCTTGCCTTTGTAGCCACCAGCGGAATTGTGACGGCAGCGCTTTCTTACGGAGACACAAGGGATGTTAAGTTCGCCGCTGTGACGGGCGCAGGAGGTGTAGCGACAAATACTGCTACTTTTGTTGCATTAACGTCCCTGTTTGACGGTTTCTCCAATCTACCCTTAGTGATTCATCATTTAGGGCTTAGCCCTGATATTTCCTGTAATTGCAGCCAAATCCCCGCATTGACTGCCGTTGGCGGCGTTGTGACTGTTGTCCGTGATAGACTTTCCGGTGCGGGTAGGCCCGCGTTTTCCGCTAAGGGGCCGGATGTGAGACGGCTGGATTATTCAGCGTAATACCAACGGCCCTAATAATCCTGACATAAGAACCGTTGGTATCAGAGGCGACTGCCGAGGCCGCCGCTTATGCGGCGGAAGGCCCTATGAATTCTTCAAATACTCGTCATGAGTCAATTCATAGGGGCCTTAATATAAGCTAGCCATTCCTTGAAATCTTTTTTCGCGCGCTGCGTATAAAGCAGCTTTCTGTCGCGTCCGCCTTTGCCTTGCGTGATTGGCGGGAAGATGCCGAAGTTGACGTTCATGGGCTGGAAGGTTTCGGCTGAGGCGTCGCCTGTAATGTGCGCGACGAGCGCGCCCATCGACGTCGTGCGCGGCGGCGGATCGAGGGGCTTGCATTTGCGCTGGGCCGCGGCAAGAAGGCCGGCCAGTAATCCCATAGCGGCGGATTCCACATAGCCTTCGACGCCCGTGATTTGCCCCGCAAAGCGGATGTGCGGCATTACCTTGAGCCGCAGTTGCGCATCGAGTAGTTGCGGGCTGTTGATGAACGTGTTGCGGTGAAGCCCGCCGAGGCGCGCGAATTTTGCATTCTCAAGCCCCGGGATCATGCGGAAAACGCGCATCTGGTCGGCGTGCTTCATCTTGGTTTGAAAACCGACCAGATTGTAAAGCGTGCCGAGCGCGTTATCTTGCCGGAGCTGTACCACTGCGTAGGGGCGATGGTGAGTGTGCGGGTTTGTCAGGCCCACGGGCTTCATCGGGCCGTAGCGCAGCGTATCAAGACCGCGCTCCGCCATCACTTCGATGGGTAGGCAACCATCGAAGTATTTCGCCTTCTTTTCCCATTCCTTGAATTCCGTTTTCTCGGCTTCGAGGAGCGCGCGAATGAAGCTTTCGTATTGCTCTTTGTCCATTGCGGCGTTGATGTAATCCGCGCCCGAGCCTTCGGGGCCGACTTTGTCGTAGCGCGATTGCATCCAGGCTTTGCTCATGTCGATGCTGTCGCGCGTGACGATGGGCGCAATGGCGTCGAAAAAAGAAAGGGAGTCGAGGCCGGTCGCTTGCCGGATGTTTTCCGCCAAGGCATCGGAGGTGAGAGGGCCGGAGGCGACAATAACGGAATCCATTTCCGCCGCCGGGGGCAGGGCGGTAATTTCCTCGCGCGCAATGGTTATAAGGGGGTGCTGTTCAAGCTTTGCGGTTATGTCGGCGGCGAAGGCTTCGCGGTCGACGGCCAGCGCGCCTCCCGCCGGGACTTTATGCCGGGACGCCGCTTCCATGACGAGCGAGCCGCAATGCCGCATTTCATCGTGCAAAAGGCCCACGGCGTTGTAATCGCTATCGTCCGAGCGCAGGGAGTTGGAGCAGACGAGTTCGGCAAGCGAATCCGTTCTATGCGCTTCCGTGGATTTTTGCGGGCGCATTTCGTGAAGGATCGCGGGAATTCCGGCCTCGGCGATTTGCCATGCCGCTTCGCTGCCCGCAAGGCCGCCGCCGATGATATGGATGGGGGATATGGTGCTCATCATGATTTCCTAATTAAAACAGAAGCCTAGAGAGGCAGTTAAAAAAATGGGATGCCCGCCTCCGCGGGCATGACGGGTAGTTCTGCCTGAACCGAAGCCCTATTCGATAGTCTTATCATGTAAAGGAGGGGAGAGGGAGACGATGATCGAGACGATCAGCGCATAGGCTAATATCGAAATAGGCCTGAGGCCGAGGACGAGGGTCGCAAAGGCGCAGCATAGGGCCGTGATGATTTCGATGGCCAGATATTGCTTGCCGATGCTCGCTTTGCAGTAGCGGCAGCGGCCTTTCAGGTAGAGCCACGAAAAGATTGGGATAAGATCGGGCGCGCCGAGAACCTTTTGGCACGAGGGGCAGCGCGAGCGAGGCTTGACGATCGACAGCTTGCGGGGCAGGCGGTAGGCGAGCATCGTTGCGAAACTTCCCAGCACGCCGCCGATGAGGAAGCCGAAGAGCAGGCGGAACCAAAGAGCGTCGACTAACGGCTGTGAATAGGGATACATGGTCTTTCAAATCCTTTCTTGAACAATGGTGAGGGGCCTAATTGCTGTATCATTACCCCCCACTTTTTATTTCGGTTTTTTAACTGCGGATCGCCTAAACTTTTGACCCCACTCTCCTAACCAGCCTTCGGCCTTGATGCGCAAGGGGAGGGGTCTGTATTTCTGAACTGAATTTTCTTGCGGCAAGGCCATCTGGATTCCGGGCTCCGCCACTCCCGTGGCGGCCCCGGAATGACAAATCGGCAAGGGCTTTTTCGCTATCTATTTCAACCATCTGTTTTCCGGCATGTGGTATCGATCGAACAGATGCCGGTTTTTAAAAACCATCCTACGCAGCGCATTAGCAAGTCATGGCTTCCTAGCGGGAAGGCGACAAGGATGTCCTTGATCTGCACGGCGCTGGCTTCGCGGATCAGGGCGATAAGCTCTAAAAGCTGATCTTTGGGCAAGAGAAGCTGCGGCACGAAGAGATTAATGCCGTGATTCAATATCGCTTGAACATACGCGTCGCTTTTCGTCGCGTGGAGAATGTCGTCGGGCGCGATGTGCATGGTGGGAAAGCTTTTGAACATCTCCCACGGGTTGGGATAGCCCGGATGCGCGGCTTGCCACGCATCGGGCAGCGTTTGCCTTGGCGGCGCGGCAAGGCGCTTTTCCGACAAGCTTTGCCATAGATCGTCGTAGGCGCGGATGATGTGCTTCCAATCGAAGACGCTTTGCGCGCGGGCGCGGCCGTTCGCGCCGAACGTGCGCCTCAAATCGGGATTGCCAATCAGTACGGCGAAAGATTTCGCGCACCAATCGACATCGACGCTTGTGCTTTGGCTTGCGCCTGCGAGCGCCACGCCGTAGTTATCTTCGTTATAATAAAGCCGCGCGACGTCCATGCCCGCCGTAGGCCCGGGCGTGAAGGTCGGGATCAGGAAGCCTTCCTGCCCGTTGCGGACGCCTTCGCGGTAGCCGTCCCAATCGGAAACGACCGCCGGAAGGCCGCACGCCATCGCTTCAATCGGCGTTAGGCCGAAGCTTTCCTGCACGTTGTCGGAGAGCGAGGTGAAGATGTCCCCCGCCGCCCACAAGCCTTCGGGAAAGCGCGGGTCGTCGTTCATGACGAATTCGGCCTGCGCCGTTTTGCAGATGTCCGCGGCCAGATTGCGGAAAAACGGCTCCATATCCTTGGGCAGGAAATAGCCGTACAGAACCAGCCGCACTTTTTTTCCGGTAAGCTGCGCGGCGCGTTCAGCCGCAAGGAATAAGGGCAGGGGGTGCGCTTTGGTGGCAAAGCTCAGCCTTCCGACGAAAAGGATGACGGTTTCGTCTTCCGCGATCTTAAGGGCTTCGCGCTGGGATTTGCGGGATTGAGGATTGGCGCGCTTTGCGTATTTTTCCGTGTCGATGCCGAGCGGGATAATCGGCGTATGGATCGGGCAGGAAAAGGAGCCGCCGAAACGGTGGTTGATATACTCGCCATGGATATTCCAGAGATTTCGAACCGCGTCGCGAATGGCCGACGACGGGCAGATGAGGGCATCCGTTTCGTCGGAGGGCGCGAAGCAGAGATCGCCGACCGCGCGCGCGATGCGCTCGCCGCTCATTGTGTGCACAAGGCCGCAGGTGGCAAAGCCGTGGCCCGGCACCTGTTGACGCCGCCATGTAAGATCGGCCGTTAAAGGATCGGGGCGGAAAATGCAGGATATGCTTTGCAGGTTTTTATCGGGGTGGCGCGGATCAAGGCCGATGCAGCGCGTTTCCGCGTCGATGCCTTCCCCGGACGCCAGCTCTTTAAAATGATCGAAGCTGGGCATGTCCGTCGGGCGGCAGATAAATTGCGGCGCCGCGCTGTGCCGAAAGTAGGCTTTCAAAAAATTCGTCACGGCGACGTCGAAGCCGAATATCTGGCTGTCGTTTTGGCCGGAGGCGGGGCGGCTATATTGGATACACAAGCTCATTGAACACACTGTATTTTGAAATATGCCATGGGCTTGCAGAAGGCACAACCCTAACTTGGATGGGTGACTGCTTCGTCGCAACGGATGCTCGGATCCTCACGTACGCTTAAGTACGCTCTCGGTCCTGCGCTCCGTTGCTCCTCGCATTCCCCGCGTCCAAGCGGGTTGCTCATGGGTTTAATAAAGTGTTGCGCATGGGAGGTGTTTCGACGATCCTTAATTCACGAATGATTCGGAGTTTCCCTCATGGTCACTTTGTTTGACGGTTTGGTGTCGGCTGAGGTCGCCGCCAATCTGGATGTCTTGTTCAAGATCGTCGTCGGTTTCTTTCTCGGCCTTTTGGTGGGCTATGAACGATCCTATCACGGGCGCGCCGCCGGCATGCGCACTTACGCGCTGGTTTGCATGTCGTCATGCGCCATCGTGGCCATATGCGGGGACATGGGGATATGGTTCGGCGGCATGGGGCAGGATTTCGCCAAATACGCCGATCCGGGGCGCGCCATTCAGGGCATAACGACCGGCATCGGCTTTCTGGGCGCAGGCGTAATTATGCGCGACGGCCTTTCCATCAGCGGATTGACGACGGCCGCCTCCATCTGGTCTGTTTCGGCCATCGGGGTTCTGGTCGGCGTCGGCTTTTACGGCGCGGCCACAGGGCTTTCGGTTTTGCTTGCCGTTTTGATGATGTGGGGATCGAAGATCGAGAGCATTTTGCCCATGCGGCATGCCGTTTCCATTACGCTTATTTTCCACAGGAATTCCGCGCTGACGCAGGAAGAAGTGACTCATCTGATTCATACGCAAGGCTTTGAGATCGCCGGCGGGTCGTTTTCCATCACGCACAGGGACGGGCAGACGGAGTGGCGCTTTGTGGGCGTTTCGTGCGGCAAGCGTAAAAGCGCCTCTTTGGTGAAGTTGAGCGAAATGCTCCATCGGGCGCGGGGCATACAGGATTTTACCATCGTGCACGCGAGAAATTAGCTTCATTCAAACGATCTGGCTTTTCGCCTCAAGCTTGTTTGAATGGTCTTTTATCCGCCAAGGTTGAATACCGGCCAAAAAAAACGGTGTTTTTTGTCGGTTTTTCTGGTAAGCGACGATGTCCTTAGGGCGGTTAGCTCAGCGGTAGAGCATCTCGTTTACACCGAGAGGGTCGGGAGTTCGAAACTCTCACCGCCCACCAACAAATCAGTATTATCTTTGTCCAAAAAACCCGCTGCTTTTCACAGCGGGTTTGATGAATACTGCCTTCTTATTAGTCTACTGCTTTTTTACGCTTGCAAACCCCGATTAAACCAAGGAGACCAGAGCCGAATAGCAAGGCCGCACCCGGGAGCGGCACGGACGTTACATTTAAACTGACACTGTCCAGATAAAATGGCGCGGTGGTATAACCGCCCCATGGGCTCAAATCACTCCACCAATAGCCAGACTGGGCAGAAATATCAAAATTCAGCGACATGTTTGCCATTATGTAGGCAAGGGCCTCAGCACCGAGATCAAAATGAAGCGTGGTGAAATCCCCGGCGAGGTGATGGTCTTCTAGCACTTTGGTGCCGGTGATGGATAGATCAATATTGGGATCATAATACCATCCATAACCTCTGGAATTATACCCGACCGTTTTGCCGCGGATAGTAAAATCCATTGATGCGGCGGAGATGGCCGGAGCGGGATTGAGGGTAAAGACGCCGGTTGCGCTTGATCTTTCCTGCGCCCCGTCAAAATCCATGGTGTATGTTGCCGCCTTGGCCAAGCCTGCACAGCCGATCGTTGATGCCAGCACGGCAATACAAAAGAGTTTCAGTTTCATTTTCATTCCCCCGAATTTAAAAGGTTTCACGGTCATTTAATTTTTTCTAATCCAACACCTGTCAACAAAAGCCAACCCAAGTGTCTTCCCTAACTCATCATGAAGACCCGTAGCTTTCGGTACCAACCTTAGAGGCCATGAGTCGATTATGGCGATCTATTCTCGAGACATATTTTTTCTATTCTCGAAACTTGATTTTGGCAACCACCATTATAAACAGGTAGAGTTAACCTTAATGAGCTGATCTGCCGCCCAAACTGTAAATATTCCTGATTCACGAGTAGCGTGATGGCCATCATTCAATCAAGGATTGCAGATGGTTTCTGACAGGTTCGTTTTTATCGGGATTTAGCGGTTCAGCCGCTGTGGCGCGTTATGGCTCAGTTTGCGCGGCTGTATATATCTTCGAGGCGGACAATGTCGTCTTCGCCCAGATAATCGCCCGATTGGACCTCGATCAAATGAAGGGGAACGCGTCCCGGATTCTCAAGCCTGTGGACGGTGCCGAGCGGGATATAAACGGATTCATCGGGGCCCAGCAACTTTGTCTCTTCGCCTATCTGAACTTTGGCCGTTCCGCTGACAACAACCCAATGTTCGGCTCTATGATGGTGCTTCTGAAGGCTTAACTTCGCTTCCGGCTTAACGGTAATTTTTTTAACCTGAAAGCGAGGTCCGTCGTTCAGGCGTTCATAGCTGCCCCACGGACGCCAGACTTCAAGGTGCTCTTTGCACTCGGAACGCCCGTTTTTCTTTATGTGGGCGACAATATCCTTGACTTCATCGGCCCTGTTTTTCGTTGCGACAAGCAAGGCATCGGCCGTGTCGACAACGATCATGTCCGTCAACCCGATTGTCGCGACAAGCCGCCTGTCTCCCTGAACATAGCTGCCGGATGTGTCTTTCGAAATGACATCGCCTTTAATGACATTCTGTCGAGCATCCTTGTCGCCTATTTCCCATAAAGCAGGCCAACCGCCAATGTCGCTCCACCAAAAGGAAACGGGAAGAACCCCGACATTCGTTGATTTTTCCATGACGGCATAATCGACGGAAAGGCTTGGTGATGTTTCAAAAGATTCCTTGTCGAGGCGGAGAAAGTCCAGATCCGTTTTGCTGAGCTCGATCGCTTTGCGGCACGCGGCGACAATCTTCGGCTGAAGAAGCTCAAGTTCTTTTAAATACAGATCGGCGCGAAACACAAAAATCCCGGCATTCCATAGAAAATTTCCTGCTTCAAGATAACCCTTGGCCGTTGTCGCGTCGGGCTTTTCCTTGAACGTCTTGGCCTTGAAAGCCTGCCCGTCTTCGGGCAGGGCGGCGCCTTGCTCGATATAGCCAAAGCCCGTATGCGCGCTGGTAGGTTTGACGCCAAGGGTCATCAATTTGCCAAGCATGGCGAGCCGCGCCGCTTGGCGTATGGCTTTATTGAAGGCATCGCTATCCGCAATAAAATGGTCGGCGGGCATGGCGACCAAAACCGTATCCGAAGGCGCCTTTGCCCACAAAGCCGGGATGGCCAAGGCAGGGGCCGTGCTGCGGGGCACGGGTTCCAAAATGATTTGCGTCGGCTTGATATTGACTTCCCGAAGTTGTTCGGCGACCAAAAAACGCTGGTTTTCGCCGCAAACGATAATAGGCGCCATAACGTCGCTTTCCGCAGAAAGGCGTTGCGCCGTCTGTTGCAAAAGCGAGGTGTTTCCGACGAGCCGTTGGAGCTGTTTGGGATAATCCGAACGCGATATAGGCCAAAGCCGCGTACCGGAACCGCCGGAAAAAATAACGGGGAGTATTTTCATGTGCTTATAAACCCATGCCTTTTGCAGTAAAAACGCTCCCCACAAGTAAACGACGATGGGTGAGGATTCAAGGCCAAAGCTAAAAAGACAATATAATATAATATGTTAATGATCCGGTCTGCCGTTCGGCATTGGGCGAAACTAAAAACGGGACGTTTCTGTTTGAAAAAAGGCCGCCTTCTTCGTACCTTACCCCCCGTTGTTTATAAAAAAGAACAACAATCCTTAAAGCGAATTTTTTATATGGGAGATGGTTTTGGTTAAAAAAACGGCTTTGATTACAGGCGTCACTGGGCAGGACGGCGCCTATTTGGCGGAACTGCTTTTGAGCAAGGGCTACGATGTCTATGGGATCAAGCGTCGTTCCTCGTCGTTCAATTCGGGGCGCATCGACCATCTTTACCATGACCCGCACGAGTCAAATGTAAACTTTCATATGCACTACGGCGATATGACGGATTCCACAAATCTGATCCGTATTGTTCAGGAAACCCAGCCGGACGAAATTTATAATCTTGCCGCGCAAAGCCACGTTCAGGTCAGTTTTGAAACCCCGGAATATACCGCCAATGCCGACGGCATAGGCACGTTGCGCCTCCTTGAGGCCATACGCATCTTAAAAATGGAAAAGAAGGCGCGGTTTTATCAGGCGTCCACGTCCGAGCTTTTCGGAAAAGTGCAAGAAATTCCGCAAAAGGAAACAACCCCGTTTTATCCCCGCAGCCCATATGCGGCGGCAAAGCTTTACGCCTACTGGATCACCGTTAACTACCGCGAAGCCTACGGACTGTTCGCGTGCAACGGGATACTTTTCAATCATGAAGGCCCAACGCGGGGCGAAACTTTTGTGACGCGCAAAATCACGCGCGCCGTCGCAGCCATTCACCTTGGGCTGCAAGATAAGCTTTTTGTCGGCAATATCGATTCCAAACGCGATTGGGGCCATGCGCGCGATTACGTCGAAGGCATGTGGCGGATTTTGCAGCAGGACACGCCGGAAGACTTTGTTCTGGCGACGGGCGAGACGCACAGCGTTCGCGAATTCCTTGAGTTGGCTTTTTCCGAAATCGGCATAACGCTTTCCTGGAAGGGAAAGGGCGTGGATGAAAAGGGGTTTGATGCGAAATCGGGCCGCGTGTTCGTTGAGATCGATTCACGCTACTTCCGTCCGACCGAGGTCGATCTTTTGATCGGCGATCCTGCCAAGGCTCATGAAAAGCTCGGATGGACGCATAAAATCGGGTTTAACCAGCTTGTGAAGGAAATGGTCGATGCCGATCTGAAGGCCGTTGCCGGGGAAAAAGGACATCGTAACCATGGAGTCGAATAAGTATTCCCTTAAAGGCAAAAAGATTTGGGTTGCCGGGCACAAAGGGATGGTCGGCAGCGCTATCGTTCGCCGCTTGGCCGGGGAAGCGTGCGATATTCTTACCGTTGACCGCGCGAAGGTCGATCTTTGCCGCCAGGAGGCCGTTGAACAATGGCTAAAGGATCAAAAGCCGGATGCCGTTTTCCTTGCCGCGGCTAAAGTCGGTGGAATCTGGGCGAACCAGACGTATCCTGCCCAGTTTCTGTACGACAATCTTGTTATTGAATCGAACATCATTCACGGCGCCTATCTTGCCGGGGTTAGGAAGCTTTGTTTTCTCGGCTCTTCCTGCATCTATCCCAGAATGGCTCCGCAGCCCATGAAGGAAGAGGCGCTTCTGACGGGGCCTCTTGAATCGACCAACCAATGGTACGCCATCGCTAAAATCACGGGCATCATGATGTGCCAGGCGTATCGCCGCCAGTACGGATGCGATTACATCTCGGCCATGCCGACCAATCTGTTTGGCGCTGCGGATAACTACGACCCTATGGGAAGCCATGTCGTGGCATCGCTGATCAAAAAGGCGCATGAAGCGAAACGCGCCGGCGCAGCCACGATGGAGTTATGGGGGACAGGAACGCCCTTGCGCGAATTTCTTTATGTGGACGATCTGGCTGACGCGCTCGTGTTTCTTATGAAAAACTATTCGGATGAACCGCACGTCAATGTTGGCAGCGGAGTCGAACACACCATAGGCCAACTGGCCGAAGCCGTGGCGAAAGTCGTTGGGTTCGAAGGTAAATTCGTTTTCGACACCACGAAACCCGATGGTATGCCCCGCAAGCTTATGGATAACGCCAAAATTCACGCTTTAGGCTGGCGCGCGAAGACCTCTCTCGAAGAGGGACTTCATTCGGCCTATGATTGGTTCTTAAAGAACAGGGCATAAGTCCCCCAATGACTGGCATCGATCGGTGATGATATGAACGTTCGCCATAAAATGGCTCGGGGTGTGTTTTGGTTGTTTTTGGAGAAGGGCGCCGGGCAGATCTCGTCCTTTGTCGTGTTTGCCGTCATCGCGAGGCTTATCGGGCCTGAGGAGTATGGCCTTGTCGGCCTCTGCGGCATCTTTATGGCCCTTTCGGGAAACATTATACATGGCCTTGTTGACGCCATCATCAGCATGCACATCAAGGATAATCAGCGGCTCTCGACTCTTTTTTGGATCGTCTTGTTTTTTGGCGCTTTTTTAAGCCTTTTTTCTTTTTCAATAGCCGGCTTGTTCGGCCAGCTGATGGATCAGGAAAGGCTTGTCCCTTTGTTGCAAAGCTTTTCGCTCTTGCCCGTTCTTATGGCTCTCGGCGCTGTGCCGACGGCCCTGATAACGGAAACGATGGACTTTAAAATTTTTACGCTTCGGACTCTTTTATCCACGCTGGCGGGAGGAATCGTCGGCGTGGTTATGGCTCTTAAAGGATATGGGGCTTATGCCCTTGTCGCGCAGCAAGGCGTTATGTTTTTCGTCAGAATTCTTGTCCTTTGGCCAAGCTGCCATTGGTGGCCGCGCTTTGTGTTTAAAACGGAGGGGATGCTTGAAGTCATCAAGCTGGGCTTCAGCCAGACGGGTTCCTCGCTTGTTTCTTTCGCCGAGCAGCAGTTGCCGCGCTTTTTTCTTGGTCTTTTCGTCGGGGCTAACGCCGTCGGTCTCTGGGTTTTTATCATGCGGCTTCGCTATGCGTTGGAGGAAGCCCTTGTGTATCCCCTTATCACTGTTCTTTATCCTGCCTTTTCCGAGATAAGAGAGAAACCCGAGGAGAAGAAAGCGCTTTTACGGCAACTATTCTTTGTTTTCGGCGCTCTTCTTTTTCCGGCTTCGTGGGGAGCCGCCGTTACGGCTCCGCTTTTTGTGCCCCTGTTTTTCGGCGATGCCTGGACGCCCGCGATCCGATCCCTTCAAATGGTTTTCTATGTTTCTCCGATAATCTGTCTTGGCTTTATGCAGCGGGATCTTTTTCGCGCGCATAAACAAACCGGCGATTATCTTCGGCTTCAAACGCTCCTTGTTGCGTTCAGCAGCGCTCTCCTGTTCTATCTTGTCAGGTTTGGGTTTTCGTATTTTATGATTGGGTGGACGCTGGTAAATGTCTTGTACTTTATCGCTTTTACCGTTCGCGCCGAGAAGAATATCCACCTTCCGTTGTGGCGCTCTTATAGATACCTGGCTTCTTCCTTAATATCGGGAATGGGAATGGTTGCCGCGATCTATGGCGCTTTGGCGCTTTCCACGGAGGAGGCAGGCGTTGTCGGACGGCTGGTTTTGGGCGTGGGTGTCGGCCTTGTGGCCTATGCCGGGCTTTTCTGCGCGCAGGAACATAAAAGGCTTAAAGCGCTTTATCTTGGTTTTCGCCGGGGACAGCTTCGGGCCGTTCTTTCCGGAAAGACGGTATAAGAATGACGATGCCCCCCAAAAAAGAAAACGCTTCGCCTTTGCAGGCACGGGAAGGGGTTCAGGAAAAACCCTTTTCTTCATGGGTTCTTGCGTTGTGCTTTCTTTCCCTGACGGTTGTTTATTTTGTGACGCAGGATGTCGTTTTACTGCAACTTTCCATTCTGGCGTTCATCGTTCCCTTGATGCTCGTTCTTCGCCAAAAAAGGGTATCGGGCACAAGAGCCTTGAGGTCTTTTGCTTATTGTATTCCATATCTTTTCTTCGTTTCTTTATCCATCTTTTTCAATCTTTCCGATACCGATCAACTGCTGAACGGCATCGTAATGCTTCTTAATTTGAGTTTTTCATTTCTAATGGCTGCCGTTTTCGCGAGCTACAAAAAGGGGGATTTCCTGCGCGAAACAATGCGGCGGCTGATGATCCCTCTTTGCGGCGTTTTTTTATATGTTTTGATTGCCCAGCGTCATGCCTTCGTTTGGGGGCGATGGGAGCCCTATGATTTGCAGCCGAATTGGTGGGGGGCCATAGCTTTGGGATTGGGCTGGGCGGCCATGGCTTGGGAGAAAAATCTGCCTCGCTTTATCGGGATTGCTTTATCGTTTCTTTTTATGTTCCTTGTCCAATCGCGCGGCACCATTGCGGCTTTTCTGCCGGCGCTCCTTTTGGGAAGCGGGTACTTTTTCCCGATTACGCAAAAAAAAGTTATGTCTTGTTTTTTGGCCTTCGTCGGATTTCTGATCGTTGCTTTTTGCCTAAATTTTGTCTTTTCCCTGAACATTATCGATAAAGGAACGGACTTTATCGCCAACGCCGTTTTCAAGATGGACGATCCTTTGCGCGGCGTTCATTCCGGCCTTTCGGGCCGTGTGAAGGGTTATGAGGAAGCCTGGGAGGATTTTCTTGAAAGCCCGCTATTCGGCAACGGGTTTCTGGCTTACAAGCACGTGCACAACGGTTACCTGAAAACGCTTGCCGAGTCCGGCCTGTTCGCGTTTCTGGGCATGATGTTTATATTTTGGGCGGGGCTTTGGGGGCATGTTAAAACAAAAAACTATTTGGGGATAGGGATCGTCGTTAGCTATATGGTTTTTCTAATGACATTTCCACGAACGTTTAATATGAACATGACGTCTCTTCTGCTTTCTTTTTCGATGATGCAGGGCATCTCAAACCGCCTATTACAAAAAACCGCCAGGCGCGAAACAAAAAGCGGATAGGTGACGGCTCCGTGCGACCATAAGGTGCCGCAAAGAATTACGAGGGACAAGATGAGCTCCAATCAGGACATTGTTGAAAAATATAATCGGTTGGCTCCGAATTCTTTTATGCCGTTGGAGGACGCTTTGTCCTTAAGCGAAGCGTTTGCCGATCGGTTGCACGACACGAACCCTCATGTCGATGCGATTGTCGCCATCGCTAATGGCGCCTTTGTCGTAGGGAAGATTGTCGCGGCGCGTTATAATCTTCCGCTAACTGTTGTAAGGGCTCGGCGCAGCGGAAGCCGAATAAAAAGGAAATTAAAGGCGATAAAGGATTTTCTTCATATTCCTTCTTCCCTTGTCATGTTCGGCCCCCTTCGAATTCTTTGGGGCATTTTTCAAAAAGCCCACGACAATATCGAAGAGCATGCCGAATTCTTTTCCGTGGACGTTAGCGGAAAAACCGTCCTTCTTGTTGACGATTGCGTGATCAGCGGAAAATCATTGATCTACGTTAAGGACAAGCTTTTGGCCGCGGGCGCTAAACGGGTTATTACCGCCGCGCTATGCTTTTTCGATTCACACGGCAAGATGGATGCCCCCCTTTTTGAACCGGATTATTTTCTTCATCGCACTTTTCATTTTTATCCCTGGGCCAATCATAGCCCTTACTGGAATGAATACGAGACGTGGTTGCAAAAAGAAGGGCTGGAATTGTGGCTATAGACCGGAAAAAAAGGGCCTTGCTTGTCGATCTCGACGGCGTTCTGGTTTTAGAGCGCGCGCGCCCCGGAATCCGCGCGCCGGAACTTTTTCTTTTATGTCCGGACATTCGCGAAAGCCTGAACCGCTTTGACTCGCCGATTGTCGTTATAACGCATCGTTCGAGAAAGGAAGCCCGGAAAATTTTGGGGGTTCTGGGCCTTACAAAAGCGCCGATAACATTGGTGCTTGCGGCGGAGGATTTATTCTGGGCGGGAATCAGGAAAAACGGGGGCCTTGGGCTTCTTTTTCAAGGGCACCGCAAAAGTTTGGCGTTGCAAATTGTCCGGCAGGAACTCGGGGTTTTGCCGTGCGATGCCGCTATGATCGACGACCGCCCGGAAAATTTAAAAGACCTTCTTGCCGGAGGCCTCGGCCTTGCCGTTTTGGCTCCTTGTGAGATTGATGAAACGAACGGCACGATGATAACTTTTCAGCACGAAGAGTTCATTCGCCTTTTCCTACAGTGGGAAAAGGGCGAAGCCATCAAAGGCGGATCCGTTCAACTTCAGCCGGTAAAAAAACATCTTTGCGAAATGATCTCGAGCGGCCTCAATACCAAAAGAGAAGGGCTGCATGCCTTCAATCTCGCTCGGTTGGCTGTGCGCACCTTTCGTGAGGCGGTAAAAAAGGCATTTTGACCGAAGCCTTCGTCTGTATGACGTGCTTACCGGCCAATCCAATTCTTTGCGTCTGACTTTTGCCATACATTGACGGACTTGACGGTCATCGGTTGTCTGGCGCCCGTGCCGAGCAAGAGAACGAGATGTTGGCGATCCAGTATTCCAAAAGACCACCCTTGTTTTCCTTGCGCTGGCGGCTGCCCCGTATAGGGATCCCACTCGACCGTTGAACCAATCGGCTTCCCGTCAAAATAATAACGCCCCGACCCTTTTTGCGTGGCCGTAGCGGGAATCCAAAGAAAGCCGAATTTATGATATTCCCTGAAGTCGGTTTGTTCAGGCACGCTTTTCTTCGCCTGCGCATAAGGCAACTGCACGTGACAATATTGTTCGCGAGGACAGGTCGTCTTCCAAATGCCCGACCATTCGTGCATGTTGCCGCCATAGGTATTTAGGCCTTCTCTTTTGGCCATAAGATATTCAAGAAAATCAACCTCGATGAAGTGGCTAAAACCTTTTGGCTGGCCCGCCCATTGTTGTTCCGGCAATGAAGCCATGTGTTCAACCGCCATTCCCCAGAAGGAAGGCCAGCCCTTATTGGCGGGGTTGAGGACATCCATTGGGTCGAATTTCAACTCAGCTTCGAAATAGCCGCCGCCGCCAAAGGCTTTGCCGACCCATCGATTTTTGCTCGCAAGAGGGGCGGCGGTTGCTAACACATAAAAGGATGGCTTGTTTGCGGCGTAGAGCGTGACGCCATCCCCTTTTTTCACGCGCAGCTCTGCGGGTTGTGTGGCGGCACCCCCGAAAAACTTTTTCAAAAACCAGTTGTAGCCGGATGTGTTTTCGTTCTGTAGGTCGATGTCTCCTTCGAAGCGGCTGGAAAAGGTGTTTTCGTTATAGCCGGCTACGACAGCCTGAGGAGGGGCCGGATCGGCCTTGACGGGTAAAGGTATAAGAACGGTAAGAAGGAAAGCACAAACCTTACCTCCGCGTATGATATTTTCGAGCGACATTTTGAAGCCTTTTTACGGAAGTAATTTTAATCTTTTACAGATCCGTACAGAATTCGCTCGTGAGCGGCTCGCTCTTCTGGAGTGAATCGCTTGGAGATCTCTTTGGCTGGAACTCCTGCAACAATAGCATAGGGCTCAACATCACGTGTGACAAGCGATCCTGCTGCAATAACGGCGCCTCGTCCTATTTTTATGCCACTAAGGATCAAGGCTCCATAACCAATATAAACATCATCTTCAATGATAACTTCATCGCGGGAATCGCGAGGACGAGCATTGGGCGCGTATATCCAGGGAGTCTCGGTTATATAAACTCCTATTGCCTTGATATCGTGGTCATGGCGGCCGACAATGCCAACAAAACTGGAAATTCCAACGCCATTGCCTATCCGCCCGTTACAAGCAATCATACTATAAGCGGCAATTGTAACTTTATGCCCGATGCTGATTTTATCTGGGGCACGGATCGATGACCCTATACCAACGCGTAAATCCGGACAAAACTCGACATTTTCTCGAATAGCAAGAAATCTATTTATCCATCGGTATATATAACGAACTAAATTTTTCATGTTTTACTTCCTGATTATTTCCGCCAGAATTGTAGATGCCTTTTTATTTCTCCTAGGTTTCCGATCATATTTTGTACACGTGCGTCCCAAGAGGCGCGAATGAGGTCTATGGCCCAATAATCGATTTTTATGTGATCCGGCATTTTACAAAGCTCATCGGATACGGGGGCCGGACTAACAAGAAGGCTATAAGGATTAAGCGCCGAAGCATGTGTGCCGCCCCGATAGCCCCCGTGAGCCACATAGGTGCGGGGAGGGAACAGGCTGACGCCCCGATTGATAAAGATTTTATAATACCAAGGCGTAAACCAACAGCTTACCTTTCCGGCCAGAGCGGAAATAAGCATATCCCTAAAGTCGCGTATCCCGAACACGTCGAAAGCGTGGGTAAAAGATTTTGAACCCAGATCGACGGGATCGACAGGATCGGCCATATTGTATTGAAGCCAAGCTCGGCTCCACGTAGCCCACCCCCACGTATTTGGAAAAGGAAGCACAAGAGCGCGAGGGAAAGAACGTAGACTTGGCACGTCATACTGATAGCCTGCGATGCTCCATATCCGTGTGTCTTCGGCGTATTTTTCCAGCGCCTCGTTGAAGTAATCCAGCACAACGGGGGACAATAATAAATCGTCTTCCAGTACGATTACGCGCTCATGTTTTTTGCACATCTCCGTCACACCGGTAAAAATATTATCTTTAAGACCGGCGTTTTGCTCTTTCATAATTACCGTAACATTGGGCAGTTTCAGGGATTGAGCGTAGTCCCTTACCTCGTTAACTTTCTTCCGATCCTCCTCGGATTTTGGGCCGTCAATATAGATCGTAACGGAGCTCTCTGAAAATCCCCGGCACTTCATAAGCGAAGCGAACATTTTTTCCAGCTGATCTCTTCTGTTGTAAGCAAAAACGATGATGGGGGCTTTCTTTTGCACGTGTGTCTGCCTTTCTTAACGGGCGCGCTTTTGCATCTTTTTTTCGGCCACGCTCTGTCATAGTGAAAACCTTCCCGATTATCAAGAAGGGCTGGAATAATTACCGTTAAAGCTAGGGTCCGAACATTTGGTTGGTCAGAGGGCCAAAGCTAAGTTTTATAAACGACTTCAGTCGGTTGTCCGCGTCTGCCTCCGTCTCACTCGGCAAAAGCGGCGTCGTATATCGTACCATGGCTCCGTTCGTGCGTTTTAATAAGAGCGCGTTTCGAAGCGTGGCCAACTTCGACAAATTGGGGTTGGCGATGTTTTTTCCGTTCTGGATATACCAAAAATAAAGGAGAAGCCGTTGTCCATCCTTGGATGCGACAAGGCGATTGACCGGAAAAGGGGAAAGATTTTCGCCGATAATAATTTCTTCCCTTTGGTTCTCGATCGACCATCCTCCGCCGGGCAGGCATAGCGTAGGCCTGTGCTGCGCTTGATTGCTTGAAACATCCTGCTTCGGGTAATAAAGCGCGTAAAGATTGACCCGCTCATTTTTAGGGTTTGTATAATCGATGAGGATATACTCATCCGCCGCAAGAAGCGTTTTTTCTTTTTCGCTCAATTCTCCGGGATGACCAATCCATTCTCCGAGGTATAGAGTAAATGTGCGCAAGGGCGCTTGGGGCGGAACGGGCGCCTTGTAGGCTTCAAGAAAAGAAGGCCATGCGGCGCTGACGGCTCCCGCAAGGAAGAGAAGGATCGCCGTTGCTTTGACCCCGCGACCCCAGACGGGGGCGGGCCATGAACGAAAAGAAGGCAAGCGGATTTCAGCAAGGCTTAAATGACCAGGGGTTCCAACCTTCTGCATCAGTTTGATTTCCAGCAGTAGCGCAAGGAAACAAGCCGCAAAAATGATCCATCCCTCGAAATCGTGAATAAACCCATCGGCCATTTTCTGTCCCCAGACATTGACCGTGATGCCGATAATGGCAATCCGAAAGCTGTTCATCAGCAGCGTTAAAGGGATTGCCGAAAGGAATAAAACAAGCCGCTTGGCGAAGGAGGTTTTGTAGAAATAAGCGAAAAGGAAACTAAGGCTGATAAGGGGGAACAAGTAACGAAGCCCGTTGCAGGCCTCTACGACCTGCAGTTTATAGGTTCCCAGATCGATTAAATTACCTTCCTGATAAACGGGAATTCCTACCAAATTAAGAAACCAAACCCCCAGGCTCGTCGACATCACCTGCATGTGGACGGATGTCGCATAATAAAAGAAGTTCGGCAGCGGCGCGGCGAAAAGAAGAAAGAGCAACGGGCCTTTATAAAACCATGCCATTCGCGGGCCGTAAAACAAAACGAAGACACCGATAAACGAAACAAGAAACGCTTGCGGAAGAAAACCTTTGACGGCGGCAAAGGTCAAAAAAAAGTAGCCCAACAAACAAAAAATAATAACGAAAAAACCAAGCCATGAGCTTTCAGCTTTTAAGCCTTCGGGCTTTTTCTTGTTCAGCAGAAGCGCAAGCGCAAGCAGGGGAATAAGGGCGCCATGGCCATATTCGCCCGTTTGCCACGCCTCGATCATTCGACCGGCCGTCGCGCGAAAAATAAAGGTGAGAATGACCAAGAAAGAGCCAAGCAACGCCCAAGCCGGCTTGCCGCGGTTTAGCCAAAAAGAGCACAGTCGATAAACCATAAATCCCTCTACCCAAAAGCTTACCAGTAATCAGGCGAACCGTTTCTTTTTTTATCGACGTCCTTTGGCGTTTCTTCCTTGCTTGGCCCCGTCCATGCTTCGTTGAAGAAAGGCATAAACCTGGGATTTGTTTTCCAGCGGTGTCCCGCAACGCCAAACAGGATTTGCAACGCGCCGCCTAAATGAATGCCGATTTTGCCGCGTGCCTTGGCGTGGACGGCCAGAGGCAATGAAAAGGCTCCGGCCCCGATAAGCGCCACGTCATAGGCAAGGCCGTCCATCTGGCCTTTAAGTTCTTCGAAGGACGCGACCCAGTCGGGATGTTTGGACGGAACGAGTCCCGCGCTTAACGGCGCCCGGATCGTTAAAAGTTCAAAATCGGGCAGAACATGCCTGTTTCCCCATACTTGTTTTCGCCGGGCGTATTGTCCCCGGATCGTGTCGACAAAGGGAGATATAACAAGAACCCTTTTTCCTTCGAGAGACCGCGTCCATGGATTTTCGGAAAAGTATGGTTCCAGGCTGACCAGCTGCAAAAGGGTCGTTTTAGGGCAAAAGGTTTTCAGGATAACGGCTTCTCCGGCAACATCCCATGCCGCAAGCGCATCGCAGGCTTTTACGGCATCAAGATAGCGCTCCGCCCAATGATCGAATGACTTTTCGTTCTTTGGAAAGACGCCGCAGTTTGTGTGCACATTACGAAGAATGTACGTTGAATAAGGCGGTGGAGCTTTTCCCTTTGCGCGGGCTTCCTCTCTCTTTTTAAAGACAGCCAGCGCCCGCACTTCATCCGACCCCATTTTTCCCGCCGCAAAGGGCGTGGCATCCCTAATCGCCCGCTCAAGAACGAGGCCCGCATCGACGATGGGCCGATGCACGAGAAGAAGGCGTTCCAGCGCATGAAATGTTTTACGCGTCCACCGGACAGAGTGAAAAATGACAGGTATTTTTTTATAGGGTTTATAAAGAGCTTTATGCAAACGCATCATGCACGTTTCATAATCGGGCGGCGCTAATTCTGTTCTATTGTCCATTTTAAAATGCCTCTTTCCACCGCTTCCGTTTAATCAAATCACAAAGATAGGCAAGGATCCCGCAAAAAAGTAGCATAAAACTAGTTTCATTGAACTTTTTTAGTGATAATAAACTTTATAGCCGTTGTCTTTAGGGGAATGGTTAATCGCTCCCCCATCATACTTAACGAGCTTGAGATTTTAAAAACGGGATATCGCCATGGCGCGCAAAATTCTTTATCTTTCCCCATACTTTTGGCCGGAAGAGATTGGTTCTTCTTCCTATTGCACGGATCTTGCGGTGTGGTTAAGCGGGCGGGGACACGAGGTGCGAGCGGTTTCTTTCCGTCCTCATTACCCCAGCGCGAGCGCATTTCAGGAGTGGGCGGGCGGAGCCCGCGATGAAGAGCGTTATGCGGGCCTATCTATCAGCCGCGTTGCCGTTCGCGATCGCGGCGGCGGCGGGGTTATGGATCGACTTAAAATCGATCTGGCTTTTTTGGGGCGGGTTTGTCGCCGCGCTTTAAAGGGAGAGTTTAGGGGAACGGACGTCGTCGTTGCTTATGTGCCGACGATCTTCACCTTGTATGGCGCAAAGCTTGTGGGGATTTTGACGGGCGCGCCGATTGTCTGCGTCGTCCATGATATTGAAAGCGGCCTTGCATCCTCGCTGGGCTTTGCGAAGAATCGCGCGCTGCTTTTTGTTATGCGGATTATTGAGCGCGTGGGGTTGAATTTTGCGCGGGATGTGGTGGTTTTGACGGAGGGGATGCGCGAGGAGCTTCGGCGTTTGGGGTGCGGCCGCCCGATTACGGTTCTTCCCATTTGGGCTTCCGCGGCGCCTTTCAAGCCGGTGGAGGAGGGGGCGGAGCCTGTTTTGATGTATTCCGGAAACTTTGGAAAGAAACAGAACCTCGATCAGCTCTTTCCTTTAATCAAGCGCTTGTCGGATGAAAAGAAGCCGCTTGGCGTCCATTTGCGCGGCGACGGGTCGGAGAAAGAGCGGTTGAAGGCGCAAGCGCTGAATTTGGGGCTTTCGAATATTACGTTTCTTCCGCTCGCCGCCGCCGATGAGTTTCTTGGCGTTCTTCAGGCGGCGCATATTCATTTAGTTCCTCAGGCTTTGAACGTCGCAAATTACGCCTTGCCGTCGAAGTTATTCTCGATCATGTCGGCGGGCAGGCCTTTTATTTGCATCGCCGAAAAGAACAGCCCGCTTGATCGCTTGGCCGCGGAATCCGAGGCCGGAATTTGCGTCAGGCCGGGCGACGAAGAAGGTTTGTACCGCGAAGTTCTTGCCCTTGCCGGCGATAAGGAGCGCCAGAATCGCATGGGGCAAAACGCGGCGCGGTTTGTGGACAAGAATATGAACAAAGAGAATATCCTTAAGGCGTATGAGGCCTTAATAGAAAAGGATGTCGCGGCCTAACGGCTTTGCTCGGCCCAAATCCCCAACACGGCCTGTCCAATTTCCGCGTCGCATAAGGAAATCCCGGCGGGCGGAACGATGGCGTCGTTACTGCGAATGGCGACATACCATGTCGATGGATCGCCGCCGTTGGATGCGCATCCCTTGGCGGGGCCCAAGACATTGGGATAGGCAATCTGGATATGCCCTTCCGCCACGGTTGTTAGCATTCCGGCAAGAGAATCGTAGGAAGAAGCTGAAAAATAAGTGTCCGTCATTTTGTTTCCTGTTGAAGCTGTGATGATAAGAGCGCGCGGTTCCAGTATTTGAAGGAGCGAATCCAGCCGTTTAGAGGCCTGCCATTGTCGCCTCGGTTGCCCAACGTCAGAGTTGTGAGACCGGAAGGAAGGGATGAACCGCCGAAAGTCCCCGGATTATTTTGCAAACCGCTTGCGTAGCATACATTGTTTCCGGCGCCGTATGACACGGCTTGTCTGATGACGGAGCCCAGCGAGGAAAAACCTAAGGATATAGCCGTAGTGTAGGATGTTCCGTCGATTGCTATGGCGGCGGCGTTGGCAAAACTGCCCGGCCCGTTATTCGTGAAATATATCCCTATTTGATTGCTTGCGTTCCCTCTATTAAAAGTCGCCGTCCAGGCTGAATAATCCGGATACCCAAAAAGGGAGGCTTCCGTCAGAATGCTTCCCTGCGAAGGGTTGAACCAGATTATGTCGTTTGACGAAAGCATATCTGCCGCGCGTGTGGCGACCGCGCTTGTTGTCGGAATGTAGGACGTCGGAAAATTTCCCGGTTCAAGTTGGACTCCCCAAGCATTGTAGGTGGCCCCCGATCCTCCAGCGCTGCAAAGCGCAGGGCGGGCGGTGCCCGATGACGTCGGGGTAAACGTGCCGGAGACCCTGAACCAGCCGTTCGGCAAGGCCTGTATGGCGTAAGCCGCAATTTCCGCGGATTTGGCGATGAACGCGCCTGTTGATCCGTTGAATTGAATGTATCTGTCGCCGCCGGAACCGCCAAAAACATTTTCCCCGGCAACGGTTAATTGCAGGGTTGGTTCTCCGCTTGCGTACTGGAAATAGCCGCTTGCTGTATAGGCCGTTCCTGCATTGATGCTTGCCCCCGTGTTGTTGGATCGTCCGCCCACTGCGCCATTCGTCGTTATGACGCAGGCGGTCGTTGTTCCGTTGGGCGCCGCTGCCCCGTTTCCCGTGAAAGAGGCTACGTTGTAAGACGTCCATGCCGATCCGACATTGTTTCCCAAGTCCTCGGAATATTTTATGAGATTTGTCCTCTGCTCTTCAAGCAGCAAGCCTTTTAGCCCCAGCGTCAAAGGATCATAATCAAAGCGCGCTTCGTTGGAAGCCGCTTGCGCCAATAGCCCTGAGGAATTGATATAATAGCCGGCTGAAGCGCGAGAGAAGGATAACAGCGGTGGTATTAAACCGTTAAGGAACGTAAGATTTATGATGGGCGCGCTTTTTGAGCGTAAAAGCATTTTCATGCGAGCCTCCGTCAAATGGCGCGCAGAATAAGCTTTATCAAGCGATCTGCGCCTTGCGCTACGGCCAAACCGGAGACCCCGGAGCGAACGCGTAAATATTGCGTCGAAGCAAACGGCACCGGATCCATAGTAATGCAACGGGACGCGGCGGCCGACGCGACTATTTCGTTCCCATTAATGTCGTAGAGGTTATTCCATGTTGTTCCGGCGTCATAAGACGCTTGAAACGTAAGGTTCGCCGTTGTCCACGCTGACGGCATAATAAGGCAGAATGGCCTTAGCCCTCCGACATTGATCGTCTCGGACATGGACGATCCGCCCGGAATCGTAAAAGAGACGGTATCCAATGCACAGCTGCAAGAGTCTTTAAGCGACATGCTTATTTTTCCTTTCATATTTCAATGGAATACCTCGATTGCCGTTGCTTTGGCCTAAGGGCCCGTATAGGACAGGCAGAACCCCCGGCTCTTTATCTCAAGAGCCGGGCGAAAAAAGCTTTTTGCTTCGCTTTCCGTTTTTCCGTCGAGGTATTTTTTGGGGGAGCGGCGCAATACGCCGTGGATTGTCCATACACCCATTTTATGCCGAAGGCAAGGGAAATCTCCCACATTTTTAAAAGGGCGGGCAAACAAGGAATTGCTTTGCTTTTTCGTGCAATATATCCTTGATCCTCGCCACGGAGAGATGTCATCCTTGTCGCTATAAAACCTGAAACCGACGGCGTTACGTCCTTTGGGGCGGTTATGAGCCTATGGCAGGGCAGGAAACGAATATGAGCTGGGATTGGTGAAAGTCATGATGAAAGTTCTCGTAACCGGAGTGGCGGGCTTTATCGGTTCGGCCTTAGCCATAAAGCTTTTGGAGCGCGGAGATGAAGTCATTGGGATCGACAACCTTAATGACTATTACGACGTGGGCCTTAAGAAGGCTCGTCTGGAGCGCGTGCGCGAAAAAGGAAAAGCCGCGTTCACTTTTTATCCGTACAACATTGCCGATAAAGATGCCATTTTCGGCCTGGAAGAAGCTTGTCGCGACGTGACGGTCGTTGTTAATTTTGCCGCGCAGGCGGGGGTTCGTTATTCCCTCCAAAATCCCTTTGTCTACGCCGAGTCAAACGTGATGGGATTCATCGTGATGGCGGAATTGGCGCGGCGATTGCCTAAACTCGAACACTTCGTTTATGCCAGTTCTTCTTCCGTCTATGGCGGAAATACCAAGATCCCGTTTTCCGTTGAAGATCCCGTTGAGAAACCGGTGTCCCTTTATGCGGCGACAAAACGCAGCGACGAGCTGATGGCTTATACTTATGCTCACTTGTACAAGATGCCGTGCACAGGGTTGCGGTTTTTTACGGTTTACGGGCCGTGGGGCAGGCCGGATATGTCCCCGCATCTGTTCACCTCAAAAATCCTGGCGGGAACGCCTGTCCCTGTTTTCAACAACGGTAATATGCGTCGCGACTTCACCTATATCGACGACATTATCGCCGGCGTTATGAGCGTGCTGGGCGCGCCGATGAAGGCCAGCCCGGATACCGCGCCTTCCCGCGTTTATAACATTGGCAATTCAAAGGCGGAAAGCCTGATGGACTATATCGGGGAAATTGAAAAGGCGTTGGGGAAGAAGGCTGTTTATGATTTTCTTCCCATGCAACCCGGCGATGTCTTCGAAACCTTTGCCGATATTCGAGAGACCCAAAGAGATCTGGCTTATTCGCCGACAACGCCCATTTCCGAAGGAATTCCGCGTTTTGTCAAATGGTACAGGGCGTATTATCGGGCGTGACGGAATGATTTCGGCTGAATTTGATTAAGAAAGGCGTGGCGGCTTTTTCGCTCCAATATAGAGATTTTTAAAATCTGGCAAAATCCCCTTGTGCGCATATGCGGAAAGGCGCATAAGCAACTTATGGAACAGGTTGTTCGGATTCTGTCTTCTCTTGCCGAGCCGACGCGCCTAAGCGCGCTGCAAATCCTTTGGGACGGCAGGGAGCACTGCGTTTGCGAGCTTATGGAGGCTTTGGGGGCCACGCAATCGCGCATGTCGCGCCATATGGGCATTTTGAAAAAAGCGGGCATGGTGATCGACCGGCGGGACGCGCAGTGGGTGCGCTATCGCCGGAATACGAAACTCTCCAAAAGGGTTGTTGCCGTTGTCGAGGCGGCGTTGAAACTCGAAAAATCTTCAAAAGGGAAAACGCCATGACGGGGTGTGCATGCGGCTGCAAGAAGAAAAAGCCGGAATCCGGCGACAGGATTTTATGGATCGGCGGAGCGGCGTTAGCGCTTTTTATTTGGGCGTTTATCTATAGCCGTCTGGAGGCTTTTTCAGAATGGGCGGCGGGCGTTCTGCCCATCGCGAAAGAAGGGCGCTTTCACGAAGCGGCTGTGTTCTTTCTTTACGACGCCCCGAAAGTTTTTATGCTGCTTGGGATTGTCGTTTTCGGCATGGGCATCGTGCGCAGCTATTTCTCGCCCCAGCGCACGCGGGCGATGCTTGCGGGCAAGCGTGAGGGTGTGGGCAACATTGCGGCGGCTTGCCTTGGCATTGTGACGCCATTCTGTTCGTGTTCCGCCGTTCCTTTATTCATCGGTTTCGTTTCGGCGGGCGTGCCCCTTGGCGTTACGCTTTCCTTCCTTATTGCCGCGCCAATGATCAACGAGGTCGCCCTGGGCCTTCTGTTCGGCCTTGTGGGGTGGAAGGTTGCCGCTACCTATCTGGTTTTCGGGCTTGCCGTCGCCATTGTTTCGGGATGGGTCATCGGCAGGCTGCATTTGGAAGGGTGGCTTCAGGAATGGGTAAGAAAAGAGCATGTGGAGTCCGCCGAAAACGATACGGCGCAGGTGTCTTTTGTCCAGCGGATAAAGTGCGGCATTGATGCTGTTCGCGACATTGTGGGCAAGGTTTGGCTTTGGATGATTGCGGGCATCGCCCTGGGGGCTTTTATTCACGGTTATGTGCCTGCCGATCTTTTGGCGGCGATCATGGACAAGGACAAGTGGTGGTCGGTTCCGGCCGCTGTTTTGATCGGCGTGCCGATGTATTCGAACGCGGCGGGCATTGTTCCCGTTGTCGAGGCTTTGCTGGGCAAGGGCGCGGCGCTGGGAACCGTGCTGGCTTTCATGATGTCGGTTATCGCGTTGTCCTTGCCGGAGATGATTATTCTGCGCAAGGTTTTGTCGGCGCGGTTGCTGGCTGTTTTTGTCGGCGTTGTCGCGTTCGGCATTCTTGCCGTTGGGTACTTGTTCAACGCTTTGTTCGTTTAGAACGGATTTTCGGATATAAAATTAGAACCGTTGAAAAAGTCGCAAGCCCCTTTGCCCGCGATCGGGCTTATTTAGATGGTCTTCGAACCTTCGAAGAAATAGGGCAAAAAAACGACCTATTTCTTCAGAAACTCCTTAATCTCTTTTACGGTGTCTTCGTTTATGCTGCACAGGTACATCTGGCCGCTGCGCTCGCACTTGATCAGGCCCGCGTTTTCAAGCTCCTTGAAGTGATGCGAAACGGTGGATTGCGACAGGCTGAGGCATTTGCACATTTTCGTGAACGCCTTTTCCATGGCGCAGCAGCAAACGCCGCCGGGCGCAACGGCGGCTTTTTGCCCGGCTTTCTTTTGGGACTGCTCGTAGATCTCCACAAAGATCTTCAGTCGCTGTTCGTTCGACAAAGCTTTGAAAATCCGCGCGTACTTCGATAGTTTCATATCTATCGAAGTACAGGCGAATCGCGGGGTTGTCAAGGACTGCGTAAGGGGTGCGAAAGGCTTTCCTTATTGCCCTTTCCCCCGCTTGCCATTCATCGGTCAAGGTGCCAAAACAAAAAAATGTGTTTTCCATGAAGGGGGTAAGATGGCCGAGGGCGTGTTTTCGTGGATAGGGTTTGCCGTTCCGGCTCTTTTTGCCCTTGCGTACGTTTTTGTCTTTGCCGAGGAAAAGTTCCGCCTGCGCAAATCCAAGCCCGTTATGGTGGCCGCCGGCCTTATATGGATTCTTGTCGCCATCGCTTTCCGCGAGCAGGGCCGGGGGCACGAGGCGGCCGACAAGCTGCGCGACGTGTTGCTGGAATATGCCGAGCTGTTATTGTTCCTGTTGCCGGCCATGAGCTTTGTCAACACGATGGTCGAGCGCAACGTCTTTGAGGCCTTGCGCGCGCGGCTGCTTTCGGGGCGGCTTTCCCTGCGGGGGCTATTCTGGGCGACCGGCCTTTGCGCCTTTTTTCTTTCGCCGTTCGCCGACAATCTGACGACGGCGCTAGTCATGGGGACTGTTGTTTTGACAACAATGGCGCACGAGCGCAAGGCGTGCGCGGCCGCGCTGGTCAACATTGTGGTTGCCGCCAATGCGGGGGGCGTCTTTTCGCCGTTCGGCGACATAACGACGCTTATGATTTGGCAAAGCGGCAAGGTCGGCTTTCAGCAGTTTTTCGTGCTTTTCATTCCGTCGGTTATCAGTTGGCTTGTTCCCGCTTTGCTTATTTCCTTTACGCTTCCGAAGCATCGCGCGTCGGTGGCCTCGGGCAGAGCCGACGTGCGTAAGGGCGGTTATGCCATCGCCATTCTTTTCGCTTTGACCATAGCGATGACGGTCATCCTGAAGCATTATTACGATCTTCCTCCGTTTCTGGGCATGATGCTGGGGCTGGGGTTCCTCAATATTTACGGGTACTTTTTGCGAGGCGCGGACACGCGCGCGCTTGGAAAAATAGCGGCGGCCTCGGCTGCGGGTGCAAACGGTTCCTGGCCGTTGCGCAAGCCGTTCGATATCTTCGGCGTTTTGGAAAAAGTCGAATGGGATACGCTGTTGTTTTTCTATGGGGTCATGCTTTGCGTGGGAGGCATCGGCGCTCTTGGGCAGTTCGATGCCCTTTCGACGGCTCTTTATTCAGGGGCGGGGGATACGGCGGCGAACACGGCGATTGGTCTTTTATCGGCCGTCATAGATAATATTCCGCTGGTTTACGCTGTGCTGACGATGAATCCGTCCATGGATCTCGGGCAGTGGTTGCTTGTTACCTTGGCGGCGGGTATCGGCGGGTCGTTGCTCTCGATCGGATCGGCGGCAGGCGTTGCGCTTATGGGAATAGGCAAGGATAGGTACACATTTGTTACGCACCTGAAATGGTCGTGGGCCATACTTCTTGGTTTTTTTGCGGGGATTGGCGCACATTTGATTATAAATCAGCGATATTTCTTGTTTTGAGGCCTTTGGCACGTCGGTTGCAACGTTAGAATGTGATCGAAAGGAATTTTTGACGTGACCACGCCTATAACAGCGGCCAATTCGATAAATGCCCTTGTAAAACAAGGGGGTAGCGCGGGCGTGTCTTCGCATGTTTTTAGCGCCATTCAAAAGGCGTCTTATAAGACTGGGGTCGATTTTTCCTATTTGATGACCAAGGCTGCTCAGGAAAGCAGCTTCGATCCTTCCGCTAAAGCGGCGACCAGCAGCGCCACGGGCTTGTTTCAATTTACGACCCAAACGTGGCTGCATATGATCAAGACCTACGGCGAGTCCTACGGCTTGGGCAATTATGCGGCGCAAATTACGACCGATTCCGGCGGGCGTTTGTGCGTTAACGACCCTGCGGCTCGGCAGGCGATTTTGGCTTTGCGCAAGGATCCGCAGGTATCCGCAGAGATGGCGGGGGAGCTGGACAAGGAAAATGCCGCCGTTCTGAAGCAGAAAGTGGGCGGCGAGATCGGCGCGACCGAGCTTTATCTGGCGCATTTCCTCGGCGCCACGGGAGCCAGCAATTTTATCAATAAAATGCGCGCCAATCCGAATGGCGTCGCCGCGAATTTGCTGCCCGCCGCCGCGGCCGCGAACCAGTCGGTTTTTTATTCCAAGGCCGGGCAGCCGAAGACGTTGCAGCAGATATACCAGCGCTTTGCCCAGAAATTCGACAGCGACTTTGTGCAGGTGGCGGGCGTGCAGACGGTTCCCGCGGCGGGCAAGTCTTATGACGTGGCGTCGGCCTACAGGGCCTTGAGCAGCCTGCCAAAAGCTACGGCGGCGACCATCGAGATCGAGCCGGGCGCTGCCGGAGGTTCGGCAATGCACGCGCGCGTATCGGCGGAGCGCGAGGTTGCGGCGTCTTCGTCGGGGAATACTTTTTTCAATACCATGCTTTTAAGCCAGATTCAGGATATGGATTTCGCGGCGCCGTCGCCTCTTTCCGCTATGGATATGAAGGACAGGGAGAAGAAGAAGGAAGCATAGAACAAGATGGATTAGAGCATTTTCCGATTAGGTTGCCGTGTTTGTCGTTGCCGGAAAATGCCTTGAGTCTTTGTTATCGAGCAGATTCACGCTCAAAGCTTGGCGGCTGAGGCCGCCAACCTTTTCGCGATCTGCTCTTGTGCGCGGCAATGATAATTATTTAAGATATAGATGGATTCCCGCTGGGGAATGACGAAGTTCCGACAGGAAATCATATGCGCATTGCGACATGGAATGTTAATTCGATACGCGCGCGGATGCCCGTCGTCATGGCGTGGCTGAACGCGGCGAGGCCGGACGTGCTTTTGTTGCAGGAGATCAAGTGCGAGACGGAATGCTTTCCTTTGATGGAGTTCAAAGGCGCAGGGTATGACGTGTCCGCGCACGGTCAAAAGGGCTATAACGGCGTGGCCATTGCAAGCGTGCATAAAATCGAGGACGTTTCGGAAGGTCTGCCGTGCAGGAATGACGACGCGCAATCCCGCTATTTGGAAGCGACGATCAAGGGCGTGCGCATGGCTTCCGTCTATTTGCCGAACGGAAACCCCCTCGGGACGGAAAAGTACGCTTACAAGCTGGCGTGGATGAAGCGGCTGAAGGCGCGCATGGCCGATTTATGGCGCGAGGAAAAACTCGTCGTTCTGGGCGGCGATTTCAACGTCATCCCGGAAGAGATAGATGTGCACAACCCAAAAGGCTGGGAAAAGGATGCGCTTTTTTATCCGGCGACGCGGGCGGCTTTTCGCGAGATTTTGGCGCTCGGCTATACGGATATTTATCGCGCGCTGCATCCTTATGAGAAAGCCTACACCTTCTGGGACTACATGAGCGTCGCTTGGGCGCAGGACAAGGGGTTGAGGATCGACCATTTCCTCTTGTCGCCGGAGGCGGTGGACAGAACCGTTTCATGCGTGATCGACAAAGGGCCGAGGGGGGAAGAAAAAGCCTCCGACCACACGCCGGTGGTGGTGGAAATTAGGGAATAGATAAGAAGCCGTTTGGATAGCCCTAGGGTTCAAACTCAATTACGAGCAAGTCAAAACAACAAGATGACGTCATTCCGCTCGCAGCTCCGCCCGAAAGGCGGGGCGAAGATGCGTCCGATTGTGTTGGTGAGGTCAAG
>CAYVNS010000013.1:0-48875 GCA_964453225.1 uncultured Rhodospirillaceae bacterium
TGGATCAGTCGGTGAGCGAGATCATCAGCACGGCCAAGCGCACGGGCGCGCAGGTCCGCGGCCCGATTCCGCTGCCGACGTGGTTCGAGCGTTTCACCGTCAACCGCGGCCCGCACGTCGATAAGAAGTCGCGCGAGCAATTCGAAATTCGCACGCATCGCCGCTTGCTGGATATTGTCGAGCCGACTCCGCAGACGATCGACGCGTTGTCGAAGATCGACCTCGCCGCCGGCGTCGATGTCGAGATCAGGGTGTAAGAGGGCATTATGGCACAGGTAAAGAAATCGCAGCGCACGGGCCTCTTGACGACGAAGATCGGCATGACGCGCATTTTCAACGACAAGGGCGAGCATATCCCCGTCACGGTTCTGAAGCTCGACGCGTTGCAGGTCACGGGCGTCCGTACGCAGGAAAAGAACGGCTATACCGCCGTTCAGCTCGGCTACGGCAAGGCCAAGGTCAAGAACGTCTCCAAGGCCGTGCGCGGCGCGCTTGCCGCCGCCAAGGTGGAGCCGAAGAAGAAGCTGGTCGAATTCCGCGTGAGCGACGATGCGCTGCTCGATGTCGGCGCAGAGCTTTCGGCGTCGCACTTCGTTCCGGGCCAATATGTGGATGTGACCTCGGTCAGCATCGGCAAGGGTTATGCGGGCGTCATGAAGCGCTACAACTTCGCCGGTTTGCGCGCGACGCACGGCGTTTCGGTCTCGCATCGCAGCCCCGGTTCGACCGGCCAAAGGCAGGATCCGGGCCGCACGTTTAAGGGCAAGAAAATGGCGGGCCATATGGGCCACAAAACGGTGACGACGCTTAATTTGCAAGTCGTTTCCGTCGATCCCGAATTGGGGGTCGTCATGGTCAGGGGCGCGGTTCCCGGGCCGGAAGGGTCTTATGTGTGCGTTCGCGATGCCGTCAAGCGCGCGCGTCCCAAGGAAGCTCCGCTTCCCGCAGGACTGAAGGCAAAAGCCGATAACAATGCCGGCGCGGCGGCATAAGGGTGGGTAGCATTATGAAGACGACAATTAAAAATCTTGAAAACAAGGACGTCGGCACGATCGATTTGCTTGAGGACGTGTTCGGCGTCGCGCCGCGCCGCGATATTCTCGCGCGCATGGTCAACTGGCAGCTCGCCAAGCGCCGCGCGGGCACGCACAAGGCCAAGCAGATCGGCGATATCGCCGGCACCGGCAAAAAGCCTTGGGCGCAAAAGGGCACGGGCCGCGCGCGTCAGGGCAGCCTGCGTTCGCCCCAGTTCCGCAAGGGCGCGGTTATTTTCGGGCCGGTCGTCCGCGATCACGCGCACGACTTGCCGAAGAAGGTTCGCCAGCTGGCTTTGCGCATGGCGCTTGCCACCAAGCAACAGGACGGCAAGCTGATCGTCCTCGATGCCGCCAAGCTCGACAGTCCCAAGACCAAGAGCCTGGCCGAGAAGTTCACCAAGCTCGGCCTCACCTCGGCGCTCATCATCGACGGCTCCAACCTGGACCCGAATTTTTCGAAGGCCGCGCGCAATATTCCGCACATAGACGTTTTGCCGGAGCAGGGCGCGAACGTGTACGACATTCTTCGCCGCGACGTTTTGGTTTTGACAAAGAACGCGGTTGAGCAGTTGCAACAGCGGCTTGCGGCGGAAGCCGGAAGAAAGAAAGTTGGAGAGTAAGATGGCAACCGATAAGCACTACGGCATTATTTTATCGCCCGTCATTACGGAAAAGGCGACGAACATCACGGCGAACCGCCAGTACACGTTTCGCGTGGCGCGCGCCGCGACGAAGCCGACCATCAAATCGGCGGTCGAGGCTTTGTTCAACGTCAAGGTTTCGGACGTCAATACGCACAACCGCCAGGGCAAGACCAAGCGTTTCAAGGGGCGCAAGGGCTTTCGCAGCGATGTGAAGATCGCCATCGTCACGTTGGCCGAGGGCAATAGCATCGATATGCAGACAGGCGTGTAAAGGATAGAGGTTTATTATGGCATTGAAGACTTATAGTCCCGTAACCCCAGGCCTGAGGCAGGTCGTTCAGGTTGACCGTTCCGAATTGTGGAAGGGCAAGCCTGTGAAGTCTTTGACCGAAGGGTTGAAGAAAACGGGCGGCCGCAACAACAAGGGCCGCATCACGACCCGCCACATCGGCGGCGGGCACGCGCGCCGCTATCGCCTCGTCGATTTCAAGCGCCGCCGTTTCGGCGTCGAGGCCACGGTCGAGCGTATGGAATATGATCCAAACCGCACCGCTTTCGTTGCGCTTATTACCTATAAGGACGGCACGCAGTCCTACATACTCGCGCCGCAGCGCATCAAGAAGGGCGATGTTGTCATTTCCGCCGATAAAGCCGATATTAAACCCGGCAACGCGATGTTCCTGAAGAACATTCCCGTCGGCACGATCGTCCATAACGTCGAAATGAAACCCGGCAAGGGCGGTCAGATCGCGCGTTCCGCGGGATCGTATGTGCAAATCGTCGGTCGCGATACCGGCGTGGTTCAGGTCAAGTTGAGCTCCGGCGAAGTCCGCGTGGTCCCTCAGGACTGCATGGCTACGGTTGGCGCCGTTTCCAACGCCGATCATACAAACGTCAAGCTCGGCAAGGCGGGGCGCAGCCGGTGGAAAGGCATTCGTCCTTCCGTCCGCGGCGTCGTCATGAACCCGGTCGATCATCCTCATGGCGGCGGCGAGGGCAAGTCCTCGGGCGGTCGTCATCCGGTCACGCCGTGGGGTAAGGGAACGAAGGGCCGGAAGACCCGTAACAACAAACGGACCGATCACATGATTATCCGCAGGGCGAACAAGAGAAAGGATAATCAGTCGGCCTAAAGGAGGTCGCTATGTCATTCGAAGGTTTGTTTACCGTGATTTCGGACACGCTTGAGAAAAGAGAAAGAGAGCAGGAAGAGGCTCTGGAAGAAGAAGAGAGGCTGGCAAGCGAGGCGCAGTTTAATCGGTTAGGAGTGACGATGGATGAGATCTGCCAGACGACGGATCTTTCTCCGGATCAGGTTCGCGCGGTGATGGAGACGAACGCCGACCGGTTCATGTTCTGCCGGATGCCGAGCGCGGACGAAGCGGCCAGAGATATGGTTTTGTACAGAGTGAGACGCAGTAACGAGGATTTGCAGCCAGGGTGGAGCCCCGGCGTAGAGTTTTAGAGAAAGGTGAAATATGGCACGTTCAGTATGGAAAGGCCCGTTTGTCGACGGCTATCTGCTTAAGAAGGCGGATAAAGCGCGCGGCTCCGGACGCAACGAGATCATCAAGATCTGGTCGCGCCGGTCGACGATCTTGCCGCAATTCGTTGGTTTGACGTTCGGCGTCTATAACGGCAACAAGTTTTTGCCCGTTTCAGTTACCGAAAACATGATCGGCCACAAGTTCGGCGAGTTCGCACCGACGCGCACCTTCAAGGCGCACAGCGTTGCGGAAAAGAAAGTCGAAAAGGCGGGTTAAGGAGCGAAAGATGGCACTGTTGAAACAAACTCTGCGTAAGGAAGGCGGCGCCCTGGCGAAAGCCAAGGCTTTGCGCACCAGCGCGCGCAAGCTTAATCTGGTCGCGGCCAGCATTCGCGGCAAAAGCGCCGCGCAGGCCCTGACGCAGCTCACCTTCGAAAAGCGCCGTATCGCGAACGACGTGAAGAAGGTTTTGCAGGCGGCGGTCGCCAATGCGGAAAACAATCACAAGCTGGACGTCGACAAGCTTTATGTCGCCGAGGCCTGGGTCGGGCGCGCTTTCGTCATGAAGCGCTTCCACGCGCGCGGCCGCGGCAAGAGCGCCGGCATTGAAAAGCCTTTCAGCAACCTGACGATCGTCGTCAAGGAACGCGAAAACGACGCCAAGCTGTCCGCCAAGCGCGCGCGCAGCTTCTCGAAGAAGACCGAGACCAAGGAGGCATCGGCAAACGCGCCTTCAAAAGCGCCGGCCAAGGCCAAAGGGAGCAAGTCTGCAAAAGCGGGCGGCGCCAAAAAATCAGCGAAGGTAGGAGCCTAATATGGGTCAAAAAGTCAATCCGATCGGCATGCGTCTTGGCATCAACCGCACGTGGGACAGCCGCTGGTTCGCCAATCACGGCAACTACAGCAAGCTGCTGCACGAGGATTTCCGCATTCGCGATTATCTGATCAAGCAAATCGGCAAATCCGCCAGCGTCGCCAAGATCGTGATCGAACGCCCGGCCAAGCTGGCCCGCATCACCATTCATTCCGCCCGTCCCGGCGTGATCATCGGCAAAAAAGGCTCCGATATCGAGAAACTGCGCGCCGAGCTCGGCAAGATGACGAACGCCGAGGTGAATTTGAACATCGTCGAAATTCGCAAGCCGGATGTCGACGCCAAGCTGGTCGCTTCCAGCATCGCCGATCAGCTTGAACGCCGCATCGGTTTCCGCCGCGCCATGAAGCGCGCGGTGCAGTCGGCGCTTCGGGCAGGGGCCCTTGGCATCCGCATCAACTGCGGCGGCCGTCTGGGCGGCGCCGAAATCGCGCGCATGGAATGGTACCGCGAAGGCCGCGTGCCTTTGCACACGCTGCGCGCCGATGTCGATTACGGCACCGCAACGGCTTTCACGACGATGGGAACGTGCGGCGTCAAGGTTTGGATTTTCCGCGGCGAAATTCTGGAGCACGATCCGTCGGCTCACGACAAGCGCCAGACGGATGGCCAGCCGCAGAGGCAGTAGGAAGCAGCAGGAAATCGAGTAAGGGTATAAAGCTATGATGCAACCAAAACACACCAAGTATCGCAAGGCGCACAAGGGCCGTATCCACGGCGTTGCGAAGGGCGGGTTTAATCTGAGTTACGGCGCTTTCGGCCTGAAGGCTTTGGAGCCGGAGCGCGTCACCGCGCGCCAGATCGAAGCCGCGCGCCGCGCCATCACCCGCGCGATGAAGCGTCAGGGGCGGTTGTGGATCCTTATATTCCCGGATGTGCCTGTGTCGAAAAAGCCCGCCGAAGTCCGCATGGGTTCCGGCAAGGGCGCGCCCGAATTTTGGGCCTGCCGCGTGCACCCGGGCCGCATCATGTTTGAGATGGACGGCGTTTCGGAGCCGCTCGCGCGCATGGCTTTCGAGCTGGCGGCCGCGAAGCTGCCGATCAAGACAAAATTCGTTCAGCGGTTTGTGTAAGGAGTGAGCGTTATGCAGAAGAATACGGTCAAAACCGCGGACATCCGGACGAAGACGGACAAAGAGCTGGAAACGCGCCTTGTCGAGCTGCGCAAGGAGCAGTTCAACCTGCGCTTCCAGAAGGCGACGGGCCAGTTGGCGAATACGGCGCGCGCGCGCCATGTCCGCAAGGAAATCGCAAAAATCATGACAGTGGCGGACGAACGCGTTCGCGAAGTCGCTGCCAAGGCCAAGAAATAAGGGGAAACGAAAATGCCACGTCGCGTATTGCATGGAACGGTTGTGAGTGACAAAGGCGACAAGACCATTACGGTCTTGGTCGAGCGCCGCGTTATGCACCCGATTTACAAAAAGTATATCCGCAAGTCCAAAAAGTATGCGGCGCACGACGAAACGAACAGCCGCAAGGTTGGCGATGTCGTGTCGATCATTGAATGCGCGCCCATCAGCAAGCGCAAGCGCTGGATGCTTATGGACGAAACGGCGGCGGCCAAATCCGCCAAGAAAAAGACCGCGAAGTAGGATAGGGATCGTATCATGATTCAAATGGAAACAGTTCTTAATGTTGCGGACAACAGCGGCGCCAAAGCCGTCTGCTGCATCAAGGTTCCGGGCGGCTCGCACCGCACGACGGCCAGCATCGGCGACATTATCGTCGTTTCGATCCGCGAAGCCATTCCGCGCGGCAAGGTCAAGAAAGGCGACATTCACAAGGCCGTGATCGTTCGCCAGCGCTATGCCTTGCACCGCAAGGACGGCACGCTGATCCGCTTCGACAGCAATGCGGCGGTGCTGATCAACAAGGATAAAGAGCCGATCGGCACGCGTATCTTTGGGCCCGTGACGCGCGAGTTGCGCAACCTGGGCTTTATGAAAATCATCTCCCTGGCGGAGGAAGTACTATAATGGCTACGAAGTTGAAAATTAAATCCAAGGACAAGGTGATTGTTCTGGCCGGCAAAGACAAAGGCAAGACGGGCGAAGTTATCGCCGTGATGCCCAAGGAAGGCCGCGTCAAGGTTTCGGGCGTCAATATGATCGCCCGCCATACCAAGCCGTCGCAAACGAATCCGCAAGGCGGGATCGTGCGCCGCGAAGCGTCCGTTCATATTTCGAACGTCGCGCTGGTCGATCCGAAGTCGAACAAGCCGACGCGCGCGGGCTACAAAACTGTCAAGGGCGTCAAGATGCGCGTTGCGCGCCGCTCCGGCGAGGAAGTTTAAGGGGATTAACACATGACCGCAGCGAAAAAAGACAAATACGTCCCGCGTTTTCAAAAGCTCTACCGGGACCAGATCAAGGAAAATCTGACCAAGAAGTTCGGCTACACGAACGGCTTGCAGGTGCCGCGCCTTGACAAGATCATCATCAACATGGGCGTCGGCGAGGCCGTCAACGACAGCAAAAAGACGAAGAACGCCGCCGAGGAGCTGGCGCTGATCGCGGGGCAAAAACCCGTTATCACGAAGGCCCGCAAGGCCATCGCTTCCTTCAAGCTGCGCGGGGGCCTTGGCATCGGCTGCAAGGTGACCTTGCGCCGCGACCGCATGTATGAATTCCTCGACCGCCTGATCACGATCGCCTTGCCGCGCGTGCGCGACTTCCGCGGCGTGTCGGCGAAAAGCTTCGACGGCAACGGCAACTACGCGCTGGGCCTGAAGGAACAGATCGTTTTCCCGGAAATCGATTACGACAAGATCGACGAAATCCGGGGCATGGATATCGTTATTTGCACCACGGCCAAGACGGACGACGAAGCGCGCGAACTTTTGCGCGGTTTCGACATGCCGTTTCAGAGCTAAGGGAAAGGGAGAGACATGGCAAAGAAATGCATGATTGAAAAGGAAGGCAAGCGCCAGCGTATGGAGAAACAATACGCCAAGCGCCGCGCCGCGCTCAAAGCCAAGATCAGCGACAAGGACACGCCCATGGAGGAGCGTTTCGAGGCGGTGATGAAACTGGCGAAGCTGCCGCGCAACAGCGCCAAGATCCGCCAGCGCAACCGTTGCGCACTGACGGGCCGCCCGCGCGCCAATTATCGCAAATTCAAGCTCAGCCGCATCAAGTTCCGCGAGTTGGCCTCTGCAGGCCAAATCCCGGGCGTGATCAAGTCGAGCTGGTAAGGGAGGAAATACATGGCAGTTGTTACCGATACATTGGGCGATATGCTGACACGCATCAGGAACGGCCAGATGGCCAAGATGGCGGTCGTCAGTTGCCCGTCCAGCAAGCACCGCAAGGACGTTCTGGAAACCCTGACGCGCGAAGGCTACATCCGTGGCTTTACCGAAGTGCAAAAGGGGTCGACGCAGGCGCAGCTCGAGATCGAGCTGAAGTACCACGAAGGCTCGCCCGCGATCCGCAAGATCGAGCGCGTGTCCACGCCGGGCCGCCGCGTTTACGCCGGGATTAAGGATTTGGGCCGCGTGTTCAACGGGCTTGGCATTTCCATTCTTTCGACGCCTCGCGGCGTGCTTTCCGATAACGAAGCGCGCGCGCAGCATGTAGGCGGCGAAATACTATGCCGGGTTTTTTAATGTATACGATGTCGCATATTGGGCAGCAAAATGCACTTTTCTGCGCTTCCGGTGCTCACGTACTTATACGTACGCTGCGCGCCGGTTCTCGAAAAGCGCGTTTTTCGCCTCAATCTTCGACATCGGATTCTAAAATAACAAAGATAGGTTGAGGTAGTCATATGTCTCGCGTTGGCAAATATCCCGTCGCTCTGCCGCAAGGCGTCACGGCGGAAGTGAAAAATCAGACCATCGCCGTGAAAGGCAAGCTTGGCAATTTGAGCCTTGCCGTTCCGCATGAAGTCGCCGCTAAGGTCGAGAGCGGCCATGTTGCCGTTTCCATGGCGCACGACACGGCGCGCGCGCGCGTTTTGTGGGGCACCACCCGCAACAACATCAACAACATGGTCAAAGGGGTCACCGAAGGCTTCAAGACCGTGCTGGAAATCGAAGGCGTCGGTTTTAAAGCGGCCGTGCAGGGCAAGACCCTCGTTCTTCAGATTGGCTTTAGCCACGAAGTGCGCTTTACGCCGCCCGAAGGCGTGACGATCAAGGCCGACAAACCGACGCAGCTTACCATTACCGGCATCGACAAGCAGCAGGTCGGGCAGGTCGCGGCGGAAATTCGCGGCATGAAAAAGCCGGAACCCTACAAGGGCAAAGGAATTAAGTACGCCGGCGAGCGCATTCGCCGCAAGGAAGGCAAGAAGAAATAGGGGCCAGGGGTCAGGGGCTAGGGGTAGAACGATAATCCCAAGCCTCCTAGCCCCAAACCCTACCCCCAATAGCTGAGATAGTTAGGAAACAGAGGCCGATATGTTGAACGCCAAAGAACTTCATAAGCGCCGCGCCAAGCGCACCCGCTATAACATCGCGAAAAACGCGCATGGCCGCTTGCGCCTGTCCGTCAATCGCTCGGAGAAAAACATCTCCGTCCAGATTATCGACGACAAGGCGGGCAAGACCCTTGTCGCCGCGTCGTCCCTCGAAAAGGATGTGAAGGCGAAGCTGAAAACCGGCGCCAATAAAGAAGCGGCGAAGGCTGTGGGCGAACTCGTCGCGCAGCGCGCGCTGAAAGCCGGCATCAAGGAAGTCGTTTTCGATCGCGGCGGCTACGTGTTTCATGGCCGCGTCAAGGAATTGGCGGAGGCGGCGCGCGCTGCCGGCCTGTCGTTCTAACCCTATTCAAAGATAAGCAGAGGAAAAAATATGGCGAAGCCTGAAAGAAAAAAGAGCGAAGACAAAGGCGATCACGAAGGCGGCGAGCTGATCGAGAAGCTGATCGGCATCAACCGCGTGACCAAGGTCGTCAAGGGCGGCAAAAGCTTTAAGATGGCCGCCATGGTCGTCATCGGCGACGGCAAGGGCCGCGTCGGCTACGGCACGGGCAAGGCCCGCGAGGTTCCCGAAGCCATCACGAAGGCGACGAACGCCGCCAAGCGCGGCATGCAGCGCATTCCGCTTCGCGAAGGTCGCACCCTGCATCACGACGTTCGCGGCCGTTATGGCGCGGGCAAGGTCGTTTTGCGCATGGCGCCCGCCGGTACCGGCATTATCGCCGGCGGCCCGATGCGCGCCTTGTTCGAAGCCCTGGGCATTCGCGACGTTGTGGCGAAGTCGGTCGGCTCCAGCAATCCGCATAACATGATCAAGGCGACGCTGGTCGCGTTGAACGAGATTTCCAGCCCTCGCTCCGTCGCCGTTCGCCGCGGAAAGAAGGTCAACGAAATTCTTGGCAAGAAGCAGGCTGAAGAAGCCGCCGCCAAGGAATAAAGGTAGGAACGTATCATGGCAACAAAAGCGCAAGCGAAAAAAGCCTCTTCGGGAAACAAGCTGCTTGTCACGCAAATCGCGGGCAAGGACGGCAAGGGGCCCAAGACGCTTGAAACATTGACCGGCCTTGGCCTGGGGCGCATCAACGCCTCGCGCGAATTGCCGGATACGCCTGCCGTTCGAGGCATGATTAACCGCGTTCGCCATTTGGTGACCGTGGAGGAAAAGAAGGGTTAAAAAAATGAAATTAAACGATCTTCGTGACAATCCCGGCGCGCGCAAGAAAACTATTACGGTTGGGCGCGGCATCGGTTCGGGCAAGGGCAAGACCTGCGGACGCGGCGTGAAGGGCCAGAAGGCGCGCACCGGCGTTTCGGTCAAGGGCTTTGAAGGCGGCCAGATGCCGCTGATCCGCCGCATTCCAAAGCGCGGCTTCAAGAATATTTTCGCCAAGGATTATGCGGCCATCAACATTGGCCGTTTGCAGGAGGCGATTGACGCGGGCCGCGTTGACGCCAAGAAGCCCATCACCTCGGAAAGCCTGATCGCGGCCGGCGTTGTCGCCAAGGCGCGCGACGGCGTGCGCATCATCGGCAAGGGCGAGTTGAAGGCCAAGCTGGATCTGACGGTCGCGGGCGCTTCCAAGACCGCCATCGCCGCCATTGAAAAGGTCGGTGGCAAAATCACGCTGACGGCGGTGAAGAAAGAAAAGAAGGCGGCCTAAATCCAGACGCTATTTAGATACCAAAACGCCCCGCGAAAACGGGGCGTTTTTTTGGTCTATAGGTCGGAAAGCCTACGGAACGCAGGCGCTGAAGGGCGTTGGCATTGTCAGCCCCAAATTTTCGCATATCTTGGTTGGACGGGGGGAGTTTTCAAGGATTTGCGCTGTTTTCCTGAACGCTGCGCGTACCCTTGGGTTTTGTGTCGTTAGGAAAACGCGAACCGTTCTGGTTTCCGTATTTGTAACTTCATCCAAACTCGCCTGATGAAGTCGTTCTCTTATTATTTTGGCCGCGTTTAAGGTGCTTTCGTCCTTTACTTTAAGGTCTTCCACTGCCTGATCCAGGCACTTAATCATCCATTGAAAGTACACCGCGTTATTAAATTTATGTTCGCCTGTTTCCCGGTTGTGATTGGAGATAAGGATCATCACGCCGGGGTGTTCCAGTACCCGATGAAAGTAGCTGTGTTCATAGGGATGAATGCGCGCTTTAATACGGTTTGTTTTTACTTCAGGCGATTTATCAAGGCGGCTAACGGAACCGCTGCCCGGATACATAGCGTGGTCTTCGTCAATTGTGAAATAGTGGCGATTTCGAGCTTTGCGCAGGCTCCTCGGCAACGCCTTCTCAACTCCTTCCAGAAAAGTCGTTTTCGCCGTACCGCTAGGGCCATAAGAATAAACAAACTCGTCTTTGAGCCGCATTCTGTATGGATTCAGCACTTGATTTCCAAAAAGACCTCCGAAGGCAGTCATGTCTTCAGGGGTTTGTATTTCGATCTTTATGACTTCGGGTTCAACCATCTGCATAATTGTATGAGGTTACGGCTGAAAGTATACATTAAGAAAATACTTTCATGTACATTGCAAATGGTTTTGTTATGTTATTCAGAAGGTTAGTGGGGGTATGACGTTCCATTCTAACGGGACTGTTTGGCTCTAATGCCTCGTGAGCAGATATTACTTAGGACAGAAAAAATTTATCCAACCCGTGCATGATGCTGCGCGTGGCGGAGCGACTTTTTCTCAAGGGATTGATGGGTTGCCGCGCGCCGTCGTTTCAAGATTTTTGCAGTCTCTGCAAATTTTGCGCAAACCTGCGGGTCCTTCGATGTTAAGATAATTGTGATTGTTCTACCGCCGCATCGGCGCGCTCTTTCCTTGCGCATTTTTTTTATAGCCATTTCGACTGCATCGCAAATAAAGGCCTCATTATCGCATTGAATTTTATCCATAGAATTTTCAAGGTTTCTCGACATGTTTTTGAGGTAAATTCCGTTGTCGACGCCCTGATACATTTTTATTCTCGGTGCTGAAAACACTAGTACAAAGTCCGCAAAGGCAAACATGTTGACAGGTGGATGCTCCACCACAAAGAGGGTAGGCTTATCGCCGCCGCCACAAAGCGCTTGTCGCGCGGAGGGATAGATGTACGATTGGTCTTCATCCCACGGATAGGTGCTATTCCCATAGTCTTTCCCGATCAGCCGAAGGTTTCCTTCGCTTGAATCCACGGCCAGTTCTTTTTTCACCGCCTCGAAAGTTGTGGATTTACCGGCGCCTTTCACGCCAAGAGAACAAACGACAATATTCTTTTTGTCATATTGGCGAGGATCAAAAAGGCCCGCAAGTATACGACTAGCAGAGTTAATGTCTGAGAGGGTATGAATTTCTATTGTCGCTTCGCGCAACATAGGGCCTCAAAAATGCTTAAAAAATGTGATCCATTATAAGCTGACATAATACTTTCAAAAAGACTTTTTCCTTTTATGTCTTCAGGTTCCGTTCGATCAGTGATTGGTATCACATAATTAAAGACGAGCGGAAAGAAGCGGGAAATGCGCGGCTATCTTTTCCGTTGCGCCCGCGAACGCGCTGGATAGTTCCTCCCTGTCCGGAGGGCAGTACATGCGCACATGGTGAATATTCGTATTTGCATCTCTATTCGCATCGCTGCGCGTGGCCCTGAACAGTTGGATAACAGTCGATATAGTCGCGTCGGTTTCCTGATCCAGACGGCCTTCCTTGGCCATCTTGTTTCTTCCCTTGTCAAGATTCCTCATGAGATTGTTGTAATAGAATCTATTATTTCCTTCTTTTTTCGGCCGGCAGAAAGATATGACGGGGCTTCCCTTAAGATGGGGAATGGGCGCGTGCATAAGAAAAGCCGCAACCGCGCGGCTTCCGCTTTCCGGAAAAGAGAAACCATGAGCGTGTGATAAATCTATCAATTCGGCACTGGATGTTCGTCCCGGTTTAGGATTTCTGGGGATGGTAGGGCTTATATAAAAATTGGAATAGCCCTGTGCCTGTGCAAAATTCACCCGCATGAGTTCGTAGCGAACAAGCTTGTCCGCCGCCGCGCTCCCGGTTGCGCCGGGAACGTGGAATTCGAGAGTGTATTCCTCGCCGCTTCCTCCCGCCTGGGCAAAGGCGCCGAACGCAAAGTTTCCTTTGCCGCTTCGGGCCGGGCCGTAAAGACAAAGGGGGATATTCAGGCCTTTTGCTAAAACAGGCTCTATGAAGCTTTCATAGAAAACGCCGCCTAATTCGGCGACTTCGTTTTTGTTCTGAAGCTCCACGGTGAAGAAATCATTATGAATCACTGGAACACCCTTAATAAAAGACAATGAATACAATAGGTTTGCTTAAGCTTTTTTCTATATATCAAATATTGGCGGATTTATATCGGGTTTTCCCGCAAGTAATTAGCTTAAAATCATGTGAATTTTCGTTTGCAGTCAGGGGGAAATTTAGTTAGAAGACGGTTGCCCTTAACGGGGCGTCCTGTCCGGAGACTGCGGGTCCTGCTGCTCAAAGCGGCGGGTTAAAATGGCCAGCATAGGCGGGGGTAGGCATATCGGCGTTGCGGGAATCCGCTTATCAGGCCGTTGCCTTTCTCTTCCTTCTCCATGACAGATACGAGTTTTTTTGCCGCTCTTCATGTGCTTACGCGCAAGGTGTGGGGCAAGCGATAAACTAAATGGGATGCCCGCCTCCGCGGGCATGGCGGTGGATATAAACGGTTTAAGAGAGAAAAGGAGTCCCGTATGAATGAACATAACAGCCCAAATCGAGTGGCTAAGGAAAAGCTGATTGCGGAAATCGGCGACGAGATCAAGGACGCCAAGATCATCGTCGTCACGAAACAGCTTGGCCTCAATGCCGACCAGACCCGCAACTTACGCGTTGCCTTGCGCAAGGAAGGCGTGGGCCTGAAAGTCGCCAAGAACAAGCTGGTCAAGCACGTGATCGAAAAGACGGCGTTTGCGCCGCTTGAAAAGTTCCTGCACGGCCCGACCGCGCTGGCCTATTCCAAGGATCCCATCGCGGCCGCGAAAGCTTCCGTCGAATTCGCCAAGAAGAACGACAAGTTCAAGGTCATCGGCGGAATCATGGACGGCGAGATCATCGAGGAAGCTCAGATCAAGGTTCTGGCGGCGCTGCCGTCGATGGACGAGCTTCGCGCCAAACTTATCGGCCTGTTGCAGGCGCCCGCGACAAAGATCGCGTGTGTGCTTCAGGCGCCTGCCGGACAGTTGGCTCGCGTTTTATCCGCGCGCAGCAAGCAGGCGGCATAATAGTTTTTCTCTGTTTCAAATGAGATAGGGGAAAAAGTTTAAGGTTCAACATTTAACAATAAGTTCAACAAAGGAGAGAGTACATGTCTAAGCTTGAGAAACTGGTCGAAGAATTGTCAACCCTGTCGGTTCTGGAAGCCGCCGAACTGTCGAAGATGCTGGAAGAGAAGTGGGGCGTCAGCGCCGCCGCTCCTGTTGCCGTTGCCGCCGCCGCCGGTGGCGCTGCCGCCGCTCCCGCCGAAGAGAAGACCGAATTCACGGTCGTTCTTGCCAAGGCAGGCGACAAGAAGATCGAAGTCATTAAGGAAGTTCGCGCGATCACCGGCCTTGGCCTCAAGGAAGCCAAGGATCTGGTCGAGGGCGCGCCCAAGCCTTTGAAGGAAGGTGTCAGCAAGGCCGATGCTGAGAAGTTCAAGAAGGCTTTGGAAGCCGTCGGCGCTGCCGTCGAGCTGAAGTAAGATGGATTCCCGCCTGCGCGGGAATGACGCTAATGGAAAAGGCGGGATGTAAATCCCGCCTTTTTTGCGTGTTGGTGCTTTCGCAATCTCATGCGAGTGTAAAAAGATGGATTCCCGCTTTCCTCCTACGCCAAAGGCTTCGGAGGACAGGTTGCGGGAATGACGCTTTCCCGAATTTCGAATCCGGTTCTAATCCTAGCCCCTAGCCCCTAGCCTCTCATGCTCAATCCCAAGACCATTCTTATCACCGGCGCGTCGAGCGGCATTGGCGCGGCGCTTGTCGAAAGTTACGCGGCGCCGGACGTGCATCTTTTTCTGCATGGGCGCAATGCCGAAAGGCTGGAAGCCGTTGCGGAGAAAGCGCGGATGCGCGGGGCGACGTGCGCGGTTCACTGCGGCGGAGTCGAAGAGGTTGCCGCCATGGACGCCTGGATAAGGGCCTCCGATGCGGAAAGGCCTATCGACCTTGTTATCGCCAATGCGGGCATTTCCGCAGGGACGGGGATCGGCGGCGAAACCGATGCCGTGGCGCGTTCTATTTTTTCGACGAACCTCATCGGCGTTTTAAACACGGTGCATCCGGCGGCGGCCTTCATGAAAGCGCGGATGCGGGGGCAGATCGCGATTGTGAGTTCGATTGCCTCGTTCCGCGGCTTTCCGGGAGGCGCTGCGTACTGCGCGAGCAAGGCCGCCGTGCGCGTTTACGGCGAGGGCTTGCGCGGCGAGCTTGCGCCTTATGGCGTTGAGCTTTGTGTGATTTGCCCCGGCTATATCAAAACGCCGATGACGGACGTCAACGATTTTCCCATGCCCTTTTTGATGAGCGCCGAGCGCGCGGCGACGATTATAAAAAAAGGGTTGGCCCTTAATGGCCCGCGCATCGCGTTCCCGTGGCCGATGTATGGGGGGATACTTTTGCTGTCGCTTCTGCCGCAAAGATTGTTGGATGTCGTTATGCGCTATACGCCGCGGAAGAAGTAGGGGGTCAAACATCACCCCCACCCACCCCTCCCCCATCAAGGGGGAGGGCTTTGTCCTTAAATCTCCTTTTGGGGGATTTTAATGACGACTTTGCGGATAGCGAGATCATCGCCGGCAGCGCAGCAGGGGCGGTGCCGCTCAAAGGGATAAAAGATCGCGTACTCGCCGGGTTTCAGGTCGATAAGGAATTCGCCTTCGGGAGTCGGGTAAAAGGAAACATCCTTTTCGGCCATCAGGTCTTCGGCCGGCTTTAAGTCCGGGTCGATATGCGCCGCGCCGAAACGCTCCCTTCCTTTAAGCAGGTATTGCACGTCGATGTACTGTCGATGCGCTTCGACGCGGGCGTCATCGAATTTCTTCGCCGTCAGATCCTGAACGAGGAAAAAGGAGTCCGCGACCGAGCTCAGCTCATAACGGCCAGCTTTCAAGGCATGAAGATCATGGCCAAGCGTTTCCTGAACGGCTTTAACCAAAGCGGTCGGCAAGAATTTCTTCTGGGCGTCGAAGTTTTTGATATGGCCGAAGTACATGAAATTCTCCTTTCAAGCGCGGCGGGCGGCGTCTTTAATCTAGCGAAAGCGCGAGACGGCGGCCCTGATCCCGCAATTTTCCTTAAGAAATCATAGCGCTAGGGTCCTTTTTCTGCTATAAGAATCTTCCCATGGGGAAGGTTAAATGAACGAACAGGAAAAGCTTTGCGAGCTTCTGGCTCAATTAAAGGCCGAGCATCGCGACCTCGACGATGCGATCAGCATGCTTTCCGGGCGCAGCGTTCCCGACATGATTCAGATTCAAAGGCTGAAAAAGCGCAAGCTTATTATTCGCGACGAAATCACCAAAACGGAAAGCAACCTGCTACCGGATATTATTGCGTAATATCGTGCGACCAAGGTGCGCGGTCCCATGACTAAAAAGATGGATTCCCGCGTGCGCGGGAATGACGCGTGAGGGGATACCCCCCTTATTTCACAACCGACATCATGTTGTGCGCGGTTTCCTTGAGGCTGATCGCGATGTCCTCGTCGTCGCGGAACGTGTAGGCGCCGTAGCTCACCCGGAGATCGAGCGCGCAGTTACACACCTGATTGAGGGCTTGCTGTAATTGCGAGGCGAGCAGCTCGGCCTTGCGCCACGCCGGCGCATTGTCGCAGCGCATCAGAAGCACGCCGAACTCGTCAGGCGCGAGGCGGCCCACGATATCGGAACTGCGGACGCTGTGCGTGAGGATATAGGCTATTTCCTTCGTCGCTTCCGCCGCCGCTTCCGCGCCGAACTGCGCCGCCGTTTCATCGAGGTTGCTGAAGTCGAAATAGAGGATGCTGGATGTCCCGCCGTAGCGCTTGTCGAACGCCAGCATGCGCGCGACTTCGCGGTTAAAATCGGGGCGGTTCAGGATAGGGGAATTCTCCTGCTGCTCGAACTCGTGCAGCTTTTCCTGAAGCTCGTTATTCTTGGCTTTGGCGGCGTTAAGCTGCTTCTTCAGATCGTGCAAAACCCGGCGCTGTTCGTCAGTCAGCGGCGCTTCGGCAAGCATATCAAAAGGAGAATCAGAACTCTTCATCATGGCCTTTTCCTGATACAACGCCTGAATACCTATAGCCTTTTAGTGAAAAACAAGTTAATAAACAGGCTCTTATTCCAATAGGCGGATATTTCCAATGGCAAAGAAATCACCGAAAACGTCGCGCAGTCCTGTCGTCGGCGTCGTCATGGGCAGTCCATCGGACTGGGACGTCATGCAGCATTCGGCCAGGATGCTGGCCGACTTCGGCGTGCCTTATGAGACTCTGATCATGTCGGCGCACCGGACGCCCGAACGCGTGCAGGCCTACGCCGAGGAAGCCGCGTCGCGCGGGCTGAAGATTATCATCGCCGGGGCAGGGATGGCGGCCGCGTTGCCGGGTATGCTGGCGGCCTTAACGCCTTTGCCGGTTTTGGGCGTGCCTGTGCCGGGGAAATATCTGGACGGTATGGATAGCCTGTTGTCGATGGCGCAAATGCCCGGCGGCATCCCCGTCGGCACCTTTGCGATCGGCAACGCGGGCGCCAAAAATGCCGCCTTGCTGGCGATCGCCGTTCTTTCGCTTGGGGATAAGTCTCTGGCCGCAAAACTCATAAAGTGGCGCAAGGAACAGGCTGCCGCCGTTCCCGCGAATCCCAAATAAGGGCTTCCAAAGAGGCGGTGGAACGCGTACATTTGCTTTTCTTAATCCTCGCGCTACCGTTCCTTTTTAGAGCCCATACCATGCGACAAAAAATTCTTCTTTCGGCCCTTGTTTTCAGTCTTGCGGCTTGTGCGGAGATGGACGGGATGTTTTCCGACATTCCCGCTTCTCCGGATGTTCCGGCCGCCGTCGTCGAACCCGCTCAGCCGGGCGGCGCTTCCGCTGACGACAAACTGCCTTCTTTGGAGATTCCGCCCGCCAATTTGCACGCCGTGCCTGTGACGGCGGCCTTGCAAGCCGTTCTTTATGGAACGGACGTGTCGCTTTCCTGGGACGCCAAGACCCTGGGGCCGCATCCGGTGACGCTTGTGAATCTGAAGGGCGATTTGCCGAAAGTCGTGGAGAAAATTTGTCTCACCGCCAATGTCAACTGCGCCTATAGCAACGGAACATTGGAAGTGACCGAGAAAAAAGCTTTTGCGGCGCCTTCTTATTTAACGCCGCCGCCTGAGGCTGCGCCGCCGCGCCTTGTTCCGCCCACCATGCCTGCGCCTGCACCGAAGGCCGCTGTGCCGGAGCCTACGCCCGCGCCAGAGCCGCCCGCGCCCGTTTCTGTGCCGGAGCCCGCCCCTGCGCCTTTGCCCGCGCCTGAACCGCAAAAGATCACGCCGCCGACGTCGGTCTTCGTGCCTCAGATGCCCATCACGGCCCAGCCGCCGTCCCCGCTTAAGCCCATCGAAAGGACGAACGACGGGTTGCCGCCTCCCATCCTTATCGATAAGGACGGCGCCCGGCCCGCGTATCCGCAGAGGAATCCGGACCGTGTGTCGGCGCTCTATGACAAGGGCTTTACTCTCGGCACGATTTCCAAGGACGATTTGCCCTCCAAGGCGGCAAAGGGAGGCCGTCCATGAAACGCATGTATACTCTCGCCGCATTTTTAATCGTTGCCTGTTTCAGCGGACAGGCGTTGGCGCGCGACGCCGCTTTCATGCCGCCGGAGATGCCCAAGCCGAAGAAGGAAGAGCTTAAGAAAGAGCCGACGCCTAAAACGGCTGCCGTGGCCAAGGAAGCGCCGCAGAAAGCGCCGCCGAAGGAGATCAAGCCGATCAATTTCGGCGCGGCGCAAACCGGCGAAAAGGTCATTCGCGCGACGATGCTGGTGAATGACAGCGCCGATCCGATTATTATTCGCTCGATCGAGATGATCGAGGCCAATAACGGCCTGCAGCGCCTGAATCAGGGCTGCGTGATCGGAAAGCCCATTGCGCCCGGTACTTCATGCCCCGTTATTTTGCAATGGGAACCGAGGAAAGCCGGGATGCTTTCGACCGATCTTGTCATTCATCATAGCGGCAAGGTCGGCTTTACGGTTATCGCGGTGAGGGGCGAAGCTTTGGCCAAAACAGCCGAGGTTCCGCCGCCTGCGAAAGAGGCTGAGGCGAAAGCCGTGGCCCCCGCACTAGCTCCCGCACCAGCTCCGGTAACGGCTGCGCCGAAGCCCGTGCCAGCAGTCGCTCCAACACCGGCTCCAACACCCGCGCCTGCACCGGCTCCAACACCCGCGCCAACACCGGCTCCAACACCCGCGCCAACACCGGCTCCAACCCCCGCGCCTGCGGTCAAGCCCGCGCCGGTTGTTGCGCCGCCCGATGCTGCGCCGACGGCGACGCCCTCGGTCACGCAAGCCTCGCCGCTGGTTCGCGAAGTGATTGTGCCCGCGCCGCCCCCGGTTGAACCGAAGCCAGCGGAGCCAGAGGCGAAAAAGGAAGCGCTTGCGCCTTTGCCCGCGCCTTTGCCACGTAAGGCGGAATTACGCAAGGAACCCGAACGCAAAACGAAGAACAGCGTTGCGCATGCCGGGATCGATCATATTCGGCTGATCGGCACTGTCGGCGACAGGGCGATTTTCATGCTTCCCGAGGGCGACACCGTTATTCTGCCCGTCGGCGGCACGCTTCAGTCGAAAGCGGGAAGCGCAAAACTCGTTGCCGTGACGCCTTATGCCGCCGAATTCGTTGTCAAAGGGCAGGAGCGAACCGTCCTTTTAAAATCGGCTTCGGTTCGCGCCGATCCCGTGAAATCGGCGAAAAGCAAAAACGCCGTGCGTCGGTCTAAACGCAAGAATAGGGAGAGATGATTCTACGGGCGCTTAAAACGCTGTTTGAAAAATGCCGCGTCCTTACGGGTTCCGTGGGCGAGGCCGTGAATATTTATTTCCCGAACGATCTTATCGGCGGCCATTGCGTCCGCGTAAAAGGCGACGAGGATCAAACGGTCTGGCAGGCGGCGGTGGAAGCTTGCGGCAGCGAGCGCGTGACGATTGTTTGGCGCGCCGTGGAAAATTCCATCTGGTATCTGGCCGTCAAGTCGGAGGATCTGGCCTCGCACGCGAATTCGTGGTGTCCTTTGGCGGCGCTGCTGCCCGGCGAAAAAGACAGGCCTATGCTGCCCGTTTGCTACACGCATTACGGCACCTATTTCGGCGAAGATATTGCCATCCTGATGGTCGTTAAGCCGAACGATCTGCGCCTTCACCGAAGCACGCCCCTTATTATTCGCGCCAAGGCCGAACGCACCGCGCGCGAGCTTGGCGAAAATACGAAAATCATCGATATCGATTTGGCGCGCATCGAAAAAATGGCGCCTATTCCCTGGCGTTCCTTGTCGCTTTTCGAGGATCGCGCCCGGCGCGTGTTGTCGGCGGTTTCCATTTTGGCGTCCTTGACCATCGCGGGCGCGGCCTTTGCGGTATGGCTGTTAGCGCAGATGGAGATGCTGTCGCCCACGCGCGTTAAGGCGGACGCCTTTGCCAAAGCCACGCAGCTTATCAAAGAGGCGGAGGATTTGCGGGTCAGCCCGCTGCGGCGCGACTTGAAGAATTTCATGGACGTGAACGACGGCGTTTTATCGTTGGACGGCTTTCTTTCGGTTTACGATCTTACGGAAGGCCGGGCGCGGTGGCGCGCCTCCGTTCCGCCGGGAACGCCGGAGGATCGCCTTGAGGCGTTTGACGCCAAGATTATCGACGCGGGGGATGCCGCCGTGACTATCGGCAATCAGGCGGAGATCGAATTCGGCGGAAAGGAGCGGCCATGACGACGCATAACAGCTTTGCCGCCAAGGTGTTTTCGCCGCGCATCATGGCGCGCGCGTTAACAAGCTTTGACCGAGCGTCGGCTTTTTTGGTGGTCGTCGGCTGGGTCGTGGCTTTCATGATGCTGATTTTGGCCGATATCGCCGTGCACCGCATCGCCTCGGTAAGCGTCGATAAAGAAAGCCCCGGCGTGAAGGTGGTCGCTTCCGCGATGAGCCCCGATGAGATAAAACCCGTTTACGACCGGCTGGAAAAAAGATTTCCCGACCTCAAAATGCGGCTCGACGACGGACAAAAAATCGAGATCGCGAGCGACAGCGGGGCCGGTTTCCAGCAGTGGATCGCGGCCATACAGGCGGTCGAAACCGAAGCGCCGCAGTTTTCGTGGAGCTTCGATTCTTTCTGCGTCGGGCAATGCGGGGATCGCGGCTTGATGAGCGCCGCGATTGTGGGCCAGAAGAAGGAGTTTTCTTCGCGCGCCGATTAGAGCAAAATCCGTTCAGGTGGAATCATCCATGAAGATCGAACGTAAAAATTCATTGAGAAAACAAATGGGATGCCCGCCTGCGCGGGCATGACGGCAGTTACGAAGGAGAAAGAGCTTTAGTTTTTCAATTTTTCAACTGAAAGAAATAAGGGTGCCCCTTGGGGCATGACGGTGGATCAAAGTGGATACGGCAGAAAACAAGGCAACCCAGCCCGTTGCAGCTCAGCCCGTTGGGATTCAGCCCGATGCGGCGCACGCGAAGGATTCAAAGCACAAAAATTCGGAAAGCAAGCCAAAGGCAAGGCATTCCATTGTCGGGCCGGCGCTATTCATCATGGCGGTGCTTGCGCTTTTGGCGGCCTCCGTTGCGGCGATGATCGGGAATCCCAAGCGCGGCATGATTGACGAGGAGAACCGGACCAAGGTGCTTGCCCTCATCCGCGCGGGCGAAAACCTGAAATTAGGCATGGATCGCGTCATGCTTGGCAAAGGCGTTTCGGCTGCCGACGTCGATATGGCTATTTCGGATTTGGCTTCCCCCAACCAGCTTTTTTCCCCCGTCGGCGGCGGCATTGCGCCTCCTTCGACCGGCATGGCGAACAACCCGTCCGTCGATAAATGGCTTTTTCCCAAAGGAAACATCACCGGACTGGGGCTGGGGACAAGCACGGTCGTCATGGCCGTTTTGGCGGTCTCGGAAGGCGTGTGCGCCGCCGTAAATAAAAAGGCTGTCGGCGAGGCGTTTCTTCCCGGTAAGGCGCTTTTAGGCGATTTCGGCGCCGCCGTCCTTTCGGTTGCGCCCGGCCAGTGGCCGCATAGGCTTTTTTCAGCGCCGATGGGGTGCGTTGCGAATTCGGGCGTACGTGTCGATGCCGCGGGGCCCACATCGCCGTATTTCTTTTATCAAGTGCTGGCTATGGAGTAGGGAATCGCAACCGGCGCCGACATTCCTTATGACGAGGCCATCAGGATTCCGGGCTCCGTCGCTGCGCGACGGCTCCGGAATGACATAAGCAGGAACGAAACAGGATTCTGTGCCAATCAGAAATGAGAAACAAATGGGACCCCCTCCTTCGCGGGGGTGACGAGTATTATTGAAACAGGGGACTGCGGACGGAATGACGGTTCTTGTGCGATCTTGGCTCGCAGCAGACGCGGGTAACACGGGAACGTGAAAAAGCTCTAGAGAGTGGTTTTACGCCAGGTTTCGAGCCAAAGGGCGAAGTCGGAGGGCTTCATGGGGGTGCCCATGAAAAAGCCTTGCGCATAGTCGCAGCCTTTGGCGCGGAGCATATCCCACGTTTGCTGGTGCTCGATCCCTTCCGCGATGACTTTGAGCCCAAGGTTATGGCCAAGGTCGATGATGGAATTGACGATAACCTCGCAGTCCTTCTTGGTCGCCATGTCGGTGACGAAGCTGCGGTCGATTTTCATTTCATTGAAGGGCATGCGCTGCAATTCGCGCAAGGAGGAGTGCCCCGTGCCGAAATCGTCGATCGAGACGCCGATGTTGCGAAGGCGCATGCGCAAAAGGACATCCATCGTGCGCGTGACGTCGCGCATCGCTTCGACCTCGGTGACTTCGAGGATCAGCATCTTGGGAGGCAAATTGCGCTGTTTGCATAACTCCGAGATTTTATCGGGCAGAGAGAGATCGAGAATCGTCGAGGCCGTGACGTTCATAGCCACGGTGAGCCTTTCGCCGTCCTTATAGAATTCGGCGGCCTGGTCGATTGCCGTCTGAATGACGAAATCCGTCAAGGCGGGCATCAGGCCGTCGTTCGTGATTTGCTCGAGAAACGCGTAAGGCAGCAGCGTGCCGCGCGTGGGGTGTTGCCAGCGCACAAGGGCTTCGACGCCTTTGACTTCGCGCGAGGCCAGGTCGATGACGGGCTGGTAATAAAGGCTGAATTCACGATTGGCGACGGCCTTTGCGAGGTCTTCGGTTTGGCGCTCTTCTTTTTTGTCGGTCGACAGGCTGTCGAAAAAGGCGTTGAGCGTGGGGATCGTCAAAGGCTTTTCAAGAGCCGCGACGACGTTTAGGCCGTGCGCGCCGCCCAGGCGCTTGGCGCTGTTCAGCACGCGCGAGTCGCTGCCGCTGATAAGGCAAAGTTTCGCCTCCTTGGCTTTTTCCGAGAGAAGGCGCAAGAGTTCTACGCCGTCGACCCCCGGCATCATCAGATCCATCATGATAACATCGGGCGGAAAGCTGCCCAATAGTTCCGCGACGTTTTCCGCGTTGCTCGTCGTCTTCGGCTCCAGCCCGCGGCGCTCCGCAAGCTCGGCGATCAGATCGCAGATGTCTTCTTCGTCGTCGATAATCAGCAAACGCATTCTTACCTGCTCTCGACTTGCGCCGCTTTTTTCAAAGTCTCGCTTAAGGCGCGGCGGATATCCCTAAGGCGATACGGTTTTTCCACAACGGGGACGGGATGCGCGTTGAGGAAGTCATGCACATGGGAGGAAAGCGTATCCCCCGTCACATAGATAATCCTGTTCGTGTAGGAAGGCAACTCGCGCGCCAAAGCATCGTAGAGCGCCGGGCCGTCCATCACGGGCATGCGCAAATCGCTGATGATCGCGTCGACTTTGTTCCGGCGCAGCTTGTCCATGGCGACGGCTCCGTTAATGGCGATGTCGATGTTGAGGCCTTCCGGCTCCAGAAGATCAGCCAGAGTTTGCGCCAGCTCGATCTCATCATCAACGATTAATACGGAAATAGGGTCGAGCCGGCATTCCGCTTCCTCTTTGGCCGACGGATCGTCGAGGCGAATCTCGTCCGCCGAGGGGAAGGCCACGGTAAAGGTCGCGCCGCCGCCTTGCGTATCCGTCAGCGAAAGCTCGCCGCCGTGGGCGGAAACGATGTTCAGGCAAAGGGCAAGCCCCACGCCCGTGCCTCCCTTGCCGCCTTTTGTGGTGAAAAACGGCTCAAAAATGCGGCTGCGGATGTCCGCCGGGATGCCGGGCCCCGTGTCCGCGATGACGACGCGGACGCTGCCGTCCTTTTCGCGCCGGCTGGACACGGCGATGCGGTGTTCGCCTTTCCAGCCGTCCATCGCTTGCGCGGCATTTAGGATGAGATTCGTAAAGACTTGCGTCAGTTGGTCGCTGTCGCCGATGACGTCGCAGACCTTGGGATCGAGGGCCATCTGGACAACGATGTCGCTGGTTCTCAGTTGGTAGCCGAGAAGCTCCAGCGAGGCATGGATTATCGGATTGACGTCCACTTTCCGGCGTTCGGGCGGCTTTCGGCGCGCCAGCGCAAGAAAGCTTTTCACGATGCGCGAACAGCGATCCGCCGCCTTGAAGATTTTTTCGGCGCGCGACGCCACTTTGGCTTCGGGGGCGCCTTCCATCAGCAGCGTGGACTGTCCCACGACGACGGAGAGCGGGTTGTTAAGTTCGTGCGCCACGCCCGCCAGCAGCCCGCCGAGCGCCGCCATTTTTTCGCTTTGCTGCAGGGCTTCCTGTTGGTGCGCGATTTTCGCCTCGGCTTTCCTGCTTTCCGTAAGGTCGTAGATACCCATGACCATAGCGTGCTGATCCTGATAGGTGATATAGCGCGCCGAGATCGCAGCCGGGATCATGTTGCCGTCCGGGCGGCGTATTTCCGTTTCGATCATATCGACGGGCGCGCCCGCCAAAACGCTGTTCGTGATCTGCTTGCGCACGGCCGCATCGGGCATCAGGTTCTCCAGAGTCAGGCGCCTGAAATCGTCTTGCATTAATCCCGTTAACTGAACCGAGCCGGGCGTTGCGTAGAAAATCGCGCCGGTGCCGAGGCCGACGATAAGAACCGGGACGGGGTGGGCTTCGGTGATGCTGCGGAATCGCGCTTCGCTGGCCAAAAGGGCGAATTCGCTTTTCTTGCGTTCCGTGATGTCGCTTGTGGAGCCGACCAGCCGCAGGATTTTCTGCGTCGACCGGTCGCGCACGGCGACGGCTTTCGAGTGCAGCCACCGGGGGTCGCCCCCCACCTGCTTGATGCAGTATTCGACGTTCAGCGTATTGGCCTTGGCGTTGTGGCGGAAGCGGCGCATCGTTTCCATCACGTGGCGGCGGTAGGGCGGCAAGATCAGCCGAACCCATTTTTTAAGGCCCTTGGCGTTGTTCGGGATGCGAAAGCCCAGAATGCGGCGGAATTGATCGGAGAAGAAGATTTCGCCCGTCACGAGGTTCCAGTCGAACAGGCCTTCGTTCGCGCCGCGCGTTGCGAGCACAAAGCGCTCGTTGCTGATGGCCAGCGCTTTTTCCTTTTCATCCTGCCGCGCCGCGAACTGGCTGGTCACGACAATAGAGAAAATCATCGCCGACAAAGCGAACGAAATATAAGTCGCGCTGTGCGCCCCGGCCGCCGTCGGCAGGTAGCCCATGATGTAGGAAGGTTCCGCCAGAACGCCGCCCAGATAGCAGATGAAGGCCAGTATGTGCACAAGGCTGCCGCTTGTGCCGTCGCGCATGCCCGAAAGCCCGGCGATAAGGATGCTGATGAGCACAATCGTGCCAAGCGGCGGCATCACGAGGTAAATAAGCGCCCGGCCTTCCGCCGAGCTGTTGATCACCGAATAGAACAGAACCAGGATCAGCAGGAAGCCCAGCACGAGGAAAGGGGTTTTATATCCCGGCTCGTTGGTTTCAAGATCGAGAAAGTAGTAGGTGAAAAAAAGCGCGAAGATCCACGATATGATGACGCTGAAGTTGGTGAGGAACAGGTGCAGGTTGGCGGAGACTCCCAGCCGTTGCATCAGCATGTCGTTGATGACGAAAATGTTAAGGCCGATGGAGAGCAGGAACAGAATCAGCGAAACCTGCCCGCGGTCGCGCATCACGATCCAGATGAAAAACAGGTAGGCGGCGGCGGCAAGGACGATGCCGATCAGAAGGCCGAAGAACAAAACCGACATTTGATCGGGGGACGCGGAGGAGACATAAATATCGGCCAGCGCCGGGCGGGGCAACGCGGCGAGAAAGGCGGCGGCGGGAAGCGCGCCGCTTAAGCGTCTGAAGATGGTGAAAAAAGGTCCCACGGCGGCAAACAGGCCTGCAAAGATTTCGACGCCTTAAGGGTACAGAAGAGGGGTTAATTATTGGATTAAAAACGCTTAACTTTCCGTTGATATATCGAGGTTTCTTCAGGATCGGCGACGGGTTTTCCTCTGAGAGAAACAAGGAATAGTCCTTGTATCTTGAGCCAGATTCCCTAGATTGTGCCCCAAAGCATTAACTCTCTCACTTGGAACGCTCGTTCAACATGCCTGAGCCTTATACTTTTTGTAAGGAAACTAAATGGGATGCCCGCCTTCGCGGGCATGACGGCTCTTTGTGATGGATATGCTCAACACAATCTCAACACAACCTAACTTTTCCTTAAGATGACCCAATCAAGCACGCACATTACCGATGAAGAAGTTCTGTCTTACCACTCGACCGGAAAACCGGGGAAGCTGGAAATAAAGGCCACGAAGCCCATGGCGACGCAGCGCGATTTGTCGCTGGCCTATACGCCCGGCGTCGCGATTCCATGCCTTCGCATAAGGGACAATCCCGACGCGTCTTACGATTATACGACGCGCGGCAACCTTGTCGCCGTCATTTCGAACGGCACGGCGGTGCTGGGCCTCGGCGATCTGGGCGCTTTGGCGTCCAAGCCCGTGATGGAAGGCAAGGCGGTTTTGTTCAAGCGTTTTGCGGGCGTGGACGCGATCGACCTCGAAGTCGATACGAAGAACATGGAAGAGTTCATCAACTGCGTGCGCCTGTTGGGGCCTTCGTTCGGCGGCATCAATCTGGAAGATATTAAGGCGCCGGATTGCTTTATGATCGAGCAGCGCTTGCGCGAGCTTATGGACATTCCGGTTTTCCATGACGATCAGCACGGCACCGCCATCATCGCCGCCGCGGGATTGATCAACGCGCTGGCTTTAACGGGGCGGAAAGTCGGCGACGTTAAAATGGTCGTCAATGGGGCCGGGTCGGCCGCCATTGCCTGCGTGAATTTGTTCGAGGCCTTAGGGGTTTTGAAGGCGCACATCATTATGTGCGATACGAAGGGCGTGATTTACAAAGGCCGCACCGAAGGCATGAATCCGTGGAAAGAACAGCATGCCGTGGATACGTCGGCGCGGACATTGGCGGAGGCCGTGCGCGGCGCGAATGTTCTGGTTGGGCTTTCCGCCAAAGGCGCGTTTACGCAAGCCATGATTAAAGAGATGGATGAGAAGCCTATCGTTTTCGCTATGGCGAATCCTGCCCCTGAGATCGCTCCGGAAGAGGTTTTGGCTGTGCGCGGCGATGCGATTGTGGCGACGGGACGTTCGGACTATCCGAACCAGATCAACAACGTTCTTGGCTTTCCTTATATCTTCCGCGGCGCTTTGGATGTGCGGGCTTCGACGATCAACGAGTCGATGAAGCTTGCCGCCGCCCATGCCCTTGCGGAACTGGCGCGCGAGCCCGTGCCGGCCGAGGTCGAGGCCGCTTACGGAGGGCGAAAGCTTGCCTACGGGCCGGGATATATTATTCCGGCTCCCTTCGATCCGCGATTGATCGAACGCGTCTCAAGCGCTGTCGCCGAAGCCGCCGTGAAAACCGGCGTTGCCCGCAAGCCCGCGGGCGACTGGGACGCCTATCGCGCGGCCTTGCGCGCGCGCGGCAAATGCGGCAATGTCGCTTAGAAATTATAACTAGAAAAAAATGGGATGCCCGCCTTCGCGGGCATGACGATTGTTTTTGAGAATTATTTCTCAACTGTCACCGTCACCCCCGCGAAGTCGGGGGCCCATTTGGTTGTTTGCCTCAGTACTTGGAGGAAGTTTTTATGTCGAGACCATTCGTTCTTATCGCGACGCCTTGCTACGGCGGGCTTGTCGTTCAAGGCTATATGGAATCCGTTATCCAGTTGATGGCTTATGCCTCACGGAACGATTTCGATGTGAGCCTTGCCTTGCTGGGCGGGGATTCTTTGATCACGCGAAGCCGCAACAAGCTCGTGGCCACGTTCCTCGATATGCCGCAGGCCACGCATCTGATGTTTATCGACGCCGATATTTCTTTTCATCCGGAAGACGTGCATCGCATGCTGACGTTCGATAACGAGGTCGTGGCGGGCATGTATCCCGTCAAGAATTACGACTGGACGCAGTTCAAGAAGAAAATGTCCGCCGACATGAGCGAGGACAAACTTGCCGAGGCGGGGCTGCACTTCGTGGGCATGCCGTGCCCCGAAAAAGACCGCGAATATAGAAGCGGCTTTGTGACGGGCACCTATGCGGGAACCGGGTTTATGCTGATCAAGCGCACGTGCCTTGAACGGATGGCCTTCGCCTATCCGCAGACGAAGTACGCGCTGGCGCATGTGTACCCCGTACCGAAGGAACGCAGCAACAATCTCTTCGCGCTGTTCGATTGCATCATCGAGCCGGGAACGAACGCTTACCTGAGCGAGGATTTCACCTTCTGCCGCCGTTGGCGGGAAATCGGGGGGAAAATCTGGCTCGATCCGCAAAGCCGGCTTTGCCATTACGGAACCTTCCGGTTTCAGGGATCGCCGGAGGTGGCGGTCGTGGGTTCAACGACAAATACTAAAGAGAACTAAAAAGCGTCTGCTGCAAACCGAGCGTCATCCCCGCGCAGGCGGGGATCTATCTAATTAAAAAGAAAAATGGATTCCCGCTTTCGCGGGAATGACGCCGTATGAAATTCAGATGACCACTATAAGAAACTGTAATAATAACAGGTACTTATATTTTGCCTGCTATTTACCTCATATTCATAACCCTATGCTTGAATTCTGGACTCTTGTAAATGTCCGTGTCCCATGCCTGTCGTCCTTCAAAGCGATCTTAGCGAGCTGATCGCCCAGCATAGCCGTTTCCTGCGTGGCGTGGCGGGCGGCAAACGGCTCGACATCTCGATGCATACGGGGCATGAGCTGGATTTCCAGAGGCAGGAATTGACGGCGGCGGAATTTGTCGGCTCCTTCCTGAACTTCGCCAACTTTTCCTTTGCCAAGCTGAAGCATGCGAATTTTTTCGGCGCGACGCTGAACAACGCGACGTTTTACGAAGCCGACCTGACCGGGGTCGATTTGCGCGGCGCGCAGCTTCAATGCGCCAACTTTACGAACACGCTTTTGAACGACGCCAATCTTTCCGACGGCTTGCTGCTGCATCACCAGCAGGGCGGGGGGCTGGGATTCGTCAATCCCCTGGACATGAAGATGCGCATGAGCGAAGCCGTGTTCAAGAACGCCACGGCGCAGCGCGCGAAGTTTTCGAGCGCGATCGAGCTTTGCACAAACCTGAGCTTCGCCAATTTCAAGGGCGCGAAGCTGCATGGGGTGAGCTTTTCGGGCAGCAACCTGCACGGCGTTATTTTCGAAAACGCGGACCTGCGCGGGTGCAATTTCAGCAATGCGAACATGAGTTCGGCCGTGCTCTTGCACGCCAATCTGGACGGGGCGACCTTCGACGGCGCGGATTTGACCGCCAGCCTTGTGCAGATCGAGGAATTCGCGCCCGCCACGTTTAACAACGCCAAGATGACTCGCTCGCTCGAAAGCCTTGAAGTCAGCATCAAGGAGATTATCGCCGAGCACCGCATCTGGGTGAACACGCTGGGCCGCGAAGGGAAGCGCGCGGATCTGGTGGGGCTGAATTTGTCGAACGCTTCACTAAACGGCATTCAGCTGCAAGCCGCGAGCTTGCAGAACGCGCTGTTGAACGGCGCGTCGCTGAGCGGCGCGACGTTCACGATGTCGGACCTTTCCGGCTGCAATGCGCGCAAGGCTTCGTTCGAAGGCGCGGACATGCGCGGGGTTAACTTGTCGATGTCGCGCATCGACCACGCCAATTTGAGGAACGCCAATTTTTCGCCCATGGAGATCACGCGCTCGATCAATCCGACGTTGTGGCCGTCCAACCTTTCCGGCGCCAATTTGCAGAATTCGGATTTGCGCGGGGCCGATCTGCGCGGCGTTAATTTCGAAAAGTCGCAGCTTGCGGATACGGATTTACGCGACGCCAACCTCGCGGGCGCGAGTTTCCTCGACGCGAATTTGACCGGCGCGGATTTGCGCGGCGCGAAGATGGAGCGCGCCGATTTCAGGGGCGCGGTCGGGGTGAGGTAGGGATAGGAGCTGGGGATTAGGGGCTGGGGGCTGGGGAAGAGTTTTTCCTGCGACGCGTAAGGAAAAATTCGGAACTGGCCATGTTTATGTTTAGGCCATCTGGATCCCCGGGTCTTAGCAATGCTGGCGCATTGTCTCGCCCGAGGATGACGCTCCATGTTGATTTCCTAGATCCTAGCCCCTAGCCCCTAGCCCCAAGTCTAGCTGCTTTTCTTCGGCGGAAGGGCGACGCGAATGTGGAGTTCCTGCAACTGCTCGGGCTCCACGGTGTTGGGCGCTTGCATCATCAGGTCTTCGCCCTGCTGGTTCAGCGGGAAGGCGATAACCTCGCGGATGTTCGGCTCGTCCGCCAGCAGCATGATCATGCGGTCGATGCCCGGCGCTGCGCCTCCGTGCGGCGGCGCGCCCAGCTTGAAGGCCGAGATCATGCCGCCGAAATGCGTGTCCAGCTCCTCGCGCGTATAGCCGGCCATCGTGAAGGCCTTGTACATGACTTCCGGCAGGTGATTGCGGATGGCCCCGGAGCACAGCTCGATGCCGTTGCAGACGATGTCGTACTGGTGCGCCTTGATCGTGAGCGGGTCTTGCTCTTCCAGCGCCTTCAGGCCGCCCTGCGGCATCGAGAAGGGGTTGTGGCTGAAGTCGATCTTCTTGCGCTCCTCGTCGTATTCGAACATCGGGAAGTCGACGATCCAGCAGAAGCGGTAGGCGTTCTTTTCGATCGCGTCCATGTCTTGCGCGATTTTCGTGCGCGCCGCGCCGGCCATTTTGGCGGCCACGCCTTTTTGATCGCAGATGAAGAAGACGGCGTCGCCGTCCTCGCAGCCCGTGATTTGGCAAAGCTCCTTTTGCGCGTCCGCGCCGACGAAGCGCGCGATGGGGCCTTTGCCCGCGCCCGCTTCGAATAGAATATAACCAAGGCCCGGCGCGCCGATGTCCTTGGCCCAATCGTTAAGCTTGTCGAAGAAGCTGCGCGGGCGGCCCGAGACTTTCGGCGCGCGGATGGCGCGCACGACGCCGCCCTTGTCGATGATTGAGCGAAAGGCGCGGAATTCGACATCCGCGCGGATAAAGACGGACGTCACATCCTTGATGACAAGCGGATTGCGCAAGTCGGGCTTGTCGGTGCCGTAGGTCAGCATCGCTTCTTCAAAGGGGATGCGGATGAAGGGATAGTCGGAGACCGACGATTTGGCGGGCTTGTTGAAACCGCTGAATTCATCGAAAATGCCGTGGATCACGGGTTCGATGGCGTTGAAGACGTCTTCTTGCGTGACGTAGCTCATCTCGAAATCGAGCTGGTAGAATTCGCCCGGGCTGCGGTCGGCGCGCGCGTCTTCGTCGCGGAAGCAGGGCGCGATCTGGAAATAGCGGTCGTAGCCCGCGATCATCAAAAGCTGTTTGAACTGCTGCGGCGCCTGGGGCAGGGCGTAGAACTTGCCCGGATGCAGGCGGCTGGGCACCAGATAGTCGCGCGCGCCTTCGGGGCTGGAGGACGTGAGGATCGGCGTTTGGTATTCGCGGAAGCCTTGCGCCCACATGCGGCGGCGGATGGACGCGATGACATCCGCGCGGAGTTTCATGTTCCGCTGCATTTGATCGCGGCGCAGGTCGAGGAAGCGGTATTGCAGGCGCGTGGCCTCGCCCGTTTCCGTGTCGAACTCGGCGTTGACCTGAAGCGGCAAAGGATCGGCCGCGCTTTGGACGACGAATTCCGTGATATCGACTTCGACTTCGCCGGTCGGCAATTTTTCGTTCAGCGTATCGGCCGGGCGCTGGACGACTTTGCCCGTGACCGTGACGACGCTTTCGTTCTTCACATGCTCGACGGCTTCCAGAAGCGGGCTGGAACGGTCGATCACGCATTGCGTGAGGCCGTAGTGGTCGCGCAGGTCGATAAACAGCAGGCTGCCGTGGTCGCGCTTGCGGTGCACCCAGCCCGAAACACGGACGGTTTGATCTTTATGCGAAAGGCGAAGCTCGCCACAGGTATGGGTGCGATAGGGGTGCATGGATGTGTTGCTCTGGCAAATAGGGTTGTCGTTTCGGAACATCTCTTCTTCGGCTTACATGGAAGGCGAAAGAAAATATATCCGGAATCCGATTTGTTTCTTATGGAAAGAATACCAAATCGGATTCCGCATAAATTTTCCTTCGCTTCGCAAATGGAAAATTTTGCGGAATGACGAGCTTATATCATATCCTCAAGCGGACGGACATTAACGATTTGAGCGCACAGCGTCAAATTCGATGCTTATAGAGCATAAAGTGCTTGCCCTGAAGCGCAAAGCGCGTGCACATTCGGCGCTCCATCCTTTTCCCAATTCCTTTCGAATCCCATGAAATACACTGGTTTTTACGTTAACCTTGATCGCAATCCGGAGCGCCGCGCGCGCATCGAGCAGGAACTGGCGCGACACGGCCTTTCAGGCTACGCGCGCTTTCGCGCAAGCGACGGCAACGAGCTGAAGTTTCCCAATCCTGTCCTAAAGGAAGGCGAGATGGGGTGCTTTACCTCCCACTATCGCCTGATGATGGAGAACAAGGATACGCTCCAGCCCATCCATGTGATCGAGGATGACATTATAATGTCGTCGCAGGTGGAGCCGCTGCTCGATCAGGTGATCGAGACGGGGGAGCTGGACAAATACGATATTATTTGCACCGACGTCGCGGTGCCGTTGCAGAATACGCTTTGCATCGCCTACAAGACGTTTTACGACGCGAACGTAAAGCGCGATGATTCCGGGAATATTACGTCGGTTACCTACTCCCTTATCGATTTGAAGGAGCTGGCTTTTGGTTCGACGTGCTCGTACCTCGTCAATCCGAAGTCCATCGGCAAGCTGGCGCATTTGTTCGAGGACGAATTGAAGCGCGGGCCGCGCGTTCCCGTGGATATCTTCATTCGAAAGCTGTGTCAGGAAGGCGTTTTGAAAGTGATTTCCGTTTTTCCTTTCATTACCTCCATCAGGCCGGAGAGCTGTTTCGCATCGAGCATGGAAAAGCGGTTCGACGATTTGCCCGCGCTGGCCTCCAATATGCTGCGGCACTCCTTTTTTGTGGGCTGCGAGATGCCGCAGCTTCTTGAAGAGGCGGGCAAGGTTTTTCCCCAGCCGGAGGCCGGCGATACGCATAGACAACTGATGATGAAGCTTCTGGGGTATTCGTTGATGCCGGGGTATCATCGGTTTTAAGATGCATTCAAACGATCATGGGCTGCAAAACGCTTTTTTTCAAAATTTTGATGCTCACGTACGCCTAAGTACGCTGCGCTCAAAATTTTGAAAAAAAAGACGTTTTTCGCCTCAAGCTTGTTTGAATGAGAGTGCTTGGATAAGAGCTGCTTCGTCGCAACGGATGCTCGGATGCTCACGTGCGTTTAAGTACGCTGCGGTCATGCGTTCCGTTGCTTCTCGCATTCCCCGCGCCCAAGCGGGTTACGGAAAATTTTATGCAGATCTCTTCGGGTCATTTTGTTTAGACATTCTTTACCCCTTACTTCTAAGAGTCGAAGTGGAATAGAGAATCGGTCATGAGAATCATCGCTTTCATTTCATCGAGATCTAAGCGCGGCGCGGAGCGGGCGACGTCGAACTCCGTATCGGATTTTTTAGGCCCTGTGGTCTTGCTGCTTATTCTTTTGCCGCTGACAGGCTGCATTTCCGCGGTCGGCTTGGGCGCTATCGGGGCCGAGGGCGCCGTTATGTACGCCACAAAGCCCGGCGATCCGCCGCCCGCCGATCATGCAAACGATATTCCGGCGCATGAAAGCTGGTGCTACCGGACGATGGGCGATGTGGAGTGTTTTGCCAAAGCGCAACGCGAGGCGCTTCCCGAGTCTTTGATCAACGTCGATCCGCAAAACCGGTATCCTTTGACCGCGCAGGAGTATCGCGACGAGGTTGCCGGCAAGCGCCATGTCTCCCCCGCCACGGACGAGCCCGTGGCTTTGAATAACGGGATTGCGGTATTGCCGCCGATCGCTCCCGTTGCTGTTCACAAGGCGGTATCAACTGAAAAGGTTTCAAAAATGGCTACGAAGAAAAAAGCTCCGGCAAAGAAAACGACCGCAAAGAAAACGACGGCAAAGAAGAAGACCGTAAAGAAGGCGACCAAGTGCAAAGGCTGCTGCAAGAAGAAATAGAAAATGGATCCCCGCATGCGCGGGGATGACGCTTTTTCTTACCCTCCCCCATCAAAAGGGGAGGGTTTTTTTATGCTTGGCCGACAGGATGAAAACAGGCCTCGGCAATTCCGTTGTCATTGCCATCTGGATTCCGGATTCCGCGCGGCGGCTCCGGAATGACACGTTTGCGAGTTTTGCTAAACGCGCGAGCGGAAGAGGGTGCCGCGGCCCTGATGCGTCAATATTTCGCCCAGGATCGCCCATGGATGAAAACCATCGATAATCGCCACGCCGTTCACGCCTTGCTTGGTGAGCTTAATGGCGCTTTCGACCTTGGGAACCATGCCGCCTGTGATCACGCCGTCTTTAATAAGCTGCTTTGCCATAAGCGCGTCGATGGCGGGGATGCGTTCGTGGTTCTGGTCGAGCACGCCGATCACATTGGTCACTAAAATCAGGCGTTTCGCCCTGATGTCGCGCGCCACCACCATGGCGAAATCGTCGCCGTTGATGTTGAAAAGCGTTTTGTTATCCGCGCCGATGCCCAAGCAATGAAGGACGACGATCTTGCCTTCGTCAAGCGCATGCTCGATAGGGGCCGTGTTTGTCTTGACGGGGAGGCCCGTGCGATTCGTCTTGATATTATGGGGATCGATGCCTTCCGCCTGCACGAAGGGGCGCTTGTGCGTGGACGAGGCGTATATTTTTTGCTTGCGGAATCCGGCTTCGACCAGCGCGTCGACGATCATGCGGTTGACCTTGCTCATTACGCGCGCGACGATGCGCATGCCTTTGGGCGAGGTAATGCGGCGGCCGTCTTTGCCCTTTTTCACGTCGATGCCGTGGGCGCGAAGCTCTTCGTCGATTTGGGGGCCGCCTCCGTGAACCACAACGACGCGCAAGCCGTTCGTGTTCAGGAAAAGAACTTGCCGCGCGATTTTGGAGAGGAAGGAATCATCCTCGGCGATGGAGTTGCCTCCTATCTTGATGACGACCGTACGCTCCTGATAGGCGTGAAGCTCCGCCATCATTTCGGTGATTTCATCGAGCGTGAGAGAGTCGGACATTCAGGTCTCCCTTATAAAAACAAATGGGATCCCCGCCCTGCGGGGATGACGATGCTTATTCTTGCCTCTTCAGCAGTTCCCGGTAAACGGACAGCGTTTTCAATGTCATGATATCGGTCGTAAAATGGCCCCTTATATGGGCGGTTGCGCGCGCGGCAAGCGCGGTTTTCTCTGGCTTCGGCATTGCTAGGACGAAAGCGATCGCTTGCGCAAGGGCTTTTTCGTCGTTCGGCGGCACGAGCCAGCCGGTTTCGCCGTTGGCCACCGTTTCGCGCGCCCCGCCGTGGTTCGTGGCGATGACGGGCGTTCCCATCGCTTGCGCTTCGATCACCGTGCGTCCGAAGCCTTCGGGGCGCGTGGAGGGAACCGCGACAAGGGACGCGAGGCAATAGGCCGCCGGCATGTCGCGGCAGGTATCCTTGATGTCGACTTTGCCCTGAAGCTTTAGTTGGCTGACCGCCTGCGCCAGTTCCTGGCCGTACGCGCTGTCTTTGCCGCCGCCCACGATGACGCAAAGGAAGTCGCGGTCTTTGATTTGAGCCAGCGCGCGGATAAGGACAAGCTGGCCCTTCCAGCGCGTAAGGCGTCCGGGCATGAGGATGACGGGTTTGCCTTCGGGGAGATTCCACCGGCGGCGAAGCTCGTCGATGCGGGAGGGGCCGACTTTTTCGGGGTCGAAGGCTGCGATGTCGACGCCGCGCGGAATGACGCGCAAAATCTCTTCCTGAACGCCGTAGGTGCGCTTGGCGTAATCGGCGACGAAATCGGAGATGGCGATCACGCGCGCGCCCCGGGCCATGACGGCATTGTACCAGCGCTTGATTTTTGATTTGGCGCCGTAGGCGCTGTGAAAAGTCGTGACGAGGGGCGTGCCCGTACTTTTGGCGGCTCTGAGGGCGCTCCATGCGGGGGCGCGGCTGCGGACGTGGACGAGATCGACTTTGTTTTCGCGTATCAGGCGGCAAAGGCGGGGGATGTTGGCGCACATGACAACGGGGTTTTTCGACGCCAAGGGCAGGGCAAAGTGTTCGCCCCCTGCGGCTTCGACCTCCTTGACCATCGGGCCGCCCGAGGACGCCACAAGCGCGCGAAAGCCGGCTTTGACGAGCGCTTCGGTGACTTCGACTGTGCCGCGCTCCACGCCGCCCGTGACAAGGGAGGGAAGGATCTGAAGGACAGCAGGGGCGGGGGCTTTCTTTGTGTCACCCCCATCCCCGCCTTCCCCCATCAAGGGGGAAGGAGTCAAGATGGATCCCCGCTGATCCGGGGATGACGCCGCTAGAATAGTTTCCGCGGCTATTTCCGATGGGACAAATTGGCCCTGGCCGAGCCATGCGGCGGTGGCGGAAAGAGCTTCGATTTGTTCCTGCCGCGCCTTTTCATTGGTGAGAAGCGTGTCGATCGCCTCGGTCAGTTTTTCCGGACGGCACGTGTACTGGATGAATTCGGGAACGACGGCCTTGTCGTGCATGATGTTCACGAGATTGGCGAAGCGCGCGATGATGAAAGGCCTGAAGAGAATGGCCGAAAGCTCGTTCACCTTATAGCCGATAACGGCGGGCAGGCGGGCAAGCGCAAGTTCCAGCGCCACGGTTCCCGAACAGGCAAGCGCGGCTTTCGACGCGGCGAAGGAATCATACTTGTCCTTTTCGCTTTCGATCATATGGGCGCGGACGCCCCATGTGGCGACTTCCCCGGCTACGACGGCCTTAAGGTGCGGAACCGTGGGGATGGCGATTTCCAAGCGGGGGTGTTTTTTATGCAGGTTTTGGACGACCTGCCGGAAGACGGGCAGGAGGCGCGCGAGTTCGCTTTTCCGGCTGCCCGGAAGGACGGTGAGAAGAAGCGCTTCCGAAGCAATGCCACGGGCGGCGCGAAAGGCTTTGGCGTTGCCCTTCGATGCGCCGCCTTCGACAAGCGAGTGGCCGACGAAGGTGCACGCCAAACCCTCGCGCGTGAAATAAGGCGGCTCGAACGGAAGGACGGCCAAAAGGTGGTCGAGGAATTTGGCGATCTTTTTGGCTCTGCCCGGACGCCATGCCCACACGGTGGGGGCGACGTAGTGGATCAGGGGAAAGATGGATCCCCGCATGCGCGGGGATGACGCCAATTTTGAATGCACCTTTTTGGCGACGCGGAAGGAGAAGTCGGGGGAGTCGATGGTGATGAGGGCGGAGGGGCGCGTTTCGAGGACGGCTTCTGCGCATTGGTCGATCCGCTTCAGAAGGCGGGGGATATGGCGCAGGACTTCGATAATGCCGAAGTGCATAAGTTCGGTATGGGGGAAAAGGAGATCAAGCCCTTCCGCCTGCATCGCGGGCCCGCCGACGCCCACAAAACGGACATTGCCGTTCAGTTTCTTCTTCAAGGCGCGCATGAGGCTTGCGCCAAGGAGGTCGCCCGACGTTTCGCCTGCGATAAGGAAGAAAGTATGCATTTTGCTCATTATTGAGAGGCGGTACAATTTTCACCGCCAACCCCTCCCAAAAAAGATGGATCCCCGCTGATCCGGGGATGACGCTCCTTTTCCTAATCCCAAGCCCCAAGCCCCAAGCCCCAAGCCCCAGTCTTAGTAACCCGTTGCGATGCGCTCAACCAGCTCTTTAACCGTGGGGATGAAGCCCTTGGCATAAAAGGGATCTTCGCCGAAGCGATAAGCGTTGTGGCCGGAGAACATAAGAACCTTTTCGATCTCGTCGCTATGGCTGATTTTCTGCAAGGTTTTCTGGATGCAGAAAGAGCGCGGATCGGGGATGCGGCCTGTCGTTCCCGCCTCGTTTTGCGACCAGTTGGAAAACGCGCAAGCCGAGAGGCAGCCGGCGCAGGACGACTGGTCGCTTGTTATGGCTCGGGCGCTCTCGGGCGTCACGAAGATCAACGTGGTATCCGGCGTGCGCATGGCTTTCGTGTAGCCTTGGGACTGCCAAGCCTTGACGCGCGCGACATCGGCGGGCGTGAGGAAGACGGGGTGCCCCACGACGCCGACCTGATAGCTTTCGGTGTGGGCGCCGACCGCTTCGTGCGTATAGGCTACCTGCCGCTCCGTCCGGCTTTTAAGGTCTTCCAGAAAAGCGTTGTTGACGGCGGAGGAGTAAAAGCCCGTCGGCGAAAAACGGTTCAGGTAAACGTCGCCTTTTTTAAGAGTGAGGAGGCGCTTTTTCCACGCGTCGGAAATCGGGCTTTCCTTCGTCAAAAGGGCGCGGGTGCCGAACTGGAAGGCGATGGGGCCTATGTCGGGATTGTCCAGCCAATGCTCCCAATCCGAAATCCACCAGACGCCGCCCGCCATGACGATGGGCGTGTTGTGCAGGCCGTATTCGTTCATCTGCGCGCGCAAAGCGATAACGCGCGGCATCGGGTCTTCGGGCTTTTTCGGGTCTTCGCTGTTCGAAAGGCCGTTATGCCCGCCCGCAAGCCACGGGTCTTCGTAGACGACGCCGCCTAGCCACTCGCGGTGCTTGTGAAAGGCGCGGAGCCACAAGGCGCGGAAGGCGCGGGCCGACGAAACGATAGGGTAATAGAAAATCCCGAATTTGGACGCGATTTCAGCCACGCGGTAGGGCATTCCGGCGCCGCAGGTGACACCGTGAATAAGGCCTTTGGCGCCTTCGAGGATGTTGCTCAGGATGATTTCGCCACCGCCCATCTCCCACAAAATATTCATATGGAGGCGGCCGCGGCCGCTGGCGATCTCAAAGGCCTTTCGGGCCTGCGCAATGCCGCCTTTGATCGCGAAGGCAATCAGCTCTTCGTGGCGTTCCTTGCGCGTTTTGCCGTGGTAAATCTGCGGGTCGATTACGCCGAATTCGTCCATAGTGTCGGCATTGACGCCCGAAAACGTGCCGACGCCGCCCGCGGCCGCCCATGCGCCGGCGCTCACCCCCGTGCTGATGGAGATGCCTTTGCCGCCTTCGATGATCGGCAGGACGTCGCAGCCCGACAGGGCCATGCTATTGAGTGCCTTCAAGACAAATTCCCTTTTTTGTGGAACGACTGGCATAGCGAACTTAGGGGCTTTTGGGAACCTTAAAAAGGAAATTGTAATGACACGCTTCCAAAAAAGGATTTTTACCGATTCAATCGCTTTATCCACAATATTCGCTGCATAAAAATGCACTTCGGGGTACGAATCAATTATACTTCCGGCCTCGACGCTGGTTTTTTGCCTTGACCCGGAAAGCGGACAGATGGACGACCATCACACGGAACAACTTGATAAAATCCTTGCCCTTGCGGATTCGAACCACGAGGGGGAGGCGGTCGTCGCCGTCCGCAAAGCGCGGGAAATGCTTCTTCGCGACGGCTTGAGCTTCGGCGATCTGGCAAGGATCGCCTCGTCGCGCTCGCACAGCAAGGGCGGCGTTTTCGCTTTTATGTCGGGACAGCGCGAATATATGGAGACCCAGCTGTACCATTTGCGGCAGCAGCTGGACGATATGCAGGCCCAGATGCAGACTCAGGATTTGCAGCTGGATTTTTGGCGGCGCCGGGCCATCGATCTTGAGCAGAAAATGCAGCATGTGCAGAGCGAGGCCGAGAAGTGGCGAAAGCTGGCCGGCGATACCACCAATCGCTTGTGGGATTTGGGGCGCAGTTTGGGCCTCGATGAATTCGCGGAAAAGGAATCCATGCCGGAACCTGTCAAAAAGGTTGCCGGAAAAAAGTAAGATAAAAGAGCCGCGCGGATTCCAGGCAGGGGAGATGATCATGCGTAAAAAAGCGCCGTTAGGAACCATCGCGTTTTTTTTAGCCGCCTTGCTTTGCGCGCCGATGGCGCATGCGGATGCGGGGATCGGCGAGGCGGCTCCGGCATTCGTTGCGAAAACCCTCGACGGCAAGGAGTTCGATCTTTCCAAGCAAAAAGGCAAGGTCGTCATCCTGAATTTCTGGGCGACGTGGTGCGCGCCGTGCCGTTGGGAGATGCCGGCCTTGGAGGCCGTTTGGCGGCAATACCGCACCAAGGGGCTGGAGGTTCTGGCTGTCAGTGCCGACATTTCCCGCATGAAGCCTGCGGTTGCCGATGTCATGCATTATTTTTCCTTTCCCGCGGCGACAATGGACGCCGTTTCGAAAAACGAGCTGTTGATCCTTAAGACCGTTCCCGTGACGTATGTCGTAGGGAAGGACGGCAAGATTGAGGATATTTTGGAGATGCCCATGCGCCCTTTGATTGCGGCGGAGCTGGACGCGCGCGTGAAGGCTTTGCTGGACGTGAAGTACGAGGACAAGGCCGAAAAGAAAGACGCCAAGGATAAAGACAAAAAAACCGACGATAAGGAAAAGAAGGACGAAGACTCCGGGGACGAGGCGGACTCCGACGACGGCAAGGAAACAAAGCCGGAAACAAAAAAGTGAGCGGGGCGCTTTCCATCTTGGAAAACGAACCCCGGCTTTGGCGCAAGCTTTTTCCTTTCCCCGATGCGCAAAGCCATAAATACAGCCGCGGCACGGCTCTTATAAGAGGCGGCGCCGTGATGACCGGCGCGGCGCGCCTTGCGGCGCGGGCGGCGCAGCGCATGGGCGCGGGGCTTGTGACTTTGGCCGCGCCGTCGGTTGCCTTGCCGATTTATGCGAAAGCTTTGGAGAGCGTGATCGTGCGCCCATGCGATACGGCGGCCGAGTGGCAGGCGTTGCTGGACGACGCGCGGCAACCGGCGCTTTTGATCGGGCCGGGGCTCGGGATCGGCGAGGCGCAGCGGAAGGAAGTTCTTCAGGCGCTGGCGGTGAAAAGGCCAACCGTTTTGGATGCCGACGCCTTGACCAATTTTGCCGATGCGCCAGAGGCGTTGTTCAGCCAGGTGCATGGCGAATGCGTGATGACGCCGCACGAAGGGGAATTCGCGCGTTTGTTTCCCCGTTTAAAAGGGGAAAAAACCGCGCGCGCGTGCGCCGCCGCGGAGCAGGCGGGGTGCGTCGTGCTTTTGAAGGGGGCGGAGACGGTGGTGGCCTTTGGGCAGGAAGCGGTTGTTAACCATAATGCGCCGCCGTGGCTGGCGACGGCCGGGGCGGGGGACGTTTTAGCGGGAATGATTTTGGGGCTTATCGCCCAGAAAATGCCCGTTTTTTGGGCCGCCGCCGCTGCCGCTTGGGCGCATGGGCGGATTGCGGCTTTGCACGGGCCCGGGTTGATTGCGGAGGATGTCGTGGAGGGGATTCCCGAGTTAATTAAGGGTTATTTAACGGGATAAAGGCAGTATTGTAAGTTGAATTATTCCATTTTTTGGGGGCGCTATGCGCATATTCCTATTTCTTGCGGTTTTGTTGCTGGGCGTTCTTTCTTTTTCTTCCGTTCGGGCGTCTTCGCTTTGCGCGACTTGCGTGGCAGGTGATCCGTGTTCGGCCTTGGGGACAACGACACGCGATCCGGGACCCACGGATACTCGACCAAGAGTTATTGTAGCGTGCCTTAAAGATCCCGTCGACGGAGCTTCGACTGTTGGAGAAAACAGTTGCGCTTCCGGTGCGCCTTGCCGATGGAAGGCTATCGGCAACGAGTCTAAAAGCAAAGTTGAGGTTGTTTCAGCGGAGGATATAATAAAATTTCATACATCGTGCAAAAATAATGAAGTGAACCTTATAAACTGTTCAAGCGCTTGTTCGCGATACTGCATGAATTCCTGCGTGACCCAAAGAAGCCAATCTTCGTACATCAACTGCAATCATGGGGACAGCGGGCTTAGTTATCTGGGAGGTCTTTTCGTAGCGTGGACAAAGACGTCAGTAAAATGCTTATGCTACGATTAACGTGTGCGTAGCCGGTTAGGAGAAGTTTGTCTGAATGAAAATATCGAACATTAACCTGAACGTGGGCTAGACCATGCACAAATTGCTTTTTGTTTTTGTTCTCTTATCAGTACCTTTTTTGTTATTAAATGCCGCGCATGCTTTGTGCGAGCCGCAGTATCCGCCTAAAAAAATAGTCGCTTGCGCAAAAAGCGCCGATCAAAGCTGCGAGTCTCTCGGTCGGGCGGTTTTGGACGGGGATGGCAAAAACATCATCATTTGCCTGTATAAAAACGGCGCATCGCAATTAGCATGGGTGAATGCCACTCAAGTGCAAACGTCCGTCGATGTGATTCCGTTAAACATTGAAGCTTTGAACGCTTATCTTATTTTGGCGGGCGTCAAATGCGCGGATCCCTATGTTAAAGGAGGGTTTTCACCCTGCAATCTGGGATGCGAGGCTTTTTGCACGGCGTTGCCTCCATCCGGTCTGGGGCGTCAGGCCGGAGTGATATCCGAGTGGGTTCCTGCTACGGAAAAGGCTCAGGCAAAAGCCATATGCACATGCTATCGCTAAAACAGTGACGAGGAAAACACAGCTTATGAATTTCCTCTTTTTATGATGGGGTCGCGATGAAAAAATCCTTTTCCTTTATAGTCGTTTTTCTTTTGCTTGCCCTTGTATCAGGTTCCGCATACGCGGCCGCTTGCGATCCGAGAATAACGGCATCGGATCCGCGCGATCTCTGCGTGAACATGCAGTGCGATGAAATGGGCAAAACGCACATGGATCGTGACAATCAAAATGTCATCGCATGTGTCGGGCTTCCGTATGGGGAAGATTATCCTAATTGCGCGGCGAATCCGGAAAAGTGCATATGGACTGTTTTAACCGGACAGAAAGCCAGAGCGATTCCGCTAGAAACGAGCTTCCTGACATTAACGGAGCTTTCCTACAATAAATTGTGCAAGTGGCGGAATGATTATACGATTGGCAGGAAAGTCGACGACGATGGGCCGTGGCAGGCTTATTTCGCCTGTTCGAACGCATGCTACAGGTTTTGCCTATCGCGCCCCGAAAAGTTCCGCAGCGGATTTATTTCGGAGTGGGATTATACCAAACGCTTCCCTCCGCCCGATAATAGCGGCACGGCGGAGTGCAGCTGCGTTTATTAAGCCGGTAAGCTTTCTATAAATTCCCCGCTAAAAGCGCGCAAAGGCGCGGTTATTACCCTTTTGGGTTGCTTTATTTTTGACTCGGTTTTTGGGGCCGGTTTTTGCTATAAAACGGTCGGGAGATTGGCGCGGGCGAATCTGGTGCCAATCCGGTCAGGTCCGAGAGGAAGCAGCCGTAACATTTTAGAATCGGGTCGCTGCCAATTTCCCACCTTTTGTTTAAGAGAAGATGGATTCCCGCTTCCGCGGGAATGACGCTTGTTTTTTCGAAAGACATAATCGTCATTCCACAAAATTTCTTTTTGCGAAGCGAAGGGAAATTTATGCGGAATTTGATTTGGTTTCTTACGGCCCGAGAAAACAAATCGGATTCCGGATAAATTTGTCGCTCCGCTCCAAATTTTCCGGAATGACGATATCTATTGGCTTGGGGAAGATGACATAAGGTGAGCTGAACAATGTCTGAACTTTTTCCAATCGATGAATCCGCAAACGGCTATCGCGTGCTGGCGCGAAAGTACCGCCCCGCGACGTTCGAAGAGCTGATCGGGCAGGAAGCCCTTGTGCGTACGCTGTCCAACGCCATCGAAACGGGGCGGTTGCCGCACGCATGGATCCTGACGGGCGTGCGCGGCATCGGCAAGACGACGACGGCGCGCATCATTGCGCGCGCGCTGAACTGCACGGGCGAGGACGGCAAAGGCGGCCCGACCGTTCATCCTTGCGGGAAATGCGATTCCTGCCGCGCGATTTTAGAAGACCGGCATGTCGATATTCTGGAAATGGACGCCGCCTCGCGCACCGGCGTCGACGACATTCGCGACATTATCGAAGGCGTTAAATACGGGCCGGTTTCCGCGCGGTATAAAATTTATATCCTCGACGAAGTGCATATGCTTTCGAAAAACGCGTTTAACGCGCTTTTGAAGACGTTGGAGGAGCCGCCGCCGCATACCAAATTCATTTTCGCGACGACCGAAGGGCGCAAGGTTCCCGTTACCGTTCTTTCGCGTTGCCAGCGTTTCGACTTGCGGCGCGTGGATAGCGAGACCTTGACGCGGCACTTTACGAAAATCGCCGGCTTTGAAAACGCGACGACGGAAGAGGAGGCGGTCAAATTGATTGCCCATGCCGCCGAGGGCTCGGTGCGCGACGGGCTGAGCTTGCTCGATCAGGCGATTTCGCGCGGCAACGGCACGGTGACGGCGGTCGACGTGAAAGACATGCTGGGCCTTGCCGACCGCGGGCAGAGCATGGCTCTTTTCCGCAAGATCATGCGCGGCGAGATGAAGGCCGCTTTGGATATTTTCGCGTCCATGCAGCTGGCCGGCTCCGACCCTTTGCAGGTTTTGCAGGATATGTGCAATTTCGTGCATTTGCTGACGCGCGGGCAGGTCATTCCCGATTTTGCCGCCGACGAAAGCTTGCCGGAGTATGATCGGCGGATGTTGACGGAGCTGTCGGATATTAAAATCCCCCCCCTGGCGCGCGCCTGGCAGATTTTGCTGAAGGGCATTAATGAGGTTCAGCTGGCGTCGAACCCGGCTCAGGCGGCCGAGATGGTGCTCATCCGGCTTGCGTATGCGTCCGACCTTCCGACGCCTGCCGATCTTGTTAAACAGTTAAGGGATACGCCCCCAAGCGGCGGCATGCCGGCTTCGTCCGGCGGCGGTAGCTCCGACGGCGCGCCGCGTGCGAAAAGGGCGGGGGGCGCTACGGTCGCGGTTGCCGCGCCGCTTGCCCAGCCGCAAGTCGAGGCGCATTCGAAGCCCATGGATTTCCGCGACGTTGTGGCTCTCTTTGCGGAAAAGCGCGAAGCGGGGCTGCACGCGTTGCTTCACGCGCAGGTTCACCTTGTGCGCTGCGAGGCCGGGGTTTTGGAGGTGCGCATCGGCGACGCGCCGCCGAATTTCGCGGGGCGCATCGGCAAGTGCCTGACGGAATGGACGGGGCAGCGCTGGGTCGTTTCGATTTCGCCCAAAGAAGGCGAGCCGACGTTGGCGGAGCAGGATCGCGAGATCGAGGCCCTGCGCATCGCGAAGGCTAAGGAACACCCGTTGATGCGGGCCGTTTTTCAGGCTTTTCCTGCTGCAAAAGTCATCGCCCTGAGGCAAAGAGAACTTGCTCAAACGGAAAGCGCCGGCAATGATGTCGGCGAAGACTCTCAACCACCAGAGACAGAGGACGAATAAATGAATATCGGTCAAATGATGCGCCAGATGCAGGACATGCAGACCAAGATGGCGGATATGCAAAACCGACTTGGCGAGATGGAAGTGCAGGGGCTTTCGGGCGGCGGCATGGTCGTCGTCACCCTGACGGGCAAGGGCGAAATGCGCAAGATTTCGATCGATCCGAAGCTGATCGTCCCCGATGACAAGGAAATGCTGGAGGATTTGATCGTCGCCGCGACGAACGACGCCAAGGGCAAGGCCGAGAAGCAGGTCGCGGAGGAGACGGAAAAGATGATGGGGGGATTGAAGCTTCCGCCCGGGTTCAAGCTTCCTTTCTAGAAAATTCAAACGATCTTGGGCTGCAAAACGCTCTTTTTCAAAATTTTGATGCTCACGTACGTTTAAGTACGCTGCGCTCAAAATTTTGAAAAGAGAGACGTTTTTCGCCTCAAGCTTGTTTGAATTGTAAATTGAATTGAACGAAATCTTAAGCGGGCCTGCGCTCCGTTGCTTCTCGCATTCCCCGCGCCCAAGCGGGTTAGGAAAGCGGTGCGCTCAAAATTTTGAAAAGAGAGACGTTTTTCGCCTCAAACTTGTTTGAATTTTCGTAAGTTTAATTGAATGAAAACCTGAAAAACTAAATCGGATTCCGGATAAAATCCTCGCGGCGCTCGGATTTTTCCGGAATGACGAATCTTAATTGAGTTTGGCCCCTAACCCGGGCCGTCCAGGACGCAGGCAACCGAAGGCGCTGGCTGTGCGTTTGTTGTGGGAAGGCGTTTGTCTGCTTTGATCTGAGATTTTGGGACGTGCGTTGGGGCGGGCGCGTTTTCATCATCAGGAACATCAGCGATTTCTGGATGCGCCTTCAGTAAATGCAGGGGATTTCTGGACATGGGATTCCTCGTCAAAAAAAACGTGATAAAGAATTACAGCTCGTCGAACTCTACGGAGTGCATACCCTGAATGTGGGTGCTATTCACGCCTTTCGCGTGCGCATTTTCGGTGTCGCCCTGAGCAAGATCGACGCACTTGGGGCAGCCGCAATCCTGGCCGTGAGGGTGATCGTGGTTATGGTTGATGTACTCTTTCGCGGCGACAAGCCCGTCTTGTTTTGTTTCCTCGGCGTTCGAAACAACGAAGGCGGCCCCCAAGGCGTTTTCCGGCAAATGGCTTGCGTCTTCCTGCTTTTGGGTTGTGACTCTGAAACGGCCAAAACGGCTATGATCGGAGGGTGTGTCCATGGGATGCTCCTTGTTGGCGCAACTATACAACAATAGAGGGGCAATTTAAAGTTAAAGCGGCGGGGCGAAAGGCTTTCATCGCTTTGGAAACGCAGATTAATTTTGCTTAAGGGTAAAGTTTTGCGCTAGCATAAAATCCATGTCGCCGCTTGAAAACCTTATGAAACACCTCGCACGGTTGCCGGGCCTAGGGCCCCGGTCGGCGCGGCGCATGGTTTTGCATCTTCTTAAAAAGCGCGAGGCCGCGCTGCTTCCCCTGATCGATGCCATGACGCGCGCGGCGATGGACGTTCAGATTTGCGGCACATGCGGCAATCTTGGCGGCGGCGATCCGTGCGAGATTTGCCGCGATAGCGGGCGCGATCAAAGCCTGATTTGCGTCGTTGAGGAGGTGGCGGACTTGTGGGCGCTCGAACGCAGCCGCGCCTATCGCGGCCTCTACCATGTGCTGGGAGGCACCCTGTCGGCGCTGGACGGCGTGCATCCAGCCGATTTGCATATCGACAAGCTGGTCGAGCGCGTCACGTCGAGCGCGATCAAGGAAGTCGTTCTCGCTCTGAATGCAACGGTGGAAGGCCAAGCTACAGCGCATTACGTGGCGGATAGGTTGGCAGAGACAGGCGCGGTGGTCTCGAAGCTGGCGCACGGCCTGCCCATAGGCGGGGAGCTCGATTATTTGGACGATGGGACTCTCGCCGCTGCGTTACAAGCGCGCCGCAGGGCCTAACCCGACTTGGACGGGGGCCTGCTTCGTCGCATCCGGTGCTCGGCTCCTCACGTACCTATAGTACGCTGCGGGCCTGCGCTCCGTTGCTCCTCGCATTCCCCTCGTCCAAGCGGGTTAGGGGGCGGAGATACTTGGGCTGCAAAAAGCCCTTTTTCAAAATTTTGATGCTCACGTACGTTTGAGTACGCTGCGCTCAAAATTTTGAAAAACAACATTTTTCGCCACAAGCTCCGAAATCTAATTTAATAGTATGAATGTCTAGTGCTGCGCTCCGTTGCTCCTCGCATTTCCCTCGTCCAAGCGGGTTAGGGGGCGGAGATACTTGGGCTTTCGCCACAAGCTCCGAAATCTAATTTAATAGCATGAATGCCTAGTGCTGCGCTTCGTTGCTCCTCGCAGTCCCCTCGTCCAGGCGGGTTAGGGGGCCAGATATTTGGGCTTTCGCCTCAAGCTCCGAAATCTAATTTAATAGTATGAATGCCTAGTGCTGCGCTCCGTTGCTCCTCGCATTCCCCTCGTCCAAGCGGGCTAGGCGATACCGACGGTTGCGATAAGTGCTTTTTCGAAAATCAAACGGGCTTTTAAGTCCAAAATCATGAAGAATCATAAAGGTATAGCATTCATCAGACGTTAACACTCTTTTGTCAAAAATGGGTGCCTGATTACCCGTTAATATTGGGAGCGGTCATTTCGTGAATATTGGCCTTGTCGTTAATGCCCGTGGAAAGATATGCCTTGTCCACGACGAGCCTTTTGAGGCAACGCCTCTCTGGGTAGGCTATCACGTCGATCTGAAAAGAATCGAAATCATTTACGACACCGGCGGGACATATCCTATCGAGTGGGAAGCCACCGACGAAATGCATAATTTCCTGATGAAAATTCATAAAATCCTTATTATACGCATGGAGAATAAGAAGCCCGTCGAGGGCTACGACACCAGTTTTCTCCATCTGAAAGACGGCAAGACGATTGATAAAGAACATTCGTAAGGACAAACAATGACGGATATTGAAGACGCCGAAAAAGAGATGGAACAACCCCGCAAGAAGAAAAGCGGCGAAGGCGAGGGCGAAGGCGACAGTTGGCTGGAGCGCAAGTCTGTCACGGGCGTGGGGATTGCGCGTCTGCCGCCGCACAAGCTGAAAGAAGTCATGGCCGATTGGCGGCATCTGGACGTTAAGGCTATTATGGAGGCCGTTGCGGAATTTTTCAGCGACTTGCCGATGCGCGCTTCGGCCAATCTCTCCGTGGCGTGGGAGCGGACAAAGGACAACGTGAAGTCCTTTGCGCTTGTGAACTGGATTTTGGACGCCGGAGAAAAAGCGGCGCAAGACCTTGAGTTGACGAAAACGAACGACCTTTCGCAGACCAAGGAAACGGGCCGCGTCGGCGGGAAAGGCAAGGGCACGCGCGGCTTTATCAAGCGCGATCCGAAGGTTGGGCCGCATTTTGGGCCGTCCGGGGGCATGGGGCCAACCGGGGGCTAAGGGTCTCTAACCCGACTTGAACGGGGCCTGTTCCTGGCTGATTTGATTATTGTCATCGAAAAGAAGCAAATCGGATTCCTATGTATTGATTGCAGACCTTGAAGCGTTAGCTTAGGGGGAA